>JAGVGT010000096.1 GCA_020056965.1 Deltaproteobacteria bacterium
ACCAGCGCAAGGGCCGCTGCGGCCGGACCGGGCCGGGCATCTGCGTGCGCCTCTACAGCGAGGAGGATTACCTGGGCCGCGAGGAGTTCACCCGGCCGGAGATCCAGCGGGCCGACCTGGCCGAGGTGATCTTAAGGATGATCGCCCTGCGCCTCGGCGACCCGGCCCTCTTTCCCTTCCTCGATCCGCCCGCCCCCCGGGCCATCCGCGACGGCTATAACCTGCTCCTCGAACTGGGGGCCATCGAGATGGCGGGCGACCGGGGTTCGGCCCGTTTGACTGTCCACGGCAAGGTCATGGCCGAACTGCCCCTGGACCCGCGGATTGCCAGGATGGTCATCGAGGCCCGCGAGCAGCAGGCGCTGACCGAGGTCTGCGTGATCGGCGCGGCCCTCAGCATCCCCGATCCCCGGGTCCGTCCGGCCGAACACGAGAAGGAGGCCGATCGGGCGCACGCGGCCCTGGCGGTGGCCGGTTCCGATTTCCTCTCCTTCCTGGCGATCTGGACGGCAGTGGAAAAACTCTCCTCTGGCCAGTTGCGCCGCTTCTGCCGCGACAATTTCCTCTCCTGGCAGCGGCTCCGGGAGTGGCGCGACATCCACGAGCAGCTCACCGCCATCCTGGCCCGCCAGCCCGGCTTCCGCTTCAACCCGGCACCGGCCCATCCGGACGTGGTGCACCGGGCGATTTTAAGCGGCAACCTCCGTAACCTCGGGTTGCGGACCGCCAAAAACCTCTATCAGGGCAGTCAGGACAAGGAGATCATGATCTTCCCCGGCTCCGCCCTTTACAACAAGGCGGGCAAGTGGATCATGGCCGCCGAGGTGGTGGAGACCTCCCGCCTTTTCGCCCGCTGCGTGGCCGGGATCGAGCCGGAATGGATCGAGCCCCTGGCCGGCCACCTCTGCCGCTACTCCTGGGCCGAGCCGCACTGGGAGCGCAAGCGCGGCCAGGTGGTGGCCTTCGAGAACGTCACCCTCTTCGGCCTGCTGATCGAGGCGCGGCGGCGGGTCAACTATGGGGCGGTCAAGCCGGACGAGGCCCGGCAGATCTTCATCCAGCAGGGGCTGGTCGAGGGCGAGATCGGCGAGGAGCTGCCCTTCCTGGCCCACAACCAGGCCCTGGCCGCCCGCCTGGAGGAGCTGGAGGATCGGGTGCGGCAGCGCGATATCCTGGTCGATGACGCCACCATCTTTAGCTTTTACGAGCAGCGGCTGCCGCCGGAGATCAACGACCGGGCCGGCCTCAAGAAGCTGGTCAAGCGGAGCGGTGGCGACGATTTTCTGCGGATGCGCGAGGAGGACCTCCTGTACCGCGCCCCGGCGGTGGAGCGGCTGGCCGACTACCCGGAGGCGCTCGATTACGGCGGCTTTAACCTGCGCCTCTCTTACCGCTTCCAACCGGGGGCCGAGGACGACGGGGTCTCGGTCCATATCCCGGTCGAACTCTTGCCCCAGGTGGAGCCGGCCCGCTTCGAGTGGCTGGTGCCGGGGCTACTGCCCGAAAAGCTGCTCTTCCTCCTGAAAGGGCTGCCTAAGACCCTGCGGCGGCCGCTGGTGCCGGTGCCGGACGCGGCCCGGCGAGTGGGGGAGGAGTTGCGGTTCGGGGCTGGCAATATCTACGCGGTCCTGCAGGAGTTGCTCTGGAGGTATTACCAGGTGCGGGTCACCCGGGGTGACTGGCCGGTGGCCGATCTGCCCGAGCATCTGCGGGTCCGCTACTGCCTGGAGGACCGGCAGGGGCGGGTGGTCAAGGCCAGCCGTGATTTCACCCAGCTGGCCCCGTCCGGACTGGTTAGTGGTGGCGTGGGAGGAAGCGGCAGTAGTGCGGCGGCCGGATTGCTGGATGGCTTGCGGAGCCGCTGGCAGCGCGGGGGGATCACCGGTTGGGATTTTGCCGGTCTCCCTGAGAAGTTGCCCCTCCAGGGGCGCGATGGCCTCCTCCTGGGCTATGCCTTTCCGGGCCTACAGGCGGAAGAGGGCGACTCGGTCCGGCTGCATCTCTTCAGTGACGAGGCGGAACGGCGGCAGCAAACCAGCCGAGCGCTGCTGTTTCTCTACGGGCGTGAGTTCGGCGGTTTCAAGGGGTTGAAGAAGGATTTCGCCCTGGGCAAGGAGCACTGGGCGCTGTTGGAAGGGCTGGGCGAGCGGGCGGAGTTGAACCGGGCCTTGCTGGAGTTTATTCTGATCGAGTCTTTTACCACCCGGGTCGGACTGATCCCCAGCGCCGAGGAATTCGCGGCCGTGGTGTCCAGGGTCAAGGGGAAGGGGCTTTTTCTCCTGGGCCGGGAACTCTTCGACCTGGTGGTGGCGACCCTGCGGGAGCGTCGCCTGGTGCTGGACCTGCTCCACCGCTACGAATCGATGGGGGCGGGCGGCGGGAAGGTAAAGTTCGCCGATTGTCGCCGCCACCTGGAGCAACTGCTGCCCCCGGATTTTCTGGCCGATTACGACGCCCGGCGGTTGCGCAACAGCCAGCGCTACCTGCTGACTCTGGCCCGACGGGTCGAGCGGGCCCATGTCGATCCGGTCCGCGACCGCGCCCGGGCGGCGCAGGTGCTGCCCCACGAGGAGCGCTTGCAGGACCTACTCAAACGGCCGCTCTTTGCTGCTGAACAACGTCAGCTGGTGGAGGATTTCCGTGAGATGGTTGAGGAGTTCCGGGTCTCGCTCTTCGCCCAGGAGATCAAGACTATCTACCCGATCTCGGAAAAGCGGCTGGTTGCCAAGTGGGCGGAGATTCGGGAGCAAGTGGGGTTTTAATTAATCTGTGGTCGGTTGGTTTGAGTACGATTCGGGGACAGACCTAAGGTCCGTCCCCATGGTCGGGAGGGATAGCTGGGCAGGAAGGTGACAGATTTATTTGATCAATCTGTCACCCTGGTTACTTTTTCTGGCGCAGATTAATCTCCGCTTCCGAGGCGCGCACGTATATGGGCACGCTACTGACCGGGTCGAGTAATTCGCCTCGGGCCAGCAGTTCCTCGCCGAGCTGGCCGATGGTGGCGGCGCGGGGGAAGTGGCTGGCGGACGGGGCGAAGATGGCCGCCTCGCCCAGCTGGTTCTTGAAGATTTCCCGGTAGGTGGTTGCCCCGTCGCCGACCAGAATGATGGGGCCGCTCAGCTGCTCGGCCAGCCGTTCCGGGCGCAGCACCAGGTCCGCACCGGTGCGCACCGGCAGTCCGTCCTCCCCGCTGGTATAGAAGGCCGCGTAGACCTCCTGCTTGCGGGCGTCCAGCAGGGCGCAAAGCTTGGTGCCCGGCAGCGCCACGACCTGGCGGGCCAGACCGTCCAGGGTCGAGACCCCCATGAGCGGCAGACCGACGGCTAGGGCCAGCCCCTTGGCGACGCTCAAGCCGATCCGCAAGCCGGTAAAACTGCCCGGTCCCAGACTCACCGCCAGGCCAGCCAGTTCCGGCCATTCCACCCCGACCTTTTGACGAATTAGCTCCAACTGCTTGAGCAACCGTTGGGAGTGGGTGGTTTGAACGTCCAGGGAATATTCGGCCAGACAGCGGCTGTTGCTGATCAGTGCGACGCTTCCGCACATGGTGGCGCACTCAATGGCGAGCAGCGGTTTAGTCGCCGGTTGGGTAGAGGGGGCAGCCATGGGCAGCTTTCAGCCCTGGTGGAACAGGCGGGCGATATCGTTGTAGAAAACAAAGACCATCAGCGTGGCGAGGAGTACCAGGCCAACCTGCTGACAGATCTCCATGGCCCGCTGTGACACGGGTTTGCGGCGGAGCGCCTCGTAGGTGAAGAACATCAGGTGGCCGCCATCCAGGACCGGGATGGGCAGGAGGTTTAATATTCCCAGGTTAACGCTGATCAGCCCGATGAAATAGGCCAGGCTGGTCCAGCCTTGTTGCAGCTGCTTGCCGGCCAGCTGGGCGATGAGGATGGGGCCGCCCAACTCGCTGGCCGGGATGATGGCCTGGATCATTTTGACGATGCCCAGGATGGTCAGATAGATGAAGCCCCAGGTCTGGGCGAAGCCGGTCAGGAGCGCCTTCCCGAGCGAGACCGGCTCGTAGACCACTTCGTCGCTGCGGGAGATTCCGATCATGTACCGTTTGCCGGTCTCTTCGCCGAAGATGTTGCGGCTGGCCGAAATCTCGGGTTTAGCGGTGGTGGTCAGCTGCTCTTGGCCCCGTTTGATTTCCAGGCTTATCGGCTTACCCTGGCTGGCGGAGATCAGATCGGCCACCTCTTCCCAGGTCGCGGTCGCTTGGCCGTTAATCGAGGCGATCACGTCCCCGGCTTTCAGGCCGGCCTGATCGGCGGGAGAGCTGGCGGTGACCGCCCCGATCACCGAGTTTTCCACCGGTTTGGGCAGGCCGTTGATCGCGAAAACCAGAAAGAAGACGAAGACCGCAAACAGCAGGTTGGAAAGCGGCCCGGCGGCGACAATGATGAAGCGTTGCCAGACCGGCTTGTTGGCAAAGGAGCGGGACTCGTCCTCGTCATTGACCGTTTCATCACCCTGCTCGCCGACCATCTTCACGTAGCCGCCCAGGGGCAGGGCGCTGATCAGATATTCGGTCTCGCCGCGCTGGAAACCGACCAGTTTCGGGCCGAAGCCCAGGGAGAATTTGAGGACCTTGACCCCGAAGAGTTTGGCGCAGAGAAAATGGCCGAACTCATGGACGAAGATCAGGATGCCGAGCACGATGATGAAGGAGATAAATGAGGTCATGGTGTTTATTTCAGTTGGAAGGTAGAAGGTAAATGACTGAAGACTGAAGGTTTAACTCAACTTTTGTGGTTAATGTAACTGACTGTGATTATGAGCATTACGGCGATTAGTCTCACTCGTCATTCCGGCATGCTTTAGCCGGAATCCAGTTTTATGACCTCACGACGATTTCTGGCTGCCGGATCAAGTCCGGCATGACGAATCGATAGCGATTCGCTTCATGTAACTCTTGGTGAAATCAGACCAAAGTTAAACTCCGAAAGTTGAGGTGTTAATTGTGTAGGTCGGGTTAGCCGTCAGGGTGTAACCCGACAAACGCGGAGTTGTCGATAACCAGTCTAGCTTCCAAAACCGGAATCGACAAGGGCTTTGGCAATCTGTCTGGCCTCCGTATCGGCGGCCAGGATGGTGGCGAGAGCATCGGCCTCCCGTCGTGCATAGCACCGCAGGGTTTCCGTCACGATCCCGGTAATGGCCGTGAAGCTGATGGCTCCGGCCAGAAAGGCCTCCACGGCCACCTCGTTGGCGCCGTTCAGGGCTGCCGGCAGGGTGCCGCCGTCTTGGCAGGCCTGGCAGGCCAGGCGCAGAGCCGGAAAACGTTGATGGTCCGGGGCCTGGAACTCCAGGTTGGGTGCGGCGGCAAGGTTCAGGCGGGGCAGCTTGAGGTCCAGCCGCTCCGGGAAGCTCAAGGCATAGGCGATGGGGATCTGCATGTCGGGGATGCCCAGGTGGGCGATCAGCGCCCCGTCGCGGTACTCGACCAAGGAGTGGACGATGGACTGGGGATGGATCAGCACCTCGATCTGCTCAACCGGGATGGCAAAGAGGTGGTGCGCCTCGATGACCTCCAGCCCCTTGTTCATCAGGGTGGCTGAGTCGATGGAAATCTTTTTGCCCATGCTCCAGTTGGGATGGGCCAGGGCCTCGGCCGGAGTGACGGTGGCCAGGTCCTTGTCCGGGCGGCGGAAGAAGGGACCGCCCGAGGCGGTCAGGACCAGGCGGCTGACATCCTCGCGGCGGCCGGCGTCCAACCCCTGGGCGATGGCGCTGTGCTCGCTGTCTACCGGGTGCAGGGTGACACCCATGCGGGCCACCTCGGCCATGATCAGTTCCCCGGCCATCACCAGGGTTTCCTTGTTGGCCAGGGCAATGTGTTTGCCGGCCCGGATGGCGGCCAGGGTCGGCAACAGCCCGGCGGCCCCGACCACCGCCGAGACCACCTGACTGACGCCGGCCAGGGTGGCGACCTGTTCGATGCCGGACGGGCC
>JAGVGT010000007.1 GCA_020056965.1 Deltaproteobacteria bacterium
ACGTGGTTGATGCCGACTTTGAGGAAGTGAAGTAAGCGAAACCTCGGAAATAAAGCCATAATGGGGGTGCAGAAAGTTATTGCCTGCACCCCCATTTTTTTTTAACATCCGGCCCTTGCGAAGTTTAACCTAAAGCGGCGCATTTCTTATTAGCAGTTGGTATTTTGCCGAGGAGGATAGGGCATGAATTCCCTCTACCTCAGGGATCTCGGTACCTTCTTGTGGGGTGGAGGGTCAGGGTGAGGGGATCATAATGAAATCCTTGGCCCGAAATTTACGTCGCCGTTCGACCGAGGTCGAAACACTGCTTTGGCACCACTTGCGGGCGCGGCAACTTGGCGGATGTAAATTCAGGCGGCAATTGGAGCTTGGTCCCTATATCGCCGACTTCGTCTGCATCGAGAAAAAGCTGATTGTCGAAGCCGATGGCGGTCAGCATGGTGAACAGCAGGATGGTGACCGGACGGAGTATCTGGAAGGTTTGGGCTACCGGGTTTTGCGCTTCTGGAACCATGAAGTTTTGACCGAGACCGAAGCTGTATTGGAGCGAATTTTGGGCGGAGTTACAATCGTCCCCTCACCCCAACCCTCTCCCTGTGGGCGAGGAGGCAGGTTGACTTAGTCAGGTAATTTTAAGTCAGATGGCATTCAGCTCTGATCCTGAATAACAAGTTTTGCGATCAACTCCAAAATTGAGGCCAGTTGTTCCCTCTACCTCCGGGAGAGGGTCAGGGTGAGGGGATCAAAAGTTTGTACCTTTCTAGCATTTTATCGCTCATCAAACGGTTAACCAATCAGGACACCAACCATGAAAATCCTCTCCGGCATCCAGCCCTCCGGGCAGCTCCATATCGGCAACTACTTCGGGATGATGCGCTCGATGATCGCCAACATGGACAGCTCCGAGCTTTACGCCTTTATCGTTAACCTGCACGCATTGACCAGCGTCCACGACCGGGAGCGGCTGGCCCGCGACACCTTCAACGCCGCCGCCGACTTCCTGGCCCTGGGGCTAGATCCCGAGAAGTGCATCTTCTGGGTGCAGAGCGACGTGCCGGAGGTCACCGAGCTGACCTGGGTGCTCTCCACCCTCACCCCCATGGGTTTACTGGAGCGTTGCCACTCCTATAAGGATAAAGTCGCCAAGAATCTTTTCGCCAGTCACGGCCTCTTCTCCTACCCGGTGCTGATGGCGGCCGATATCCTGATCTACCAGGCCGACAAGGTGCCGGTGGGCAAGGACCAGAAACAGCATGTCGAAGTGACCCGCGACATCGCCATCAAGTTCAACAACACCTTCGGCGAGACCTTCGTGATCCCCGAGCCGGTGATCGACGACAACCTGGCCGTGGTCCCCGGCCTGGACGGGCAGAAGATGTCCAAGTCTTACGGCAACACCATCCCGATCTTCCAGGACCAGAAGGCCCTGAAAAAGCAGGTGATGGCCATCACCACCGACGCCACCCCGGTCGAGGCGCCCAAGGACCCGGAGAAGTGCAACCTCTTTGCCATCTACAAGCTCTTCGCCCCGGCCGACCGGCTGGCTGAGACCCACGCGTTATACGTTAACGGCGGGGCCATGTACGGCAAGGTCAAGCTGGAACTGGTCGATTTGATCTGGGAGTATTTCCGCGCGGCGCGGGAGAAGCGGGAGAAGTTGGAGAACGATCGGGCCTATGTCCATGCGGTGCTGGGACGTGGGGCCGAGAAGGCGCGGGAGAAGGCGGTGGTAACCTTGAATTTGGTGAAGGAGCGGACCGGGTTGAAGTATTGATTGAACATCCGCAATGCGCTGCGCTTATTGACGCCCTACATTACGGCAGGAGATTGCGCCTTACGAGTTATACGTTAACGGCGGGGCCATGTACGGCAAGGTCAAGCTGGAACTGGTCGATTTGATTTGGGAGTATTTCCGCGAAGCGCGGGATAAGCGGGAGAAGCTGGAGAATGACCGGGCCTATGTCCACGAGGTGCTGGGCCGGGGTGCCGAGAAGGCGCGGGAGAAGGCGATTGTTACTCTGGATTTAGTCAAGGAGCGGACCGGGTTGAAGTATTGATGGAACATCCGGCGCAATGCGCTGCGCTTATTGACGCCCTACATTACGGCAGGAGTTGCGCCTTACGGGTTATTTATAAAATTTCATGTATAGTCATCCAAGGGAATAATTCATTAATTTTTCTTGTTTGTACGGTATACATTCTGAATTCAGATTCTGTGCCATGAGAAAATGACAAATTATTAATATTAATTTCATCTCTTGGTACAAGAAAAGCGCGCACGTCTTCTGGATATACAGCAACAAAACAGATGTGTGTGTATTTGTCTTTTGGTCTTATTTGTCCCCAAGATAATCTTGGAAAACCATTCGCTAGTGAAATTCTTGACATCTTGACCTCTATTAATTTTTTCCCAACAATTACATTGTATCCAATAGCACGTTCTCTGGTTATTGCACCACCAAGAACATCGGAAACTAGTTTTTCACCTATCATCCCAATTTCAGTTTGGTTGAGTTTGCAAATCCATTCGTTTTTCTTTCCAGCAAATAATGATTTTTCTTTTGCGACCTGATGCAGTTCGGTAAATGCTTCCTGTATTCTATGTGTCATTGTTAATCAACCTCTTAGCTTGTAAGCTGTATCTGGTACATCAATGTAGGGCGTCAATAAGCGAAGCGCATTGCGCCGAATGTGTCATTTAAGGGCATAACAAGGTTAGCCTGGGGAAATAGGTGCGGTATCTTGCGCTGTCCCTGGTCAGCAGAGTCATTTTGCCGACGGCCGCGTGGGCGCCGATTAAGAAATCCGGCAATGGTGAACGTTTTAAACCGCCGGATCGGCGGTAGCGGAGAAAGCATTTCCCCGCCAGAAAGGCGGCTTCGTAGGGGAGAGGGAGACGGGAAAAGGTGTCTTCCGGCAGGGCGATTTCCATATCCTCAATCCGCGCAAAGCCGATGGAAACCTCGGAATAGATGACGGGGTTGATGCAGAGCACGGAGTTCTCTGCGCATTCGGCTAGTTTGGCGGCTGACCACGTAAACCAGGTTTTGTCCTCGGTCAGGATATCGAGGAGGACATTGCTGTCTACCATGATTCTCTCGGGAATCATTCATCCCCTCTGGTCAAGGCCATGATGTCGTCGGTTGACATCTTCACTGTTGCTTTACCGCGTAGCCTGGCAATCAGCTTTTTGCCTCGCGATCTTTCCGAGTCGGCGGCTTTGACAATCTGAACCGTATTGCCCTTGATGACAAAATCGACTTCGGTGTTCGGCAGTAGCCCGGCTTTTTGCCGTACTGCCAGTGGGATAGTGACCTGGCCTTTGGAGGTAATTCGCATGGATAGCACCCAGAAAAGTAAGAATTAATTCGGTATTACTCTTACCGGTATGTTAACGATGGAGCATTCCCGCGTCAACAATAAAGCTCGGTGTTACTCCCTTAATCCACCCGGCAGAGCAACCCCTTCAAATAACTGCCTTCCGGGAAATTCAGGCCGATCGGGTGGTCCAGGGCCTGGCCGAGCTTTTTGATGATTCGTGCCTCGCGGCCCGCGTCCAGGGCGGCGTCGGCGACGATCTTCTGGAAAAGGTCGGCGGGGAGCAGGCCCGAGCAGGAGAAGGTGAAGAGCAGGCCGCCGGGGTTGAGCAAGCCGAAGGCCAGCCGGTTGATGTCCTTGTAACCCCGGGCGCCGCGGGGCAGCTGGCCCTGGGACTCGACGAACTTGGGCGGGTCGAGGATGATCAGGTCAAACTTGCGGCCCGCCTCCTGGTAGTGGCGCAACTCGGCGAAGACATCGCCCTTGAGGTTTTCCACCCGCGCATCGTCCAGGCCGTTGACCCGCAGGTTTTCGGCCAGCAGCGCCAATGAGGGGGCGGAGATTTCCAGATTGGTCAGCTGGGTGGCGCCGCCGGCCAGGGCGTGCAGGCCGAAGCCGCCACTGTAGGCAAAGCAGTTCAGCACGCTCCTGCCCCTGGCGAACAACCCTACCTCCCGGCGGTTTTCCCGCTGGTCCAGGTAAAAGCCGGTCTTGTGGCCGTTGACCACATCGACCAGAAACTTCAAGCCGCCTTCCGCGATCTCGACCAGTGGCGGCGGTTCTTCGCCGGCCAGCAACCCCTTCACCTGGGCCAGCCCTTCCTTGGCTCGCACCGCCGCATCCGAGCGCTCGTAGATACCGCGATTGGGCAGGAGTCCCCCGAGCAGTTCGACGATGGTCTGCTTCCATAACTCCGGCCCGGCCGCCAGGAACTGGGCGACCAGGAAGTCGCCGTAGCGATCAACGATCAGCCCCGGCAGCCCGTCCGACTCCGCACTGACCAGCCGCAGCCCGGTGGTGGATTCCAGCCCGGGTAACCCGGCCCGGCGGGCCAGCGATTGGCTCAAACGGCGGCGAAAGAACTCCCGGTCAATCACCTCCGCCTGATCAAAGCTCCAGATCCGCACAGCGATCTGGGAGTGGGGCGAGGCGGCGCCCCGGGCCAGGAACTCTCCCCGGCTGGAAACCAGTTCCACGGTCTCGCCGGAAGTTGCCCCGGCCAATCCTTTGGCCAGGGCACCGGAAAAGATCCAGGGATGATGGCGGAGGAGCGATCTTTCTTTACCGGGTTTTAAGGTGACGGTGGTCATGGTATGTCCTTGTTGGTCTCGCGAAAAGGTTGGGCCGCTCTTCGACCCTTCGGCAGGCTCAGGATCAGGATGAACGGAATAACTGTTTGAAATCGTGTTGGCTATGTATTTGATGAAGTTCGATCATCCAGCCAGTCGGCAACATAATCGGCGACCTCCCGCCAGCCCGGTTGGCCGAGCACCCAGTGGGCCTGATTGTCGAACTCCCGATAGGTCGCGCCGGGCTGGTATTTGCGGGCAATGCGCCGCACCACGGAGGCCGGGGTGATCCGGTCCAGCTTGCCGGCAACCACCAGCAGCGGGCAGGTGAGATTTTTCTCGTCCACCCGGGAGGCCGGCTCGGAGGTCAGAAACCAGTAACCGAGCTGCGCCGCCACTCGACCCGACTCCGGCACCATCCTGGCGTAGGCCGCCCGCTGTTCCTCCGGCTCCAGGAGGTGGAGCACGGCGTAGGCCGCATCTGCGAAGCTGGGAACCATCGGTTTCCGCCAGAATCCCCAGTGGGACTGGACGTGCCAGAAGCTCTTGAGCACCGATGGGGTGAAGGCCAGGATGCCGGCCGGGGCGGCGGGGGTGAGCAGGACGGTGGCCTGGGCCAGACCTCGGGCGGCCAGAATCTGGGCCAGCATCCCGCCCAGGGAATGGCCGATGATGATCGGCGGGCTGTCCAATTGCCGCAGTTCCTGTTCCAGATCGGCCACATAATCCAGCAGGCCGGTGGTGCCCAGGCGGGGATCGGGCGGGGCTTGCGGATCAACGTCGTGATAGCGGAGGGTCGGGGTGAGGCAGCGGTAGCCCCTGGCCTCCAAAACGGTCCGGTAGTTTTCCCAGCACCAGGGGCCGCACCACATCCCGTGGATCATGAAGATGGTCTTGGTCATTCTTGGACTCCCGGTTAATGGAGAGAGTTAATGGAGAGAGACTGCGTCATTGCGAGGAGCAAGGCGACGAAGCAATCTCCTGGAACTGGCAACCTTGTGCCAGGGTACTAGTAGAAATGGTGCCTTCAACTGGAGATGGAAGCTTCGCTTGCCTGCCACGTCGGTGCTGCTCCCCTCCTCGCAATGACGAGATCTCCACGACAATTTCGAGCATCCCGGGCTTTCCTGCTGGCGTCAATAGTGGCCAGGATTGCAGCCAGGGTCATTCACCGGCCGGCTCTTTCGTCCGGCTAAGCAAGGCCGGATTGATCGCATCCCGGCCGAACTTGCGATTGATCTGGTCGGTGGCCCGGTTCAGGTCGTCCCGGCGGATCTGTTGGCGGCTGACCCCGAACAGGTCGTTCTGCCGGGGCGTGTTGTCGGGCAGCAGGTTGCTGACGCTGATCCCCAGGAGTCGCACGGCCCGGCGGTGGGCCTCGGTCTTGGTCAGCAGCTCCAGGGCGGCCCGGAAGAGCAACTGGCCGTCGCCGGTGGCCTCCTTTAAGGTCACGGCCCGGCTGATCGTGGAGAAGTCGGCGTAACGGACCTTGAGGGAGATGGTCCGCCCCGCCAATTGGTGGCGGCGCAGCCGGGCGCCGACCCGGACGGCCAGGGAGAGCAGTTCCTTCCTGATCTGGGCGGCGGAGCGCAGGTCTTCCTCGTAGGTGTCCTCGTGCCCCACCGATTTGGCCTCCCGTTCCGGCACCACTTCCCGGTCGTCGAGGCCCAGAGCCGATTGGTGTATGTGCAGCCCGGACTTGCCGAAGCGGGCGGTCAGGAGGTCAACCGGCAAGGCGGCCAGATCGCCGATGGTACTCACCCCCAGCAGGGCCAGCTCCTTGATGGTGGCCGCGCCGGCCCCCCAGAGCCGGGAGATGGCGAGGGGGGCCAGGAAGTCCCGCTCGCTGCCCATGGGAACTATAGTCAGGCCGTCGGGTTTTTGCAGGTCGGAGGCGATCTTGGCCACCAGTTTCACGGCGGCCACTCCGGCCGAGCCGGTCAGGCCGGTTTCTTCGCGGATCAACCGTTTGATGGCGATGGCGATCTCCCGGCCGGAGCCGAACAGGCGGGCCGAGCCGGTGACATCCAGAAAGGCCTCGTCCAGGGAGAGCGGCTCGACCAGCGGGGTGAAGCTCTCGAAGATGGCCATGATCTGGTCGGAGACCTCTCGGTAGCGACCCATGCGGACCGGCAGGAAGATCGCCTCCGGGCAGAGCTGGCGGGCGCGGCTGATCGGCATGGCCGAACGGATCCCGTAGCGGCGGCCCTCATAGGAGACGGCCGAGACCACCGAGCGGCCGGAGGGGCCGCCGACCACCACCGGTTTGCCCTTGAGGGCCGGGTTGTCGCGGACCTCCACCGAGGCGTAGAAGGCATCCATATCGAGGTGGATGATCACCCGTTCCGGACGGACGCTATCCTGGGGCTGGGCAGACATGCGGCCATGATACCCTTTTCGCGGGGGTAAGCCAACCGCCTTGACTGCGGTGGTCGTTGCCGATTTCGTCTTGCCGGGGCGGGGTTGCTTCGGTAACATGGCATAATTGCCATGGAGGTCATGATGATGAAAAATCCCCGTACTCTAGTAAGCCTCGGATTGACCAGCCTCGGCCTGCTGCTGGGCCTGCTACTGCGTTCCCCGCTGGCGCGGGCCGCCGTCCCGACTGGTAATGCCAATGGCGAGGCAACCTTGCTTCGCCAGGAGCCGCGAGTGGCGGCGGTACAGAATCCGCAGCGTCCGGCCGAGCCGGGCCTGGCGGGCGACGATTTGCCTTCCCCTAGGGCGGTTGACGTGGTTCAAGCCCGGCCTGCAGGCGACCAGATTCCCCGGGAAGATTCGCCCTGGCTTTACGCCGACTGGCTGGCGGGCCTGCGGGTCGAGGCCCTGGCCGAGGGAATCTCGGCGGCCACCTTTGACGCGGCCCTGGCCGGGGTGGCGCCGCTACCGGAGGTGCTGGCCAGCGACCGGAACCAGCCGGAGCTTAAACTTGGCCTGGAGGCCTATCTGGCCCGACTGCTCAGCGAACGACGGTTGACCACGGGCCAGGCGCAGTTGCGCCATCACCACCAGTTGCTGCTGGAGATCCAGGCCCGTTACCGGGTCGAGCCGCGTTTTCTGGTGGCCCTCTGGGGCGCTGAAAGCGATTACGGCCGGGTCACCGGCAATCTGCCGGTGGTTGGCGCCCTGGTCACCCTGGCCTACGACCCTCGCCGGGCCGCTTATTTCCGCGCCGAGCTGCTGGCGGCCCTGCATATCCTGGAAGAGCACCGGGTTACCCTGGCTGACTTACGCGGCTCCTGGGCCGGGGCCATGGGCGGCCTGCAGTTCATGCCCACCGTGTATCGCCGCTTCGCGGTGGACTATAACGGCGACGGCCAGGTGGATATCTGGCGCGACCCGGGCGACCTGTTTGCCACCGGCGGCGCCTACCTGGCCGATTCCGGCTGGCGCACCGGCCAGGGTTGGGGGTGCGAGGTGCGGTTGTCCCGGCCGGTCGGGCCGGAGTTACTCGGCCACGGGCAGCGGTTGAGTCTGGCCCAATGGCGGGAGCGGGGCGTGCAGGCCCTGGACGGCGGCGCGTTGGCCGGGCTGGAGCAGGAGGCCTCCCTGATCATCCCCGATGCTGCCTCCGGCCGGGCCTTTCTGGTCTACGAAAATTTCCGGGTGCTGCGCAAGTGGAACCGTTCCGATCTCTACGCCCTGGCGGTCGCGATGCTGGCCGACCGGTTGGGGGAAGGGGAATAAAGTGAATCCAGAATCCAGAATCCAGAATCCAGAATCCAAAATCCAAAATCCAGGAGTCAGAAGTCAGGAGTCAGAATTCAGGAGCAAAGAGGAACATCCCGCGCCTCTAATAATCCAAACGTTCTGGCTCCTGAATTCCGGATGCTGAATTCCCCAATCTGACCAAGCTGCTACATTCAACTTCAGGTCCTTTCCCCATGTTTAAAGCTATCCGGATTACCATTCTCCTGCTGCTCTTGGTCCTGGCGGCCGGGCAGACCTGGTTGACCAGGGTGCGCGCCACCGCCTGGGAGGTGCCGCTGGAGGCGGTGGTCTATCCGATCAACGGTGACGGCAGCGCGGCGGCGGCCCGCTGTATTGCCGGCCTGACGGTTGACGACTTTCAGCCGGTCGCTGACTTTGTGGCCGGTGAAGGTAAACGGTACAACTTGCAGCTGGGCCGGCCGCTCACCGTGGAACTGGCCGGCGAGGTCGGCTCCCTGCCGCCGGTTGCCCCGGTGGGCGGTGCGATCCCGGCCATTATGCTCTGGAGCCTGCGTCTGCGCTGGTGGGCCTGGTGGGTCGATAATTACCAGGGGCCCGGCGATATCAAGCTCTTCGTGCTCTATTACGATCCGGCCGACCATCGGCAACTCGACCATTCCCTGGGGCTGCAGAAGGGCCAGGTCGGGGTGGTCAAGGCTTTCGCCGCCCGGCGTGACGCCCCCGGCAACAACGTGGTGATCGCCCACGAGTTGCTCCATACCTTGGGCGCCACCGACAAGTACGATCTGGCCACCGGGCAGCCCACTTTCCCGGACGGTTTTGCCGAGCCGGAGCGCCAGCCCCTGTATCCCCAGGAGCGGGCCGAGATCATGGGCGGGGTGGTGCCGATGGCGGTGGGGCAGGTGGCCATGCCCGAGGGGCTGGGGCAGGTGGTGGTCGGCCCGGCCACCGCCAAGGAGATTGGCTGGGTGAAAGATCGATCCTGAAAGCGGCGGTCAGTCTGCCTGATTTGGCCCTTGTTGCTTGAGGCTACTGATAGATCCCCTCACCCTAACCCTCTCCCTGAGGGCGAGGGGATTGCCTCCTTCTTCCCGGCCATTGTTGACAGGGTCGGCCACCGTGAATACTGATAAAAGCAGGGGTCTGCGACCTTGGTCTCGATCACTGGGAGGGTTAGCGGCCAACCCCAAACCGTAATTCCGCAACCTGAATTCTATGGGGAAATCAGAATTCAGGAGCCAGAAGGTACGGGATTACCAGGGAGATGAGTGTTCTTCATTTCTTCTGAATTCTGACTCCTGGCTCCAGGATTCTTCGGGAATCTGACAAAGTAGAATTAAGCACTAGAACTTTTGGGAGTTTAGATATGACCGACCACAAAGACCACGATCAGATCAACGGCCACGGCGCCGAAGTCATCACCGAGGAGGAAAACCTCAGCCTGGCCCTGCCCGGCCAGGTCCTGCCCACCCATCTCTATCTGCTGCCGGTCAACAACCGGCCGGTCTTTCCCGGCCAGGTCCAGCCGGTGGTGGTCAGCGCCGACCGCTGGGCCGGTACCATCAACAAGATCGGCGGGGCTGGCCATCAGAGCTGCGGCCTGGTCTATGTCGGCGAGGTTCCCGCCGAGCGGGTGGGGCCGGCGGATTTTGCCGAGATCGGCTGTCTGGCCAAGCTGCACAAACCGGTCAAGCAGGAGGGCAACATCCAGTTCATCGGTCACGCCATCCAGCGTTTCCGGATCAAGCGCTGGCTGAGCCGGGAGATCCCCTTCCTGGTCGAGGTCGAATATCCGGCCGCTGCCGAAGTCGAGGAGGGTGACGCCAGCGAGGTCAAGGCTTATGCCCTGGCCATGATCAACGGGGTCCGGGAGCTGGTGCAGATCAACCCCCTCTATAGCGAGGAGGTCAAGCAGTACCTGAAGTTCTTCAACCCCGGCGACCCCTCGCCGCTTACCGACTTCGCCGCCACCCTCACCACCGGCAAGGGCGATGAGCTGCAGGCGATCCTCGCCACCCTGCCGGTGCTGGCGCGGATGAAGCGGGTCTTGCCCCTGCTCCAGAAGGAGCTGCAGGTGGCCCGCCTCCAGAGCGAGATCAGCCAGGAGGTCAATCGCAAGATCAACGTCCGCCAGCGCGAGTTCTTCCTGCGCGAGCAGATGAAGACCATCCAGGAGGAGCTGGGCATCAAGAAGGATGACCGCAGTTCCGACGTCGAGATGTTCCAGGAGCGTTTGGAGCCGCTGCACCCGCCCAAAGCGGTCCTGAAAAAGATCAAGGAGGAGTTGAAGAAACTGGCGATTCTCGAAACCGGCTCGCCGGAGTACGGGGTGACCCGCAACTACCTGGAGTGGGCGACGGCGGTGCCCTGGGGCATTTACTCGCCCGACAATCTCGACATCAAGGTGGCCCGCAAGGTCCTCGATCGCGACCACGACGGTCTGGGCGACGTCAAGGAGCGGATCATCGAGTTTCTGGCGGTGGGGGCCTATAAGAAGGAGATTTCCGGTTCGATCATGCTGCTGGTCGGCCCGCCCGGGGTCGGTAAAACCTCCATCGGCCGCTCGGTGGCCGAGGCCCTGGGCCGCCGCTTCTACCGCTTCAGTCTGGGCGGCATGCGCGACGAGGCCGAGATCAAGGGCCATCGCCGCACCTACATCGGGGCGATGCCCGGCAAGTTCGTCCAGGCCTTGAAAGAGGTGGAGGTGGCCAATCCGGTGATCATGCTGGACGAGATCGACAAGATCGGCGCCTCCTACCAGGGCGATCCCGCCTCGGCGCTCCTGGAGGTGCTGGACCCGGAGCAGAACGTCGATTTCCTCGACCATTATCTCGATTTGCGGGTCGATCTCTCCAAGGTGCTCTTCATCTGCACCGCCAACCAGCTCGACACCATCCCCGGTCCGCTCCTGGACCGGATGGAGATCATCCGCCTCTCCGGCTACCTGACCGAGGAGAAAATGGCCATCGCCAGAAACCATCTCTGGCCGCGGGCCTTGAAGCGCAGCGGCTTGAAGAAGAAGCAGATCAATTTGAGCGAGCCGGCCCTGCGGCTGATCATCGAAAACTACGCCCGCGAGGCCGGGGTGCGGCGGCTGGAGAAGGAGCTGCTGAAGATTATCCGCAAGTCGGTGGTGCGGCTGCTGGAGG
This sequence comes from Deltaproteobacteria bacterium, assembly GCA_020056965.1. Classification (GTDB taxonomy): domain Bacteria; phylum Desulfobacterota; class Desulfobulbia; order Desulfobulbales; family JAGXFP01; genus JAGVGT01. Next base: position 11,429 of record JAGVGT010000007.1, read on the forward strand.
AGCCGGAGGCCAAGATCAGCGTCACCGGCAAGAACCTGGAGGATTATCTGGGCAAGCCGGTGTTCCGGCCGGAGAAGCGGATGGGCGGGGTGGGGGTGGTCACCGGCCTGGCCTGGACGCCGCTGGGCGGGGTGACCCTGCCGGTGGAGGCGACCTGCATCCACGAGCAGGCCCGGGGCTTCAAGCAGACCGGCCAGCTGGGCGACGTGATGCGCGAGTCTTCCGAGATTGCCTACAGCTATGTGGCCGCCCACGCCAAGGATTACGGCGACCAGGACGACTTTTTCGGCAAGCGTTTTGTCCATCTGCACGTGCCGGAGGGGGCGACCCCCAAGGACGGTCCCAGCGCCGGGGTGGCCATGGCCTCCGCCCTCCTGCTCCTGGCCCTGAACCGTTCCCTGGACCGGCCGTTGGCCATGACCGGTGAACTGACCCTGACGGGCATAGTCCTGCCGGTGGGCGGCATCCGCGAGAAGGTCATCGCCGCCAAACGGCGGAAGCTGACCGAACTGATCCTGCCCGAGGCCAACCGGGGCGATTTCGAGGAACTGCCGGAGCATATCCGCGAGGGGCTGACGGTGCACTTTGTCGGCCGCTATAAAGAGGTGGCGGCGATTATTTTGGGGTGAAGTGGTAGTAGGCTGAAGACCGAAGGCTGAAGATCTTGCCCTTGGAAATGACCGGCACGGTCAAACCCCCTCACCCCAGCCCTCTCCCTGAGGTAGAGGGGGTCTTCCTTTGCCGGAACCGCCCTGGCCGAGGAAGCCAAGCCAGCCCTCTCTCCGAGGTAGAGGGGGCTTCCTTTACCCTCGCCCTCAGGGAGAGGGCTGGGTGAGGGGATGTAAGTCCATACCGTTAGCTAAGTCTGATATAGGCTAAATCACAGGGAGATGAAATCCCCTGCTCGCCCCAAGCGGCGCGGTCAGCTCGCCCTGGCCGTGGACTGATGGGACGAGCTTCAGGCAAAATAGAAAACGGGTGAACCGCCCAAGGAGGATACCGCATGGCAACATCACGTGGAAACCAGTTGGCGCAAGTTATCCGGCAGAAGGTTCAGGAGCTGAAACAGGCATGCCAGGGCGTGGACGAGAGCCTGGCCGGGCGCGCTCCCAAGGACCGGTGGTCGCCCAAGCAGATTCTCTCGCACCTGAGCGGGCCGGATGGGACGGGACACCTGCCGTTCCTCCGGGCCTTTCTCGACCGCGATATCCCCACCCTGGACCTGGTGGCCGAGGACCCGTTTTATACCGAAAATCGAGCCCGTCTGAGCTTTGGCGAACTGGTCGCGGAGTGCGAGAAGAATTATGAGCAGGTCGCCAACTTTACCGGCGAGCTCAGCGCAGAAGAGCTGGGCCGCAAAGCACACATCCCGAAGCTGAAGGATTCGCCGCTGGGCGAGTACCCAACCCTTGAAGGGATGATCGACGGTCTGGGCGATTACCACCTCCAGTTCCACATCGATCACCTGCGCGAGATCCTGGCGGCTCTGGCGGCGGAATGAAAGGAAAGGCCATCTATGAGCACGAAAATAAAATACACCGATGAACCATTGGGAGATGTCCGGGTTGTCGCCGATTTTCTGCCGCCGCCGGGGGAGTTGGCCTTCAGGGAAGAGTCCCAGAAAGTCACGATTGCTCTTAGCAAGAAAAGCATCGAGTTCTTCAAGGCCGAGGCGACTAAACATCATACCCAATACCAACGGATGATTAGGCAGTTGATCGATCTGTATGTCGATGCCCAAGATAAATCATTACCAAGGCGCACCGCCGGTGGCGGAAAGAAACCCGGCGCCGCCAAGTTGATGCCGGATCGGTAGTTCGCCCGGCCACCCGACCACCCCGGGAAGGCCGGAGTTCATCTCGTTCTTCAAGCGGCAAGAGCCCGGGAGGTGACTTCCCATGATTGTCCCGAAAAGTACCAAACTCGCTCTGCTCTTCCCTTTGCTGCTGTTGCTGGCCGGTTGCGCCGCTCTGAATCCCCTCGACCTCAGCCGGGTCGATGCCTCCGCCACTCCCAGCCAGGTCCGCCAGGATTTCGAGCGTTACCGGGGCCGGACCGTGCAATGGGGCGGGTTGATCGTTAACCGAAGCGAAGATGACGCTACACCCCGGCTGGAAATCCTCTCCTATCCCCTGCATGACGATGGCAGTTCCGCCGACTATCTCCAGCCCACCGGGCTCTTCTGGTTTCGCTGCACCGGCAGCACGGACCTGGCCGCGCACCAGCCCGGCCGTTTTGTCACCGTGGTCGGGGAGATCGGCGAACTGAGCCCCGCCGAGGGTGGCGCCAAGTCCCAGCCGCTGCCGCAGGTAAACGGCGAGCAGATTTACCTCTGGGGCTGGCGCAGCCGGGACGACTACCGGCCCCGAGCGATCTTCGGGTTCGGCCTGGGGATGCACTTCTGAGCCGTCCGGCTGCCACGCTGGGCTGCGTCCATGCTGCCTCTAGCCGGCGCGCTTTCTGCCCCGAGGAAATCCCTTGAAGTAATCCATTCTGTCAGGTAGCTATTTGCCATCGGCGGCCGATTGCCGCCCGGGCATATCTAACTAAGATGAGGCTGGAAATATGAAGCGAGCACTGCTGGTGATCGATGTCCAGAACGAGTATTTCTTCGGGAAACTGCCGGTGTCGCATCCGCCCGGCAGTCTGGGCAATATTTTGCGGGTGATGGATGTGGCGGCGGCTCAGCAGATCCCCGTGGTGGTGATCCAGAATACTTCCTTGGCGGCCAATTCGCCGGTCTTCCGGAAAGGCAGTCCGGAGTGGGAGCTGCATCCCGAGGTGGCGAGAAGGCACCGCGAGGTCTTGATTGAAAAGAACTGGCCGGACAGTTTCGCTGAAACAACTCTGGCCGAGTGGCTCAAAGGTAACGGCATCGACACCCTTACCGTCTGCGGCTACATGACCCAGATGTGCTGCGACACCACCGCTCGGCGCGCCTATCACCTCGGCTATGGTGTGGAGTTCCTCTCTGACGCCACCGGCACCCTGGCGTTTAAAAACGAGGCCGGGAGCGTGACGGCCGAAGAACTTCATCGGGCCATTTTGGTCACGCAGTGCCGGTTCAGCAAGGTTCTGAAGACCGACGAGTGGGTCGGGCAGTTATCGGGTGAATGAAACTGGCTGGCTCACCGATTGACGTAACCAGCTAAGCGCATTTTCTTTATCCTTGACAGTGTTAGCAACCCCTCTCTATATACCAGCTAGAGCAGAGCTGAGTTGCCAAAAACCAAACAACAAAATTCAGTTTTCTGCTTGTTATACAGAGTCAGGGAAATGCTTGTTATACAGAATCTGCCTATAGTGCCGGTGACCGATTCTGCTTAAAAACATACTGTTAGCCTATAAACCAGACAAATAACAAACATGAGATCTTGGAACTATAAATCACAAAAGAAGTGGCAAAAATCATTTATAAATAATGTATTTGCCAATAAAACTAAAAAATATGATACTTTTTCAAAAATCCTAATAAACAATCCAGAACTGTTAAATGATAAAAATATTCATATGCCAAGGGCAATTTTTAAATTCTATACACCGACAGCAGAGAATATAATCGATATTAAAAAAAGGAGACTTTGGTTTTCTCATCCCCAATCTTTCAACGACCCTTTTGACTGCCATACTGGATATGATGCAAGTAGTTATGAAAAACTCTCCCTATTAGAATATATAAAACAAATCGGATTAGTTGATGAATCAAACATAAAACATGGTTTTACAGAGAGTGAGTATTACAGAATTTACAATTCAACAACGGAATACATTTGGGGTTGGAGCAACAAAAATGAAGAATACTGGTCAGTCATACACAAAGTGTGTGATGAAAAAAGCAAGGAATTTCAAAATACTATTTATAAGCTAAGAGCTGATTTTCGAAATGAAGTAGAAACAAAAATTGGTAAATTAAGAGATGTAAATATTAGAATTGCTTGCTTCTCAGAACTAGACTCAAATAATTTTCCTCCCACAAGTAATGACTTCGAGCACATGATCCAAATGTGGTCTCACTATGCCGATAACCACAAAGGATTTTGTGTGCAATACGATATTTCAAAAATTAATCCTTCTAACATACTTCCTTTAAAACAAGCATATACAAAAGATACCGGAGAGGCATTCTTGGCAGAAAGGACAGTGTTGCTTACGGTAGCAGGATTGTTTCCAGTAATATACACTGCTAATAGAATAAATATTCCAAAAACGAAATTAAAGAAGATTCAAATTGATGATAACAATAAGTTGATTCACGATAGCGAAGTTGACGCACTTTTATACAAATCATTTATAGTTAAATCAGCAAAATGGAATTATGAAAGGGAATGGAGAATAATTATAGATGGTGACATTTGTCAATTTTTTGATAACAAAATTCCATTTCCATATATAAATAAAATATTCCTGGGTTGCAAAATGGAAAAACACAATATAGATACAATGCTAGAGATTGCAGATGAACTTAATGTTGAAGTTGTTTTAATGCGTATGGATAACAAAAAATTTATTCTTGAGCCACAAGATTCAAGCTCATATAAGCGGGACAAAGAATGGTCGAAATGGCGTAACCCAATGTATTTATAAAAAAGGCTAACAAAATCATAAACCTGACCGGGTTGAATCTGGCGGCGCTGAAGCGGTCATCTTCATTGGCCCGGTCAGGTTATGAAGGCCGTTATGATTTTTTCACCATCATGAAAGGAGAATATCAATGAACAAAGAAGCGACAGAGGTTGACCTAACTAATGACTTAAAGCCTATTCAGCATGATTTCCCTAACTATGATAAATACGCAAAGTGCACACGTTTAAGAGATTGGAAAGGAATATTTGAAATAAATGGACTTAGTATTGATTCTTTTGGAACAAAAAAAGAATTGAATGTCCTTGCAGATTATCTTGAAGGTGACGAGATAGTTTTTGCACTCGCGTCCGGGATTATGAGTCAAACTAAAACATCAAATACTAATGATTGGGGAACTAATACTTGGTTGGTAGCTTTAACTAATGAACGATTTTTGTTTTTAGATCACGCAATGTTGACAAGATCTGTGGATACACAAAGTGTTCGTCATGACTCTGTTCAAGCAGTATCTGCCTCACAAGGGTTGCTGTTAGGTAAAATTCAAGTTGATATGGGAGCAAGGGTAATTGTTATTGATAACTGCCAGAAAGCTACAGTAAAGGTAGTTGCCGATTTAGCAAACAAGTGGCTCAGAGTGCTTGAAAAAAAGAGCAAGAGTCAATCGGAAGGTACCTCACGAGAGGGGTTATCGCAAATGCAAGAGTGGTCCACACTTGCCAGAATACAGATAAAAAATCAGGAAAAAATTATTTCTCTCTTAGAACAAATTAGAGACAAAAACTCATCATAACAAATCAGCTCAGCCGACCGCGAGAAAGCCCGGCGATTTTATCTGGGACTTAGTCAGGGACGTTGTTTATTTGTTTACTAACTTTCTTCAAGCTGATATTTTTATTCATGCCAAGATCAGCCCGTCTTGATACCCCTGGCCTATTACAACACGTCATCGTGCGTGGCGTGGACCGTTGCGACATCTTTCTGGATGATGCCGACCGGGAGCGCTTCCTGCTAAGCTTTTCAAGTCTTCTTGTCGATACTGACACCGAATGCCTGGCCTGGTCGTTGATGACCAATCACTTGCACCTGCTGCTTCGTCCGCGCCAATCCTGCCTTGCGCCGTTCATGCGCCGATTGCTCACCGGGTATGCCATCTACTTCAACCTCAGGCACAAACGGTCAGGGCATCTGTTCCAGAACCGGTACAAATCTATGGTCTGCGAAGAGGATGTCTATCTCTTGGAGCTGGTTCGTTACATCCACCTTAATCCTCTGCGAGCTGGACTGGTTCAAAACCTCGACGCACTTGACCGTTATGCCTGGTCGGGCCACGCGGTCGTCATGGGCAAAGGAGTATTGGCGGGGCAAGTCACGGATGAGATTCTAATGTTCTTTGCCAAGGGAAAACGCGAGGCTGGAAAGCTGTATCGGCAATTCGTTGCTGACGGGGTAGCATTGGGAAAACGCGAGGACTTTGGCAGCAGTCGAAAGAGGTTGGTGGCGACAATTGATGAGCGAAGCGAAGAAACTTTCGATGCGAGAATTCTCGGCAGTGGCGAATTTGTTGACGAACTACGGATGCGGCGAGATCTCAGGACGAAATTGCCGGTGTCTGTTCAAATAGACGACATTGTCGCCAGAAGTTGCCAATACTTCGGGATAGATTTAAAGGAGTTGCGGGCGAATACCCGTGCACTTCGGATTGCGGAGGCCCGCGCCGTCATCTGTTATTTGGCCGTCCGCGAGGCAGGCCACAGCGGCGCCGAGGTCGGCAGGCAGGTGAATCTGCGTCGTGCCGGAGTTTGCGTTGCCGCCAGGAGAGGGGCACAAATGGTGCAGAATAATCCGACCCTCTTGGAGTTAGTGAACAAATAAACAGCGTCCCCGGGATCTTCCCCCGAAAAAAAGCAGGATAAAGGACCGCAATCTGTTTATCATGAGGCCTGTATTTTATGGTTGCCGCGGCGGGAGAGGTTCGGCGCGGCAGCTTGTCCGGGGCGTTTATGCGGCCCCCCATAATGAACAACGAGTCCTGGAGGAAAATTTATGAAATGCCCGGTATGCCCAACGAGTGAGTTGCTGATGACCGATCGCCAAGGGGTGGAAATTGACTACTGTCCGCAGTGTCGCGGGGTCTGGCTGGATCGCGGCGAATTGGACAAGATCATCGAAAGGGCCGCTCCGGCGACGGCCGCCCAGCCCCGCCCGGCCAGCCCAGAACCGCGTTACCGTGAACCCGATTATCCCCCGGCCCAGGGCAAGCACGGCTACGGTCACGACGACCACCACGGCAAGCATGGTCACGGGGGTTCCTACAAGAAAAAATCCCTGTTGGGCGATCTCTTTGATTTTTAACCGGGTGGTTGCTTCCGCGGCGGGAGGTGAAAGCGCAATGTTTTTGCCTACCGCCGGTTGACTTTTCCTGGCTTGCCTTGATCACCATGGCAACGGTGATCAAGGTGAGGCAATCTGCCTCGCTCCCCCGCCTCCCGCCCGGTCCGCCGCCACCGATGCTTCCGACCCCGGACAACTCCCGAAGGCCGATTACGCCCCGGCCTCCCGCACTGCCCGTCGGTAGTTGACGATCTGGGTGAACGGCACCACCTTTCTAACCTCCTCCATGGTGGTCAGCCCCTTGGTGATCTTGTCGATGGCGTCGGCCACCAGCATCTCCATGCCGCCTTTAAGGGACGCCAGGCGCAGGGAGGCCGCATCCGAACCGGCGTCGATCAGGAGGCGCTCGTGTTCCTCGGGAGCCCAGAACTCCACCAGGGCCAACCGCCCGGCATAGCCGGTATGGTCGCAGGAAGAGCAGCCGGTGCCTCGGACCAGCCGGAGGTCGCCCGGTAAACCATCGGGAAAGAATTCCGCCGTCAACTCCGGGTCGGGTTTGTAGAAATGCAGGCAGTGGCGGCAGCTCTTCCGGGTCAACCGTTGACTGATCACCCCCAGCAGGGTCTGGGAGACCAGATTGGGCTCTACCCCCAGGTCAATCAAGCGCCGCACCGTGCTGATCGAATCGTTGACGTGCAGGGTGCTTAAGACCAGATGGCCGGTCAGGGCCGCCCGGGTCGCCATCTGGGCGGTTTCCGGGTCGCGGATCTCGCCGATCAGGATGACATCCGGGTCGCAGCGCATGAAGGAGCGCAGGTAGCGGTCGAAGGTGTTGCCGATGTCCACATTGGCCTGGCTCTGCTGGATGCCGTCGATGGCGTACTCGATGGGATCCTCGATGGTGACGATCTTGCGGCCTGACTTCAGCAGCTCCTGGAGGATGGCGTAGAGAGTGGTGGTCTTGCCGCTGCCGGTGGGGCCGGTCATGATGATGAAGCCTTGGGGGTTTCGGATCAGCCGGCGGAATTTGTCGAGCTTGGCGGCCGAAAAGCCCATCTCGTCGAGCTTCGGCATCTTCTGGCTCTGGTTCAAGATCCTTAGCACCGCATTCTCGCCCCACAGCGAAGGACAAATGGCCACCCGGAAATCGACGATCTGGCCGCCCACATGCTTGCGGATTACCCCGTCCTGGGGCCGCCGTTGTTCGGCGATATCGAGCTTGGCGTCCACCTTGATCTTGGCCACCAGCGAACGGACGTTGGCGGGGGTGATGAACTTGGTATCGGCCAGGTTCTGCAGCTCACCGTCGATGCGCAGCTTGATATCCACCCGTTTCTCGTAGCACTCGATGTGGATATCACTGCTGCGGCGCCGAATTCCCTCGTAAAGCAGGTAGTCGAGGAATTTGGGAATGCCGGAGCCGATCTCCACCACCTCGTTTAGTTCGCTCTTCTTGACCGTCTGGACGGCGACCTCCAGTTTAAAGGAGCCGTCCTGACCGCCATAGATGTGGTTTAAGGCGTTGCGGATCGTGGAGGGCGCTGCCACTCCCAGATGCAGCTTGTCGGTGTGGAAGACCGTGCTCAGGGCCGCCAGCTTGTCCAGGCTTTTCGGCTCGTCGGTGGCGACCCACAAAACGTCGCCCTCTTGGCGCAGGGCCACGAGCAGGTTGCGTTCACAGTAGGCGCGGGGTAGTTTTTTGGCCAGTTCCACATCGGTCAGTTTGATCAGGTCGCTGCTGCGCCGGTAGTAGGGCAGCGATTGCTGCGCGGAGAGGGCCTCGTAGAAAACCGCCTCGGTTATCCGGCCCAACCGGATCAGGATCACCCCCAGCCGTTCACCGGTGTCGCGCTGGAGGGCTAGAGCCTCATCGAGTTGGGCGGTGGTGAGAATCCCCAGTTGGACCAGGTATTCTCCGAGCTTCCGGTTGGAGGAGTCGTGCATCTCCAGGTTTTTGTAGAGTTCACCGAGGAGGTCGCCGACGTTGGCGACCCGACCCAGGGGGATCAGTTTCAGGTTGTCCAAGCGGCTGAAGACCTGGCCCGGACAAAGCTCCTGGTTGGTCTGCTCGGCCAGGCAATAGAGGCGATTGTCGCAGGAGGCCAGGGGTAGCAGACCGAACTGTTCGGCATCCTTCTGGGTGAGTCGCCGCCCCACCCCGGCCTCGACAAACTCGTTCAAGAGCGGAAAACCATAGGTTCCCTTAAACTCGATGATCTTGTGCAAGAGCTCGATGCGTGGCACCCCGCCGTTGGCCACCAGGAAATATTCCAGGGGGTAGTCGGTCTTGGCCCAGGCGTTGAGCAGGTTGCCTTTGGCGGGATAGGTGGGCGACCAGTAATCCTTGGTCAGATTAAGCAGCGCCGAGGCGAAACCGGCACCGATCGCCATCTGCTGGCGGTCGGAGATGGTCTCGAGAAATTCGGCAATGACGATTTCGCCGTTGTTGTTGCCTTTCGGCTGGGTGGCGGCGATTTTATTCACGAGTCACCAGAGTTGGGGTTAGGGGCGCGCCAATAAGTAACCGTAATTTTTATGCCTTTTTGGTTACGGCCCCTTATGCCGATCACGCCGGTTCAACCATGTAGCTATTTTGAACAACGGCTTGCCGGGCCAGACGTAAGTCTGGCCAAGGTACAGGCGGCCCGCCGGAGTGGCGGTCGTCCCGCTCCGGCGGGCCCGTCTGGTTTCACACTAACAATATATCGGGTTGATTAGAAAGAAGGTTTTTCTTGGTCTCGATTGTGCAGAGGCGGGATCAGTGCAGATGGCAGCTGCCGTCCCGGACCTCGATGGTCCGGCCGGTGTAGCGGCAGCTCTCGGGGTTGTGGGTAACCATGATGATGGTTTGCCCCTCGCCGTTCAGTTCCTGGAGCAGCCCCATGATCTCCTCGGCGGTGTGGCTGTCCAGGTTGCCGGTCGGCTCGTCGGCCAGGAGGATCGGGGGGTGGTTGACGATGGCCCGGGCGATGGCCACCCGTTCCTGCTCGCCGCCGGAGAGTTGGTCGGGCAGGCGGCCGCCTTTGTTGGCTAAGCCCACCCGGCCCAAGACCTCCAGGGCCATCTGGTCTTGGAGGGAGGCTTTGACCCCGGTGATGGCCATGGGCAGCTTGATGTTCTCCAGCACGGTCAGATAGGGGATGAGCTGGAAGGACTGGAAGATGATGCCGATGTACTCGCTGCGGAAGTCGGCCCGCTGCTCGCTGGAGAGGGCGTAGAGATCGAGGCTGTCGATGACCAGCTGCCCGCGGCTGGGGTGGTTCAAGCCGCCCATGATCGAGAGCAGGGTCGATTTGCCGGAGCCGGACTGGCCGATGATCGAGACAAACTCGCCGTCGTCGATGAAGAAGTTCATGTCGCGGATAGCCGAAACGGTGGTGTCGCCGCTCAGGTAATCCTTGCCGATCTTGCGGACTTCGATGAGGTGGGTGACGTTGGTGATTTGGGCAGCGGTCATTGGTGGTTCTCGCTCTGTTGCTTTGATGATAGTGAATCTGAGAAGTGCAAATTCCTCATATCAAGCGAATATGGCAAAACTGGTACGGCAGTTCGAGTGGGAGCGGCTTCAGCCGCGAACTTTCTGGGCACAAACCTTCGCGGCTGAAGCCGCTCCCACAAGAATTACCCTTGGGCGCGTCATTGCGAGGGAATGTAATGACCGTGGCAATCTCATGGCAATGGTACTGTTGTGCGAACCTTTCCCGAATGCGAATAGATTGCTTCGTCGCTTTGCTCCTCGCAATGACGAGTACTGGGCCAAGCGCCTCTTTCAACTACTTTCATAATGCCCGCAGCGCCTCGCTGGGGTCGAGCCGGCTGGCCTTCATGGCCGGGTAAAGGCTGGCCAGCAGACTCAGGGCCACCGCCAGCAGCACGGCCACCCCGCCCAGGGTCAGGTTGAAACCGGCGAATTGGCCGCCCTTGATGACCAGGGGCATCACTCCCCAGGCCGCCAGGTTGCCGCCCAGATAGCCGAGGATGCCGCCGACCAGGCCGACCAGCATCGCCTCCAGCAGGATGATTTGCATGACATGGCCGCGCCGGAAGCCGATGGCCCGGAAGATGCCGATCTCGCGGGTCCGCTCGTTGACCGAACCCATCATGGTCACGAAGACCAGCAGCGAGCCGATGCAGATCACCAAGAGGGCCACGCCGTAGCTGAAGGAACGGAACATCTCGATGGACTGCATCTTGGCCATCACCACCTGGGTGAGGGCGGTGACCTTGGCCTCGGGGAATTTGGCGGCGATCTGCAGGACCATGTCGGAAATCGGGCAACCCCGGCAAAAGGCGGCGATCTCGACCAGGGAGATCTTGCCCTCCTTGCCCAGCAGTTGCTGGACCTCGGCCAGGTTGCCGATGATGATGTCATCCTCGGAGCCGCCGGTTGCCTCCAGAATCCCCGTTACCTTGAATTCCTGGTCCTTGACGATCAGAATGTCACCGATCCCGGCGCCCAGTCCGGCCGCCGCCGTCGCCCCCAGCAACAGGCCGTGGGCGCCGGGCGCCTCGCCGTGCAGCTGCCACCAGGTCTTGAGGGTCATCTCGTCGGTGATGTTGGTGCCCATCAGCAGCACCTTGGTGCCGTTGATCTCGGCGCCGCCCAGCACCTTGGGGACCACCGAGCCGAGGTTCTTGCTGTTCTCGATCTCCTTGATCAGCCCCAGCCGGGACTCGTCAAACTCGACGGTCTCGTAGTTGATCCCGCCCACCGTGATCCCGCCGTAGCTCAAGGTCAGGTTGTCGCTCTTGGGGACCATGACGATGTTGGCGCCAAACTGGTCCAGCCGGGCCTCGATGTCGCGGGACATCGACTCGGTGATGGCCAGCAGGGTAACGATGGTGGCGATGCCGATGAACAGCCCCAGGACCAGGAAGAGCATCTTGCCTTTGCGTCGCCGCAGGTTGCCGAACGAGATGTTGTGGAGTTTCACGACTTGGTCTCCTTGGCGAGGATGGTCTGGCGCTGGCGGTGGTCGGTGCGGTTCAGCAACTCCGCTTTCAGCCCCTTGCGGTTCAGCAGGGCCTCCAACTGGCCGAGGTCGGTGTCGTTGCGGTTGAAGGTGACCACCAGGCGGGCCGAGTGCTGGTCGGCCACGGCCTTGCTCACCCCGGGTTGGGCGGTGATTTCCGCGACCACCTCCGGGCTCCAGGATCCGCCGTCGGCCAGCTTATAGATGGCATCGTCCAGATTGCGGGTGGTCAGATAATCGATGGCCTTGGGCGCGGCGATCACGCCCAGGCCGAGAAGGATGACCCCGGCCACCAGGGCGGCGGCAAGAGCGAAGCTTACCCCCCGTTTGCGCACCCCCAGCACCTTCTCGCGCTTGGCCCGGTATTTGTCGAAATTGTAGGGCATGGTGTTTTCTCGCTCAGATGTGGTTTACGGTCGGGAGCCGGGGCCCATTTCACAGCCCCGCTCGCCTCGAAAGCGGCGCCGGAGTTCCCGCCATGCCTCGGCCACCGGGTTGGTGCCGCCGGGATTGCAACAGCCGGGGCCGGAGCCGAAGCCCGGCCCGCGCTGGTACAATCTGGCAGTACTCCGGGGCACGCTCAGGTTTTCCGTCACCCGGGCGGGATAGCCGGCGGCGGTAACCGCCGCCGCTACCTCGTCCGGGGTGACTTCCGGGTCGTGATCGACCGTGACCAGCCGGGTCGGCAGGTCGGCGCTCATCCCCAGGATGCCCGGGACCTTGCGGAGCTCGGCGTCGATCACCCGCAGGCAGGCGCCGCAGGTGATGTTCTCCACCGCCAGGGTGGTTCGGCTCACCTGCTCTTCGGTCGCGCCGGTCTGGCGAGAGGTCAGAAGCAAACCGAGCAGGAGGAAAAGGAGCAGCGCTCCCCTGGTCCGCCCAATCTTGCCGCTAAAAAAACTGCCGCGCATCTGGATCATGCTCCTTTGGTTGCTCAGCCCTTGCTCGGGGCCGGGGCGGGCAGGTTGCAGCCCTTGGGGCCACAGCCACGGCAGCCGGGGGTTCCGGCCTGATTTGCCGCGGTTCCGGCCGAGGCCACCTTGGCCGGATAACCGGCAGCGGTAACCAGTTCAGCCAAGCGCTCCGGGGTGAGTTCCGCGGTATGCTTGACCGTGATCAGGCCGGTGGCCAGGTCGGAGTTCATCCCCAGCATGCCCTTGTTCTTGCGCAGTTCCGTCTCGATAGTTTTCAGGCAGGCGCCGCAGGAGAGGTTGGAGACCTGCAGCACGGTTTCGCCGGCAGTGCCGGTGGCGGGGGTGGGGGCGCCGGCCACCACGAAGGTGATGGTCAGGGCCAGCAGGGCGGTAGCCAGGCTGGCGATTAAGCCGAATTTAAGCTTGTTCTTCATTGTCTCTCCTCGGGTTGGTGATTCCGGCGCGTGTTCGCCGGGTAAAAAGTCTTATTGGCATCCTGCTGAAGCACGATCCATGCCAGTGACGGCGCCTTTGGTTTCTCCTGATATCCAGGGCCTGGGCGGCATTTTCTGACCGGCCGCCCGAGCTACTTGTCCGGGTTTCTTCAAGAATATTCTCCATGCGCATGGAGAATATTCTCGTATTAACGGCTGCGGCCGCCGGCGCCGGCAATTAAAGCTGTCATCCGATCACGATTTTGACTATAATATCGGGACTTAAACCGGTCCAGTCGGCTCTTCCGAAGCAATTCGGGAAACCCGACACTAACCTCGACCTAACCGGCACCGCCTCGCCTTGGATTAAAATGGGAAAATGGAACCACAGTAAAAATTTTCTGGCCAACCTGCCGATTAAGTGGAAATTCTCGCTGGTCGTGGTTTCCCTGCTGTTGCTGATGGGATTGGTCACCGGCGTCGCCATCGAACGCCATCTGACCAGTTCCTTTTGCAAGGAACTCCTCGAAGACTCCCATACCATCGGCAGCGCCGTTTCCGCCGAGGTTTCCAGCCATCTCCTGACCGAAGATCGGGCGGCTGTTAAAGATCTGATCACCAGCGCCATCAATCTCGAAAAGGACTTGGCCTATATCTATGTGCTCGGTCCCGACGGCCAGCTGGTCGCCCATTCTTTCGGCCAGTCTTTTCCCGACGAGATTCGCGATAGCGCCAATATCGCCAAGACCGCCGATCCAGACCACACTGTCATCCGTCTGCCCCAGGGCAATGTCCACGATCTGCGCGTCGCGCTCCGCGACGGCAAGCTGGGCATGCTCCACGTGGGCATGTCGGAGGCGGCCCTGAAGGAGCCGCAGGCCCAGGTCAGAAAAAATCTGTTCGCCATCACCATGCTGGTATCCTTGCTGGGTTTGGTCGTCCTGTTGTTTATGATCCGCCTGATCACCAAGCCGCTGGCCGATTTGGCCGGGGCCGTCGAGGATGTCGGCCAGGAGCGCCTGGATGTAAAACTGATCACCAGTGACGATGAAATCGGTCAGCTGGCCCGGGCCTTCAACCGCATGGCGGCGGATCTGCAGGTCAACCAGGCCCGGCGCCAAGCCTTGGAGCGGGCCAAGGGGGAAAGTGAGGCGCTGTACCGCTCTCTGCTTGATAATATTAATCTGGGTATTTCCTTGATCAGCAAGGATTTTGAGGTGATTTACGCCAACGCCGCCCAGGGCCGCCTGTTGAAACGGCCCCCTGAGAAGATTGTCGGCTTGAAGTGCTACCGGGAATTTGAAAACCGCGAGGCGGTCTGTCCCCACTGTCCAGGCGCCTTGGCCATGCTGAGCGGCCACAGTGAAGAGGCCGAAGGCGGTGGGAAAAACGGCGATGGCGAATACCGGCAGGTCCTGATCCGGGCCTTTCCGGTCCGCAATGAACTGCAGGAGATCACCGGTTTCATCGAGATCGTCACCGACATCTCCGACCAGAAGGGTATGGAAGAGGCGTTGCAGCGGATCAAGAGCATCGAGACCATCGGCCAGCTGGCCGGGGGCCTGGCCCACGATTTCAATAACCTGCTCACTGCCATTATCGGCAACATCGAACTGGCCGGAATCGGCATCGACCCCGAACAGGATACCGCCGCCCGCCTAGCCGCAGCCGGCAAGGCCTGCGAACAGGCCCGCCGCTTGACCAACCAGCTGTTGACCTTTGCCAAGGGTGGGCTGCCGGTCAAGAAGCTCGCCTACCTGCCGGCGATCCTCGACGAGGCCTGCCATTTCTCCCTGAGCGGCTCCAGCCTGCGCTACATTCTGGATGCCTCGGACAATCTTTGGCCGGTGGAGATCGACAGCGGCCAGATGAGCCAGGTCATTCACAACCTCTTGAACAACGCCCGCGAGGCCATGGCGGCCAACCCGACCGGCAAGATCTTTGTGGTGGCCGAAAATGTTGAGTTAGAGGCAGACACCAAGCTGCCTTTGCCCCCCGGCCCTTACGTGAAAGTGGCGATTGTCGATGAAGGGCAGGGGATCAGCCCGGAAATTCTCGGCCAGATTTTCAACCCCTACTTCACCACCAAGGGGATGGGCGCCCAAAAAGGCACCGGTCTGGGGCTGACCATCTGCCACTCGATCATCCACAAGCACGGCGGCCTGGTCACGGTCGACTCGAATGAGATGCGGGGGGCGACCTTCACCATTTACCTGCCTGCCGCCGATCGGGAACGGGCGCGGTTGTCGCGTGCGTTCGGGATTGCCGAAAATTCAGGTCCGGCCCGACCGGCGGCACTGCGGGTTCTGGTTCTGGAAGACGAGGAGGAGGTGGGCCACATCGCCACCAGTTTTCTGGCCACCCTTCGTCACCATGGCGTAGTGGCCACCACCGGAAGTCAGGCCATCAGGATGTTCCAGGAGGCCGAGGCCTCCGAGCAGCCCTTTGATCTGTTGATCCTTGACTTGACCATCCGGGGCGGCATGGGCGGCGAGGAGGTGCTTCGGAAAATCCGCGAGATCGCCCCGGCCATCCCGGCCATTGTCTCCAGCGGCTACACCGAGGACCCGATTATGACCGATTGCCGCCAGCACGACTTCCAGGCCGCCCTGCCCAAACCTTTTAGTCAGGCGACACTCCGGGCGGCCATTGCCGAGGCCATGGCGCCCGGCCGTTGATCAGACCGGGGCCAGCGGCAGGTACTCGGGGGTCCAGCCCATCTTGGCGAGCAACTCGCTCAGCCGCTCCGCCCGGTTCTCATGCCAGAAGGCGGCAAAGGGGCTGGGGCGGCTTGCCCCCCTGGCGATGGCGCATTTGCCCACCGCCAGGGCCACCCGGCGGCTGACCAGCCGCAGCTCGGCCACCGGCGGATAG
>JAGVGT010000040.1 GCA_020056965.1 Deltaproteobacteria bacterium
AAACTCATGGTTTACCCCTTCCTGCAAAGGTGAATAACCGTGAAAAAAGGACCCTACGCCTTCATCCCCAGGTTCGCACCGAGCATCGTCGCCCCGGGGGTGCCTGAAAATACCGGCATAACTGGTTAAATTTATTAATATATCATCACATTACCCACCGCCGGATGAGGTAGCGAAAGAAAGGAATGCAACTAATGATTAAGATTATATTAAATCTCCTTGGTTTAAGATAATATTTATCTTGTAGGGAGCAAGCCCCGACATTTCTTCCCGCGACGATTTTATGGCGAGAAATCATCAACTCATGGTCAAAATTGGCCACAAACCGTCATCGGTCCGGGCATCCCTGTCTGGATATCCCCCCAGGCCCATGGGCCGCCACTTCCTGATATTTTCCGGTTGGCCCCCAGCCAACCCTCGAGAGGCCGGCCATCAGCGCTAACGCGGAAAATCCCTTGGAACCGGAGGCCGCAGAATTCTGGAGTGTGCCCGCAGCGGAGTTGCTTCACCGCCTGAAGACCAGCGCCGCGGGCTTGACCACGGCGGAGGCCCGGCAGCGCCTGGCCCTCTACGGCCCCAACCTGCTTAAATCGAAACGGAAGACCGATTCCCTCACCCTGCTTCTGGCCCAGTTCAAGAGCCCCATCATCATCATTTTGCTGGGTGCGGCCATCCTCTCTTATTTCCTGGCCGACAAACCCGATGCCATCATCATCTGCTTTATTGTGGTGATCAGCAGCCTGCTGGGTTTCTGGCAGGAACGGGGCGCGGCCAATGCCCTGTCGAAGCTCCTGGCGGTGGTGCAAATCAAGGCCGCGGTGTGGCGCGACGGACAGCAGGGGGAAATCCCGATGGAGCACGTCGTTCCCGGGGATATCGTCATCCTGGCCGCCGGCGATGTGATCCCGGGAGATTGCCTCCTCCTTACCTCCAATGAGCTGTTCGTGGATGAGGCGGCCTTAACCGGCGAGACCTATCCCGCGGAAAAGTCGGTAACGGTGCTGCCGCCGGACACTCCCCTCAACCAGAGGGTCAACACCCTGTTTATGGGGACCCACGTGGTCAGCGGCAGCGCCCGGGCCCTGGTCCTGGCCACCGGCACCCAGACCGAATTCGGCAAGGTCTCCGAACGGCTGGTGCTGCGGCCGCCCATGAACGAATTTGAACGCGGGGTACGGCGTTTTGGCTTCCTGCTGATGGAAGTGACGTTTGTCATGGTGACCATCATCTTCGTGGGCAACATCCTCTTGAAGCGCCCGATCCTGGATTCCTTCCTGTTCGCTCTGGCCCTGGCCGTGGGCCTGACCCCCCAGCTCTTGCCGGCCATTATCAGCGTCAACCTGGCCACCGGGGCCAAACGCATGGCCGATGCCAAGGTCATCGTCCGGAAGTTGGCCTCCATTGAAAATTTCGGCAGCATGAACGTGCTGTGCTCCGACAAGACCGGCACCATCACCGAAGGCACGGTGCACCTCCATGCCATGGTCGGCGTGGAGGGCCGTGACCGCAAAAAAGTGGCTTTGTACGCCTACCTCAACGCCATTTTCGAGACCGGCTTCACCAACCCCATCGATCTGGCCGTCCGCACTCAGGCCGCCTGCGACATCACCGGCTACGAGAAACTGGATGAAGTGCCCTATGACTTTATCCGCAAACGCTTGAGTATTCTGGTGGGTCACGAGGGACGCCGGGTGATGATTACCAAGGGGGCGGTTCCCAACGTGCTGTCCGTCTGCACCGCGGCGGAAACCGCGGAAGGCGCCACTATCGACCTGAAGGATATTGAAGCCCAGGTCCATGACCTGGTGAAGACGGCCAGCGAGCAAGGCCGGCGGACCCTGGCTGTAGCCTACCGGGATATGGGGTCGGTCACGGACATCACCAAAGACCATGAGACTGCCATGACCTTACTGGGATTCCTGGTCGTCCACGATCCCCCCAAATCGGGAATCCTTGAGACCATCAACCGGCTGGCCGCCCTGGGGGTCACCCTGAAGGTGATTACCGGGGACAACCATTTGATCGCCGGCACCATCGCCCGCCAGGTGGGGCTGGGGAACTCCGTGGTCCTCACCGGCCAGGAAATGCGTTTGATGAGCCCCGAGGCCCTCATGCAGAGGGCCCAGGAAGTGGACATCTTTGCGGAAGTGGAGCCCAACCAGAAAGAGCGGATCATCCTGGCCCTGAAAAAAGCCGGCAACGTGGTGGGTTATATGGGTGACGGGATCAACGACGCCTCGGCGCTGCATGCCGCGGACGTGGGCATCTCGGTGGCCAGCGCCGTGGACGTGGCCAAGGAGGCCGCGGATATCGTGTTGTTGGAGCAGGACTTAAACGTCCTGGTGCAGGGGGTTCAGGAAGGCCGCAAGACCTTCGCCAACACCCTCAAGTACGTTTTCATGGCCACCAGCGCCAATTTCGGGAATATGTTCAGCATGGCCGGCGCCTCGCTGCTGCTGCCCTTCCTGCCGCTGCTGCCCACCCAGATACTGCTTACCAACCTGCTGACGGATTTTCCGGAAATGACCATTGCCACCGACAGTGTGGACCGCGAGCTGGTGGACCGGCCCCACCGGTGGGATATCGGGTTCATCCGCCGATTTATGGTGTTTTTCGGCATCCTGAGTTCCGTATTTGTCTACCTGACGTTCGGCGCCCTGATCTTCATCCTCCGGGCCACCCCGGAATTGTTCAGGACCGGCTGGTTCCAGGAGTCGGTGATCTCGGCGGTAATGATCGTCCTGGTTATCCGGACCCGGCGCCCCTTCATCAAGAGCCGGCCCGGAAAATACCTGTTGATCGTGTCCCTGTTGATTGTCGGGGTCACCCTGATCTTCCCGGCGTCGCCGCTCCGGGAAATGTTTGCCTTCCAAGTGCTGCCCATGACGTTTTACCTGGTCCTGAGCGTCATCCTGGTTCTGTACATCCTGGCGGCAGAGGTGCTGAAGCGGATATTTTATCGGAGATTCAAGTATTAGTCAGCACTGTCCGGTTAGGAAATTGCATGCGGTCGCTCACCCCCCTCCACCCCAACCCTCCCCCCCGAAGCGGGGGGAGAGGGAGTAGAGAAGGTCGCCGGGTTTAGTAACCATAAGACATTATACCATTTTCCCTTTCTAATGCATCAAATATGAACACCCGCAAAGGTCTTTTAAGCGATTTGGTGAAAGCTTAGCCAGTTCA
>JAGVGT010000029.1 GCA_020056965.1 Deltaproteobacteria bacterium
ATAGTCCAGCAGCAGAAAGGCGGCGGTGGGGTCGGGGAAGTCGCTCACCAGTTCGAGCCAGTCCAGGGCCAGGGCGGCGTTGCCGCCGCAGAGCAGCCAGAGGTTGGGCCGGCCGTCGGCGGACGGAGCGGCGGGAGGCAGATAGAAGGCGGTCTGGCGCCCCTGCGAGGTCTTAAATTCCAGGGTCAGCGCCCCGGCCGGCAGCGGCAGGTCGGCCGGATAGGCGCGGGGAAAATAGATCATCCGCCGTTGGGCCAGGACCAGCAGGGCGGCCAGGGCGGTACACAGCAGGATGAGGAGGGCGATCTTCATGGAAAATCCAGTCGCGCTTTTGCGCCGGGGCTGTTAATCTTCTTTTGAATCCAGAATCCTTCTATAATCACATCTTTTCAGAAAAACACCAGCAGGCAGACCGACCATGGAAAAAATTGAATTGAACGGCGAGATCATCCGCCTGGGCCAGCTGCTGAAACTGGCCGGGCTGGTGGATAACGGTGGCGAGGCCAAGGTGCGGGTCCAGGGTGGCGAGGTGCGGGTCAACGGCCAGGTCGAGACCCGCCGGGGCCGGCAACTTCAGCAGGGCGACCGGGTGGAGTACGGCGGTCGCCAAGTCGAGGTTTGTTATCTTACCACTGGCCCGAAGGTTGACTGAAACTCCTTGACAGTCAAGGGGCGGCGTTCGAATATGGATGCGGCCGGGTTGGTCCGGCACATGAGCATCCCCCTCTATTAACCCATCAAGTTATGGACCAGAGCATGCCCAGAATAAGCACCAGAACCGTTTCCTTTTTACTCCTGGCCGGCGCCGCCTTTGGCGCCTTCCTGCCGGCCCGGGCCTCGGCCCGGGATGTGGTCGAACGCTTCGACTTTGATCTGACCGGCGGTTACCGGACCGACCGGATTGACTGGAACATCGCCGGAGACCTGGACGGCGGCAATCCCAACGTCCTCTCCGAACTGACCTGGGAAGACCTGGAGAGCTATCAGGTTTCGGCCCAGGGCAAGCTGATCATGGCCAACAAACGTTTTCCCTTCGGCGGCATGCTCCGGGGCGGCGTAAGCTTCGGCGATATTAACTCCGGCGCCAACCAGGATTCCGATTACTCCGGCGACGGCCGCACCGGGGAGTATTCGCGCTCCAACAACCGGGCTGACAGTGGCAATGTCTGGGACGGCAGCCTGGGCGGCGGGGTCATCTTTTTCAACCACTCTCGGACCTTCTCGCTGGCTCCGGCGGTGGGGTTTTCCTACCATGAGCAGAATTTGACCATCCACGACGGTTATCAAACCTTGAATGACCCGGCCAACACCCCGGTCAGTCTGACGGGGCAGATTCCAGCCGTGGGGCCCATCGCCGGCCTGAACAGCAACTATGAGGCCCAGTGGCGCACCGGCTGGCTGGGTTTAGATGTGGAATACATGCCGGCCCCCTTCTTTGACATCCACGGCAAGGCCGAGTTCCACTCCGGTAAATACGAGGCAGAGGCCGATTGGAACCTGCGTTCCAACTTCCAACACCCGAAGAGCTTTCGGCACACCACCAATAAGGCCACCGGGGTGGTCGCCGGCGTCGGGATCCGGGCCGGCCACCCCAACCTGTTCTTTACCATCGACTACCTTTACCAGAAATGGCAGGCCGAGGACGGGGTGGATCGCACCTATTTTAGTGATGGCACCACCTCGGATACCAGGCTCAACGAGGTCAACTGGGAGGCCGCCAGCATCAACGCCGGTATGACGGTAAGGTTCTGAGCCAGACGGCAATAACCAGAAGCGATTGACTGAGGCGCCGCCGGGGATTAAACCCGGTCGGCGCCTTTGTTTTTGGGGACTCAAATTGACCAGAATCAGGTTGTAAACAAGACCGATGAGGGGTATTCAGGAGATAGGTTGAGGGGCGGGAAAAAACAAACCGCGCATGCTGTATAATAATATTGTTAGTTTCAAATGAGGCTTAAATGTATCGAAGAGCAATACTGTTTTTTCTGCTCATAGCAATCTTATTTACTGCTGCTGAACCGTATGCCAAAGATAAGTTAGCCGCAAATGGAGACATTTATTACCTCTCCGGCGATACCATTCGGATGGTCACCCTCCCTGACAACAGTAATACAGCCGTTGTTTTTGAAGTGCCAGAGAACACTGCCAGTACGCAGCATGAAATTCACGGCTTGAGCTGCGGTCCCGATAAAACACTCGCCTTTCATTTAGTTGTGACTGATTTTACCAAGTCATTATCTCGAGTGACGATTGAAAGTGTTAATCCGATATCCAAAGAGGTTCTAACACTCGTCGACGAAGGCGAAACGTCCGTGTGTTTTCCTTCGCTTTCTTATGATGGCTCTTTCCTAACCATGAGCTCTTATGATGCAAAACATGACCAATTTTATTTTCTAATCAAAAATCTTAGAAACGGCTCAACTAAACGCTACGACCAATTTAAACCCGTCAGCAGGCTTGGCTCGCTCTCACCCGACAACAAAACGCTCGCTACAACAGGACTTGATGAAAAAACAAAAAGGACAAGGATCTTTCTTTTTGATTTAGACAAACTTGAACTTAATACATGGCTTGAAGGTCAATCGCCTATGATTTCACCAGATGGAAAACTGATCGCATACACTTCAAATGAGCAACAACGACTAGTAATTTCAGATAGGACTGGCAAGATGGTCCAGTCATATGACAGTTACTTTGTTAAAGATTTAAATGGCTGGATTGACGACACAAAAATAGTATTTACTATTGGCCATTTTATGTATGAAAACCATATTGGGATACTGGATCTTCAGAAGAAAAAAATATACGATATTGAAGTTCCGACTTCAGGCGAAATAAGCGGCATCTGTTATAGACCCAAACAAGCAGGCAAGACAAACGGCAACTAGCAAATCGTTCGAGTCCAGCGCTCTGTGGCGCGGGTCTCAACTCATCGTTCGGTAGAAGTTGGAGGCAAATTCATTGGATATTTTCTGGCAAAGCTTCTTTGGTTTTCTTGAAAAACTTGGACTATTAGTTGTGCCCTTGATCGCAGTCTATGCTGGTTGGAGGCTCAGCCAAAAGACCTATGTCAGGCAGCTTATAGTAGACACCCTCAAAAACAAATTCGATGCACTTCGTGCAATTAAGGAAGTTATAGGAAACATCCCACCGGACTTAAACAAAGAAGGTCTTATAGAACGTCTAAGTCAAGATATGTATTTTAGAAATTCGCTAACTTCCAGAATGGAAAGGCTTTTTGGCCTACGAAATGAGCTTATTCCTTTTATAACTCCAGAATTTGTAGATTTAATAGACACGCAGCTTGAGCCGCTATTCGAGATCGAAAACGGCAGCTACACTTTTCGAACTGACAAAATAGAAGCATTTGCTTTATTTGCACATAATGCAAGATCATTGGTTTTGTATACAGAAACTAAATTGACCAATGAGTACAAAAAGCAATTGAAATGAATTTACCGAACATGCCAATACCAAACCGCGTGAAAGCCCGGCGATTTTGCTGCAACTTCATAGGCGCGGTCTGGTTGTCGGAACGTTAACAGAGTGAATACCTTCATTGCGCTTTTCCGAGGCATCAACGTTGGTGGCAAAAACCTCTTGCCGATGACAGAGCTTGTTGGCCTTCTGGAAGATCTTGGGGCTCGAAAGATCAAGACCTACATCCAAAGCGGTAATGCTGTTTTCCAGACTGCCGAAGAGGACATCGCGCAGCTCTCCCGGCGCTTGGCCATGGAAATCAAGCAGCGCCATGGTTTCGAACCCTGCGTGATCATTCTTGGCCTTGCTGAATTAGAAAAGGCGATGGCGGAGAACCCCTTTCCCGAGGCAGAGGCTGACCCCAGCAGTTTGCATCTGGGCTTTCTGGCCTCAGCACCGACCAGCCCCGATTTAAAGAAACTCGCAGCCCTCAAGAAGGAGAGCGAGCGCTTTCATCTGACGGAGCGGGTGTTTTATCTGCATGCCCCGGAAGGGATCGGCCGGTCTAAACTCGCGGCCAGGGCCGAGAAGTTGCTGGGCGTGCCGATGACGGACCGCAACTGGCGCACGGTCGGCAAAATCAGGGAAATGGCGAAGGGGTGAAGGGTCTGGCCCAAAAGCGGGATTAGAAACGCGGTTTTGAGCCAGGGTTTGACGTTGGCCACCCTTCGACAGGCTCAGGACAGGCCCTTGATGAATCTCAAAAACCAGACAAAAGGAAATCCAGGGCGGCAATGATCTCGTCCTGCCTCTCCTTTAGTGTGCCGGACTTTTCCCCCAGGGCGGACACCGGGATGCCGGCCAGTTCGGCTGTGGACATGACCAACTTCTCCTTATTGATGGTGAATTGCGGGTTGAGATGCTTGGCCGGCTTGCCCATGGCGGAGAGCTTGACCAAGGGCACAACTACCCGGGTGGCCAGGTTGTCGAGCAGATCCGCCTGGACGTCCAAAAGATAGGGTACTTCTGCCCTGGTTAATCGGTTTGAGTTCTCGTAGATATCAAAGCGGGCCATCAGAAACGCCTCAGTCCGTCACTGAAAACGCCATTTGTGGCAACCCGCCGGTTGTATTCTTCGATTGCTTCCCGATTCTCCTCGCGCCAGCTCAGGCTCTTCTCCTCGCGCAGCAACTCGACCAGGCTGTTTTCCAAGAGCTGGGAAAGGTTAACCTTCCGTTCGCGGGCCTGCCGGAGGAGCTCGCTGTTAATGCTGAGATTGGTGGATTTCTTGGAGGCTTTTCGCTCAACCAAACCTGTTTGCATTTCACACCTCGCATGCGCGTTTGTCATGCGCATAAAGTATATTGTATAGGACAAACAAGCAAGTCGTAATTGTGGATAGCTTCGGATAATTGGTCAGATAAAGCGGGCAGGGCAGGTAAAGCTGGTGCGGTAGTTGGAGTGGGAGTGGCTTCAGACGCGAACTTTACAGCCTCAGACATTCGCGGCTGAAGCCGCTCCCACAAAAATACCCCTGTGTGCGAGGAGCAGCTATTAAGAGCCCTTCAGCGGTCCATCATGGCCTCAGGTTCATCGAAGAGCAAGCGCCTGGCCCGGGCCGAGGCCTTGAGCACCCCGACCGGGTCGAGGTAGTCGTAAACCCGGGGCAGCTTGCCTTCGGCGGGCCTAAGGATGCGGCCCACCACCTGCAGGATCCGGCCGCTGAACTTGATCGGGGTGGTCAGAAATAGCGCCCGCAACCCCGGGCAGTCGAAACCCTCGCCGATCAGCTGGACGGTGGAGATCAGCACCTCGATCTCGCCACCCCGGATCTTTTCGATCAGTTCGGTCCGTTCCTCGGCCGGCATCTGCCCGGTCAGCACCGCCAGCCGCACCCCCTTCTGTTGCCGTTCCAGCTCCCCGGCCAGGCCCTGGCAGTGGGCGACCCGGTCGCTGACCACCAGGATCGTGCCGGCCTCGCCCCGCGCCAACTCACTGAGGATGTCGGTACAGATCAGCCGGTTGCGGTCGCGGTTGGTGGTCAGGGCCTTCATCAGGTTCTGATAGTTGCCCCGGTAGTTGTAGGCGAAGTCGGTGGGCCGCAGCAGGTACTCGGGCTTCAGGACCGCGCCGCTCAGGTGCAGCCGGTCCTGGTTGACCCGGTGGGTGCGTTCGCCCAGATAGATGTGGATCAGATCGGTCAAGCCGTCGCGGCGGAAGGCGGTGGCGGACAACCCCAGGGCATAGCGGCAGTCGAAGGCGGTGACCACGTCGGTGAAGAGCGAGGAGGGCACCCGGTGGCACTCATCGACGACGATCTGGCCGAAGTTCTCCGGCAGACCCTGCAGGTGGTTGCGGGCCGAGTTGACGATGGCCACCGTCACCGGCCGGATGGTGAAATGGCCGTCGCCGATCAACCCCGCCTCCTGGCCCAGGAAGGTCTCGATCTGGGCCGCCCACTGGTGCAGAAGTTCCTTGGTGTGGACCAGGACCAGGGTGGGCTGGCGGCGGTGGGCGATGATGGCCAGGCCGAGCACGGTCTTGCCGGAACCGGTGCCGGATTCGATCACCCCGAACTCGCGGCGGACCGTGTCGCGGAAGGCCTCCTGCTGGTAAGGGCGCAACCGGCCGTGGAAGCTGAAGTCGATCTCCGGCAGGGTCCGGCGTTGGTCGATGATTCTGGGATCGCCCTGGAAGTCCCGGCAGAGGCCGACGGCCTTGCGGGCAAAGCCCCGCGGGAAGCGGAGCCCGGCGCTGCTATCCGCGTAGAAGTAGAGCCAGGGCTTAAGCTTTTTGCCCAGCCAGCGTCCGTATTTCTGGGCGTCACGGTAGGCGGGGTTGGCCATGGTCAGTTCCTTTTTCAAGGCG
Organism: Deltaproteobacteria bacterium; assembly: GCA_020056965.1. Taxonomy (GTDB): domain Bacteria; phylum Desulfobacterota; class Desulfobulbia; order Desulfobulbales; family JAGXFP01; genus JAGVGT01. Next base: position 6,289 of record JAGVGT010000029.1, read on the forward strand.
CCGAGCAGGGCGGGGCTGGCCCCCTGCAGCAGGCAGTCGCCGGCCACGGTCAGGCTCAGTTCCTCAACCACCGTCGCCTCCGCCGGCCTGGCCCTCGGGGAGGGTTTCCTCCAGCCGGCTTTTCAGTCTGGTCACTTCCCGGGCCACTTCATCGAGCTGGCCCTGCTGGCGGTAGATCACCTCGTGCAGTTCCTCGATGGTCTGGTCTTGAAAGGCCAGGCGGGTTTCCAGTTCGGTGAGGCGTCTTTCCCGATCGTCTTCCTGGGTGGGTATATTGGCGCTCATGCTACTCCTGTTCGCGGAACTTCTTAATGCTCCCCCTCCCTTTACGGGAGGGGGCTGGGGGGAGGGTGAAGTGGAAATCTCGCGAGATCGGCCAACTCCCCCCCCACCCTGACCCTCCCCCGCCAGGGGTGAGGGAACTATTGCGCTACCACCAGGGTAAACTCCCAGGGCAAGCTGCTTCTCACTTGTGATCAAAGGTGGTGACGCCGTGCCATTCCGGGCCGGGCGGGTGGGTGCGCATCCGGGCCGTCCTTTCCAGGTAGAGGCGGGCCGGGCCGTCGTCGGGGCGCTGCGCCAAGACCTGCTGAAAAAGGGGTTCCGCCGCATCCCACTGCTGGGCGCGATAGGCGCGCAAACCTTGGTCAAAGAGGCGCAGTCCGGCCAGGGTCGCGGCGCTGGCGCTGGCCCGCCAACCTGCCAGTTCATAGATGGTCACCGCTTTCTCCTTGCCCTTGACCTTGACGATGTCCAGGTCGCGGAGCAGGAAGCGGTCGTCGAGCTGGGCGGCGGTAAACTCGGTGAGCAGGATGGTGGTCCCGTAAATCTTGTTTAGCCCCTCCAGTCGCGAGGCCAAGTTGACCGCGTCGCCGATGATGGTGTAGTCCATGAAGGCCTTGCTGCCCAGGTTGCCCACCGTCACCTCGCCGGTATTGAGGCCGATGCCGATGTTGAGGTCGGCCAGGCCGCGGATGTCGGTCCGTTTTTTCAGCTCGGCTAATTTCTCCACCATCTCCAGGGCGGTGGCGGCCCCCTCGGCCGGATGGTTGACCACCGGCAGGGGCGCGCCGAAGAAGGCCATGACCGCGTCGCCCATCAGCTTGTCGAGGGTGCCCTGGTGGGCGAAGACCGGGGGGATCATGGTATCGAAATAGGCATTCAGCAACAGGCCGGTGTCGCGGGCGCCCAGCTTCTCGGAAATATTGGTGAAGCCGCGCAAATCGGAGAAGAGCATGGTCAGATTGGCCCGCCGCCCCTCCAGCGCGGTGGAGATGTCGCCCTTGATCAGTTCGTTGACCACCCCGGTCGAGACGTATTTGCCGAACATCGAGGTGATCATCGCGGTTTTCCGGCGGCCGAAGGATTTCTGCAGGGTGACCCCGGTCAGAAACTGCAGGAAGAAGACGGCCAGCAGCGGCGCCACATCCACCCGGGTCGGCCCCTTCAGGAAGGCGAGGTGGGCGGTGCCGACGATGGTGGCCAGGACGGTCAGGAGGATCACCACCTCCAGGGCCATGCCCAGGCTGGGCAGGTAGAAGAGCAGCCCGGCCAGGCCGAGGAGGAGGGTGAGCAGCAGGACCGGACGGCCGGTGAGGTGGCTGATGAAGGACTGGCTGAGGATGGTCTCGACGGCGTGGGCGTGGCACGCCACCCCCGGTTCGTCGGAGCCCTGGATGCCTTTTTCCATGTCGCCGAAACGGCCGGCCAGGGAGGCGGCCTCATGCCGGAAGCGCGAGAAGGGGGTGGTGAAGAAATCCTTCTGGCTGGAGAGGGTCGAGCCGACCAGCACCACCTTGCCGCGCACCTTTTCCGGAGCGAAGCTGTTGTTGACCGCGTCGGCGAAGGACACGGCGGCGAAGGCGGTGTAATCGCCGGAGTAGTTGATCAGCAGGTCTGGATAGGGCAAGCGGAGCTGCCGGCCGCCCGGGGCGCCCAGCAGGAAGTAGTCGGCGCCGGAAAAGTCGAAGTTGAACTCGAGGTTGCGGTAGGTCCGGGCCAGTTCCAGGGCGAAGGAGGGCAGGAGGGCCAGGCCCCCGTCGGGCTGGGGTTTGGCGTTTAAAAAGCGGATCTTGCGCAGGATGCCGTCACCATCCAGGGGAACGTCGATGAAGCCGTCGCCGATCATCGCGTTCTCGAACGGCGCCAGGGGGGCGATTTCCTCGACGCCCTGGGCGGCGGAAACCCGGGCCAGCACCACGTTATTGCAGCGGGCCATGGCTGCGGCGAGAATGCGGTCGGCCTCCGGGTCCTGGTCCGGGGCGGTTATAAGCATATCGAGGCCGATCACCTCGGCCCCGGCCGTGCAGAGGTTGTCCAGGGCACCGGCCAGCATCCGCCGTGACCACTGGCCGCGTTGGCGTTGCAAGCGGACGGCGCTGTTCTCGTCCATCAGCACCAGGGCCACCTGATTGGAGGTGGCCACCGGCCCGCGCCAGGAGATGGAAAGATCGTAGAGGAAGTTGTCGGCGCTGTTTAAAAGCCCCTGGCCGTAGGCGAAAATGGTCGCCCCGATCACCACCAGGCAACAGACCGCGGTGGCCAGAATCTGGCGGCGCAGCAGGATTTTGCCGGTCATCTGGGCGTGGCCTCCGGGATCTGCGCCACTTCAGCGGCTTTAGTTGGTGGCCGGGGCGAGCAGGGCCAACCGATCGCCGGACAGCGCTCCTTCAATGCCGCCGATGGGGCTGGAAACCACCACCACGACCCGGCATTTTTTGAGGATCTGGGAGTTGGCGTCCTCGGCCTGCAGTTCCATGGCGTCCTCGGCGCTGAGCACCAGGTTGGTCTTGGCCAGCCCCTGGACATCCTTGGCGTTTTTGACGATGTATTTACCGCGCTTCTGCCGTTCCGCCCGCGGGGTTGCCGGCTCCACTCCTGCCGCCGGGCCCACCGGGATGCCGAGGGAGCGCAACTCGGTTTTGGCCTGGGCCTCATTCACCCCGACCAGCAGGCCGGCATCGGCCAGCAGCCGATCAACCAGACCGGCGTCGGAACGCAGCTCCTCGGCCGAGGCCGTGGTGGTCACATAGCTCATCATGCCGCGGTTGATCAGGGCCGCCTCTTCCACTTGCTTGACGTCGTAAACATCTTCGCCGCTGTCGCTCTTAATCTTGGGGAAGAGCGCCGGCTGGGGGCGGTCTTTGCCGGCCAAACCGCGGGCGTCGATGACCAGCCAAGGCTCGCCGTCGTCGCCCAGATCGGCCCGGGGTTCCAGGTTGCGGACCGGCAGGTCCTGCCAATCCTGCGCCGTGTTGAAATGGTCGAGCAGCTTGGCGGTCAGGCCGCTGATCCCCTTCATGTCGGCGACCTTGACCACCTCGTAGTAGGGATCGTCGCCGTTTTCAACGTAGGTGGATTTATGGACCTTGTCGCGGACGAAGGCCTCGAGGTTGATGGTGACCTTGCCTTTGCCAAGACCCTCCAGGGTGTTGGCGTCGTCCAGATGGAGCCCGGCGGCCAGTTTGACGATGTTACCGGAGGCCAGCACCCCGCCCACTCCCTTCGAGAGCGGGCGGTTGTTGCCGTTCTTGCTGATGTAACCGCGGCCGATCCCGTAGATCAGGCCGTTCTGCCAGTCGATCCAGCCGTTGGCGTGCTGTTCGATATAGGCGGCAAAACGGGTTTCATCGACACTGGCCGAGATGGCCGGCAGACAAAGCAGGCACAGGGCGATCAGGGCGATTACGCGGGCCGAACGACGGCCGCTTCTCTCCAGGCGGGGCGTTGTGTTCATGCTGAACCTCATTGGCCTAGGTGTATTCCGGAAAATTTAAATCAGGTCGGCAGCGAGGTGGCCTGATCGTAAAAATCGGTGATCTTGTCCTTGTGCTCCGATTCCATCTGGGCGATGGCGGCGCGGGGGTGCTGGTTCAAAGCGCCGGTGATCATGTAGGGGATGAAATAGCCCCAGTCGATCTTCTTGCTCCAGGGCAGGACCTCCTTCTCGATCACCTCGATCAGGGGGCGGACGTCGAACTTGGGGTTTTTCAGGAAGGAGATCAGCAGCTCCAGCGGGCAGTTGCCGGCGCCCCGGCCGATCCCGTAGAGGGTGGCGTCGAGAAAGTTGATGCCGTTGATGATCGCCGAGATGGTGTTGGCGAAGGCCAGCTGCTGGTTGTTGTGGCAGTGGATGCCGATGGTCTTGCCGGGCAGGCGCTCCATGTAGAGCTTGGCCAGGGTGTCGATGTGCTCGGAGTAGAAGAAGCCGAAGCTGTCGACCAGGTAGATGATCGGCACCCGGCTCTTGGCCAGGTCGCTCAGGGCCTCTTCCAGGTCGCGCTGGTTGACGGTGGAGACCGCCATCAGGTTGATGGTCGCCTCGTAACCCTTGTCCAGGCAATGCTCGGCCAGATCGATGGCCTTGTCCACCTGGTGGACATAACAGGCCACCCGGACCATGTCCAGGGAGCTGTCGCTCTTCTGGGGGATGTCGTGGTAATCGATCCGGCCGATATCGGCCATGGCGGTGAGTTTGATTTTTTTCTCTTCCTCGCCGATGATCCGCCGGAGGTCGTTTTCGGCACAGAACTTCCAGGCCCCCATCTCCTTGCGGCAGAACATGCCCTCGGAGCTCAGGTAGCCGATCTCCATATAATCGACCCCGGCCTTACCCAGGGCATGATAGACGTTACGGACGAAGTCGTCGCTGAACTGCCATTTGTTCATCAAGCCACCGTCGCGGACGGTGCAGTCAATCACCTTGATTTGCGGTCTGAACATGCTCTTTCCTCATATTTAGTTGGATCTTGGTTGGTTGGCTAACCACCGGTCGGGCTGGTGAGTGAGACATTCTAACCTTTATCACGCCCCTTGCCAATTATTGCCGGTGGTAAATATTACCGAATTTGTGGGCGGCTGGGCAGGGCGGCCAGGAAGCGGCGGATATTGGCGGCCATCCCGGCCAGGTCCCGCTCGGCCAGGGCCGCCTGGCCGAACAGGGAGTTGCCCACCCCCACTCCGGCCGCCCCGGCCGCAAAAAAAGCCCCGACATTGTCGAGGTTGACCCCGCCCACCGCCACCAGGGGAATCTGGTCGAAGGGGCCGCGTAATTCCTTGAGGTAACCAGGCCCCACGACGCCGCAGGGGAAGACCTTGACCAGGTCGGCCCCGGCGGACCAGGCGGTGTAGACCTCGGTGGGGGTGAAGGCCCCGGCGATCACTGGAATTCCCCGGCCCTTGGCCAGTTCGATGACTTTGGGGTCGGTGTTGGGGGTGACCAGAAACATCGCCCCGGCCCCGATGGCGATCTCCGCCTCGGCGACATTACGGATGGTGCCCATGCCCAGGAGTTTGCCGGGCGGGACCTCGGGCCGGCAGCGGCCGACGATTGCCGCCGCCCCCGGGGTGTTCATGGTGATCTCCAGGGCGGTCAGTCCGGCCGCGAAGGCCGCCGGCATCATGGCCCGGAAGAACTCCCCGCCGATCCCCCGCAAGATGCCGATGACCGGCACGTCAAGTTGCATGCGTCTCTCCTCGTAAATTGAAGAGTGCAAGTAACCAGATTGGCGGGAATCTGGCAAGGGGCTGGGGCCTGGGAGCAAGCGTTGACTTGATCCCTGTGGGAGCGGATTCATCCGCGAACTGGTAGGCCGGGGCTGGCGAGACAATTAGCAGATTTCGCAACTTTGGGCATTCGCGGTTAAAACCGCTCCCACAGATCGGAGCGGCGTGGCGGGATTTGGATCGCGTCAAGCGAGGTTCTTTCTGTCTTCGACAGCCTTTCCAGCCGGCCGACAAAGTGGTTGACAGGCATGCTAGATTGTTCTGTCAGGGAGTCATCCGAGTCCTTTGACCAGAACAGCGGAAATTAGGAGTGTCCCTAATTTCTACGAATTTCTTAATTTCCCCTTCAAGGAGATACTGTGTCTACATACGAATGCGCAACATTGATCCTTCAAGCATTGGTTGCTGTTGCTACGTTTGGGGTGCTATTCGTCTACTACCATCAGCTTCGAGTCATGTCTGGCCAGCTTGTTTCTATGCAAGAAACCTCTAAAGCTCAAAGCGGATTAAGCCTAGTAGGCTTTCTCCAGGAACCTGACGTGCGTGAGGCGCGACACACCGTGCGAGCAGTCCTGTCGCAAAAACCGATGGAAGAATGGACTGATAGAGAAAAAGATCACGCTTCTAGAGTAACGGCTAATTATGATGTTGCCGGAGCATTGGTAAAATCTGGTATTGCTCCCGTAGACCTTGTCGCCGCTAACTGGGGGCCAAGTATTATCCATTGCTATGAGGTGTTAAAGCCATGGGTCGAAGCCCATCGCAATCGGCCGGGCGCACGCGCAACATACTGGAGTAACTTCAAATGGCTGTACGAAGAGGCTAAAAAGGCTTGTTGATATGCCAACTAAACCCTTAACGCAGGTGAAACCAAGCCTGCGTCGCTATGTTGATGCACAGGCGAATACCTACGATTCCGCATTGGCAGAGCTGAAGCGTAGGAAAAAAGCGGGGCATTGGATGTGGTTCATATTCCCTCAAATTAAGGGCTTGGGGTCTAGCTCAACAAGCGAATATTTTGGAATTCAAAGCGGCGAAGAAGCCAAGGAATATTTAGCTGATCCTATCCTTGGTAAAAGGTTGACCGAATGCGCTAACGCGCTGGTATCTATTAGTGGATTAACAGCTGAGGAAATTTTTGGATACCCTGATGTATTGAAACTAAGGTCATCCATGACTTTGTTCGAATGCGTTTCCAGTGATAATAGTGTATTCGCACAAGTGCTAGAGAAGTATTATCAAGGCCAGAGAGATAGAAAAACTCTTGAATTGTTGGATCGCCATGAAACTAGCAAGTAACTCCAGCGGATAGAAATAAGCGTCACTCGTTCTTTGCTCTGTTCTTTCCTGTCGCTGAGTATAGCGTTGGGCGCCTTAACACGAACGCGCAAGCTTGGCATGACTATCGGAGGTACTCCCATGCGTCAGTTGAAACTGAGCAAGGCTTTTACTCTGATGGAATCAGGGCCGGTGGTCCTGGTGACTACCCATGATGGGCAGAAAGACAACATCATGACGATCTCCTGGACCATGGTGGTGGATTTCACTCCGGTATTTGCCATCACCACCGGTGAATGGAATTACTCTTTCGGGGCATTGCGGGAGAATCGGGAGTGCGTTATTGCCATTCCCTCCGTCGACCTGCTGGATAAGGTGGTTGGCATCGGGACCTGCTCCGGGGCAGACACCGACAAGTTTGCCAGGTTCAAGCTCACACCGGTTCCGGCCAAGCTGGTCAGGCCGCCCTTGATCAAGGAGTGCCTCGCCAATATCGAGTGCAGGGTCATCGACATCGTACCGATGCACAACATTGTCGTGCTGGAGGCGGTTGCCGCTTACCTCGACACCGCGCGCAAGGAGAAGCGCACGGTTCACGCCGTTGGTGACGGAACGTTCATTGTCGACGGGCGCAGGATTGACCGGAAGAAGATGATGGCCTCCAAACTCCCAGCGGGCGTTTAGCGTCATTGGCCAGCCGCGAGGAAGCGGTGAGTAGCCCTAATTTCTTGGCGGAATCTGGCAAGGGCCAGTGATCAACGGTGGGAGCGGCTTTAGCCGCGAAATGGTAGGACAGGGCTGGCGAATTATTAGCAGATTTTGCCACTTGGGCATTCGCGGTTGAAACCGCTCCCACAACAGCTTGCTGTTGCATATTGGTTGCCGGTCGGCACCGTGTAAGCGGATTTATCCGCGAACTGACAACCGGGGATAGCGAGAAACCCAAGGTTTGCTACCTTAGGCATTCGCTGTTGAAATCGCTCCCGCGGAGGATATTGCCTCTTGGTCAGCTGGCCTCCTTTGTGTGGGCCAGCCCACCTTCAACCAGAATAATGATGACTCCTGGGGTCATAAATGCCGCGCTATCACAGCCGTGATCTCCGCAAGCATCGCCATTCCGAGGTCGGCAACCATTATCTGCTGACTGCGGTCACCCAAGACCGGACTCCGGTTTTCCGGGATTTTCTCGCCGCCCGAATCTGTATAAATGCCTTGCGACTCCAGCACCACCAAGGGTTGGTCAATTCCTTGGCCTTCGTGGTGATGCCGGACCATTTTCACTGGCTGGTCGAGTTATGCCAAGGTGAACTGCCCGGCTTGCTGAAAGCGGTCAAAGGCCGGGTGGCCCGCCTGGTCAACCTACGCGAGGGAAGAACCGGGAATTTGTGGCAGGACGGTTATCATGAACATGCCATCCGCCGGGATGAGGATTTGCGCGGGGCGGCCGGGTATCTGGTGGCCAATCCCCTGCGGGCCGGATTGGTTGAAAACCTGTACGATTATCCGCACTGGGATATGGAGTGGACGGTGGAGTGAGGCTGTTTGGTGGGAGTGGTTCGGCGAGCTCCTCTTGGTAACGAGTAGTTAGCCGATTTTGCCGTCTTTAGCATTCGCGGTTGAGACCGCTCCCACGCCGGGTTGTTGCCCCTTGGTTGTGAGGTGGTTGGTTGGCAGTTGTGGGAGCGGATTTATCCGCGAATTGAAAGGCTGAGGGGCTGGCGAGAGAATCAGCGGTTTTGCACTCTGGAAATTCGCGGTTAAAACCGCTCCCACCCCCCCCGGACGATATGGTATGCATTGGCGAGGTAGTGTTTACACCGCCCGGCTTTCCTGGTAGGCGATCTTGACCCGCTCGATCAGTTCCTCCAGGTCCACCGGTTTCAGGCAGTAGTCGTAGGCCCCGCATTCGATGCCCTTGATCCCCGACTGCACCGAGGCGTGGCCCGAGAGCAGGATCACCGGCAGCAGCGGCCATTTCTGCTTGATCTCTTTCAAAAACTGGATGCCGTTCAGGTCGGGCAGCATGACGTCCAAAACCACCACCTCTGGCCACTCGTGGTCCAGGATGGCCTTAGCCTCACCGCAGGTCAGGGCGATCTTCACGGCAAAGCCGCGCCGGGCCAGGCGCTTGCCGGTCACTTCCAGAAAATCCTTTTCGTCGTCAACCAGCAGCAGTCTGATCTCATTGGTCATGATTGGTTCCTATTGCCAAAGGTTCGTGGTTCGGAAGAATGGTGGCCAGATCGGCCAGGATTTTGACTCGATACTGGTCGCGGACCTCCTCGTCGGCCATCACCATGTCGATCTGGCGGGTATGGATGAGCAGGTAGCCCAGCACCATCAAGCGTTTCTCCAGATATTCGCGCGGTCTTTTTTCGATCCGGGCGGTGAGGGTGTCACCCTTGATTTCCACCCGGAAGTCGAAGACGGCCAGGATATCGCCTAGGAGGTTGACCCGCAGCAGGCGGCGGTGGTTGTCGGCGGCGCCGCCCTTGAACTGGAAGCTGATGTAGCTCTCGGTCAGGTATTCGCTCAGGTTCGCCTCGGCCAGAGCCAGGTGGTAGCCCAAGCGGACGCTCAAATTGCAGAAGTTTTTGGCCACCAGAAAGTAGTTGCGGGCGGTCAGTCCCGAGCGCACCGCCGGATCGAGGCGGGGGTTGCGGGTGGACTGGAAGATGATCGAACCCAGGCCCCCTAAGTCCACCGGCGGCGGCCCGGCCCAGGGGATGGCGGTCATGCCCTGCCAGAGGGCCAGCATCGGGGTTGAGCGGATGTCGCTCAGGTTGATGAAGTGTTTGTCCGGCTGGCGCTCTTCGGCGAAACCGTCGTCCAGATTAATCACCCACCACTGGAAAGGGGTCTCCACCACCAGTTGCCGGGCGCTGCGTTTGTCGAACCCGTGGCGGTCGCCGAAGCGGAACATCTCCTGGACTGCCTTTTCGTGGCAGAAGCGGGTCAGGTCGTGCAGGGTCTCGCAGGCCGAGGCCCGAAAATATGGCGAGGCGGGGTTGGTCAGGTTCAGCGGGGTGATCTGGGCCAGCACCTCCCGGAGGAGTTGTTCGATGGGGCTGCCGCGCATCAAGGCCGGCTTGGCCGGTTGCTCGCTCAGCAGGGATTCAACTCGGCCCGGATGGACCCGGCGGCCGCTGGCATCGACGGTGACCAGTTGGCCGTCGCCCAGAGTGGTGAAGGCGTCAGCGACCCCGAAGAGGGCCGGCACCCCGAATTCCCGGGCCACGGTGGCCAGGTGGGCGGCGGCCTGGCCGGTTTCGCTGACGATGGCGCTGGCCCGGTTGACCAGGACCGCCCAGTCCGGATAGGGGCTCTTGACCACCAGAACCCCGCCCGGCGGAAAACGGAGCAGGTCGAGGCTGGAGGCCACCTTAAAGACCACGCCGCAGGCGGCGCCCGGGCTTACCGTGGCGCCGCCTGCCAAAAGGGGTGGGGGCTGGTCGCCGTCTGCGGTGGGCGGGGTGACTAGCGCTCCGGACTCCGCTTCGCCCAGTGGCCGGCTCTGCAGGAGGAAGAGACGCCCCGTCGCATCATAGGACCATTCGATGTCCTGGGGGCTGCCGAAATGTGCTTCCAGGCGCACCGCCACCTCGGCCAGTTCCGCCAGCCGATCGGGGGACAGCAGGGCGGGGCCGGTGATCCCGGTTGGGCTGGCCAGCACCGGATGGGGGGCATACCTGGCCACCCGCCAAAGCTCATGGGGAACGTCACCATCGACGGCGCCGCTGGCCAGGCCACGCACCGCGTGGATCAGCACCCCGTTGCCCCGGGAGTCGCCGGGGGGGCGGGAGTAGGTGACGCCGCTGACCGTGGCCTCGACCATGGCCAGGCAGCCGACGCACATCACCACATCCTGGTGGCGGTAGCCGCGCTGCTGGCGATAGACGATGGCCTGGCTCTTGTACTTGCCGGCCAGGATCTCCTTGTAGGTGCGGCCCAGGAATTCCGGCGCGACGTTAAGCTGGGTGCGGTACTGGCCGGCGAAGGAGACGCGCATGCCGTCTTCGCCCAAGGCGCTGGACCGCATGGCCACCAGAACCTCTTTGCTGGCCCGGTCCGCCAGTTGGAAATAGGCGCGCTGGATCTGGGTCTCCAGTTCTTCAGGCAGCGGGGCAACACTGATCAGCTGCTGGACTGCGGCGCTGATGGTGTAGAGCTCCTCCAGGTTGTCGATGTCCAGACTTTTGAGTTGTCGGTTGATTTCGGTCTGGAGTTCGCCGCCGGCCATGAATTCGCCGGCGGCCGTGGCGGTGATCACGAAGCCGTCCGGGGTGGTCAGCCCGACCCGGTTGCGGATCTCGCCCAGATTGGCCATCTTCTCGCCGACCAGATCGATGCTGGTCCGATCGATCTGGTCCATGCCCAAGATGTGGGGACCGGCACCGATGGTCGGCTGTCTGTCGAGGATCGCTTCGATCCGCCCGGAGATCTCCTTGAAGCGGGAAGGCAGGCGCTGGTAGCCGCCATTGTCGGCCAGGGCGGTGAGATGTTTGATCATCTTGTAAACGTTGACACTCAGGGCCGTGCAGTTACCGCGCACGAAGGCCATGCCAAAGGGGCGCCCGGAGGCCAGCATCTGTTCGGCCTCGGCCATCAACTCCAGGGCGTTGTTGTTGGCGGTGAGCAGGCCGCGAAAATGCAGATAGTGGTTGCGGAAGGCGTTCTGAAGTTCCTGGGGGTCGCCATGGTGCTCGGGAAAGAACCGGCGGCGGAGGGCGGTGATAAGTCGCAACATAAGTGTGACTGGACGCGCCTCCGGTTGATGAAGCAGTAATTGTCTGGGCCTGACTGACCGGGCCATTATGCCCAAATTTTCCCGGGCTGTCATGCCCTTTGAGAAAACCCGCGGCAAGGACCGACTCTGGAGGGAGTAATTCCGGTCCTGCCACGGTGCGGGGTGTCACGGACCCCAACTTCTTAATTCAGTTTAATGTTCCAGCTTCAACCCCCAGCCTTCGAACATGAAGAGGATGGCGAAGCCGAACCACATGGTGTAGATCACGTAGCCGGCCAGGGAGGAGACAACCAGCACGGCCTTCTCGCCGATGCTCTGGGATTCGACGCCGTAATAGTTGTAGGCCGGTTCCACTGTCTTGGTCCGGGTCTGGTAGAGGATTTTCGACTCCTTGAACTTCTCCTGCTTGGTCAGGCTTTTCTCCATCGACTTCAGGGCGTTCCACCAGTCGTACAGGACCTGCTTTTCCGCGTAACCGTACTTGGCTTTGATCGCCTCGCCATTGTTGGCGAACATGGTGTCGGCATCGGCCAGGACCGCGGTGATGATGGCGTTCAGGTCGCCGCTGATCTTGATCTCCTGATCGCCGGCCGTGACGGTGGCCCCGGCCTGCTGCATAAGGTTGGTCAGCCGGTCGGCCGGCAGCTTGTCATCGGTCTTGATGCTCAGCTCGATAACATTGCCCTTGAATTTGTCGGCCTTTTCCCGGGTGGCCTGGATGTAGTTGGATGAGTTCTTGGAGATCGAGTTATACATGTTGTCCATGTAGTCCAGCATGTTCACCTTCTTGCCCGGACCCGGGTAAAGCGGCGAGAGCAGGAGCGCGAAAACGATCCAGAAGCCGGCCATCATGATGGCGCCGCCGGTAAATTCCTTTTTGTGCGCGATCATGCGGACACCTCCTGACCTTTAGGTAGCGGTTCATCCTCACCCTTGAGGGTGCGGATATTGGAGAAGAAGATATAGAAGACCCAGACGGCGAAGGCGCCCAGCACCGCAAAGAAGATGACGTTGCCGATCAAATCCAGCATCTTGCCGGTTTCCGGGCTCATCGAGATATAGCCAAGTCCGGCCAGCTTGCTGGGCATGGCGAAGGCGCGGTTGATGAAGCCGGCCGAGGTGGCGATGGCGTAAAGGCCGCAGATGGTCTGGCCGCTGACCACCTTGGTGACCAGGGAGCCGATCTGGATGCCGACCAAAGAACCCAGGAGCATGCCCATGGCCAAGGTGTAGAAGATGAAGCCGTAAATCGCATACTGGCCTAAGCCCGCGTAGCCGGCGGTGAAGATGATCTGGAAGATGTCGGTACCGACGGTGGTGGCCGAGGAGACCCCGAGTACGTAAACGAAGATCGGGAAGGTCAGGAAGCCGCCGCCGACGCCCATGATGGCGGCGGCCATGCCGACCAGGGCGCCGCTAAGGACCAGGAACAGCCAGGAGATTTTGCGGCCGCCGGGGACGACGCCTTCGTCGAAGGAGATCATCGGCGGCAGGTTGACGCCCTGGACCTTCTGGGCCAGATTGGTCAGGGTGCCGGCCGTGGCGGCGCTTTTCTTGCCGGCCTTGACTTGGGCGGCCGTCTTGCGCGATTTGAAATAGTCCTGCAGGGCGTAGGTACAGAGGAAGCCGAGCATGAAAACGTAGATGGTGGTGATGAAGGCGTCGCTCATGATCGGGTTGGCCTCGTAGATGGTGCGGTTGATGTAACCGCCCAGGGTGGCGCCGCCCATGGAGCCGATCAGGAAGACCGCGGCCAGACCCACCGAGATGTTGCCCAGCTTGCGGTGCAGGACGCTGCCCATGATGGCCTTGGCGAAGATGTGGAAGAGGTCGGTGCCCACCGCCAGGATACCCTTGACCCCGGCGCTCATCAGGGCCGGGGCGATGATGAAGCCGCCGCCGGCGCCGATGCAGCCGGTGATCAGGCCGGCAACGATGCCGACCCCGATGGAGGCGAAGAAGATGGTGGGGGTATAGAAGGCCGGGGCATAGGCGGTCTTGCCGCCCAGCATGCCGGGCAGGCCGCCGACCATATCGGAGGCGAAGGCGATGCCGCCGAGGGCGATCGGCAGGAGCAGCAGGGCGAGGATGCCCATCCGCTTGCGACTGTGCAAAATCCGCTGGGAGGTGTCGATGTCCCATTGGGCGTATTCCCGCGCCCCGAACATCATCAGGTCGTAGAATTGTCGGAAGATCTTCATCTGGTGGTTTTCTCCTTGCTGAATTTAAAGGTTGTCCAGATGCCCAGGCCTGCGCTGCCGCTGGCATCCGGAATTATAAAAAAGGTCCGCACTGACGCAAACCTATGGTGAACCGCGATTCTGTTCGTTCCGGGCCGGGGCCATCTCCGTTCCGGGTTGTTCCAGGGTCGCCGTGAACAACCCGCCGCCTTCCAGGCCGTTGCCGGCCCGCAGATCGCCCTGCAAACGGCGCATGATGTCCCGGGAGACCGCCAGTCCCAGGCCGGTGCCTTTACCCTTGGCCTTGGTGGTGAAGAAGGGGTCGAAAATCTTCTCCAGGTGATCGGGGGCGATGCCGGGGCCGCTGTCGGCGAAGCAAATTTTTATCCTATTGTTCTCTTTTGCCGTGGTGACGGTAATCAGTCCGTCATGTTCCACGGCATCCACTCCGTTGTGGAGCAGGTTCAAGAACACCTGCTGCAACTGGGAGGCGTCGGTTACCACCGGCGCCAGATCACCCTGGTAGTTGCGGCGGATGTCGATCCGCTGGCTCCTGGCCTCCTTTTCCAGGAGCAGGATGGTCTCTTCCACGGTCTGGTTGAGATCAACAGCCTGCCACGGCCCCTCCTGATGCCGGGAAAAACCCAGGAGCCGCCGGGTGATGGTTGCCGCCCGCTTAACCTGCTGGCGGATCTTGCCGATGGCCTCCAGCTCTTCCTGATGGTTGGCACCTTGCCGCGCCACCCCTTCTTCCAGCAGTTCCTCGACCCAGCCGGCCTGGGCGCCGATGACCTGCAGGGGGTTGTTGATCTCATGGGCGACACTGGCCGCCATTCGCCCGATCAAGGCCATCTTTTCCACTTCCCGCACCTTGCCGGTCAGGGTCATGCGCTGCTGCTCCGCCTTTTCGATCCGGTTGACCAGGGAGCGGATCAACTGCTGCGCCACACCCAGGATGGCCAGGGCGGCGGCCACGATCAGCGCCAGGCCGATTTTCCGGGCCTGGTAAAACTCCTGCAACGAAGAGGCGATGTCGGTCTTCAAGACCAGCCACCAGGCCCCGCCGTTCAAGGGAGTAACGGCGTACAGATAGCGCCCCTGCTGGCGGGCGTGGTGGCCGTCGGCCCCGGCAGCCCGCAGCAGGGCGAGATCCTCCGGGGCGGCCTTGCCGGCGCCCAGGCGCCCTGGGGTCTGCAGTTCGCCACCGGCCGAGATGATGTAGGCGTCGCCGCCCGGACCGACATTGGCGCTGGAGACCAGGCCGTTGAACATCGCCGAGTTGATCGTGGCCCGCAGCACCCAGGAGTGGTCCGGGGCGGCCACCGCGATCACCAGGTGCGGCACCTGGCGGTAGCCGGTGAAGACATCGCTCACATAACGCCCCTGCCGCATCACTTCGCCGAACCAGGGCGCGGCGGCGTAGTTGCGGCCGGCCAGCTGGTCGGCAAAGGGGCCGACGTAGGCCAAGTGTCGGCCGTTAGCGTCGATCACCCCCAGATCGGTGATTATGCCGCTCTTGTTGATGGCCTGGAAAAGCCTGGCTAGATTGCCGGGGCGGCTTAAATACTGCCGGTCGTAAAGCTCGGTGAAGGCCCCCAGCAGGTTCTCCTGGTCGGTTAGAAAGCGGTCGATCAACTCCCGGCGGCTGCTGGCGAAACCGGACAATTCGCCGGTGGTCTTGGCCAGCCAGGATTTCTGGTAGAAACTGGAGGTCTTCCAGTTGATAGCCACCAGCGGCAGCACGGCCACTGCGATCACCACCAGGACGAAGAGGCGTTTCTGCCCGGCGTAATACGCCTCGCGCGGTTTCTGCCGGAGGCTTTCGGCCGGAATGGTTGCCAGATAGGCTTTCATTCAACGAACCGCAGAATGTCGAACCGCAGAACCGCAGAATGTAGAAGTGAAGAACTGTAGGCGATTTCGTCCGCGCTGTTGCCTTGCACTTCTGCGGTTGGACATTCTGCTGTTCTACGGTTCTGCGGTTCGTCGCCAACTGCGAACCGCGGAACCGCAGAATGTAGAAGTGAACGACTGCAAGCGATTCGGCCCGCGCTTTTGTTTTTCACTTCTGCGGTTGGATATTCTGCTGTTCTACGGTTCTGCGGTTGGTTTTTAAGCTTCACGCCCCCCTCCTGGCCGTCACCAACAACGAATCGTAGAATATCGAACCGCGGAACCGCAGAATGTAGAAGTGAACAGCCGTAAGCGAATCCGTCCATGCTTTGGCCTCTCACTTCTGCGGTTCGATATTCCGCGGTTCTACGGTTCTGCGGTTCGTACTTAAGCCGGAAGGCCCCCGGCCTTCCGGGCCTGCCCTAGCTGACCATCTTGCGGGCGGTCTCGAAATCGCCGGCCTCGGCGAAGGCCACCGCCGACATGCTTTCGTCCCGCCGGCCATCCAGGCAGGCCGCCCGGATTCTTTCCACCAGCAGTTCGATGTCGACCGGTTTGCGCAGGTAGTCAAAGGCGCCCAGCTGGCGGGCCTCGGTTTCGTCAAGATCGTTGCCGTGGCCGGTCAGGATGATGACTTGGATCTCCGGGAAGTGCTGCTTGACCCGGCGCAGCACCTCCATGCCGTTGATGCCCGGCATCTTCAGGTCGAGGACGATGATGTCGGGGACGGCGTCGCCCACGCAGCGCATGGCCTCCTCGCCGCTGAACACCGCCTGGCTCTGCAGGTCGCGCAAGCTCAGGCGTTCGGACAACGTTCTGACGAAATCCTCTTCGTCGTCAACCAGCAGGATCTTGATGTCTTTCATGGTTCCTCCGCGCGGTGTCGCTTTAAATTAACGGTTGTCCCGGGAGCGGGTTTTACTGGCCTGATCTTCCGGGTTATCCATAAAATCGAGGGCGGTTTCGAACTCCCCGGCCTGGGCGTAAGTGATGGCGGCCATGGTCTGGCGAAAGAACCGGCTGAAATTGCGCCCGGGTTTGCGGCCCAGGCGGCTGGTGGTTTCGGTCAGGGCCGCCATTAAGACCCGTCGCATTTCACCGAGATCGATGGGCACGGTCAGTTCGGCCGCCGCCCCGGCCCGCATGCCTTCCAGCGAGGTGGTCAGCCGATCATGGTTATTAACTAAAATCACCTCCGGGGCCGGGCGGCGGGAACGGATCTCCTTGAGCCAGCGGAGCGAAACCGCGGCCCCGCTCCGGATGTCGAGGATCACCACCCCGGCGGCCGAAGCCTCGTCCGGGTCGGGCGCGAGCAGCGCGACATCCTCGACCAGCCGGGTGGTCAATCCCCATTCCCGGAGCCGGTCGCCAATGGTCTCGCTCAGTCCGGGGTCGCCGGAGACCAGGGTGATTTCGGGCTGCTGCGGATCAACTGCCCCGGCCGACCGGCCCGCTTTCCCCGGCGGTATGAGCTTCAGATTTTGACCCCCAGGGTCATCGGTGAGATGACCCCGTAGGTCAGATGGGCCTGGTCCAGCCCGCAAAGTTCCAGGAAATTTCGGCTGTTGGCCGGGGTGGCCGCCATGGCGGGAGTGGCATAGCGCAACGCCTCTTCCGGCAGACCGGCCTCGGCGAAGGTCACGGCCATGGCGATTTTCTCAAGCCAGGCGGCCAGGCGGCTGCGGCGGGTCGGGGGCATGAAGGAGCGGGCGGTCTCCCATTCCCCGGCCTCGGCGAAGGTAATGGCGGTGGTCCAACTCTGGTGGGTCTCTTTCCGGTTAGCCATGGGGTGTCTCCTCTATTGTCCTGAATCGTCTCTGCTGGTCTTGCCTTTCTCTTTTAGCAACAGGCGTGCCAGTCATATTTATTCAATCATATCAGGGTGATGGTCTTTACGGGATGGTTCCTCCGGCGGATCATGAAACAACCTGATGCGACAAAGTGAAACGTTTTGAACGATAACGACCCGCCGTTGGCCTCGCTGGTTCTGATTTTGTCGGACTCAGGGCTGATCTGGGAATCGAGAGGTATAACGCCGACGATTACCGGGGTTAGCGAGACAATGCTCGGGTTTTCCGGGTAGAGCGGTTGGGGAAAACACTTGACAAGCTCCCGAAATGTGAAATAAATGAAGACAAAATGAAACAGACTCAGAAGCACCCCTTCGATGCCGCCGGCTTGATCAATGCCATTCCCCATGGCGTGGCCCTGCTTGACCCCGGGGGGAGGCTGCTACTGCTGAATAACTTCCTGGAGGCCTTGACCGGCTGTCGCTCCGAGGAGGTTCGCGGCCTGCCGGCCAATCTGGTTTTACGGAGCGGTCTGGCCCGCAAGGACGATTTTCTTACCCGGCCCAAGGTCACCGGGGAGTCGGTCGCGCTGGAAACTGACCTGGTCACCGCCGCCCGCCGGAAGATTCCGGTCCGGCTGACCGTTTCGCCTCTGGCCGGCGAGGCCGGCCTGGTCTGCCATGTCGAGGATATTTCCCTGGTCAAAAAGCTGGATGAACGGGTGGCGGCCCCCGACCAGGGCTATGGTCTGCTCGGCCACAGCCCCGCCATGCAGAAGCTGATGGAGTTCCTGCCGGTGCTGGCCCGCACCGACGCCACCGTGCTGATCACCGGCGAAACCGGGACCGGCAAGGACCTGCTGGCCCAGGCCATCCACGATGCCTCCCGGCGGGCCGCCTATCCCTTTATCAAGATCAACTGCGGCGCCCTGCCCGAAACCCTGCTGGAATCCGAACTTTTCGGCCATGTCCGTGGCGCCTTCACCGGGGCGCACGCCGACAAACCCGGGATGTTCCGCCTGGCCCAGGGCGGCACCCTCTTCCTGACCGAGATCGGCGATCTGCCCCTCGCCCTGCAGGTCAAGCTGCTCACCGTTTTGGACGACCGGGAGTTTTTCCCCCTGGGCAGTTCCAAGAAGGTGCAGGTGGATGTGCGGGTGATTACCGGCACCCACCGGCAGCTCGAGGAGTTGATCAAGGCGGGGCAGTTCCGGGAGGATCTCTATTTTCGCCTGAATGTGCTGCGGACCCATATGCCGCCGCTGCGGGAGCGGCGGGGCGACGTGCGGCTGCTGGCCGACCATTTCCTGCAGAAGTTTGCCGCCGATCTCCATCGGCCCCTCCGGGGCTTCTCCGCGGCGGTCCTGGAGATCCTCGAGGGCTATGACTACCCCGGCAATGTCCGGGAGTTGCGCAACATCGTCGAATATGCAGTCAACGTCTGCCCGGGCGAGCGGATCATCCCCGGGGACCTGCCGGAAAACCTCCGGACCGGCCGGAGGACGGGACCAGCGGCCCCGGTGGAAGCAGTTGTGGTGGAACGGATTGTCGTTCCGGCATCGGCTACAGTTGGGCCGGCCCCGGCGGGCAACTGGTTGGAGACGGAAAAGCGGATGATTATGGACGCCCTGCTAAGTTGCAAGGGCAATCGGGGCGAGGCCGCCGCCCGGCTGGGCTGGGGGCGCAGCACCCTCTGGCGCAAGATCAAGCAGCACGGGATCGGGTAAGTGTGGGAGCGGC
>JAGVGT010000065.1 GCA_020056965.1 Deltaproteobacteria bacterium
AGTAGAGGTGGCGGGCCATCGCTCCCCCCGGCGCTTGTACGCTTACGCCCTGGAGGCCATGCGGGAGGTGGCCGACAAGATCTCCGGCAACCAGCGGGCTGGGGTCAGGAACGCGGTCAGGATCGTCCAGAACATGGTTGAGGAGGTCACCCTGCAGGAGCAGCCGCTGCTCCTGGCCATGAGTACCGTCCGGGTTTACGATGACTACACCTTTTCCCATTCGGTCAACGTGGCCATTCTCTCCATGTTCCTGGGCAAGAAGATCGGAGTCGGTAAGGAAACCCTCGAATGTCTAGGTATTGCCGGTCTGTTCCATGATCTGGGTAAGGTTTTGGTCCCGGCCGAGATATTGCGCAAGGAAACCAGCCTCACCGCCGAAGAACTGGCGGCAATCCATAGACACTCGTTGGACAGCGCCCGGTTGATCATGCGCCTTCGGGCCACGGCCAAGCGCAAGTCGGCCATCATCATGCCGCCTCTGGAACACCACCTGCGCTATGACCTGACCGGATATCCCGATATCGGCTGGAAAAAGCCCCAGACGCTTTGCAGCAGGATCCTCGCCATCTGTGATCATTTCGATGCCCTGACTTCGCCCCGGGTTTACCGCGATCGGGCCTATTCCGCCGATCAGGCCCTGGGACTGATGCTGGGGATGAGCGGCAAGGTTTTCGACCCGTTGCTGCTTAAAGTTTTCGTCAATATTCTCGGGGTCTATCCCATCGGGACCCTGCTGGAGCTGGATAACGGCGATATTGGAATTGTTTGCCGCTCACCGGAGACCCAGGTGATGAGCCGCCCCTGGGTGCTGATCCTGTATCCCGATGGCCGGGGTGGCTTCGTCAAGGGCGAGGAGGTTGATCTGGCTGCCAAGGACAAGGCCGGCTACTATTTCCGTACGGCCGTGGGCAGCGCCAACCCGGTACTCTTCAACATCCAGCCGGCTGAATTTTTAACCTGAGGTGGCGGCCCGGCTTCCGCCCCCAGCTTGTGTGTTGCTCCTTGGGCGCTCCAGCGTTTGGCATTGCCAGTCGTAGCGCGGGTGAAGCGCAGCACTGTTTGGCCATCGCCAAGGATAAATTTCGGCATGACCTTTAGAAAGCTTGTAAACAACCGATTCACATTGCCCGGAGTGTTTTATGGCCAGGATTCTTTTTTGCTGGGAGGTGGGGGAAGGCTTCGGCCATCTCCTGCCTTATAAACCATTGTTCAAAGCCCTGCGAGACCGGGGCCATGAGCTGCTCTTCCTTCTGAAGGATTTGACCAACGCGGAAAAGGTTTTTTCCGGCCTCGACGTTGCCTATACCCAGTGCCCCAAACGGAATATGCAGGGGGGGCGCTTGTCTACGCCCCGTTCCTACCGGGATGTCCTGATCAACCAAGGGTTTCTCGAAGCGGAACCGCTGCTGGCCCGGGTTAAGGGGTGGCTTACGCTGTTCGAGATGTGGCAGCCGGATTTGATTATCTTAAATCATTGTCCCACCGGCTTGCTGGCCGCCCGGCTTTATCCGGCCCGGCGGATGCACCTGGGCTGCGGTTTCTTCGTGCCGCCCCGCCGGGATCCCTGGCCGCAATACTTTGCCGGGCGGATGGCGGCGCCGGACCGGCAAGTCGCGGCGGAAAGTCTCACTCTGCTCGCCGCGATCAACCGGGTTCTTAAAGAATTGGGTGGCGAAAAACTGACCGAACTGGGGCAATTTTTCGAGGGTATCGAGACCTGCTTCACCACCTTCAAGGAACTGGATCACTACCCCAATCGCGAACCGGTTGAATATCTCGGCAGCATGCCGCCGGGATTAGGAGGTAAGGAGGCGGTTTGGCCGGAAGGGCCAGGACGGAAGGTCTTTGCTTATCTGAAACCCAACGGTCGGATCGAGGAGTTGCTGCACGCCCTGCGGGAGTTGGCGTTGCCGACCCTGGTGGTGGGACCGGATCTTCCCGAACCGCTGGTGCGTCGTTTTGCCTCGTCGCGGCTCGGATTTTCCCGGGGAATGTTGAATTTATCCCAAGTGGGTCAGGAATGCGACCTGGCCATCACCAACGGCAATCAAAGCACGGTGACCAATCTGTTGCTGGCCGGCAAGCCTCTCCTCTCCTTTGCCATTCATGTGGAAAACTTTTTGGTGGGTGATGCCGTCAAACGGCTGGGGGCGGGGTTGCTGGTCAAGGCCACCGGTAGCGAACCGGTGGCGCCGGTTTTACACGAGCTGTTGGCCGGCGAGAAATTTTTCGAAAATGCGGCGCGATTTGCCGAGTGTCACCGCGGGTACAACCCGGCCAAGACCGTGGCCCGGGTGGTCGAGAGGATCGAGGGTCCGGCGGCCGCGTCCGCGGCGGCGGCCGGTTTGACTGCGCGGCGTCCCTGAAATCTCCCCCAGCCCATATTCAACCCCGCTGGTCGGTCGCTTAAGCCCATCGTCTCTCATCCTTGGTAATGATCCGAAGGGATAAAAGGAAAACATGAACAGCCCCAGCGAGATAGTTGTCATCGTCGATGCAGGAAACCTGGAGATCGGACAGGCCGGTCGCGCCGAGATGCGGGCGAGGCGGTTGATCCACCGGGCCTGCTATATCCTGGTGTTCAACCGCCTCGGTGAACTGTTTGTCCAGAAACGGACTTTGAGCAAGGACATCTATCCGGGTTTCTACGATGTGGCGGCCGGGGGGGTGGTTCTGGCCGGGGAAAGCTACGAGGAGTCGGCCCGCCGGGAACTTAAGGAAGAGCTGGGAATCTCGGCAGAGCTGACCTTTTGTTGCGACCATTTCCACGACGGTCAGGATAACCGGGTCTGGGGCCGGGTCTTCACTTGTCGCCACGATGGGCCTCTGCAGTTGCAGGCGGAAGAGGTGGCCGAGGGGTTTTTCCTGGCGGTACCCGAAGTTCGAGCCTTAAGCCGTCGCGAGCCATTCACTCCCGATGGCATTGAGATCATGGACCTTTGTCTACCACAAGTTCCGGAGGCGGCCAAGTGATGGCGGCGCGAATCGAAGACCCGCTGGTCGGGGTCGAGCCAGCTTTGGCCGCCCTCGTCAGCGGGGCGGCGGCCGCTGCATTAGAGGCCGGCGCCACCATCCGCAGTCTTTACGAGCAACCGCATCAGGTGCGCTTCAAAGGCGAGATTGATCTGGTCACCGAAGCGGATCTGGCCTCGGAAAAAATCATCATCGCCAGGCTGAATCGGGCGTTTCCGGCGGTTCCGGTGCTGGCCGAGGAGTCGAGTCCAGACTACCGGCAAATTCCCGCCGGGCCGGTGTGGATTATCGATCCACTGGATGGCACCACCAACTTCGCCCACGGCTTCCCGGTTTTTGCGGTTTCCATCGCTTACAGTGTCGATCGGCTCAGCCTGATCGGGATAATTTACTGCCCCCTGCAGGATGAATTATTTCTGGCCTGGCGCGGGGGCGGGGCCTGGTTAAACGGCCGGCGGCTGGCGGTGTCCCGCCGGGAACGGCTGGTAGAATCCCTGGTCGGTACGGGTTTTCCGTACGCCATCCGAGAAAATCTGGACGATGTGTTGGCCAAGTTGGGCAAAGTTCTGCCCCGGGTCCGGGACCTCCGGCGGGCCGGGGCGGCGGCGGTCGATCTGGCCTATGTGGCCTGTGGGAGGCTGGACGGTTTCTGGGAACGGGAGCTTAAACCCTGGGATACCGCGGCGGGCTATCTCCTGGTCGAGGAGGCCGGTGGCCGGGTGAGCGATTTCGGCGGCGGGGCCTGGGATCCTTACCGAACTGAGATCCTGGCCAGCAACGCCATTCTGCACCGGAAGTTGGTCGAGCTGCTTGGCTGATCTTGATAATTTCCTTGACAACCAACGGGCTGACAGGAAAGATCAGGTGCCACGCGGTGGTATTTTCTGCCGTTGCGGCCGCTAGGTGATGTCTGCTCGTCTTCCGCTGATTCCGGAATGATGTGGCTATTGATTAGTCCATCTGGAATAAATCCATAATCTCCCTTAAACATTTGCCCTGGCCAACCGGCCTCGATTAGGAAAATATTCATGGAAAACAGGCTCATCGTTCAAAATCTCCCGGAACCGGTCATCACCATGAACGGCGAGGGGCGAATCCTCTCCTGGAACAGTGTCGCCGAGTCCAGCTTTGGTCTGCGGGACGACAGCTTCATTAGAAAGGAGCTTCGGGAGGTGATGTTCGTTTATCCCGACTGTGGCGAAGATCTCTTTCTCTCGCTTTTAGAAGTGCCTCCGGGCGTTCGTCTGGAGCGGACCATCCGGCGTGGAGATGGCCGCCTTTCCCCTTATGAGCTGCTGCTGACCAGAAATGTCCAGGACGGGGTACCCATTCATATCCTTTTTGCTCGTGACATCAGCGAACGCTGGCTAAGGGAGAAGAAGCTCAATCTCTCCTACCAGAACCAAAAGATCATGAACGCTATTCTGCAGATTTCGCTGATGCAGGTTTCCCTAGATCAGCAACTGGAGTTGATTCTTGATCAGATTCTCTCCATTCCGACCATTGAACTTCTGCCCAACGGGGCAATCCTCCTGGCCGACACCGAACCGGGGATTCTGGCCCTTAAGGCGCAACGCGGGTTTTCCGAGCAACAGTTGGCCACTTGCGGGCGGGTGCCTTTCGGCAAGTGCCATTGCGGGCGGGCCGCGCAATCCGGGCTGCTCCAGTTTGTCCACTGCATTGATGAAACCCATGACTTTGTCTTTGACCGCATGAAGCCGCACGGCCACTACTGCGTGCCGATCATCTCCGATGGTTCGGTGTTGGGGGTAATTGCCCTCTACATTCAGGAGGGCCACAAATCATCGGAGTTGGAGGAGGAATCCCTGCACGCCATTGCCAACATTCTGGCCGGGGTCATCGAGCGCAAGAGGATGGAGGGGCAACTGGTCGGGCTGATCGGGCACCTTAAGCAGACCATCAAGGAGCTTGACGATGAACGCAAGTTCAACGAGTCGGTCATCACCAGCCTGGGTAGCGGTCTGGTGGCGGTGAGCTCCGAAGGGGTGGTGGAAAAGAGTAATCCGGCCGCCCGGCAACTGTTGGGCCGGGTTTCCCGGGTTGCGGTTGAGGGTGGCAGCTTAAACGAAATTCTGGGGGTCGAGGTAGCCGGTGAGATGACGTCGGCCAGTAGCCCTGCCAACGACCAGGGGCGCCGGGAGATCATGGTCAAGGAGAACGACGGCAATAAACAACTGATCCTTGAATATGCCACGGTTCCCCGGGAGGATGCCATGGGGGGAGAGGTGGGGAAGATCATCTCCTTTACCGATGTGACCGGGCTGAAAAAGATTCAGGCCGAAATGGAGAAGATGAATCGTTTCAGCACCATCGCCGAGATTGCCTCGGCGGTGGCCCATGAGGTGAGAAACCCCCTGGCCGGGATCAGGACCATGACCCAGGTCATCGACGAGCAACTGGCGGACGGGGCGCCCCACAAGGAGTATACCCGCCGGATCATCAAGCAGGTGGACCGGCTCAACGAATTGCTGACCGAGTTCTTTACCTATGCCCGGCCGCCGGTGCCCAGCCGACGGCCGGTTTCCCTGGTCAAGGTCATGGAAGATATCAAACCCCTGGTGCATAGCCGGTTGCAGAAGAACGGGGTGACCCTGGTCGAGGACTACGAAATTGACTTGCCGGATATTTTGGCTGATCCCAGCCAGGTCCAGCAGGTCTTTCTGAACCTCTTCCTTAATTCGCTGATGGCCATGAAAAGGACCGACGGGCAGATCGCGATCCGGGCTCGCTACATCGGGGCCGACCACAGTGAATTCGATTCCACCAAGTTTTCCTGGCTGCGGCCGGACAACCATTACGTAACGGTCTATTTCAGCGACGACGGCGGTGGGATGGAGCCGGAGGTGCTGGAAAAAGTCTTCGAACCTTTCTTTACCACCCGCCACGATGGTTCCGGCTTGGGGTTGTCGATTGTCTACCGGATTCTCAAGGAGAACAACGCCGGGATCATGGTGGAGAGTACCCCCGGCGCGGGTGCGACCTTCATCATTTTCTTCAGTACCGATTGAGTAATTGGCAGATTATAACCAGATTGGTCTGGGTGGTCAAAACGGCATTCCTCTAAGGCTATAGATAAACTAATAGCTGTAAGGCATAAATTGCACAGCTCATTTCATAACGGCTTCTAAGCATATGGGTAAGATACTAATTGTCGAGGATTCTCCCGACTTGCAGATGGTTCTGCGGGACTTGGTGGAGAAGGAAGGGTACGTGGCTTTTGTCGCCAACAGCGGGGCGGAAGCCCTGGCCGTGGCGCGCAGTCAGGTCCTCGACCTGGTTTTTCTGGACATCGGCCTGCCGGACTTGAGCGGTATTGAACTGATCGGTTCCCTGCAGCGCCTGATCCCCGATGTGGACGTGGTGATGCTGACCGCCGTCAACGATGCCCGGACGGCGGTGGAGGCCTTGAAGTCCGGGGCGATCGATTACATCCTCAAGCCCTTTGAACTCCTGGAGTTTCGGAAACTTCTCAACCGGTTGATGTCGGCCCGGCAGTCGGCCCGGCAGTTGCGCATCGATTCGCTGGAGAAAGGCCGGGGTTGGGAGCTGCTGGGACAGAGCCCGGTCATGATCGGTTTGCGCCAGCATATCGCCACCGCCGCCGCCGTCAAGGCCCCGGTCCTGATCTGCGGGGAAACCGGCACCGGCAAGGAGCTGGTCGCCCGGGCCTTGCACAGCCGCTCCGGGAAAGGGGTCTTCGTCAAGGTGGATTGCGGCACCCTCTCGGCCAGCATTATCGAGGCGGAACTTTTCGGGTATGAAAAGGGCGCCTTCACCGATGCTAAGGAGACTCGCAAGGGACTGGTCGAGGTGGCCGATGGCGGTATCCTTTTCCTGGACGAGATCGGCAATCTGCCTCTGGCCTTGCAGCCCAAGCTGCTGCGGCTCATCGAAGAGTCGGTGTTCCGGAGGGTGGGCGGGGTCCACGACATTCAGGTAAATGTCCGGATTGTTGCCGCTACCAATGTCAACATTGACGAGGAGATCCGCCAGGGGCGCTTCCGGGAAGACCTCTACTACCGGCTCAATGTGATCACCCTGGTGCCGCCACCACTACGGCAGCGGCGGGAGGATATCCTCCTGCTCGCCGACCACTACCTGCGTTTTTTTGCCGGCGAAATGAATAAGCGGCTGCGCGGTCTTACCCCGGAAACCGAGGAAGCCCTGCTGTCCTACGATTTCCCGGGCAACGTCCGGGAGTTGAAGAACCTCATCGAAAGGGCGGTCATCTACAGCCAGGGGGAACGGCTCTCCTTGGTGGGGCTGACCTCCCGTTCCGGAGGTGAGACGGCCGCTGTTCAGGAACCTCGTGAATATCCGACCCTCCGGGAGATGGAAAAGAGTTACATTCAGCAGGTGTTGGACGCCGCCGGCCAGAATAAATCCCAGGCCGCCAGGACCTTGGGGATCTCCCGGGCGACCCTGCGCGAAAAACTCGGCAGCTGATCAATTTTTTATCACCTGGCTGGAAATCGACCACCTGAGGTCGGCGCCATTTTTCTCCAGCCGGTTCGGTTTATTTTCGGTTCTGTATCCATAACTATCCATAATTATTAGCTGAATTTGCTGTTGCGCGCATGGTCGTGTTGCGTTGGCATGACTATTGATATTCCATCATTTCAAATGAAAAAGATGAGGCGCGGTGGTCTGCTCCCCCTGCCGGACCAGGTGGGCAGGAAGTTCTATACAACGGTGAATGTTTTGGGCGAAAAAGAAAATTTAAAAAAAATCCTGATCGTTGATGACGAAGAGGACATGGTCTGGTCTCTGCGACAGAACATCAACAATGATTACCTGCAGGTCGAGATCTTCACTGCGGCCTCTGGGGAAGAAGCCCTGACCGTATTGAGCAGCAATCACATCGATCTGGTGCTGACCGACATCCGGATGCCGGGGATGAGCGGGCTTGACCTGCTCCTGGAGGTGAAGAATCGCTTTCCCTACACCATGGTCATTATTATGACCGCCTTCCCCTCCAATGAATTCAAAAAAGAGGCCCTGTTGCGCGGCAGCCTGCATTTCATCGAAAAACCCTTCGATATCAAGGAGCTGCGTGATCTGATCCGCCACGCCCTGCGCGAGGAGAACGTCTTTAAGGGCACGGTCGCCGGAGTGGGGCTTGCCGATGTCATCCAGATCAATGGGTTGTCCAGGGCCACCTCGCTGCTGCGGGTCAAGCAGGGTGAGCAGCTGGGGGTGATCTATTTTCAGGAAGGTCAGGTGGTGCATGCCATGTGCGGTGACCTCGAAGGGGAGGACGCGTTTTTTAAGATCATGGAATTCACC
The DNA here is from genome assembly GCA_020056965.1 of Deltaproteobacteria bacterium. GTDB lineage: Bacteria > Desulfobacterota > Desulfobulbia > Desulfobulbales > JAGXFP01 > JAGVGT01. The sequence continues at coordinate 8,281 of JAGVGT010000065.1, forward strand.
GGAGGGCGGCTGGACAGCATGTCCTTCAACGATCTGCCGGCTCGGACCATCAATGCGCCGGTCGAGGCGCTGATCATCGAAGCGGCCCGGAGACTCGACGAGAGCGGTGGTGGTGATTCGACCGGGCCGGATTGTGCCGATATTGATCTGGAGGTCCAGATCAATGAGATAAAGTCAGCCCCCGCTGGGGGGGGAATAAACCATGGTTCCGGGTTGGCTTTTGCCGTGCAAACCGGTACCGAACCTGTTAACAGGGAGGATGAAATGAGCAGTCTTAAAGATCTATTGTCCGAGTTCACCAACATACCTGGCGTTAATACGGCCTGTCTGGTCGGTCGAGATGGCTTTTTGCTTGACAGCATCGCCATGTCCGGCATTGATACCGAGATGATCGGCGCCATTGCCTCCAGCGGATTCGGTGCCTCGGAATCCATGGGCAAACAGCTGGGCAAGGGGGCCTTGAGCATGAGCATGATTGAATTCGCCAATGGTCCGGTCATGCTGTCACCGGTTGGCGACGATGCCTTTTTGGTTATTGTTGCCGATAAGGACGCCAATCTGGGAATGATCCGCTTGAAAATCAAGAAACACGCCAGCCTCATTGCTGAGACTGCCGCCATCTGAGGCGGTTATCCGAAACCTGGAGGTATTTTTTTATGTCTGAAGGAAAGATCCTTGATATCGCGCACATCAGTTTCTTGGATATGATCAAGGTCATGATCACCATGAGCGGCGCTGCCTCCGCCAAGGGCGCCCTGATCAGAAACGCGATTAACACCGCCGAGAAGATTAAAGAGGTTGATTATCCCACCTTCGAAGATTTTCTGGCGGCCATTGAAAATTCCACTAATCCCATCACCCAGGTTGAGGGCAAGGCCACCCACCAGGGCGGGTTTGTCTTCGGCTTGACCAACTGTCCCTTTGGGCCGTCGATAAAAAATTATATGGGGGTCTTCGAAAAGTTGCCGGAGGGTTATGCGGATTTCACCGAAGAGTTCAACAAACCCAGCAAGGTCACCGAGATCTACCGGGTTGGTGAAGGCGCCGGAGTGAGTCCGTTCTGCTCGGTGCATCAGCCGATGCGCAGCGCCGTCGCCGAAAGAATCAGCATCGGTGGTAAGAAAATTAAGATTTACCAGTTGGGCTGTAAAGCCGGTTCTGGCAAGAAGGGGTTTGCCGACCGCTGGCTGGCGGAAACCGGGATCTCCCGGGAAGTGGTTGACAAGACCCTTGATAATCACATGTGCTGCTACTATCTGCAGATAGTCGATTAAGGACGGTCGCGTAATAAATTGGGCTATTGTCTTGTTTTGCGACTCCTTCTGCAGTCATGGTAAGTAAGAATTGCCTGGGCAATATTTTTTCAACGGCTTTTCTGCCGTTTGGCTGTCCAGAGCGACCGGATGATTATGTTGTGACGGCTTAATGGCCACCGTCTTGCCTCAGGCCAATGGAACACTGTCCAAAAACGACAACAAAATGAACAGAAAAATTGCCGTATTGAGTCAGAAGGGTGGGGTAGGCAAGACCACCATCGCCTTGAATCTGGCCTACTCATTGTGTCGGATTGGCGGCATGAAGATCATGGTCATCGATGCCGATCTCCAAGGGGGGATCGCCTCGGCGGTCAATCTGAAGCCGGATAAGGGATTGGTGCAGATTCTTCGGGGCGAATGCAGTTTAAAGGAAGCCCTGATTCCCTTGAAGGGTGACAACCTGGTTTTGCTGGCCAACGGCATCCAAGTCCCGGAAGATATTCTTTTTCTCGAAGAACAGGCCATCTCCGGGGAGTTGCGGGCGATTTTAGCGGTGTTCGGGGAGTACGATTTCGTGCTCTACGATTCACCGGCCGGCATCGGCGCCATAAGTCGGGAAATTCTTGCGGTCTGTAACAGCTTTATCCAGGTTATCGACTGTCGGGCCGGCACGGTCAAGAGCATGGCCAAGCTCCTGAAGCTTTCCAGTTGGATAAAGAGACAGGTCAATCCAGGCCTCTATCTTGAAGGAGTGGTGGTCAATCGTTTTCGCCCGGAGAGCGTCATTCAGGCCAAGATTCTTGAGCGGGTAAAATCGCGTTTTCCGGCCCGTTTGTTTTTTGAAACCCTGATCGTTGATGACCCGGTATTCGAGCATGCCTCCATCAAAGGCTTGCCGGTGGAGAGGTTTGCCGACGGCAAGCAGGCGACCAAGGCCTTTCTGGCGATGGCCATCGAGGTCTGCGCCAAGAAAATGCAGTCCCAGGAAGATATTAACGCCCTGGCCGGTTTGGCCTTGGGGGACGAGGTCGGTGACCTTGGGCAGCTGTTCAGGAAGGAAGGGGATGAGGCCCTCAGCAAGACCCCTATCCATGGAGACCGGGTTACTGAAATTCTGCGGGAGCTTTGCGGCAACTGCGGCTGCCGGGGCGCGGTGGTGGCCGACGAGATGGGGCTGCCGCTGGCCGAGCATCAAAGCCCCTTCGGGGTGGATGCCCTGGCGACCTATGGTTCAATTCTAGGCGAGGCATTGGTTGGGGCCGACAATATTCTGAAGATGTCCGAGGCCAACAATATCGTCATGGACATCAATGATGATGAGAAGTTGGTAATGCGCCGTTTTCCCATCATGGACAGCAACTATTTCTTGCTCGCAGTCTGTCCCCAAGAGGCCGAGGTGCTTGGCGAGCTGGAGTATGCCACTGATCGGATCGCTGCCGAGTTGTACTAAGCCGTTATTGGATGTCGTGTCCCGGCCTTTAGAGCGTAGCGAATGGTCAGAAAATGTGATGGGGTGCCTTTCGTAACGGCAGCTGATCGCCGCTCGCGTAGGGACGGTTGGTCGTGGCTGTCCCTCCTGCCTACTGTTGCATCTCCTGGGCGAAGTGGCGGTGTGATGCTCGAAGAGTCTGGTCGGAGGTTCTAATCCGGCCGTCCCGGCAAACTTTCCTCAGTCGTCATCTGCCGTGAGGTGGCCCCCACGGCATTGGCGAAGACTATCAGCAGCCCCCGCAGCCGCGGCGGCATTTCATTAAACTGGATACCGATGGCGTAAGTGTCTTCGCCATCCAGGTCAGTTTCCTTGTACCAAGCCAACCGCCCAAGAATAGTCAGAGAGATGGACTCGTCCGGCAGGCTGATACTCAGTCTGGTTTTCCGGTTTACCATGTCCTCAATGGGCAGATCCCGGTATCTGGGATCGACAATTACGCACACCCCGCCCAAGGACATGTCACTGGTGAAACACTTGACGACAACCGGGTATTTGCCTGGGTCTCTGGCGAAAATCTCCAGATGCAGGGTGATGGAGAGATGTCGTCGGGAGGTCTTTCGGTAAAATTTGGTCGGTTTGTCCTCTTCTGCAAGGGCTTGGTCTTCCATGAGCCCCTTCAGGCCGATCTGGAGGTCGGGATGTTCCCAGCAGAGGGTCAGTAGATCCGGTTTAGATATCTTGAGCAGTTCAACCTCGGTCAGGGTCTTGACCAGATTCCCGTGGCTTTTCTCCGCCGAGTAAGGATAGCGATCTCCGAAAAAATCGTTCTCCCTGAGGATGCAGGCATGGTCCCCCCCCTGGGGCCCATTGTCATCGGGGGCGGTTGAAGCCAGGTTCCCGTAGACTACCAGAAACAATGAGTCCTCGACTTCTCCGGCCTTACGGACGACGCTGTGCGGGGGGTATCTTACCAGTACGCCTTTTTTTAGTACCGCCGACAGCTCACGGTGGGACATTTTGGCAAAGCATTCGGCGATGGCCGAGGAGTGTGAGTCTTTGCGCCGCAACTGTGAATGCAGGAGGCGAAAGTCGTTGGGGGTGGGGCGAATTATCGCCCAGGCACGTAACAGGGCTGCGATGCCTTGCAGGCTTTTGCCCTGCTCCATGAAGAGATGGTAGGCCTTTCGGTAGGTCTTGTCGGCCTCGATGAACGATTTGTTGCCTTTATGGAAATCAGCCAGAAGTCGGTAAAGCCACGGATCGCTCGGAGAGTTTTTCAGTGCTTTTCGGAATTCGTCACCGCTGCACAATTTTCTGGTTCCGCTGATCAGCTGCTCAAAAACACTGTCGGCAGTTATTTCTCCGGCCATAAGAACCAACTTGAAGGTAGAGTGGTAATTTGCATCGGTTGATGCGGGAATCTTGAAGACGATTTCGATTATAACATTCGAGTAATGCCTGTGCCATTAATAAAGTCCTCATGCCAGTCCACAGGTTAGATCAGGTTAGAAGCGATCTCAGTTTGGGTTTGCCGGTATTTTCTGGAAGATAGTTGTTTGAGAGCCAAGCTTGGATAGGTTATATTTTGTCGGGTTTGTTTGCTTACGGGGTGACGCTTTCGCAAAGGAGGAATCGATGAAAAAAATTAGTTCGCTAACAGTGATGTGCCTGATAATTTTCTTGTTTATAGGTGGAGTTGGGCGAGCCGAGCAGCACGATCGGCTGCTACCACTTCTGGGTAACTTGGAGAGGTGGCAGACTCAACCGGCTAAAGGGATGAGTCTGGTTTCGGCGCAGATGAAGATGATCAGTGCAAGTCGTATATATAACCAGGCCGATAAGAATTTGAACGTGACCATCATGGTGAACAGCGGACCGGTCTTGGACAGCGATCTCCAGGAGTCCAGTTCCGACAACGAGGTCACCAGGGAACAGACTCAGCTGATTGACGGCTTCTGGGTAAAGTCCAGTCACAACAAAAAAAGTAGTTCCGGTGAGTTAATCGTTTATCTTGACTACAATCAGGATGCCAGTGGTCTGCTGGTGGCTGATTACTCGCAAATGAGCGATGACGAGGTTTTGAAGGTTGTCAGAAGTATGGATTGGGTGAAGATTAAGGGGGTTGTGTCTAAGTTGTTGTGAAGTTGTTGTCAGTGAACCTCGGGTGGAGTGGAAAAGATGTTAGCGCATTCATTTTTTTCTTGCCGAACCTGTTTCGTGTTGTTAGAGAAACCTGAGTTGTGTAAGGCTGTATGGTGGTAAGTGTTTCATTATCAACTTGGGGGTAGCAACTATGTCAGAGCGGCAAACTGGGGTGGTGAAGTGGTTCAATACGGCTAAAGGTTGGGGGTTTATCACCAGCGCGTCTGGGGATGATGTTTTCGTCCATTACCGGGAGATCCGGGGGGACGGCTTCAAGAACCTCGAAGAGGGGCAGACGGTGGAGTTCAGTGTAATTGAAAGCCAGAAGGGGTTGGCGGCAGCCGATGTCCATGGCGTTGAATGACGAGAGTGGGACGAGCGGGACAGCAATCTTGTCCTAGGCGATAATTTTCCGATGGGGGCCGAATTAAATCGGCCCCCATTTTTTTGTCTTCACTGTGCTGGTGACTTGAGATTCGGGGGATAGGCCCGGCAGTCCTCTTGGGTGGGGGCTGTGAGAGCGGTTTCGGCTGATAATACGACAAAGCCGGCCGTTGGCCGGCTTTGTCGTATTACGGGTATGCGGTCATGCCTACCGGCGGTCGCCTAGTAACCTCAGCAAGCTGAGGAACAGGTTAATGAAATCCAGGTAGAGGCTGAGTGCGCCCATGATCGCACCCTTGCGGATGGCGCTGTTTCCCTCGGTCATGACGCTGCCGCCGAATCTGGAAATTTTCTGGATATCGTAGGCGGTCAGACCGGTGAAGACGAGGACGCCGATGACCGAAATAGCCCACTCCACCGCCGGGCTGTGCATGAACATGTTAACCAGACTGGCCAGGATGATGCCGATCAGACCCATGAACATGAAGGAGCCCATGCCGGTAAGATCCCGTTTGGTGACGGTTCCGTAAACGGCCATGGCCGCAAACATGCCGCCGGCCACGGCAAAGGTGGTGGCTACCGAGGCTGCGGTGTACATCAGGAGTACCGCAGCCATGGTCACGCCGTTCAGGGCCGAGTAGATCAAAAACAGGGCGGTTGCTGTGGTGGCGGTCATTTTTTCAATGCGGGCGGAAAGGTAGAGTACCATCCCTAGTTCGCCGAAGATGAGGGCGTAAAAGACCAGCTTGTTGCCGAAAATCAGTTGCTGGGCGGCGGGAGAATTGGCTACTGCAAAGGCCAAACCGGCGGTGAGGGCCAGGCCTACCGCCATCCAGTTGAATACCTTTGCCAGAAAAGTTGTGGTGACCTGGGCGGCCGCCGGGTTCAGCGGATATGACGACCGTTGCTGGTCATGCTGTCCAAACATTGTTGCTCCTCCGATGATGACTGCGTGTTTAGGGCGATCCCGTAATGTTGTGATGTCTGTTTTCAGGTTTGGTTGAAAAATCAGGCTCTCGTTCCCGTCAAATCCTTAATTATAAGAACTCGGGGTGGAGTATTTGTGGTTACGTGCTGTTTACGAATTGTATCACGAACAAGCAGTTTAATCATTCTGTGGCATGGCGCAAGCGAAAACGCCAACAGCTGACACAGCCGAAACAGCGGGTGGTTCGGTGATCTTGGGTTGACAAAGTTATACACATGAACCTGAATTGTAATTATATAGTTTTCCTGGGTCTGTGCTCCCAGAGACCAGTGAGGGAAAAGTAGATTGGCGCAAACTTTCGCAGTTGAGGCTGCCTGAGCCTGTGTTAGCAAACGGCTTTGTGCTCTGGCTTGATTTAAACAGTTTGGTGGTGGTGATGGGCGATAATCCCGGTCCGATCGGCAAAAAGTGGTACGAAAATTATCTGCCGTTTGTGGCCAAAAGTCCGGCGATTCAGGCTGAGTGGCTGGTTGTCGAACTCTCGCGGCTGAGGCTTTCAGAAGGTAAAGAAATAAGCGGAGTGTTGTCCAGAGAGGAAATCAAGCCCTATATCCGTTTGTTTCTGGAAAATTGCGATACCGGCTTGGGTGGATGGACGGGTGAGGTTGGCGCGGATGAGCAGATGGTTGCCCTGCTGGAGGAGATCGGCGAGGACAATATACTGCTGATGATTGAATGCGCAGAAATCTATGACATTCCGAAACTCTTCAAACTATTGGGTCATCCGACCCTGGAACAGGCGGTGATAGCTTTGAAGAAGGTCTCGCCACCTTATGAGAAGAATCCGCTGCTCATCATCGACCGGGTATTTCACGCCATCCGGGAGAAATCCGGGCAGCTACTGGAGGAGGCAGCGGCCGGGGTGCTGGTCAGTAGTGATGCCCCGGCGGACTTTGCCGACAATTACGAAAGATTTAAGGAGATCATGATGGACGAACACATTCTTGGTCTTCTATATCCTAAGGCCAAATAGCTGTCCAAAAATGGTAAAAAAACCGTGCCGAGTGGCACGGTTTTCGTTGTCCAAAGCCGCAGTTACTTGCGGCCGGACATGGCCCGTTTCGATGCTTTCAGCGGGTTGACCTTGGTCTTGGCGGTGGCCAGTTCTAGCTTGACGTGGGTGGCAAAGTTGCATAAACCCAAGCGCCATTTGGCTTCTGGGGATACGTAGGTCTTGCAATACTTCGTATCGGCGGCTTCAACTATACGCTCACATCCTTCGCACTTTTCAGAGATCGGATTGAATAATCCACTGCTGTAGCGAGCTAATGGGTCAGTGCCGTCAGACTTACCGGTTTTTGCTGAAGTTGGTTGAGCCATGTTGTTCCTCCTGAGCTGCCTGAAGGCAGCCAAAAAAATATCGGTTATTTTTATTTAGATGTTGGGAGACTGTTATTATCAGTTCTCAATAAGTGAGCCAATTTTTTTATCTTAAATAACCTTCAATGTCAATATCAAATAAGTAAACATGATGTTGTCGAGGAGTTGATTAGGGCAGTCTGATCTGGTAGAATTACCGAGGGTTATGCGAGGCTAATTGTAATTAATTCAGTTAGTTGCTTTCGCCGTTGCCGGCATATTTATTTCGTCTTTCGATATTTCCAGGATGTTTTAATCTGCCGGTGTTTCTCGGTGTAGATGGTGCGTGTGTCGGAATTATTCTATTGATTTTAATGAGTTATTTATTTATAAATTTTTTTTGAAGGATATCCATCGCAGGCGGACGCCAGGTTGATACCGGGCTTGGTGCCGTTATTCGGGCCGCTGATATTTGACTCCCAGGAACACGCTTGATGGGTCGTAGATAAAGACCATGCGAAATTAAGTCATTATTGCCTGTTGTTCTGGGCATGACGAAGTTCCTCGGCATACTTAACAAAGAGCCGGTTACGCTATGAGGTGTTAAATCATGCCTGTTTTTATTTGGAAAGGAAAGAATTCTTACGGGGACAAGCGCAGTGGCCAGTATGAAGCCAACGACGTGGCCGCCGTTAACTCCTATCTGAAAAAACTTCGGATTACTCCTACCTCCGTCAAAGCCAAACCCAAAGATATACTTGCCGGCATCGGGTTTTTTCAGCCGAAGGTCACCGGGCGTGATGTAGTCATCTTTACGCGGCAGTTGTCAACCATGATCGATGCAGGTTTGCCTCTTGTCCAGAGTTTGGAGATTCTTGCAAATCAACAGGAAAATCCCACCTTAAAGAAGGTTCTGCGGGAAATCAAAGCAGATGTTGAGACCGGTACCACTTTTGCCGAGGCCATGAAGCGACATCCGCAAGTTTTCGACAACCTGTTTTGCAACATGATTGAGGCAGGAGAGATCGGCGGTATCCTCGATACGATTCTGGGGCGATTAGCGGGCTTCATGGAAAAGTCCATGAACCTGAAGAAGAAGGTTAAGGGAGCCTTTACCTATCCGGTTATCTGTTTGTGTATTTCCGTGGTTATCCTGGGGGTAATCCTGATCTTTGTTGTTCCTACTTTTGAGAAGATGTTCAAGGATTTCAACGCGGCTTTGCCTATTCCAACCCAGATCGTTGTGTCCATGAGCAGATTCGTTCAGACCAAGATCCTGTATATGATCGGCATCTTGGTCGCCTTGGTTTTCGCCTTCAAAAAATACTATAAGACTGATGCCGGCAACAGGCGTATAGACGCCTTGTCCTTGAAAACCCCGGTTTTCGGGGATCTGATTCTGAAGGTGGCGGTCGCCAAGTTTACCAGAACATTGGGGACCATGATGCAAAGTGGTGTACCGATTCTTGATGCCCTTAAGGTTGTGGGCCGAACTGCCGGCAATCGGGTTATCGAAACGGCGGTGTTCCGGGTGGCGGAAAGCATCAGCGAGGGCCGGTCCATTGCTGAACCCCTTGAAGAAACAGGGGTGTTTCCCAATATGGTGGTGCAGATGATCAGTGTCGGGGAGGCCACCGGCGCACTCGATGCTATGTTGAGCAAAATCGCCGACTTTTATGATGATGAGGTTGATCAGGCGGTTGATAACCTGACCGCGATGATTGAACCTTTCATGATGGTTTTTCTCGGCGGCATGGTCGGGGCACTTGTCGTCGCCATGTATCTTCCGATCTTCCAGATGGGTAAGGTCGTTTAGTCTGGGGCAAGCTGAATTGCCGACCGATGAAATACTGTTCCAGGTCGGGCGGTTCTCCTGGTGTGGGTTGTTTCCTTCTGAGGTGTGCTATGACTCTGACCAAAGCTGAAATTATTCAGACCGTTTATCAGAAGCACGATCTGACCAAGGCCCAAGCGGCCGAGGCCGTAGAGGCGTTTCTCCGGATTGCCAAGGATTGCATGATCAAGGGCGACGACCTTCTGCTCAGTGGTTTCGGTAAGTTCAATGTCAAGAAGAAGAACTCCCGCCGTGGGCGTAATCCCCAGACCGGCAAGGAACTGATTCTTGAGGCCCGTCACGTCGTGACTTTTAAGCCCTCTGGGATTCTGCGGGAACGCATTACCAACGGTAGTTAATTTCCTGAACCAGCTTGGTGCATTGACCGAAATTTGTGGGCTGCCGGTAATCGGCATCGCGTAATAATCTAAAATTGCTTTTCATTAATCAACGGTTGACGGAGGTGTATGTATGTCCGTCGACTCCCGATCGTTGGGTGTTTGGTATGCTTTCGGTCTCCATCCTAACTATTTGAATTGTTACGATTCTGGTTGCTGTTCGCATCATAGTGCGGCCAGGATGACTGGCAGTGGGCCGATTCTCCGGAGCAGGGAATTGCCCTTTTTTTTTAACTGCGCCACCCGGCAAGTGAGGATGGGGGAAAGGCAAAGATGAAGGCATCGGAATTGGCAGAGTTGGTCGGGGGGGAACTGCTTGGCGGTACAGATCTGGAGATCTTCGCTCTGGCCGATTTGGATACCGCCGGCATCGGTCAGATTGCTTTTGCCACCGACAAGGGCAGTCTGCCGCAGTTGGAAAAAACCGGGGCATCGCTTATTCTGGTCTCCAAAAAATTTCCGGAGCTGCATCGCCCGGTCATCCGAGTGGACGACCCGGTTTGGGCTGCCACTGTTATCCAGCATCGCCTGGAAGCCAGGGAATTCTTGGGCACCGGCATTCATCCCAGTGCGGTGATCGGCAACAATTGTTCTATCCATCAAGAGGTTTCCATTGCCCCCCTGGTCTGTGTGGGTGAGCGAGTACGGATCGGGAGGCGGGTGAAAATTGGCGCCGGCTGCGTCATCGGCGATGATGTGGTCATCGGCGATGACACGCTCCTGCACCCCAACGTCTCAGTGCTGGACCGGTCGCTGCTGGGCGCCAGGGTGATCGTCCACAGCGGCACGGTGATCGGCAGCGATGGTTTCGGCTATGCCCATGACCGCCAGGGTCGCCACCTGAAAAGACTGCATGTCGGTCATGTCCAGATTGATGACGATGTGGAGCTTGGGGCCAACGTCTGTGTAGACCGGGCCACTTTTGGCCGGACCTGGATCAAGAGGGGCACCAAGATTGATAACTTGGTCCAGGTCGCCCACAACGTCGAGATCGGTGAGGATTCTATTTTGGTCTCGCAAGCAGGGATCGCCGGCAGTACCGTGCTGGGAACCGGCGTGATCCTGGGCGGCAAAGCCGCGATCAACGGGCATCTCAAAATCGGCAATCGGGTGACCGTCGCCGGCAAGGCAGGTGTCACCGCCAGCGTCGGTGATGGCGAGGTGGTGGCAGGTTTTCCGGCCATTCCTCACAAACAGTGGTTGCGGGCCGTCACCCTCTTTCCCCGTTTACCCGAACTGTTCAAGGAGCTGCGCGAGTTGCGCAAGCAGTTGGCTGAGAAGCTGCAGGAAACTTCAAACCTTAACGAGTAACCAGTTCGCCCTAGGGGATTGGTAATTATTTTCTGGCAAGGGAGGTTGAAATGAGTTTGGTACAACAGACATTTGACGTGCGGGAAATTCTCGATCTATTGCCGCATCGCTACCCCTTTATCCTGGTCGACCGGGTTCTTGAGATAACCTTGGGCGAGCGGATTGTCGGGCTAAAAAATGTGACCATCAACGAACCTTTTTTCCAGGGACATTTTCCGACTGAGCCGATTATGCCGGGGGTCTTGATTTTGGAAGGAATGGCCCAGGTTGGGGCGATTCTGGCCTATCTCACCGAGCGAGAGCAGTTCAAGGGGCAGTTGGTTTATTTTGCCGGCCTTGATGAAGTGCGGTTCCGCCGCAAGGTGGTTCCAGGGGATCAGCTGATTATCAAGGTTGAGGTCCTGAAGCGCAAAAGCAAGGTTTTTAAGCTGGCTGCCAAGGCCTACGTCGAGGATAAGCTGGCCTGCGAGGCTCTACTCATGGCCACTTTCGGTTGACGGTATGGGTGATTTCCGGCATTATGTGTGGCTTTGGTTGGTTGAACGATGCGAAACCAGCGATCAAAAATAACTGTCACATTCAAGAGCTATAAATGGCATAACTAGCCGTAACGCAATGGTTGTTTGTGCCGCCTTCTTTTATGCCGAGTCCAATTCAGATAAGGTTTATCCGATGACTATTCACCCCACCGCAGTTATTGAGTCCGGCGCGGAACTGGATCCGTCGGTTCGCGTCGGTCCTTACGCCGTAATCGGCAAGGGCGTTAAGATCGGGGCCGACACCGAAATCGGCGCCCACAGCGTGATCAGCGGTCTCACCCTGATCGGGGTTGGTAACCGGATCGGTTCATTCTCCATCCTTGGCGCCCCGCCCCAGGATCTCAGTTATCGTGATGAGGATACCACCCTGACCATCGGTGATCATAATCAGATCCGGGAATATGTCTCGATCCATCGCGGCAGTGTCAAGGGTGGCGGGGCGACGGTCATCGGCGACCATAATATGTTGATGGCCTATACCCACATCGCCCACGACTGCAAGCTTGGCAACCACATAATCATGGCCAATGCCGCCACTCTGGGCGGCCATGTCATCGTCGGGGACCGGGCCAACCTGGGCGGGTTCGTGGGAGTCCATCAGTTCACCCGGATCGGGAAATTTTCTTACATCGGCGGAATGTCCGGTCTAACCAAGGACGTACCGCCATTTATGATTGTGGCTGGAACCCGGAACCGGATGCGGATTTTCGGCATCAATCGCATCGGCCTGAAGCGGAACGGTTTCGACGCTGAGGATATTCGCAAGTTGCACGGGGCCTTTAAGATCATCTTCCTTGATGAAAGCCTGTTGTTGCAAGAGGCCTTGGCCAAGGCGCTGGCCGAATTTCCCGGCGCTTCCCTGGTCATCGAGCTGGTTGATTTTATAAAAAATTCCGAGCGCGGAATTATCAGGACCTACGGCGAGGATGAGTAAGATCGGAATTATCGCCGGTAGCGGCCAGTTCCCGCTGCTCTTTGCCCGCGCCGCCCGCGAACAGGGACGGCAGGTCTACGTCGCCGCCCACAAGGGTGAGACCAGCCCGGAGCTGGAGGCCGTGGTGGACGGGATCTGCTGGGTAAAGCTCGGGCAGTTGGGAAAGGTCATCAGCTTTTTCCGGAAAGAGGGGGTCCAGGAGGCCGTACTTCTGGGGGCCATCACCAAGACCCGGATCTTTAAGGATATCTGGCCGGACCTCAAGGGGTTGACCCTGTGGAACCGGATTAAGATCCGTCAGGACGACCAGATTCTCCGGGCGGTGGCGGAGGCCCTGCAGGATGAGGGGATCAAAATTCTCGAATCCACCCTCTACTTGCAGCATCTGCTCTTTCCCAAGGGGGTTTTGACTAAGAAAAAACCCACCAGCGAGCAGCTGGCCGATATCGAGTTCGGCTGGCGGATGGCTCGCGAGGTGGGGCGGCTCGATATCGGCCAGTGCGTGGTGGTGCGGGACCGGGCGGTCCTGGCCGTGGAGGCCATTGAGGGGACCGATGCCGCCATTTTGCGCGGCGGCGCCCTGGGCAAGGAACAGGCGGTGGTGGTCAAGGTCAAGAAGCCCGGCCAGGATTTTCGCTTTGACCTGCCGGCCATCGGGATCCGCACCATCGAAAGCATGGAGCAGGTCAAGGCTAAGGTTCTGGCTGTAGAGGCCGGACAATCATTACTGTTCGACGGAGCCGCCGTCATTGAGCGGGCCGACCGGGCCGGCATCGTGGTGGTCGGCGTCGAGGAAATACAGCCGGGCGAACTTGACCTGGGGAAGCGTTAGTTCTCGTCAGAAATGTGTTAACAGCAGGTGCAGACCATGCAAGCCATGATCCTGGCCGCCGGTCTTGGTACCAGGCTCAGGCCCTATTCCAGCCATCGACCTAAGCCCCTTTTCCCGATTCTGGGTAAGCCCCTCCTTCTCCATCTGCTCGCGCAGCTGCGTGGCCAGGGTTTCGATCGGATTATCGTCAACAGCCACCATCTGCGTGACCAATTTGTCGAGCTGCTGCGCGACGAGCCCGGTGTCTACCTGCAACTGGAGGAGGAAATTCTCGGGACCGGCGGCGGGTTGCGGCTGGCCCTGCCGCGCCTGAGCCCGGAACCGCTCTTGGTGGTTAACGGCGACACCCTGCTGGACCTTGATCTGGCCGATCTGCGGGCGCGCCATCTGCAGAGCGGCGCCAGAATCTCGCTGGTGGTGCATGAGCAGCCGCGCTTTAACAATCTCCTGGTTTCGGCCTCGGGAGAGGTCGGCGGGTTCCGGGTCGGCGTAGAGGCGGTGGCGCCGGGCCGGGGTGAACGGCTGCTGGCCTTTACCGGCGTCCATTTTCTCGACCCTGCCGTGTTGGTCGATCTGGCGCCCGGCCGCTTTGGTGACATCATCGACCGTTATGTCCAGCTGGCCGCCCGGGGCGAAAAGATCAACGCCCTGGAAGTCCGGGACCATTTCTGGGCCGACATGGGCACCCCGGCGGACTATCTGGCCCTGCACGGCGACTTGCTGTTGCAGCGGCTTAGCCCCTGGCCGGCTTTTCTGCCCAGGCCGGCCAGTCCGCTGCTGATCGGGGCCGGGGCCATGGTCGAGCCTGGGGTCTGCCTTGACGAATGGGCGGTGGTCGGGGCCGGGGCCCGGATCGGGGCTGGGGCCACGCTACGGCGCTCGGTGGTCTGGGATGGTGCGCGGGTCACACCCGGCGCCCTGCTGGAGGATCAAATCATTGTCGCTTGAAAATCTCACGGTACTGACGGCTGGTCAGCGCCAGGCCCTACCCCGTTTACTGGCCGAAGCGGGGCTGACGACGAAATTTGCGGCCGAACTGCTCCGTGGCGATGGTTCCGATCGCTGGTTTTTACGGATTTCCGAAGCCGGGCGCAGTTTGATCGCGATCTTGCCCAGCCCCACCATGCCGCGCGCCCAGGCCGAGGCCCGGGCCGTCTGGGAGATCGGCCGCCATCTGGCCGGGCGCTCGGTGCCGATCCCGGCCCTGCTCGGTTTTGATCCCGCCACCGGGATCGTTCTTTGCGAGGATTTGGGCGATGCTCAGTTCCAGGGGATCATCGCCGCCGCCAGTTCGGCGGAGGTGGTGCGCCATTATCACCAGGCCCTGGAGGTCTTGCTGCAGATGCAACTGGCGGGTCGGGTCGGTTTTGATCCGCGATGGTGCTGGGACACGCCCGCCTATGACCGGGAACTGATGCTGGCCCGGGAGTCCGGCTACTTCTGGGAGGCCTGCTGCCGCGACTATCTGGGGATGACCGGCAGGATGCCCGGGCTGGCTGAAGATTTTCACCGCTTGGCCGACCTTGCCGCCGGACAGCCCAGCGGCTTCTTTCTGCACCGGGATTTTCAGTCCCGCAATCTGATTGTCAAGGCGGGGCGGCTCCGGGTTCTGGATTTTCAGGGCGGCCGACTGGGGCCGTTGGCCTATGATCTGGCCTCCCTTTTAAATGACCCATACGTTGACCTGCCCGTGCCCATTCGGGCTGATTTGTTTGACTATTATCTTGAGCTGCTGGCCGAGCGCGCCCCGGAGTTGGTCGCCGGTTTCGCCGAGGGCTATCTCTGGCTGGCCCTGCAGCGCAATCTCCAGATTCTCGGGGCCTTTGCCTTTCTCGCCAAGGTCAAGGGGAAGCCCTTCTTTAAAGCCTATCTGGTCCCGGCCGCCGTCAATCTTGACCGTCTGCTCCGGGAACCGGGGGGCCGGCAATTACCGGTACTCAGTGCCCTGGCCACAGAACTGCCGGATCGTTTTAATTCATTGAAAGTTGTGTAAAAATTCCGTCGTTACCGGTTGCAACCGGCACCAATAAAATTATAGGATGCCTTCCATGAGGATACATGACAGTCTGGCCCTGGTGGCCTTGGTTGGTCGGCCCAATGTCGGCAAATCGTCGCTGTTCAACCGTTTGACCCGCAGGCGTGACGCCATTGTTGACGCCACCCCGGGGGTGACCAGGGACCGCCATTACCAGAAGATTGACTGGCAGGGCCGCGAGTTCGTGCTGATCGATACCGGCGGCATCGAGCCCCCGCCTTCCGGGGTTGGCGGCAAGGCCTTCCCCAAGGAGGCCGATGTGGAGGCCCGGGGCCAGGTGATCAACGGCATCCAGGAGCAGACCTGGCTGGCCGTGCAGGAGGCCGATCTGGTCGTCCTGATGCTCGACGGGCGGGAAGGGGTCGCCAACGAGGACCATCGGGTGGCCGAGATCATGCGCAAATCCGGCAAGCCGGTTTTTTTCGTGGTCAACAAGGTCGATAGCCCGGAGCTGGAAGGCAAACTGGTTCCTCCCTTCTATGAGCTGGGCGCCGAACAGCTCTGGCCGGTTTCGGCCTCCCACGGTTTCGGCGTCGCCACCCTGATGGACGAGCTGACCGCCCGGCTGCCCGAGGCAGTAGAAAGCCCGGAGCTGGGGGAGGATACCGTGGCCATGGCCTGCATCGGCCGGCCCAATGTCGGCAAATCCTCGCTGATCAACAAACTCCTGGGCGAGAAGCGCATGCTGGTCTCCGAGGTCCCGGGCACCACCCGTGATTCGGTGGATACCGTCCTCGAGAAGGGCGGCCACAAGTACCTGCTGGTCGATACGGCCGGAATTCGCCGCCGGGGCAAGGTCCAGGACAAGCTGGAGAAGTTCAGCGTGCTCCGGGCCCTCTCCGCCCTGGAGAAATGCCATGTCGCCCTCTTCCTGGTCGATGTCAGTGAAGGGATCACCGAACAGGACAGCAAGGTGATCAGCTACTCCATCGAGCGGGGCCGCGCCTGCCTGATTCTCCTTAACAAGTGGGATCTGGTCAAGGAGGACAAGAAGCGGCAGAAATGGCTGATGAACGAGGTCGAGCGGCTGACCCGCTTCATGGGCTACGCCCCGGTGCTGACCGTTTCGGCCCTGACCGGCAGCGGGGTCAATAAAGTTCTCCCGGCCGTCAATAAGATTTACCAGCAGTTTGCCATGCAGTTCACCACCAATCGGTTGAACCGGACCCTCCAGAAGGCGATTGACGAGCATAACCCGCCCATCTTCCAGGGCCATAAGGTCAAATTCTATTACGCCACCCAGGTCGGCACCAAGCCACCCACCGTGGTGATCTTCACCAACTATCTTAAGGGCGTCACCCCTTCCTACGAGCGCTTTCTGGTCGGGCGTTTCCGGGAGGAGCTGGGGCTGGACCAGTCCCCCTTGCGGCTGGTCTTCCGGGAGCGCGAACGTAAGAGCTATGGTTGATTGGTCAGGATTTCTTGACGCGCTGGCCGAACCGGCCAAACTTTCTTCCCCTTCGGCCCCGGCCGAAGGGTTGATCTTTACCTCTCTGCAACAACTTCTTCTTACTTCCCTGAACGAACCGAGTACCGGGCCGACTGCTCGCCAGGACGACGAAGCGGCGGCCCGGCTGATTGGCGCCGGCCGTGGCCTGCTCGATCAGCTTCGGCTGGATGGCCGGTCCCTGGCCGTTGCCCTTGCCGCCCAGACCCGGGTGCGGGAGGAGCTGCTCGCCCTCTGTTTCCGCAGCTTTCCGGATCCGGCCCACCTGCACGAGGCGGTTACCATCGTCCAACGTCTCGTCGACGGCCTGTTCTCCGGAATGATCAACGAGTGGTTGCGGTTCCAGGCCATGCACCACCGACGGCGCCATCAGGAAGCCAGGCGCCACATCCTCCGTGAGAAAAAACGCTACGACACGGTGTTCAGGCGGATGCACGAGCCGGCCTTCATCCTCGATGGTGATATGCAGGTGGTCGAGGTCAATCCGGCTTTCGAAGATTTTTTCGGGATGACCGGCCGGGAATGCGTGGGCTCCACCTGCATGACCATCATCGGCCATGGCTTTTGCCCGACCTGTCTGCTACCGGAAGTGATCCAGGCCGGGGGCTCATTCTCCGGCGTGGAGGTCTCATTCAATCTGCCCTGTCCCGGTGCGGAAAGCGGGCTGGAGGCCAGGACCGTCCGTTTGGCCGGCACCGCCCTGGGCGGCGAAGGTGAAGGAGCCGGGGCCATTGTCATCCTCCAGAACATTACCGAGCAGAAGCACGCCGAAGATGAGCTTAAACGCAGCGAGGAGAAGTTTCACTCCCTGGTCGAAAACTTGCCCGACCTGATCTGGCGGGCCGACCGGCGCGGAGAGCTGCTCTTTGTCAGCGCCAACTCCGCCCGGATCCTTGGTCTTCCCGCCGAGGACCTCTTGAACACCGATCGTTTTGCCCGCATTCATCCCGAGGATCTGCAGGGAGTGCGGGTGGCCTACGACCGGCTCTGGGAAAGCGGCCGGGCCTTTGACGTGCAGTACCGCTTTCGGCGGGGGGACGGAACCTGGATCTGGTTGCAGGACCGGGCCGCCGTCATCGGGGAAGATCAGGGGCGCCCCTTTGCCGACGGGCTGTCCTGGGAGGTCACCGATTTCAAGAACCTGCAGGAGGAACTTGACGAGTATCGCTGCTGGCTTGAGGACCTGGTCGATGAGCGGACCGAGGAATTGCGGCGGACCAACAAGAAACTGAAGAGCGAGATAGTCGAGCGTAAACTGGTCCAGAAGGAACTGCTCCGGATGACGGCCTCGCTGCAACGCTCCAACGCCGAGCTGGAGCAGTTTGCCTATGTAGCCTCCCACGATCTGCGGGAACCGTTAATGCTGGTCACCGCCTTTGCCGAGCGCTTGCTCCAGTACGCCGGCGCCGGCCTCGATGCGCGGGGGAGGGGTTATGTGGAGCGGATCATCAAGTCGGCCGGGACGTTGCGAGAGTTGGTCGACGCCCTCCTGCAGCTGTCGCGGGTTTCGGTCAGCACCAATCCTTTCGAGCCTGTGGATCTCAACCTGCTGATTCTTGAGGTTCTCGAAGAACTGGAGGAGCCGCTGGTCCGGAGTAATGGCCGGGTGGAGATCGCTCCGTTGCCCACGTTGAATGGTGATCCGGTCCAGATTCGCCAGCTCTTCCAGAACCTGATCAGCAACGCCCTGAAATACCGGCGGCCGGATGTGGTCCCGCTGGTGACCGTCAATGGGCGGCCATTGGCGGATGGCTTCTGTGAGATTGCCGTGGCCGATAACGGCATCGGTCTGGCCGAGAAGGATCTGGAAAGAATCTTCGAACCCTTTGTCCGCCTGCATGGCCGCGACGTCCATGAAGGGTGCGGGATGGGACTGGCCACCTGCCGGAAGATCGTGGACCGCCACGGCGGCGAGATCAAGGCTTGGAGTGAGCCGGGCCAGGGTGCGGTAATAATGATCAAAATGCCCGTGTATCAACCGGATAGCAAATAGCCGTTCAGTCCGGTTTCCTGTCGTTCCGCGATTTTTCTCCGATATACCATATATCCACATTCCTTCTTGAAAAAGCACCACAGCTTGTATATGATCTGAAAAACCTGAGGAAAACCCAAGGGGCTTTTCAGTCGTTACGTGGCGGTACTTATTCAGAATTGCCCCCGGTTTTGCCAATGGTTATTTCGCGGTGTCGTTACCCCGTGCGCTGAATCTATCGTCGCGTGGGTTCTTCCCGGTTCCGGCCGGGTATATGAAAATTTCTCAATTGAAGGAGTAGTACATGGATCTACCGATTCCCTATGATGAGGCCCTGGAAGAGTGGGACCGTTTCGAGCAGTACCTGGTACAGGCCCGCTATTCGGTCCGTGATCCCAAGACCGGCCTGCCCATGGAAGAAGATTTCGCCAAGGTCCTGGCCCGGGTCTGCAGCCAGTTCAGCCACCCCGGGGTTGCCAAGGCCCTGGCCCACGGGCAGATCATCACCGCCACCCCCTTTCTGATGAACGGCGGCAACACCTACACCTCCCGCAGGGGTTTTTACTCCTGCTATCCCTTGGGCGACGTTGGGGATTCCACCAAGGAAATCTTCGAGATGGAGCTGGACCTGGTCACCATCTTCCAGCATGCCGGCGGCGGCGGCATCGACGTCAGCAACCTGCGGCCCCGCGGCACCATCGTCGATCACGGCCAGGGCACCGCCTCCGGGCCGGTCTCCTTCGCCAAGGGCTTCTCGCACCTCTCCGACCGGATCAGCCAGGGCGGCAAACGGCGCGGCGCCCTGATGATCCAGGCCAACTACGACATCAAGGACATCCAGGATTTCATCACCTTCAAGGGCGACAATCCCGGCAAGTACACGGGCTGCAACGTCTCGGTCAACGTCACCGACGAGAAGTTCTGGGATGACGAGCCGCTCTTGCAGACCATCTCCGAGTACATCTGGAAGTCCGGCGATCCGGGGTTGCTCTTCACCCAGAAGAGCCTGGCCAACACCCCGGTGCTGGCCAAGTACAACCCGGTCTTCTCCAACCCCTGCGGCGAATATCTCTCCACCAAGGACACCGCCTGCAACCTGCTGACCGTCAGCCTGCCCAAGTGTCTGGACGAGCAGCGCGAGGTGTTTCTGGTCAACGTCTTCGAGGCGGCCCGGCTGGCGGCCATCGCCGGCAACGAGATCCTCGACATGGGCGGCTTCCCGCCCATCGAGCGGATCAAAAACAACACCCTCAAGTTCCGGCCCATCGGCATCGGCTTCACCGGCCTGCACCACGCCATGAACCATTTCGATGTCTCCTACGCCGACGAGCACGAGGCGCCGCGCTTTGCCAAGGCCACCCAGCTGGCCCTGATGCTCGGCTCCATGCAGGGCAGTCTCGACTACGGCGAGTCGGAGGCCAAGAAGAACCGCAAGCTCACGCCCCAGGAATGGAACATGAGCTATGTCGATAAAATTCACACCGAGGCGGTCGCCTTCATCAAGACCGACTTCGTCGACAACAAGGAGTGGCAGAAGCGGCTCGAGCACGTCTTCACCAAGCTTAGGAAGCTGGGCGGCCTCTATAACTCGGTGACCACCTCCCAGGCCCCCACCGGCTCGATCTCCCAGCTCATGCGGGTGGCCTGCACCGGGGTGGAGCCTTACTTCTCGATGGTCCAGACCCGCAAGGTCAAGGACATCGACGAGTCCTGGAAGGAGTTCACCCTGGTGCCCCTGGAGTTCTACGGCTACACCAAGGAGAAGGTGGCCTGGGTGAAGACCCAGACCGCCCACGAGATCGACCCGCACCAGCAGATCCGCATCCTCGAAGCCTGCCAGGCCTTCAACCATACGGCGGTATCGAAGACCATCAACCTGCCGGCCGACACCACCGTGGCCGATATCCGCGCCTTCCTGGATTATGCCCGCAAGAGCAACCTCAAGGGCATCACCATGTTCCGCGACTCCTCCATGGAAGGGGTGCTTTCTGACAAGCATTCCGGCCACGGCTGCACCGAAGCGCCGGCGGTTTCCGAGTTCACCGATCTCGACGAGCGGCACGGCTCCACCTTCAAGTGGCGCGGCCCGGCCCCGCTTTATATCACTGCCAACCGGGGCAACAACGGTCACATCCGCGAGCTGTTCCTCAACACCACCAAGTCCGGCTCCACCCTGCACGGGATGAGCGAGGCCCTGGGCCGGGTTATCTCGGTGGCCCTCCAGCACGACTACCGGCTGGTCGGCAAGATCGCCCGCACCCTGGAGGATATCTCCTCGGACGGGGCCTGGAACAATGGCAGCCTGGGCCGGGTCTATTCGATCCCCGCCGCCCTGGCCAAGGTCCTCGACCGCTGCGCCGAGACCGAAGTGGATAGCGACGATCCGGCCCCCTACGTGGAGCCATCCTCCTACTCCTCCTGCCCGGTTTGCGGTAAGCTCTCGCTAAGACGCAGCGGCGGTTGCAACTCCTGCGTGAGTTGCGGGTATTCTTCATGTTGAGGCACTGGAGCTGATATGAAACTGGAAGGGCGACACTCACTTTGAGAGTCGCCCTTTTTTGTGGGTGGTTTGCCCCAAATTTCTGATGGCCCAGATTGTACAATAATATGAAAGGATGATTCGGTGATGGGTTCTTGGAACAGTAAACAGACACCTCATTACAAAAAAGTAATGGGATTTATTGACGGTTCTAATTTGCTTATTGAGCTATCAAAAAAACTTAATATCGATGGTTTTAGGGCCGATAAGCCTCCACTGGACATATTAGCGAAAGCTACACTCTTGATACATCATATGTTTACTGCGCCTGGTTATGTGCCCATTAGAAAGTATTGGTTTGCATCTTATCAAGGTAGCGAAAGTGACCATGTGAATTATGCAAAAGAATTAAGGAGGCTTGGTTATGAGCCTGTTTTGTTTAAAAAGCTTAATGGTAAAGAAAAAGGCGTTGATATCGCCCTGGCAACAGAAATGCTCGTCAATGCTTTTAATCAGAACTATGACATCGGTGTGCTTGTGGCTGGCGATAAAGACTATGTTGGTTTAGTAAATGAAGTAAAGCGCTATGGGCCAATTATTCATGGAGCTTTCTTTGAACGTGGCTTGTCAGAAGATTTGGCGATTGCTTTCGATGCCTTTACCAATCTTTAATAAATTTGGTCGGGTTAGCAAGTAGGGGGAAATTGGGGGTCAAATCTTTATTCATGACAACGGTAGTCATGTAGGTCAGGTTAGCGCAGCGTATCCGACGTTTCAGGCTGCAGTTAAAGCGTCATAACCAAGAGGAGTGCAAAAGTTATGAACAATAAAGTAACTGGTAAGAAAGCTGCCAGCAGTGCTTCAAAGACTTTGACCAGCAAGGCGACCGCTACGAAATCCAAGACAGCAGCGGCTAGTGCGTTATCCCAAACAAAGGCTCCTGCAAAGCAGACGTCTTCCAAAGCTGCCACTGCGGCCTCAAAAACTCTTAGTGATGCGAGAACAAGCAAAGCGTCGAAATCTGCGGCAGGTAGTGCGTTGGCACAAAAAAAGACAGGTAAGAAATAATAGCAAGTAGGGTGCAATGAGCCAGCGAATTGCGCCGGTTGAGTTCGTATAGTCGTGTAGGTCGGGTTAGCGCAGCGTAACCCGACGTTTTTGGCCATCGGTCCTGTGTATGTAAATGTCGGGTTACGCGATAAAGCCGCTAACCCGACCTACGAGAATACGAAACTTTTTTGAACACAGTTGTGGAAAGTGGCGGTTGACTCTCGCTTCGTGAGCCGGTAAACCGCAGATTGTTGCAGTTAAAGCGTCATAACCCAAAAGGAGCGAAAAAGTTATGAACAAGAAGGCAACTGTAAAGAAAGCCGCCGGTAGTCCTGCCAAGACTTCGACCAGCAAGGCGACCGCCGCGAAACCCAAGGCAGCGGCGGCCAAGGCCCCCGTAAAGACCGCCGCGAAGGTCGCGGCAAAGGCCCCAGTAAAAGCCGCTGCCAAGGCTCCCGCCAAGAAGGCGCCGGCCAAAGCCGTTGCCAAGGCCCCCGCCAAGAAAGCGCCGGTAAAAGTCGCTGCCAAGGCCCCCGCCAAGAAGGCACCGGCAAAGGCTGCTGTAAAGGCTCCGGCAAAGAAGGCCCCCGTGAAGGCCGCTGCTAAACCCAAGACAGCGGCGGCAAAGGCCCCTGCTAAGGCCGCTGTAAAGGCCCCCGCCAAGAAATCGCCGGCAAAGGTTGTCGCTGCGGTTGCCAAGAAAGCCAGTGCACCGGCAAGCAAGGCTGCTAAGAAAAAGTAGTCTTTTTGGGTGGGCACACTTCCGCGTGCCCACCCAAAAACTGTCACAGCCGAGCGGGTTGTTTGCTCTATAAAAGGAGGTGGCAGTATGCCATTTAAGGTTCTCCGTTTCATCCTGGCCCCGGTGATAATCCTCGGCCTGCTCGCCGGGGGCTGGACCTGGCTGACCCTGCACTGGAGTTACGCCGAAGGCGAACGCACCGGTTACGTCCAGAAGCTGTCCAAGAAGGGCTGGCTGTGCAAAACCTGGGAGGGGGAAATCGTCATGGTCACGATGCCAGGGGCGATCCCGGAAAAGTTCGAGTTCACGGTACGCGATCAACGCGTGGTCGATGCAATCAACACCCAGGCTGGCCAGCGGGTGGTGCTGCATTATAAGCAGCACAAGTTCATCCCCACCACCTGCTTTGGCGAGACCGAGTATTTCGTCGATAATGTCCGAGGGGTGACCGATATGCTGGGTACGCTACCGCAGCCTAGTGTGCCCCAGGGAAGGTTGCAGGAGCCGCGCTGAGCTAGTCGTTCTGTCACGCCGATTTCTAGTTGATTACACCTCAAAGCTCCGTTGGTGTGGAGCGGCCTGCTCGGCGGGCTGTCCCCCACTATCTCTTACACTCTCTAAATCTTGCACCCACCCGGCCCCTGGTAATTGACGACCTCACCGGGCAGGATTGCCGGGTGAGGTCGTGAAGTAAACAGAGACACCAGGTTATTTGACGGTTACGCGCTTGGTGCTCTCGTGGAAGAGGTATTTGCCTTTGTTCGTTTCCAGTTTTTCCACCTCGCCGCCCGCCGGCAGGTGCCAGAGGGCCACGGTTACGTCCATCGCCTTGTCGGTGACGGTGCGGACGTTCTTGCCGTCCTTCTCGGCATCGGTATAGGGGAATTTGATCTCGAAGTCTTCCACTTGGGTCTTGCCGGGCTGCAGGCTGGTATCCCGCAACATCCCGGATTTCCGGTGGGGGCCGAAGACCATCTTGTCGCCTCTGCCCTTGGCGGGAGATTGCGGGGTGTAGATCTTCTTTTCGTTGAACAGCACCTTGCCATCGCTACTTTTCGCGGTCACATCCAGGACCACCCGATTTGGAGACGGTCAGCCATCGGGTATGCGGTGGCCGGCCTGGCTGGTCATCTTCACAGTTACCACGGCGGTCGGGATTGAATCGCCGGCCTTGGCCAGGAAGTAGTAGCCGCGGGTATCAACCTCGACGGCAACGGCATCCTTGGCCATCACCGGATCCCGGTAGGCCGGCATGTAGTGGCCGGTCCCGGCCTTGCGCATGTGGCAGTCCTGGCAGCTCTCGGTGCCGCCGGATGGCACATAGTTATGGAGATAGCTGCCGTAGAGGGTGGCGCACTGGGTCGGTTCGGCCAGCTCAAAATTCGGTCCGAGACCGTGGCACTGGCCGCACATGATCGACTCCGGCAGGGTCTGGCTCTTTTTCAGCTTGGTGAAGCTGGCGTGGGGGTGGTCGCCATCCTTGCTGCCGTAGATGGTATTGGCCTCGACCTTGCCGTCGGTCCACTTATGAATAATGGCCTTTTCGTTATGACAGATCAGGCAATTGATCCCCACCAGGCCCAGTTTTTCCTTGGCGGCCGCGTCACCGCCGGCGCCGTCGATGGCCGCCTGGGCAATCTCCCGGGCCACGTTATCGGTGGCGTTTTTAAGCTGCGGCAGGTGGCACTTGGCGCAGACCATCAGGTGCTCGACGGTGATGTCCTTGACCTCCTTGGCCCCTGAATAGGTGTACTCCTTGAACAGCCCATCGGTGATGGAGGTGGCGATGGTGGCCATGGTCCGCGGTGAGCCGACCAGCGACTTGGCGTGGTATGATTTCGCCCATTCCTCAAAAACCCCGGCATGGCATTCCTTGCAGGACGAAACATCGTACATTTTGGCCAGTTCATCAATGGAGTCAGCCTTCTTTTCGGCGGCCAAAGCCGTCGGCGGCAATATGGCAAATATTGCCGCCAGTCCAAATCTTAAAGCCTTCATGAACACCTCCCGCTGCTGAGTTTTACGGTTATCGACAGCTCTGCCGGTTTCCCCGTCCGGACTCCAGCTTCCACCTCCTTTCCTTGAGCCGGAGCGGTGCTTCGCAGGTCCTGCCATTGGCTATTGTTAACAAGATAGGATTATCCCCACCAGGCAGTCAAATGGTAAACGGCGCACCGCCTGTTCCGCCCGGTGTCACGGGTGCGAAACCCTGGGTATGCCGCCATTGCGGAATAATTTTAGTGATGCAATAATGGAGGGTCAAATCGGAAGCGCCGGTAAAAGCCGGCAAAGATCAGCATGTTCAGTGCTAGTTCGCGGCGGTGGCTTCGGCGGTGCGATTTCTCATTTCACGCATGTAGAGCGGAACCAGGTTGTCCGGGTCCCAGGTCAGGCATTTCATTATTTTGGGCAGTAGATTCCGCAATTGCCGCTGAACAAAGGTCACGTTGCTCTCCGCCTCAACCAATAGGAAATGGGGGTCAAATCTTTATTCTTGATAAGACTGGTCCTGCCGCCGCTTTCATGCTCTGTGCTAGTTCGCAACGATGGCTTCGGCGGTGCGATTTCTCATCTCACGCATGTAGAGCGGGACCAGATTGTCCGGGTTCCAGGTCAGGCATTTCATTATTTTGGGCAGTAGATTCCGCAACTGCCGCTGAACAAAGCCCACGTTGCTCTCCACCTCAACCAAGGTGAAAACCCGGATGCCCACCAGGCAATCCTTGCCTGAACAGTGGATGGCGATAACCTCCCGATCGGTTCTCAGAGACATCTCGGAGCAGGATATGAAGCCGGCTTTTTCGGTAATCCCGTATGTATCTATGAACACCGAATTTAATTCTCTAATGAGTTTATTCAGGTTGTGGTTGTTTTCGCGGCCCACCGAATTGCTGTAAAGCAACTCCCCGTCATCCGCGATTATGGCGGCGGCTCTGTAGCCTTTCAGGCTCGATAGTTCGCCCATCAGATCGATGAACGTTGTCTGGTCGCAGTCAAAACAGTTCTCTACTGCTTCTTCACGTGATCCCATGGTACTTACCTCCCTCTGACTTTGCCGACCAGCTCACCACTTGTTGATAACTGATGCTATCTTTTTGCCGAGCATGAAATGAATAGGGGATAGGAGTATTCTCGGGTACCTGAAGGTGCGTATCGATGGGTAGATTGCATAGATGTGCCGCCGCCTAAATATTCCTCCGGTTTTTATTCATTTTCTTCTTACTCTCGACATATAATTTGGACAGCAGCGACCCGACAGCTGGTGAGGCTCTGGTTTAATGCCCCCAAGTGCAGCCGGCTTCGCATGGACTCTAAAACTGTACATACATACTAACGACAGAGGAGATGATTATGGGAAGAATTCTATCGATCATGGCAATGATGTTTATGGCGCTGGCTTTTTACGCCGGTATCGGTTGTTCAGCTGCTCAGGCAGGAGGTCAAGGCGGTATGATGGGCCAGGGCGGCATGGGCCAGAGCGGCATGGGACCGGGCGGCATGGGGCCGGGCGGCATGATGGGCCAGGGTGAGATGATGGGGCCGGGTGGGAGCATGGACCAGGACAAGATGATGAACCAGGGGCCATTGCGCGATCAGGATATCTATGGCTGGGAGTTGATGACCAACGAGGAACGCATCGAGCACCGAAACCGGATGCTCAGCCTGAAAACCGAAGAGGAAAGAGAAGAGTACCGCCTGCAGCACCATAAGGAAATGCAGGAGCGGGCGCGAGCCCAAGGGCGTACCCTGCCGGATATGCAGAGCCCCGAAGGTGGTGGTATGGACTCCGGCGCAGGTAGCATGAGTGATGGCGGCAAGTGACATGAAGGGGGGCAACCTTATTCTTGGCCTGCCGTGCCTGAGAAAAATGATTCCGGGTAAGCAGGCCATGCGAATTGTTTTGCTCATCGTGGCCACCAGCTGCCTCGTGGCCGTGAATGTCAGTGCCTCTGCTTTTGACCTAAAGCCCCCTTTTGCTCCCGGCGAGAAATTAACCTACTCGGGAAGATGGGGAGTTATTCCGGCTGGAAGTGTCACCCTGGAGGTTCTTCCTCAAGAGACCATTGCCGGGGTGGCGTTATACCACTTCGCCATGACGACAAAAACCAGTCCTGCCGTTGATTTTCTCTACAAAATAAGAGAACGGCAGGATTCATATGTTGATATGGCCAGCAATCATAGTTTTTTGTACACCAAAATCACCAAGAGCAAACATCCCAGCGATACCATAATTAATTTTGACTGGAATAAGCTTGAAGTAACCCGCTCTGATTTCGGCCAGAAATCTCCACCGATCAAGATCATGCCTGGTTCGATCGATCCTTTGGCTCTCCTGTATATGTTGCGGTTGCAGGAAATTAAGGAAAACTCGGTTATTCAAATACCGGTTACCAACGGAAAGACAAACTTCATGGTTGATGCAACCGTTGGCAACAACGAGTTGATTGCGATCAATGGGAAATCGTACCAAACCTTCGTGATTACCCCCGACATGGAAAAGCTGGAGTCAGTGGTCGAAAAAAACAAAAATCCCAAACTTAAAATCTGGCTTTCTGCCGACCCCAGCCGAATCCCGGTCCGAATCCAGAGTAGTATTGGCATAGTCTCGTTTATTTTTGAATTGGTAGCGATGGCGTCATAACATCAGTGGGGGTCAAATCTTTATTATTGACAAGGCTCGCTCCGGGATCGGCTATATGCCGGTCTGGAGCGCTGCGGGGTTATCCCCAAAATTGAGGACCAGCCATGAACGATGTCATTCTACATGCCTTTGATTGGCGTTATACCAATCTCGCCAATCACGCGGATGAGATTGCCGCGCTGGGCTACGGGGCGGTCCTGATTCCGCCGCCGCTCTATAGTCGGGACGATGAATCGGGAGAGGCCTGGTGGAATCGTTACCAACCCAAGGACTATCGCGTCCTGCGCTCGTATCTCGGGAACAAGCATGATCTCGAAGGGGCCGTAGCCGCCCTCCACACCGAGGGGGTGCGCGTTTACGCCGATGTGGTTTTCAACCACATGGCCAATGAGAATCGCCCCGACCGCGGCTATTTCCCCGGTGAAGTCGAGCTGCGGCGGTATAAACGGCAACGCGATGAGTTCGAAAGAGACCGGCTGTACGGCAACCTCGACGTGGGGTTGTTCTCACCCTGGGACTTCAACAGCGACGGCAATATTCAGGATTGGACCGACCTGCACGAGGCCATCGAACACTCACTGTCCGGACTGCCCGATCTCGATTTGAATCAATGGGTGATTGAGCAGCAGCGGGCCTGCCTGAGCGCCCTCAACGCGATTCGGTTCGACGGGTACCGAGTGGACGCCGTGAAGCACCTGCCGGAAGAGCACCTGCGACGAGTGTTCGTTACGGCTGAAATGGCCGGTAAATTTTTGTTTGGTGAGTCGTTGACCTCGAACGACCTGGAAGAAGGGGCCTTTCTCTGGCCGTTGTTGGACATCCCCGGCCTGGCGTTCTACGATTTTCTTTTGCATGAAACCCTGCGGCGGGTTTTTTCCCCGAGCGGCAGCATGCGCGAACTCGTTGATCCGGCCGCCTTTGGGCAGGCCTTGCCTTGGTGGCAGGCCGTCACCTTCAGCGTCACCCATGACATGCCGAACAACGAGGGTTTTCGCGGTGTAATGTTGCACCCTCAGGACGAATACCTCGCCAATGTTTACCTGCTGGGCCGCGATGGCGGCGTACCCCTGGTCTACACCGACCACAACCAGAGCGCCAGGGCGCACCCGGAAGACCGCGATCGCTGGGCGCAGGCCTGGCAGCGTGAGGATCTGGCGGCCATGGTTCGCTTCCATAACGCGGCCCAGGGCCAGCCGCAACGGTCGCTCTTCGAGGCCGATGGTTTTGTGGTCTTTGCCCGGGGCGACCTGGGTCTGATCGCCATCAACAAGACCGAGCAGTGGCAGCATCCGACCATCTCGACTTGGGGGCTGCGGCCGGGCAATTACCGTTGCCAGATTCATGGCCAGACCATGGCGGTGACCGGTGAGCATTTCAGCCTGGCCATCCCGCCCCGGGAGGCGCAGATGTGGCTGTGGGCCGGGTTGTAGTGTGCCGGATGATTGCCAACGTTTGGCGGCGGGGTTAAGCGGGACCCTCAGAAAGGCCGATCCGATGCGGAGCGGACGGCTCGGCGAGCCGTCCCTACCTTGCCGGCAACCGGCTGGTCTTTAGAATGTTTAAGGTAGGGCGCTTTCGCCGAAAGCGCCGTCTTTTTAACGTGGAAGGACAGCCGTAAAATGAAATGGTATCGCTTTTCCGATCAGCAGAACCAGATTTGTTATGGCCGCGACCTGGCGGCCGACCAGACCATCCAGCTTCTGCATGGCGACCCGTTCAGTGCTCTGACCGACAGCGGCCAACGGGTGAGCGTGCAAAAACTGCTGACCCCGCTTGACCCCCGGGCGATTCTCTGCATCGGCCTCAACTACCGGCAGCATGTCGGCGAGTTCGGCGGCGAGTTGCCCAAGCGCCCGGTTCTCTTTATGAAAAATCCGTCCGCGGTGACCGGCCCGGGGGCGCCGATCCTCCTGCCCGCCTCCTGGCTGAACCCGCCCCAGGTGGACTTTGAGACCGAACTGGCAGTGGTGATCGGCCCGGCGGCCAAGAATGTTGCCGTTGCCGACGCCCTCGATTATGTGCTGGGTTACACCATCGCTAACGATGTCTCCGCCCGGCGCTGGCAGAAAGAAGAGAACGGCGGCCAGTGGGTGCGGGGCAAGAGTTTCGACACCTTCTGCCCCCTGGGGCCGGCCCTGGTCACCCCCGACGAGATCCCGGATCCCCAGCAGCTTAGACTTTCCTGCACCCTCAACGGCCGGACGATGCAGGACGACACCACCGCCAACATGATCTTCCCGGTCGCCGAACTGATCGCCTACCTCTCCCAAGACACCACCCTGCTGCCCGGCACGGTCATCCTGACCGGCACCCCCAGCGGGGTCGGCATGGCCCGCACCCCGCCGCTGTATCTCGCCCCGGCGACACCATTGCCCTGACCATAGAACCTATCGGCACCCTGACCAATCCGGTGGTCGCCGCCTGAAGGCTGCGGTTTGCGGGCAGAGCATGCGGGGGTGAGAAGGGTGCCATCGCGAAATTAATTGGGGTCTGAGGCGTCCGCGACTTATTGTTTTATCTGAGTCCAGGTGATGTCTAAAATGTCTTCTGGAAAGGAGAAACATCTCATGACAAAGATCACCCCGTTTTTGTGGTTCGATAACCAGGCCGAGGAGGCCGCCAACTATTATGTCGGGATATTCAAAAATTCCCGGATCATCAACGTTGCCCGCTATGGTCTGGAGGGGCCGGGGGTGGACGGCAG
This sequence comes from Deltaproteobacteria bacterium, assembly GCA_020056965.1. Classification (GTDB taxonomy): domain Bacteria; phylum Desulfobacterota; class Desulfobulbia; order Desulfobulbales; family JAGXFP01; genus JAGVGT01. Next base: position 38,701 of record JAGVGT010000065.1, read on the forward strand.
TGTCATGACGGTGGACTTCCAACTCGACGGGCAGGAGTTTGTTGCCCTGAACGGCGGGCCGTACTTCAAATTCACCGAGGCCGTCTCTTTCGTGGTGAACTGCGAGACCCAGGCCGAGGTGGACGAGATGTGGACGAAGCTCTCCGCCGGCGGCCAGGAGGTGCAATGCGGCTGGCTCAAGGACCGCTACGGTCTTTCGTGGCAGGTCGTGCCCACGCTCCTGGGCCAGTTGCTGTCCGATCCCGATCCCGCAAAGGCGCAAAGGGTCATGAAGGCGATGTTGAAAATGGTTAAGATCGATACCGCCGTCTTGCTCCGGGCCTATAACCAGGGTTAAGGTTGGGCACTTCCGAATGGCGCTAGTTTAAGGTTTTTGGGGCTGAGTAATACCCATCGTTACCACGCTCCAGCGTGGGAACGATAGAAACCAAGGTTAAGGTGTAAGGATCCAGCGGTTCCGGCCGGGTGACACCGAATAGCTTCCAAACGTTAAAGGCGAGTCGGCGGGGTAAGTGTCTCCAAAGTGGTTCTGGTCATGACCGTTACGCAGGACCGAAGTTGCGGCAAAGCCGCTCGCCAGGTGACAAATAATTATGCCCGGGAAATTACCTTTAGCACTTCTCGCCGTTATCCTGTTCTATGCGGCAGCCTCCGGAGGCGTGATAAATTGTGGGAAGGCCCGAGTCAACAATTCGGGTGAAACTTGAAAAAATCAGGGAGAGATAATGAACACCTTAGTAAATCGGATGCTTCGCGCGGCCAAGCTGGATGCGAACCTATATGAGGAAGTCGAGGCGGACCGGGGCGCACTTACCCAGGCCATGACCGTGGTGGTCCTCTCCAGTATCGCCGCCGGGGTGGGCAGCATCGGCACCATGGGGCTGGGCGGGATTGTGATCGGAACTCTCCTGGCCCTGGGCGGCTGGTATTTTTGGGCCTATCTCTCCTATCTGATCGGCACCAAGCTGTTGCCGGAACCGCAAACCAGCTCGGATCTGGGCGAATTGCTGCGGACCACCGGCTTTTCCAGCGCTCCCGGCCTATTGCGGATTTTCGGGGTCATTCCCGGATTCGGCGGGCTGATCTTCGCGGTGGCGTCAATCTGGATGCTGGTGGCCATGGTGGTCGCGGTCCGGCAGGCCCTTGACTATCAGGGCACTCTGCGGGCGGTCGGGGTTTGTCTGATCGGCTGGCTCATCCAGACCCTGCTGCTGGCCCTGATGTTTGCCTTCATGGGCGGCACCGCCGCCATGGTTTGAAGGTTGCCGCTGATTGGGAGGCATCTTGACGGGCCCTTGCTCCCCAAGGATTTCCCGGTTTCCGGCCCTGATGGTCCGCCGGCCGGCGTGGTATGTGCAACACCCTCGACCTGCTCAACCGGGCCAGAATTAACTGGCTACTTGGCCCGGCACTTTTTAGAATGATTGCGGAAACCCGGCAATGTCTGCCGCTCCCTTGCTCTCTAGCCGAAAATGCGAAAAGATGACCAGACCCTGGCAACCGTATCTACCGCTCCTCGCCCTGATTGTCCTGGCTGGCTGCTCCAAGCCGAATAACGACCACTTCCAGGGCTACATCGAGGGCGAGTTCCTGCGGGTGGCCGCCCCCCTGGCCGGGCAACTGGCGGCCCTGCCGGTCCGGCGCGGCATGGTTGTGCCGGCCGGGGCAACGCTTTTCACCCTGGAACATTCCCTGGAGAGCGGCGGAGTCGCCGAGGCCGAACAGGGGCTGGCCCGGGCGACCAGCCAGCTGGCCGATCTCACCAAGGGTCGGCGGCCCACCGAGCTGGCCGCCGTCGAGGCCCAACTGGCGCAGGCCCGGGCCGCCCACAATCTGGCCAGCCTGGAATTCGCGCGCATGCAGAAACTCCTCGCCAATCAGGTGGTGAGCCGGGATACTTACGACCGGGCCGAGGCCGAGTTGAAAAACACCACCGCCCGGGTCGATCAGCTGACCGCCGAACTGGAAACTGCCCGGCTTGGCGCCCGGCCCGACACCATCGCCGCCGCCCGGGCCGAGGTGCAGGCTGCCCGCGAGCGTTTGCAGCAGGCCCGCTGGAGGCCGGACCAGAAGAACCAGGCGGCCCCCCAGGGTGGCCTGGTTTTCGACACCTTTTATACCGTCGGCGAGTTCGTCCCGGCCGGTTATCCGGTGGTGAGTCTGCTGCCGCCGGGCCAGGTCAAGCTGCGCTTCTTCGTCCCCGAAACCGTGGTCGGCACCCTCAAGATCGGCCGGCCGGTCAACTTCAGCTTCGATGGCGATGGCGGTCAACACCCGGCCGTCATCAGCTTTGTCTCACCCCAGGCCGAATACACCCCGCCGGTGATTTACAGCCGGGAGACCCGCGCCCAGCTGGTCTTCCTGATCGAGGCCCGGCCCGACCCGGCCGAGGCGGCCAGCCTCCACCCAGGCCAGCCGGTGGACGTGCATCTGGGACCGGCTGCGTGACCAGCCCCGCGCCGGTCATCGAGGTCAGCGAACTGACCAAATCCTTCGCCGGCAAGATCGCGGTCAACCGGTTGTCGCTGCGGGTCGAGCCGGGCGAGATCTACGGTTTCCTAGGCCCCAACGGCAGCGGTAAGACCACCTTCATTCGCATGCTCTGCGGCCTGCTGCAGCCCGATTCCGGCCGCGGCACCTGCCTGGGCCACGACCTCTTTCGGGAATCCCACCTGATCAAGCCGCAGATCGGCTACCTGGCCCAGAAATTCAGCCTCTACGAGGACTTGAGCGTCCGCGAAAACTTGAGCTTTATGGCCCGGATTTACGGACTGCCCAAGGTCCGCACCCTGGTGGAGGAGGCCATGGAGCGGTTGGGCCTGGCCCGTTTTGCCGACCAGCTGGCCGGCACCCTTTCGGGGGGCTGGAAACAGCGGCTGGCCCTGGCCGCCTGTCTGCTCCACCAGCCCCGTTTGCTCCTGCTGGACGAACCCACGGCCGGGGTCGATCCCAAGGCGCGCCGGGACTTCTGGGACGAAATCTACCGTCTTTCCGCCGAGGGGGTGACCGCCCTGATCTCCACCCACTACATGGACGAGGCCGAGCGCTGCCACCGCCTGGCCTATCTGGCCTACGGCGAGTTGCTGGCCGCCGGTACCGCCGCCCAGGTGGTCGCCGCCTCGGGCCTCTTCACCTGGACGATCACCGGCGAAAACGTCCATCTGCTGGCCTCCGGCTTGAAAAAGCGGCCCGGTATCGAACAGGTGGCCCCCTTCGGTACCACCCTGCACGTCAGCGGCCACGATCCCGATCTCCTGCAAGCGGGGCTGGCCGACATCGATTGCCGGCTTTACCATTGCCAGGCGAGCGCGGTGAGCCTTGAGGACGTCTTCATCAGCCTGATGCAGAACCGGGGCGGGCAGTCATGAGCTGGACCTCCTTCTTCTCGTTTCGCCGCTTCCGAGCCATCGCCGCCAAGGAGTTCGTGCAGATGCGCCGCGACCGGGTGACCTTCGCGATGATGATCGGCATCCCCATCGTCCAGATGGTAGTTTTCGGCTTCGCCATCAACTCCGACCCCAAGCACCTGCCCACCGCCGTTCTCTCTGCCGACCACTCGGTCTTCAGCCGCACGGTGGTGGCGGCCATGCAGAACAGCGGTTATTTCAAGATCGTCAAGAACGTGGCCAGCCAGGCGGAGGCCGATCTCCTGATCGAAGAGGGCGAGGTGCAGTTTGTCCTGGTCATCCCACCGGATTTCGGCCGCCGGCTGGTCCGGGGCGAGCAACCGAGCCTGCTGCTGACCGCCGACGCCACCGATCCGGCCGCCACCAGCAACGCCCTCTCCAGCTTTCGCCTGGTGGCCGAGGCCGCCCTGGCCCGGGACCTCTCAGGGCCGCTGACCCACCTCCGGCGCGGCCCGCCGCCACTGAACCTGATCCTCCACCCCAGCTACAACCCCGAGGCGATCACCCAGTACAACATCGTCCCCGGCCTGATGGGGGTGGTGCTGACCATGACCCTGGTGATCATCACCGGCCTGGCCATCACCCGGGAACGGGAGCGCGGCACCATGGAGAACCTGCTCTCCACCCCGGTGAAGCCCTTCGAGGTGATGCTCGGCAAGATCATTCCTTATGTGGTGGTGGGTTACGTGCAGATGGGGGTGATCATCCTGGCCGGGCTCTTCGTCTTCAGGGTGCCGATGATCGGCAGCCTGCCGCTCTTGCTGGCGGTGTCGTTTCTGTTCATCGCCGCCAACCTGGGGATGGGGTTGACCTTTTCGACCCTGGCCCGCAACCAGTTGCAGGCGGTGCAGATGGCCTTCTTCTTCTTTCTGCCCTCGATCCTGCTCTCGGGCTTCATGTTCCCCTTCCGGGGCATGCCGGTCTGGGCGCAAATGATCGGCGAGACCCTGCCGCTCACCCACTACCTGCGGATCGTCCGGGGCATTCTTTTAAAGGGTAACGGTTTTGCCCAGATTCTGCCCCAGCTCTGGCCCATCGGACTTTTCCTGGCGGTGGCCTTGACCGTGGGGCTGACCCGGTATAGAAGGACACTCGATTAAAGAGGATCTCTTATTCGATTATTGGCTACCGTCTTCCTGGCAAGCGTATTGCCGGCGATGGCAAGTAAGATGGACTGCGAACCGCAGAATATCGAACCGCTGAACCGCAGAATGTAGAAGTGAAAGGCCGTAAGCGATAGCGTCCGCAGTGTCGCTGATTACTTCTGCGGTTGGGTATTCTGCGGTTCTACGGTTCGTCTTAAAAGCCGGGTGGGCGAGTCATTGCGAGGAGCGCAGCGACGAAGCAATCTCATCGGAGTGGCAACCAATCGGGAGCATGCCTCATTTTCTCTGACACTTTATTTGTCACTTTTGCGAGGCGAGCAAGTTATAAGTTTAAAGTTTTGACCAGCCGGATTAACCTAGCAACACCGGCTGCAAGCGTAAATCTGTTGGAATTCTCAAATCTTAATTCATCATATCCCCAGGTAACTTCATGGCCAAACCAACCACCCCCACCCCGCGTCCCCGGCCCCTGCCGCTCGGCCTGAGCCTGATCCATGAGGACCGCGATATCCTGGTGGTCAACAAACCGGCCGGGCTGCTGACCATGGGCACCGACTCCGAGAAGGAGCGCACCGCCTATTTCGCGCTGACCGACTACGTCCGCAAGGGCGTCGCCAAGTCGAAACTGCGGATCTTCATCGTCCACCGGCTGGACCGCGACACCTCCGGGGTGCTGGTCTTCGCCAAGAACGAGGAGGCCAAGCAGCATCTCCAGGCCCACTGGGAGGAAACCAGCAAGCAGTACCTGGCCATCGTTCACGGCCATTGTTCCGAGAAGAGCGGGACGGTGAATTCATACCTGATCGAGAGCTCGGCCCTGAAGGTTTACTCGACCAACGACCGGGTCAAGGGTAAGGCGGCCAGTACTTCCTACCGAGTGATCAAGGAGGTCGAGGGTTTAAGCCTGTTGCTGGTCACCCCGCATACCGGCCGCAAGAACCAGATCCGGGTGCATCTGGCCGACCTCGGCCACCCGATCATCGGCGACAAGAAATACGGGGTCGAGAAAGACGGCCACAAGAAGCTGGCCCTGCACGCCGCCAGTCTCACCTTCACCCATCCCTTCAGGAAAGAGGTGTGTACCTTTGAGGCCCCGCCGCCCAGTTGGTTTAAGCGGTTGTTCGGCCAGTTCGGCACGATGGTGGCTCTGGTGCAGCCAGGAGAGCTGAAGCCGCCGAGCCCCGGTCCCATCGCGGCCGAGGCCACGGGCGTAAGCACCAGGGCAGGCAAAGAGGCAGGCCGAGAAAAAGAGGGAAGGGGCTTACCAAGAAGGCCCCGGCCGGCGGGGCAGGGGCACCGGACGCCGCGACCGCCGCGCCGGAGAAAACCGAATGAGTGAAAAACCCCAACCCCGCACCGGCCTGGCCCGCATCATCGCGGCCGGGGGCTACTCCTGGGCCGGCCTGGTTTTCGCCATCCGGCGCGAGGCCGCCTTTCGCCAGGAACTGGTGCTTTATCTGCTCCTGCTGGCCGTGCTGCCCTTGCTGCCGCTGCCCGTCTGGTCCAAACTGGCGCTCCTGGCCCTGAACAGCCTGGTGCTGATCGTCGAACTCTTGAATTCGGCTATCGAGAAGGTGGTCGATCTCGTCTCGCCTGGCTTCCATCCCCTGGCCAAGCAGGCCAAGGATCTGGGCAGCGCCGCCGTTTTCATCAGCCTGCTGCTGGCTTTAAGCGGCTGGCTGGCGGCCCTGATACAGATCTGGACGACTTAGGGATTTTTATCGTTACCTCAGGCCCCAACTCTTTCAGCGTGATATGGATGACGGCAAGCTTCTTGTGGTCGAGCCTGACCTTGCCCCCCCCCCCTCATTTTCCGGGCCGGGAAATCTCCACCTTCAGCGGGTTTTCCCGATCAAAATGGAGATCCCGCTGGGGGAAGGCGATGGCGATGTTGTCTTCCCTGAATTGCTGGTCGATCATAAAGCGGAGATCACTGGCCACCGCCTGGACAACTACGTGTTCGGTGACCGTTACCCAGAAATAAAGCTCAAAAACCAGGGTATTTTCGGCGAAATCACCAAACCAGACATAGGGCTCGGGATTCGCCAGGACCTCGCCGTGCTCGGCGGCGGTTCGCAACAGGGCCTCTTTCACCAACCGGGTCGGTGAGCCATAGGCCACCCCGACGACCACCTGGCCCCGGACCACGTTATCGTTATGGGTCCAGTTGACGATGTTGTTCTCGAGAAAATAACTGTTCGGCACCAGGATGGTGGTGTTGGCGAAGGTCCGGACCCGGGTGGAGCGGGCGCCGATTTCCTCGATCCAGCCGGGGTTGTCGTCCAGCATGATCAGATCGCCCACCTTTACTGGCTGCTCGGCCATGAGGATGAAGCCGCTGATGAAGTTGTTGATCAGTTTCTGGGCGCCGAAGCCGACCCCCAGGGCAATGGCCCCGCCCATGAAGGTGAAGGCGGTCAGGGGAAGGTTGACCAACCGCATGGCCACGATGATCACCACCAGCACCACGGCGTAATGGATTAATTTGCTGGTGATGGCGGCGGCGCTGGTGCTGATCCAGAGGTGGGCCAGGAGCCTCTTCTGTAGCTGGGTGCTGAAGAAGCCGGACATGAGGATGCCGAAGGTCAGAATGGCCAGGGCGATGAGCACCTTGCGGACCGTCAGGGCCTCATTGCCCACCACGAACAACTCGGTTCCCCACCACCCCTTGACCGTGGCGAAGGCGACTTTAACCTTCTCGCCCAAGGAAAAGGTCTGCAGGACCCGGTCCAGTTCCTCAAGGAACTGGAGATTCATCTGGCCGGTTTTGTTCAAGGCGGTCTGAAAATCGATGGTGCTGCCCAGCAATTCCATCAGGGCCAGGCGTTGTAGGCTCAGGTCGGTTTTATCCCCCCAATTTAACTTTTCCTGCTGCAACCGGTCTTCCATCTTACCGATCTGCAGTTGCAGACTGGTCTGGCGCTCCTGTTCCAGCGCAACCCTCTGCCGCAGGCTGTCCCGCTGCTTGATCGCCTCTTCCCGGAGCTTGGCCAAGTCCCCCCGCTTGATGACACCCTTGATCAGATCGTAGCGCTGCTTCCACAGCTGCGTGCGGAGAGCAAGCTGCTGCATGATGTCTTCATTCTGCTCCAGCTTGGCCCGGTACGTCTGGCGCCATTGCTCGGCCACCGCCAGAGCACCCTTCCCAGCCGCGAGGAGGCTTTCCCCCACGGCCTGCTCCAGTTTGCGTTGGCTGTCCAGCACCTCCAGTCCGGACCGGCGCAGGTCCCGCCGAATGCCATCGACTTTCTCCTGCAGCTCCACCCGGCTTTCGTCGATGAGGGCCAGCTGTTTGTCCAAGTCCTTCGGGTCAAAATGGAGACTTCCCCGGATCCTTTCGCTGATCTGCCGGGCCAAATCGGTATTGGTGGCCGCCAGTTCCGCCTCCAACAGGGCGTTTGGCAGCAGCAGTTCCTGGTAGGCCAGGGCCGCCGTGGCCAGCCCCTCTTCCCGCTCTCCTTGCTGAAAGAGCCATTGGTTCTGTGATTTTTCCCGCTGGTCCTTCCCCTTGCCCTCCGCAGCCCGCAAAATTCTGGTCTGGGCGGCGGCGGCAGTAAGGTGTTCCGCGGCATCCCGCAGCCCCTTTTCCGCCACGGCCACCGCCAGTTGGGTCGTGGCAAGGTTGCGCTTACTGTCGGCATACCGGGCGTTATAATCATCGTAAAGGTCCAAGGAATACGGCGGTTCCGCTTCCAGCTTCAGGGCCTCGCCGGTGGCGATCATCTCCTTGAGGGTTTCTTGGTCCTTGAGCAGGGAAGCGCGTTTATGATGGGCCTGCAGTTGTTGGTTGTAATAGGCCTGGGTCTCCTGGAGAATCTCGGTTCGTTCCCGAAGTTGCTCCATGGTAACATTGAGCGCCTGGGCCACCTGCGCCGTTTCCGCCTCGCTGAAGCTTTTGAGACGCAGCTGCAACTCATCGATTTTGGCCTGCGTGGCTTGCTCGGAGGGCAGGACCGGCGGCCGGGGTTGATTCTCGGCCAGAACCGGACCCGGGCGCCAGGAAACGGCGACCACCAACAACCAGACGAGGAACAACACCAAACGCCGGTCATTTCTAATTACGTTCTCTTTTGCGGCCTTAGCCAACGTAAATCTCCCGGAAGAATATTAGGGACAAAGCTTGGGGTAAATTCAAGAATAACGGGAAATTCGATCAATAGTGATAGCGACAGGCGATAACTACGACCTCTGTTTCTTCTACCTGGTAGACAAGTCGATGTTCCCGGTCAATCCTTCGAGACCAGCAACCGGCAAGTTGGAAACGAAGGGGTTCAGGTTTTCCTGTACCCTCAAAAGGGGTTCTCCGAATTTCTTCAAGAAGTGCCAAGACCCGTTCGGCCTGGCGTTTATCGGTCTTGAGCCAATAACGCAGGTCGTCGAGGGCAGTCGGGGTGAAAGTAACGTTCACAACCCAAGGGCATCCAGGGGGGTTCGCTTACCGGATCGAGCCTCTTTAAGCGATTGCAGTAGCCGTGAAGCATTAGCAGGACTGGAGAGCAGGTACTCGCTTTCCATAATAGATTCATAGTCTTCCAGGCTGACGAGAACCACGCTCTCACCCTTTCGACGCGTGATCAGGATCGGTTCGTGGTTGCTGCAAGCCTCGTCCATGACGTTTTTAAGATCGTGGCGTGCTTCGCTGTATGTGATTGCCTGCATAACGACCTCCATAATGACAAGATATTGTACAATAGCTGGTGGGCGTTAAACATGCAAGGATAACAAACCGAATTTTCAACTTACGACTCCTAAACCGCCCGGAAGATTGGGCGGCTAAGGAGCCTATTGCGCTAACCTCACGCCGTGATCTTGCCGAGCAGCCAGGCCATGTTATCGCCCAGGACCCGCATGGTCTTGACCCCTTCCTCGTCGTTCAGCACGTCGCCGGGTTTCTGGCCCATGCCGATGTTCCAGTAGGAGGAGCCGGCCAGGATCATCTGGCCGATCAGGAAGAAGTAGTTGAGCGAACTGAAGACGTGCGAGGCGCCGGCCCGCCTGGCTGCGACCACCGAGGCCCCGACCTTGCGCTGGAAGAGATCGCCGTTGGCCCGGCTGACCATGCCGCAGCGCTCGATCAAGGCCTTCATGTTGGCGGTGACGTCGGCGAAGTAGGTGGGTGAACCCAGGATGATGGCGTCGGCCGCCATCATCTTCTCGATATACTCGTTGATCCGGTCATCGGCGATGGCACAGCGGCAGTCGCGCTTGTCAAAGCAGGAGTAGCAGGCCTTGCAGCCGGAGATATTCATCCCGGCCAACTCGATCAGTTCGGTCTCGCCGCCGGCGGCAGTGATCCGCTCCAGAACGATCTCCAGAAGCTTGGTGGTGTTGCCGCCCTTGCGGGCACTGCCGTTGAATGCCACAACCTTCATGGTAATCTCCTCATGATTAATTGATTCATGGTTCGTTGCCGGCCGGCTCCACCGGGATACCCCAGATATCCCTGGCGTATTCACGGATCGTCCGGTCGGTGGAAAACTTGCCCATCCGGGCCACGTTTAGCAGCGCCCGCCGCTGCCAGTCCTGCTGATCATGGTAGGCCCGGTCCACCAGCTCCTGGCAGGCCACGTAAGACTTGAGATCCTTAAGCAGCAGATAGGGGTCGCCCGGGTCCAGCAGCCCTTCGAAGATGGGCCGGAACAGCTCCCGGTCACCGGTGCTGAAGGTCCCATCCAGCAAACTGTCCATGACGCGGCGGATTTCCGGTTCGGCCAGATAGACATCGCGGGGCGAGCAGCTTGGGCAGGACTTCTCGCGCTCGACCTCTTCGGCCGTCATTCCGAAGATGAAGATGTTCTCCCGGCCCACCTCCTCCATGATCTCGATATTGGCGCCGTCCAGGGTTCCGATGGTCAGGGCGCCGTTCAAGGCGAACTTCATGTTGCCGGTGCCGGAGGCCTCGGTGCCGGCGGTGGAGATCTGCTCGGAAAGATCGGAGGCCGGGAAGATCTTTTCGGCCAGGGAGACCCCGTAGTTCGGGATGAAAACCACCCGCAAGCGGCCGGCCACCAAGGGGTCGGCGTTGATCACTGCCCCCACCGAACTGATCAGTTTGATGATCAGCTTGGCTTTTAGGTAAGATGGTGCGGCCTTGCCGGCGAAGATGATCGTGCGGGGGCTCAGTTTGCGCAGCGGCGAGTCCAGAATCCGCTGGTAGAGCATGATCATGTGCAAGACGTTCAAGAGCTGGCGCTTGTACTCGTGGATGCGCTTGACCTGCACATCGAACATGGAGTCCGGCGATACCGTGATCCCGCAGTTTTTGTGGATGTATTCGGCCAGTTTTACCTTGTTGGCATGCTTGACCGCTGCCCATTCGGCCAGAAAGCCCTCATCGCCGGCCAGGGCTTCAAGGTTGCGCAATTGCTCAAGATCGGTGATCCACCCTTCGCCGATTCGCCCGCTGATCAGTCCGGCCAGACCGGGATTGCACTTGAGCAGCCAGCGTCTCTGGGTGATGCCGTTGGTTTTGCAGTTGAACCGGTTCGGATAGAAGTTGTGGAAGCGGTGAAATATCCGGGTCTTCATCAGGTGGGTGTGCAGTTCGGCCACCCCGTTCACCGAATGGCTGCCGACGATGGCCAGATGGGCCATCCGCACCTTTTTGACCTGGCCTTCCTCAAAGATCGACATGGCCGCGAGCATCTCGCCATCGCCGGGGAAGCGGCCCGCCACCTCCTCGAGAAAACGCCGGTTGATCTCATAGATGATCTCCAGGTGCCGTGGCAACACCCGTTCCATAAGCTCCACCGACCAGGCCTCCAGGGCCTCCGGCATCAGGGTATGGTTGGTATAAGCGAAGGTGGCGACCGTGATTCGCCAGGCCTCTTCCCATTCGATCCCTTCCAGGTCGACCAGAAGCCGCATCAGTTCCGGGATGGCGATGACCGGGTGGGTGTCGTTCAGCTGGACGGCCACCCGGTCGTTGAAGTCGGTCAGGCTCTCGTTTCTCTTCTTGTGCCGCCGCATGATGTCCTGAAAGGTGGCGGCCACGAAAAAATACTGCTGCTTGAGCCGCAATTCCTTGCCCTTGCTGAGCTTGTCGGAAGGGTAAAGGACCTTGGAGATCGTCTCGGACTCAACCTTCTCCTTGACGGCGGCGATGTAGTTGCCCTTGCTGAAATAGGAAAAATTGAAATCGCGGGAGGCCTTGGCGGTCCAGAGCCGCATGTTGATGACCTGATCGTTGCGGTAGCCCGGCACCAGGAAATCGCAGGCCATGGCCATGATCACCTCGGTATCGACCCACTCCTTGCGCATCTTGCCATTCCCGTCAACCGTGGTCACCACCCGGCCGTGAAAGTTGACCGGATGCAGTTGCTCGGGGCGTTCAAATTCCCAGGGGCTGCCGTAGCGCAGCCAGTTGTCCGGCGCCTCAATCTGGTAGCCATCCAGCAAACGCTGGAAGAAAAGGCCGTACTCGTAGCGGATTCCGTATCCGTAGGCCGGGATTCCCAGAGTGGCCATGGAATCGAGAAAGCAGGCGGCCAGGCGGCCCAGGCCACCGTTGCCGAGGGCGGCATCTTCCTCCTCCTCGCGAATCTCCTCTAGGTCGTGGCCGAGTTCGTGCACCACCTCGGCGATCGGGTCCTGGAAGCCCAGATTGATCATGCTGTTGCCCAGCGAACGGCCGATCAGAAACTCCAGGGAGAGGTAGTAAACCCGCTTGGCGTGATGATCGTAATAGCTCTTCTGGGTGTTGATCCAGCGCTCGATCATGTTGTCGCGCAGCACGTAGGAGAGGGCTTTGCAGAGGTCGCGATTGTTGACCCGGCTGGGATCGCGACCCAGAAAGCTCATGAGATGGTGGATGGTGGTCTTCTTCAACTCCTCGGTCAGTCTTTCGTCGCCTAGCTGACAGGAGCAGACCGGTTTGGAATTATTGTTAACCGCGAGCATTTAATGGCCTTCCTCTGCTGATTATTCGCCGGTCCCTTCGAAAAACCCCACGGACCCCAGTATTACCGGCGCCTTAGGTTAACTCAAGGCAGCACTAGCCACCAAGGGAAATTTCCGCCGCCCGGCTCCTGGCCGGTCATGTTCCGGCAGCAAAATTGCGCGCCCAGGCCAGGGCCTCCTCGCGACTGGATACCTCGCCCTCCACCCGCGCCAACTCGATCCCGTCGAGAATTTCCCGGAAGATCGGCCCCGGCGTAAGTCCCAGAGACTTAAGGTCCCCGCCGTCGATGAGTTTTGGCCCCTGCAGTACCGGCCGCAGCGACTCCGCATAAACTGCCGCCACCTGCTGCTGGAGGCGCACCAGGCTCGCTTCCATCCCGACCGGTTTTAACGGGCCTTGGGCGGCCAGGCTGTCGGCCATGGCCAGGAGAAACAGCCCCGGCAGTTCATCTCCGGCCGCCTTGACCAACCGCAGGCAGGCTCGGGGGGTGATGCCGGTTTTCTGCAAGGCGTTGTTGAGATGAAAGGGGTACATGTGCAGCTCGATGAGCCGGGCCACTATAGCGCTGCGCTCCCGGCCCCAGCGCAGGCGTTGGGCCAGGCCGACAAAGCTCTTGGCCCCGACCAGATCGTGGTTGTAAAAAGTGGCGCGGCCATCGTCTCTGACGGCCAGGGTCGCAGGCTTGCCAAGGTCATGAAAAAGGGCCGCCCACTTGAGCAACTCCCGGCGTCCAGGTCGTTGCAGATAGTCAGCCAGTTCCGCCGCCGGGGCTGGAAAGAAGGCGATCGGATTCCGCAGCAGCTCCTCCATGGCGGCCAGGGCCGCCAGATTATGGTCCAGTACATCAAGATGGTGGCTGGCCGGTTGGGCCATCCCGGCGCCCTGAAATAATTCAGGAAAAATTCCGGCCAGCAGTCCGGCTTCGGACATGGCCGTGATGGCACCCGCGGCCCGCGGCGATGCCATGATCAGTTCCAGTTCGTGGCTGAGTCTTTCCGGGGCCGGTTTGGTTATCGTGGCCGTGCGCGCCCTGATCCAGCCGGCGGTCTGCCCATCCAGCTCCAGATCCAGGGTGGCGACAAAGCGAAAGGCCCGCAGGAGACGGAGCGGATCATTGTCGAAAACCGCCGCCGCCGGGGCCCGCACCACGCCCCGAGCCAGGTCGCCGGCGCCGTCCAGGGGGTCGATGATCCGGTACGGGGCGGCCAGCGTACCGGTGGTCGGGTCGATGGCCACCGCCATGGCGTTGATGGAGAAATCCCGGCGATGCAGGTCGGCGTTGATGTCGGTGCTGTCCTCGCGAAACCGCGAAAAATCGACGCTCAGCCCCTGCGTCACCACCCTGGCAACGCCTTCATCGGCATCCAGGAGGACAAAAGCGCCGCCGGTGGCGGCGGCAAAGCTGCGGGCGGCGGCCAGCCCATCACCGGCCAGGGTCAGGTCCAAATCACCGGGCCGCTCGCCCCGCAGCCAGTCGCGGACCGCCCCGCCGGTGACGTAGATCTCCGGCCACTCCTGGCCGAGTCGGGCCAGGGCTTCGGTGAGAAATTTCGGGTATTCGCGCAACCAGTCTTTATCCAGACAATTCATGTCGTCATACTTCTGAAGGGGTGATCGTGAGATTGAAAATCGGCCCCGGTCGCGCTTGGTTGGCGAACCGGCAAACTACCGCTGGGTTAACGAGTTAATTAACAGGAAAGCTGCTGGAGGTAAAACCCGATTATGATGGTCTCGCAAAAAGTCTAACCCGGCCAAGGTGGCAGAGTCTGCCCTTTGGCAAAGCCATCACATTTCCACGAAGTAATTCTCCCAGGCCGCCGTTACCGAGTCGATGGTCATTTCTGGGGGCTCGCACTGGTAGTGGGAGACATCGATGATCTGGTCGAGCAAGTCGCGGGGATGACAGGCGTTCAGCCTTACCCCTTGCTGCTGGTAGCGCTGGAGCAGAAAATCAAAGACCGCCGGTTTAAACTCGACCTGATGTGAGGCGCAAACTTTTTTGAAGATCTCCGTATACTCTTCCCGGCTGGGGTGATCGATCTTGATTTTATAACGGATGCGCCGCAGAAAGGCCTCGTCCACCAGGGTGCGCGGCTCCAGATTGGTCGAGAAGATAACCAGTTGGTCGAAGGGGATTTCAAACTTCATCCCGGATTGCATACTGAGGAAATCGGTGCGTCTTTCCAGGGGGACGATCCAGCGGTTGAGCAACTTATCCGGCGCCATCTGCTGCCGCCCGAAGTCATCGACGATAAACAGACCGTTATTGGCCTTCATCTGGAGCGGCGCGTCGTAGAATTTGGCCACCGGGTTGAACTCCAGATCGAGCATCCGCAAAGTCAATTCACCGCCGGTCATGATCACCGGCCGCCGGATCTTGGCCCAGCGTTGATCGTAGGGCTCCTCGCTTTCCACCGGCGCCACGGTCACGTGGTTTACCGGGTCAAAAACCGTGACGATCTCGGCCCCCACTAAAATGGCATAGGGCACAAAAATATCATCAGGCATAATTTTGCCGATGGTCTCGGCAATGGTGGTCTTACCGTTACCCGGCGGACCATACAGAAAAATCGCCTTGCCGGAGCTTACGGCCGGCCCCAGCCGCTTCAGAAGCGAGCAATTAACGATGAGGCCGGCAAAGGCCTGTTCGACGCAGGGGGGATTCACCAGGATGGTCTTTACCGTCTGGCTTGCCACCATCTGCCGATATTCATCGAGCAGGACCGGGGCCGGACCGACATAGCGACACACCTCCAGCAACTCGGCGCCCCGGCGCTTACCATCGTCGGTCACCCGGTAATGGTAGGTGAGCTTGGCCAGCTGGTCAGCCTTACTGACTTCGACAAAACGTTTCTGGCGCAGTTCATCCAGGGCCTTTTCGACGATACCATTGGGTAATTTTAGTAGATTGGCCGCTTGCGGCAGCCGGAAATTCCCCAGGTGCAGGATATTTTTTAGGGTCAATTCGACTATGAGATCTAACTCCAGGCCCGTTTCCGGAATATCTTTGGGAATCGGGGGGATGCGCTGGATGAAGGACAACAACTGCTCCTGGCTGATGTGGCCCAGGGCGACCAGATTACAGCCCAGGCGCCCGCCTTGGAGACGTTGCCGCTCCAAGGCCTCTTCCAGCTGCGTACCGTTTATGTATTTTTTCTCCAGTAAGCTTTCGCCCAGTGTTTTCGTCATGATCTCGCTCCGAAGTTAACCGTGGTCGTCTACTGATCTGTTTAGCCGCAAGGTTGCCTGAGCCTTCATAATCAGGTCAGTGTCCACAGCGTGACGATTTCATAAAAATGATGCGCGAGGGAATTGGTGATTGTCAAGTTTTGCGACATGCGATGCTTTAGGCCTAGCTCGGTACTGGTGCTGCGATGAAGTGCCGGAACCCCGAGAAAAGAACTGATGCCTGTTTTCTACTTTGACCCCATGCTTCCGTTTGGCTAAAAGCCCAGGAACAAGGGCCGGTCGGGAGGCGGGTCGTCAGGCCGGTAAAGATTGTCTCCCCAGCGCAAAGTGATATCGGCAGGGTCTTGGCTGGCGGTCAATTTGTGTTGGCCTCGCGAAAGTAGGGTGCTCTCGCCCGGTACCAGGCGACAGCCATCAATCATAATCGGGCCGGTGGCCTCCAAGGTGTAGCGGCCACCGATCATGATCTCCACTCTCTCGTTCTCCCTTAAGCGGGTACTAAGGCCGGCCACGTAGATCGGACCCCAATGATGGATATAGGTTGCCTGCAACGCCGCGCGGTCTTCCTCGGATAATTTTTGCCCTTGACCGGCGCGGCGCGGATAGACCTGGTGATCGAGATCGAGCAAAGGGTGGTCGGCGATCAGAAGCGGCGGCGCCAGTTCGGAGATCGCCCCGGCAAAGAGGTGCCCCCCGGCGTCGCGATAGTTGTCCATCCCCCAGGTACTCATGAAAAAGCCGGCCGTCGGGAAAGAGGCAACGAAGGCGGTGCGGCTGAAATGTGGAACAGGTTTCGCGAACATCCGGTGAACCGCCTGGAGAACTTGCCGTTGCTGCGCAAGAGGTTTGGCCTGCGGAGCCAAAACCCCTTGGAAGATCAGATTGAACAACATCTGCAGGATCGCCAGCAACTTGATTGCCGAGACCGCAGTGCTGCTTCGCTCTGTGAGGATGGAAGAGCCGAGCGCCTGCCAGGCAACGGCGATGAGCACGGCGGGAGGGGCCAGCAGGAACCCGTAGAAATAGGGAAAGGCGTTGCGGTAGACCAGCAATGATCCCAGAGGCGCAGCTAAGGCGGCGAGCGTCAGCCATTTCCGCCGCTCCTTGCCGCGGCTGGGTGAAATCTTCATGAGGGTGAGGGCGATACCCGCCACCAGGAAAAACCAGATGCCGCAATCGATCTTCAAGGTCGTGAGAAAGACCGAGAACCGCGGGAAAAATCCGGCGTTCCACAACGTTTTATTGAAACCAGCGGAAACAACTGCGGAGGTCGATCCCGCTGGTGCAAGCGATAGATCGTGCAGCGTAAATAGAATCAAAAACGTGGCGACAGCCGCAAGGGCTCCTGCCACCAGGCTCCCAGCCGCCGGCCCAGTTGTTCTCTTGCTGAAGAGCGGCAGAGCGAGGAGGAAGAGGAAAGATGGTAAAAAGATCGCCGCTTTGATCGTCACCAGCAAAGCGGTGCCGATGAGTGCACCGCCCGCCACCGCACGGCGCAAATCAGAATCACGAAAGGCAACGAGGTCGAACGACGCTACGGTCAGGGTGATCGCGATCGGATCATAGCGGAAGCTGGCCCCGCCGCGAATGACATAGGACAGGCTCAGGTAGGCAAGGGCCGCGAACAGCGCACTCGGCTGATCGGTTGCGCGGGCGGCAATCCGGTACACGAAGAAGGCGGTCAACCCGTGGAGCAGGAGCATGACGAGGCGCGCGACGACGATCTGATCCACCTCGTTTGCGGAAACCAACGGCAGCCAGGTGAAGGCGTGTACATGAATGGTCTGCAGTCGCTGCTCGAGGGTGCCGCCGAGATAGGCGTGTACTTGCGCCAGGTAATTGAATTCATCCCAGTTGATATTGAAAGCAACTGCGATCCGCAAGAGCATCACGGCGGCGACAACGCCGACGAGGATCAGCAGGCGTCGCTCGTTTCCGATTTCCGGTTTCAGCATCTTGCCTGGCTTTTCCTCATAAAATTGCGAGATCGGAAGGTTCCGGCCACCTGGCGCCAAAACGGGACAACGGTACAAGAAGGTTCCTACTGAATAGCACAAAGCCTCTGGGGCAAGTACTCCGCTTCATTTTCATAGTGCTGGCAGAGTTCGCGGATGAGCAGTTCCGTTGGAGCATTTGCTTGGGCGAATTCACTCTCCGGCCAATAGCGTTTTGCCTCGGAATCAACCAGGTATGCCGACACCTCACCCTCTTTTCCAGGCATAAAGCCAAGAACCCAGCGGCCCATGACAACACCACGCTGCTTGTAGCGGAGCAGCTTGTTTAGAAATTCGTGCTTCAACTCCAATCGTCCATTCAGTGAATTCAAATTGTAATAGACAGCACCTTGATGGACCGCATCAGCCACATCTGGAGATACTTCAAGGAGTGCCGGCACCGAAAACCCTGTCTCTCGGGCGAAAATACGATCAGCCGGGGGAGAGCTTTTGCCTCTGATTACATCAACCATGGAAAGGCCGTCGATGTTTTCAAGACTCTCGCCTAGTGCATATTGCAGTATGGTTGGAGCAACATCAAGCAGGGAGACAGGCGTTGCTAGCGTGTCGGCAACCACTTTGCTATGACCATAACCACGAAAGGCAAGCACGACATTGTACTGAGATGAATCAACAACCGACACGGCATGCCCCGGAAGTTGAGGGAATAAATTGCTACTCCCCTTTGCTGTGTTCTCTGCGGAATACAACTTGTCTTTGTCGAGCAGAAAGCTTTCGCCATGATCGGAGATGAAAACGACGAGAGTGTTTTCCAGTCGCCCCTTCTCTTGCAAGTGACGCATCAGCACCCCAAGCTGCCGATCAGCCCGATGCAAGGAATTCAAATAAAGCTGGTAATCAGCCGCCATTGAGGTTGTTGCGTATCCTGGAAAGCTGATTCGATCCTTCTCGCTCCACTTGTACGGCCAGTGGGGCAGACAGTAGTGAACCGCGAGAAATATGGGCCGAGTATTTTCAGCATCAATCACTTGTTGCAGATCGGCGTCGAAGGTCTCCGGCCAGTAAGTAGTGTAGGCGGCTCTATTCCCATGGCTGAATGGTAGCAAATATCTGCCCAGTGGTGAGTTCACCAGAAGGTTGGTCAGGGGGGCATCATTGAGACTACCCAGCAGAAAATCGCTTAAGCCGTAAGTGGGGGCCAACACCTCATCAAATCCATACTTGCCGTCAATATTGCTGAAGCGGCTCTCGTCGGTTGCATAGATTGTCCGATAACCACGCTTACGCAAGACATGCGCAATCGACCTGTCACCAGCCACCATCTCTTGCGGCATCAAATTAAATCTGCCCCCATGTCTTAGCGGCTCAAGTCCCGTCAAAAGACTTACCCATGATGGGAATGTCCGGGCCAGCGGTGTCGAGGCATTTGCAAATATGGCGGATTCATTCAGGAGTTCGTTCAAGTTAGGCGTGATGTTTTCGGCAAAGCCAAAGCGCTGAAGATGGTCGGGACGTAACGAATCGATACCGATTACGATTACATCCGGCGTCCCATTCCTTCCAGGTCGGGGATGTGCCCTGTTGCCGGCAAAAGCAGCGAGGGTTCCCAGAGATAATCCCACAAACAATAGGGACCCCGCCCACTTTCGTCGATTCAACCTGAGGTGATTTAGAGAGACAACTAAGGCGAATCCGAGCAAGGCAGTCATCCCGGTCGAGAGTGCCAGGAGCGCCCATTTTAATAGTGACGAATCGTTGCTTACTGCCATCAATGAATTTGGATAAAGACTGCTGTGAAACAGAATCAGCCACCAATTACAGGAGATAAAGACCACAACTCCCCGTAATATAAATATATTCCTTTCACCTCCAAGGCGACGAGCAGGAAGAAGATAAAGAAACCAAATCACAATCCCAAAAAGGAAATGCGAAGTGATGTAAACAATTAAATATATAATAATAGAGATAACGACAGAACTGGAGTTGAACAGCGTCTCTGCTGGAATTGACACCTTGCCGCCAAATCCACCGAATAGGAGATTTGCTTTGAAACCTGCAATAACAATTGGAATAAAACCTAATCCTGCGGAAAGGATAAGGAATACTCTCAATAGAAACCGCTCATCATATGATGGTCGCTTTATTATATTTAAATTACCCTTTAATGATTCAATTATCAAAATAAAACCAGGACAGAAAAGGTCGCCTATTTGATCCTGGTTATTTTTTTCTTGCACTTGGTATGCACCAAATTTTCAAAGCAATATCGGCAGTGTAAATATGTTCTATGATTTGCCTGGACGCAGTGTCAAGAAAAAAAATTACAAGCTGAATTCTATCCATGGGTGCCGGTCCAGATACCGGTTGTGTAAAGATAAAACGTCAATAAAACAGTTAGTTGCTCTTGTACGAAAGAAAATTACTACTACCCACTTGACATGTAAATCGGAAATTCTTGATACTATTTAACAGGAAGGCACTAATCCCGGCCGGTAAGTTGGCCAACAGAACAAGCAACGTAAACGAGGAGGTTAAAGATGGCTAAGCTGATCGATCTAACCAAAAGGTTTATCGCGGATGAGGAAGGCGCCACGGCTGTTGAGTACGGTGTGTTGGTCGCCCTGATTATTGCTGCCTGTGTCGCAATCATTGCGGTGCTTGGCAGCCAGATCAAAACCGGCTTTCAGCAGGTCTCTACTGCGCTGACAGCAGCAGGAGTCGGGTCGTGATTGTCTGAGAACCTCCGAGGAGCGCAAAGAAGATGAACATTTACCAGCAGAAAAAAGCTAGCGATGGAATTGGCTTCACAGCCTTGGCCGTGGCCCTTTTTTCTGGGATTAGCCAATCAGGTGCTTGTCGTCTTCTTTGCCGCTCTTGTTTCGGTTGGTTAAGGCCCAGTTACACCCGGAAGGAGGAAATTGTCAGCATCACTTCCGCTAAGCCGGTTTCACTTGCCTGTGAACTAGGAGGGTGATGATGCTTCGACCTATCAAGCAAGTCCACAAGTTTATCGCCGATGAAGAAGGCGCCACGGTCGTGGAATATGCAGCCTTGGTCGCCCTGGTCATTGCCGGCTGTATCGCCATTATCTTCATCCTTGGCGGCCAGATCCGGGGTGGTTTCCAGGCATTTAAAGAGTTGTTGGATGCTGCCGGCATCAAACCGTCGACCCCATGAATATTGCCAGGGATGCGTAAAGAATATGAACAACGACCGGCGACAGAAAATGACCCGCTACGCTCTTGGCCTCGCCGCCTCGGGCCTGGCCGGGTATTTTCTGTTGACCCATAGTCGGGAACCTGTCGTCTTCTTTGCCTCGCTCTTTTTTCTGGTCATCTGCCTCACCGACACCCTGCACGGGAAAATTCCCAATCTGGCCACCCTCAGCCTGCTGCTCATCGGCCTGTGGTTCAACCTGCGAACCGGCGGCCTTACGGGTGGCGCCCTGGCGCTGGCCGGGATGCTGGCCGGCCTGGCGTTGCTCATGGTCCCTTACCTGATGGGGGGCATGGGAGGTGGTGATCTCAAAGCTCTTGCCGCTTTGGGCGCCCTGCTCGGACCCGTGGATATCTTTCAGGTCTTTCTTCTCGCCGGACTCATTGGCGGGGGCATGGCCATGCTCCATCTGGCTTTTGCTGATGAGCCAATCGCGCGTCTAAAATTGTGGCGCACCAACATCTGGCGGGCGATCATCGGAGTTACGCGACCCGAGCTGGGATCAGTCCCGGACTCAAGGAGAATCAAGTATTCCTACGGCCCTGCCATCGCCTTTGGCTTTTTTGCCTTCATCAGTTGGGGAGGCCTGGTATGAATAAAATCGGCGCAAACAGGGGAGCGGCGGTTGTCGAATTCGCGGTTCTGTTCCTGCTGCTGATGATCATTGTCTTCGGTATCATCGAGTTTGGTTTCCTCTGGCTGCAGTCCCACTATATAGCCAATGCGGCCCGGGAAGGCGCCCGAGTGGCAGCCACCTTGCCGGAGCCGAAAACCACGGATCTGGCCAGGGTAGAAAATACGGTTAAAGAGTATCTCAAAGGATTGTATCCCGACGCCCGGGTGGATGGTGCCGGGGGGTGCTGTAGTACCGGAGATTTTATTGAAGTGGCCGTCGTCGACGGCGAGGTCATTCATGTGAGCGGTCCACCGGCGCTTGATGTCAACACGATCAAGGTTTCGGTAAAAGTGCAAAGCGCGCAGATCTGGCAACCGGTCTTATGGGAACTGCTCAAGCTGATCCCGGGTGTGCCGCAGGCAGACATTACCGAACTCTCTGAATTTGCCGTTTTTGCCACCGAGTCATGAGAACAACAACCTGGGCGAACGGATTGAGGCGATGAGTCTAAGAACCGGAACAAAGACAGGGCGCGACTTGGAACGCGGAGCCACGGTGGTGGAATTTGCCGTGGTCGTGATCCTGTTGCTGATCCTGGTTTTCGGTATCCTCGAATTCGCCTTTACTTTCTACCAGAGACATTTTGTCGAAAATGGTGCCCGGGAAGGGATGCGGGTTGGGGTTCGCGCTGACAATTTCAATTGTTTCAATGGGTTGCCGAGCGCCGGCTGCACCACGGCTCTTGATCGCAAACATGTGGTCGAGCAAAAAGTAACTGCCTATCTTTCCGCCCTCTATCAACCAGCCGATATTCTCCTGATCAACGTGGAGCGTATCGACGAGGAGGGGGTGATGGAAAAGTCTCTCAAGGTCACGGTAACGGTAAAAAACTTTTTTCCACAATTGCTATCGGGGCTGGTTCCAGGATTCGTCAATCCGGACACCATCACCTACCACGCCACCGGCCGATATGAGGATCCCGATGAATATGACGATGAAGAGTGAAAACTATCATCCGGCGTGCCGGCAACACCGGCCCCTGGAATCGATCCAGCGCTGGAGGATAATAAACATATAGCTGTGCGGGCAGGTTGGCGTAACCAAAACACCTCTGCCCAGTCGGCCACCTCGGCCCGGAAACTAACGGACAGACCAGGAGTCATTACCATGCGGAGCCTCAGTCAGTGTTTAAGATGCAGCAATAATAAGCCCAGAAAGGAGACCTGATATGAAAAAATATGGTGCTCTCATTGCCCTCGGCTTCGCCGTCCTCTTCGGGGTGCTGGCCGTATTCATGGCAAACAGACTAATGACCCCAAAAGCCAC
This sequence comes from Deltaproteobacteria bacterium, assembly GCA_020056965.1. Taxonomy (GTDB): domain Bacteria; phylum Desulfobacterota; class Desulfobulbia; order Desulfobulbales; family JAGXFP01; genus JAGVGT01. The sequence continues at coordinate 61,416 of JAGVGT010000065.1, forward strand.
GCAAGCCCTTACCGAGAAAAAGGAAGCGCTACAGGTCACCAAGATCGTCATTGCCGCCAAGGAGATCAACATCGGCACCCCGCTCACCGCGGACCTGTTGACCATGGCCGAATGGCCCAAGGCCAACGTCCCCAAAGGAGCCCTCTACGGGGTTAACGAGATCAATGGACGGGTGGCGGTAACCAGGCTAAGTGCCGGCGAACCTCTGCTGAAGGCCGAATTGGCGGAACCCGGCTCTGGCTCCGGTCTGGTGGCCCTGATTCCCTTAGGCGCCAGGGCAATGTCGATCCGGGTGGATGAGGTGATTGGCGTGGCTGGCTTTATTCTGCCCAATACCTATGTCGATGTGGTGCATGTGGATACGGACAACCAAAATAAGCAGGATACCTCCAGCATCATCCTGGAAAGAGTGAAGGTTCTGGCCATTGCCCAGGAGACCTATACCGATGAGGAAGGCGGCAAGGCCAAAGTCGTTCGGACCGTTACCCTGCAGCTCACGCCGGAAGAGGCCACCGTGCTGGCCCTAAAAACCCGGAAGGGCAGCATCCATCTGCTCTTGCGTAGCCCCTTGGAAGAAAAGGCCCCGCCGCCACCTCCGAAACCGGTGGTGAAGAAAAAGGTCGCCCCCAAACCCAGGCCGGTTACCGAACTCAAGTCGCGGGTCATTGTCCTGCCGAAACAGGAACCGCCCAAACCCAAGGTTGTGGAAGTCTATCGGGGGGTGGACAAGAAAGTGGTTGAGTTCCCCAACGTCGAATCTGATGAAGTAACCAATAAATAACAGGAGTCCACCATGAGAACACAGCGAACGACACTGTTTCACAGAGTGCTACTGCTGCTGGCCATCTTTGGGTTGCTCTTCAGCAGCGCCAGTCTGGCAGCGGAAATCGAGAAGAGGACTCTTGAGCTTAAACTGGGTGGCTCGGAATTAATTAAAACCGCCGCCCCCTTCACGCGGGTGGCAGTTGCCAACCCCAACATCGCCGATGTCGTGGTCCTTTCCACCAATGAGATTTATATTTTCGGCAAGAAACTTGGTTTCACCAGCATGGTCCTCTGGGAGGAGGACAAGGAAAAAACCGTCCTGGACGTGGTGGTTTCACTGGAAGCCACTGCTCTGAAAAAACAACTTTACGACCTGTACCCAAATGAAAAAATCGAGGTCTCCGCCTCGGAAACCGGGGTGGTGCTGAGCGGCACGGTATCCGGGCCGGAAGTGGTGGAACAGGTCCTGCGTCTGACCCGGACCTATCTGCCAAAAGCGGCTGAGGGTGAATCAGATGCCGGTGGCAGCGGGCACTCAGGGGCGGGGATAACCAATCTGCTCAAGGTCGGCAACCTCCAGCAGGTTCTGCTGGAAGTCACCTTTGCCGAGGTCAGCAAGGATTCCGGTCGTGACCTGCAGATCGGCATGGGTACGGATAATGCCGGCAATGATTTCAGAGGATCAGTCGGGACAGGGGAGTTGGGCGTCAGCAACTTTGGTGCCCTGGCCGCCCAGGCCGCGAACTCGTTGCTCTTGAACTTTGCCGGAAACACATCTTCAGGTTCAAGCCTGGCTGGTAATGCCGCCAACATCTTCATCAATATTGAGCATTTTACCGCCGCCCTGCAGTTTCTGGAAACCGAAGGGCTGGCCCGCACCCTGGCTGAGCCACGCTTGATCACTCAGACCGGCCAGGAGGCCAGTTTCCTGGCCGGCGGCCAGTTCCCGGTGCCGCAGGTGGCAGCTGATGGGCAGATCGAAATTACCTATAAAGATTTCGGGGTCGCCTTGAACTTCACGCCGGTGGTGATGAGCGACGGTAAGATCAGCCTGCACGTGGTGCCCTCGGTCAGCACGATCAGCAGTTTTTCGCAAACCGCCGCCGGGGCGATGCCCATTCTGAGTACTCGCAACCTGGAAACCACGGTGGAGCTTTATGACGGACAAACCCTGGCCCTGGCAGGGCTTCTGCAAGATAATATGCGGGACACCGTTCGCAAGATCCCCTTTCTGGGCGACATCCCTATTCTGGGTGTCCTGTTTCGAAGCACCGGCTACACCCAGGAAAAAACCGATTTGTTGATCGCGGTCACTCCCCATCTGGTTAAACCCGTTCCGGAAGGAACCATCAAGTTCCCGGGGAGCGAAATGCAAATCCCCGACCGTTACGAATTCTACCTGGAAGGGCAGCTAGAGGGCCGGAGATCGGACAACGATGAACCCAACATCAAACCCCATGATTTTCCGCCCCCTCCACAAGCGGCTTCACAAGCCGGTGGTCTGGAAGGGAATTTCGGTTATCAGCCTGTAAAGGCCGACTAAATAAGAGAGGGCAGGCACATGAAAAAACTAATCGTTCTTCCCCTGGCGCTCGGACTTTTGATCGGTTGCAGCAGCAATACACCCTACGTCGACAAGGAATTCGGCAAGGCAACCAGAATGGCCTTTGATGGGCAAATCGCCGACCAGACTTACCGGCATGCCGATCAAGTACCGGAAGGCATCGCCGGCCTTCCCGCCGAGAACATCATGAAGGTTTACACCGAAGAATTCGGTAAGACCGCCGAAGCAGAAGCTGTGCCTATGACATTTAAATCTGGTGGCAGTAGCAGTAGCAGTAGTAGTGGCAGTAATTAAAGACTGTCGATGTCCAGCCTTGGAAGGCGTTTAGCGCAGGGGCAAGAGTTCAGGCAGACCGGCTGTGGTTGCATTGCGAGCGGAGGCGACATCTTATGGATAGAATAGACCTGCGCAAAGAGCAAGGTGCGGTAGCCCCACTGGTTGCGGTGCTGATGGTGGGCTTCATTCTCTGTATTGCCTTGGTTGTTGACCTGGGTCACCTGCACAATGTCAAGGTGCAGCTGCAAAGGGCCGCCGATGCGGCGGCCCTGGCCGGAGCAGGGCAACTTGACGGCGCCACCGGCCAGGATAGCAATGCCACTGCTGTTGCCAGAGCTACCGCTGCCTTGAATATGGTCAACAACAAGACGGGCCTGGTGGGCGCCGGAGGCTGGGTCGATAATTCCAGCGTCCAGGTTGACTTGGGAACCTGGAATTCGGACCATGCGGCATCGTCACGTTTTACCAGCCCGGCTGATCCTGGCATGGCAAAAGCCATAAAAGTGACGGCCTCTCTCCTGGTCGACCACTATTTCTTCTTTTTCGCCAATGGCACCAACGTTGTCGCGGATGCTATCGCCGTGAACGCTTATGAAGAAACCGCCATGCCCATTGCCCTGTTGTCCTGCATCCCGGCCACGTCAGGAATCGGTACGACGATCGAAGACATTAGGTTTTATATCTTTGGCGACGACACCCACGACACGGCCGGCTGGACCGCCCTGACCTACGACATCAATGCCGACCAGTTGAAATATTTTTTCACCCCGGAGGGTAATGCGATTCTCAATCAGGTCCTTTATGGAACCGGAACAGCCCATCATGGTCTGGAAAATGAATCGATTATCAAGGGAGACAACACCTATAATCCTGACATCGCCTGCGGCGACCGGAATGTCGAACTCGATGTCCGGTGCGGCCTGGGGGATGAGTTCGAAACCCCGGCCAGCCCGCCGGTAGATCCCCTTGATTACGACCCGCTACCCCGCTGGGACGATAAGGTGGACTTCGAGAGGATCTGGTCGATGGACGGGATCCTGAAGATAGGCTATGTAACCGGTGAAAACCAGACTCAGTACGAAACCCGCCTGGATGCCTTGAAAGACGCCAGCGCCACCAACAGTTGGACCGCATACGACGCCGCCTACCCGACTCCTGCCCTACCGACCTGGGCCAGAGACGGTCGTTTTGACAAAATCATCGGTCCGGATGGGGGGGATACCATAGCCTATTATGATCAGGCCCTCCATTATGCCGGTTATCCGGAGGTTTTCGCTAAGAACGGCGTGGACAACTCTGTAATACAAGAATTTATCAATCTCTCCACCGAGTCCGGCCATTTCAAGGGGCCGCTGACCGACGTCAATGCCCCGCTCGATGCCACAGCCAGCGCCGATCCGCATAACTCCTACGGCGGCGGCGACACCTTTGCCGTGACCATCCCGGTAATCTTCGCCGGGGTCTGCGGCGAGGAAGGTTGGAAAGCCCTCAAGGGTAAATATTACAGCGGCTTGGCCAATCTCCTGATCACCAGGCTCTGGAAGAACCAGAATGACTGTTACGATGCCGCCAACCCGGTAACCGTGTACGGCAGTCCGCCTTTTAATATTCACGCGTTTTCACCAAAGCTGAACGGTGACACGTATGCCTGTGTCACTGGGTCATCTTCCGGCGCCCAAGCGGGCTTTGAAGCTTTGATCACCCCTACCGGCGAGGAAGGACCGAAGGGGATCCAAAAACTCTATCTGGTTGAGTAAGTAGCTAACGAAAGCACCCAAGCCAAGGATAGAAAGATGCCGCAAAAAATGAATATAGCCATCAACTTTATCAACCCTGACCTGGCCAAAGCCATCGCGCCGGATCTCGAATCCGTGGCCAACATCACGGTTTACACCTGGCATGGTGTCATGGGCGAAAAGGGCGATTTGGCGGTAAAAGAAGTCCCGAACATTATCATTATCGATGATGATCCGGAAAGCGGCATGGTCTTCAAAAGAATGGCGAAACTGCGGAGTGCATTCCCGCAAGCCGCTGTCTTTGTCGTTTCCAATGACAAGCACCCCGAACATATCGTCGAGGTCATGAAGGCCGGGGCCACCGAATACCTGGTGACTCCGCTGTCCCGCAAGATTTTGGGTAACGCCATTGAGGAAATCCGCGTCAAGCTCGCTGAATGCGGTAGAGTTGCTAAGGGCGAGGTCTACAGTTTTATCAGCAGCAAGGGCGGGTTGGGGGCAACCACCCTTGCCGTCAATACAGCCGCGGCCCTTGCCCTAGCCATCAATAAAGGCCAATCCGTAGCCCTTTGCGACATGAGTTTTCAGGCCGGCGACGCCTCCGTACTCCTTGATATCCTGCCGGAAACCACCATCGGCGATATCAGTCGAAATTTCCACCGTCTCGATGTCTCTCTGCTGAAAAGTGCCATGGTCAGACACGATAGCGGCCTTGAATTTCTGGCCGCGCCAGTCGCCCCTGAAGAACATGAAGAGATCATGACCGGGCAGGTCGATGAGATAATCAAATTGCTCACCAAGCTATATGACCGGGTTATTATCGACTGCCAGTCCATGTCAATTAGCCATTCAACCATTGATATCTTTAGGAATTCCCGAAAGATCTTTATTGTTATAGATCCTTCCTTGCTCGCCGTGCGTAACGCCGTGCGCATCACCCAACTGATTTGTAAAACCGGAATCTTGATGAGTAGCATAGAATTCATCTTCAATCGTTATGAAAAAGGGTTGTTCCTCAGTGTTGAAGAGGCTGAAAAAAGCCTTGGTAAAAAAATATTTTGGCTCTTCCCCAACGATTTCAGCAACATCATTTCATCAATCAATGATGGTACACCGGTAGTGCAACTTGCTCCCCGCTGTTTGATATCCAAAAACATCATGAGTTTTTGCGAAAAGCTCATGAACAAAAGTGAACACCCTGATTACCGGGGAGCTAAAAACAGTTTTGGCAGATACATATAGGAGGGAACCATGCCCCTGAAAGAGCTCATAACGAATATGAAAAACGGTGTCTCGACTGAGTCGCACCAGGTTGGATCAGAAGCCAGCAAGGACGATCTGTTTTACACGATCAAGCGTCGAATCCATGGACGGATTGTCGAAGAAATCAATCTGCCGGTCCTTGAGGGCATGGATCCGCTCGAGGTTAAGCCTGAAGTAAGTCGCATTGTCGAGCGCTTTCTGGAAGAAGAGAAGGTGCTGCTTAATGAAACTGAAAGGCGGACGCTGGTAGATGAGATCCTTGATGAACTGACAGGCTTGGGACCTATCGAGCCGCTGCTCAGGGATGCGAGTATTTCCGATATCCTCTGCAATACTTACAAGAGTGTTTATGTCGAACGCTTCGGTATCCTGGAAAAAACCAATTGCCGCTTCGCCGACAACAGTCATTTGCTGAACATCATCGACCGGATTATCTCCAGGGTTGGCCGCCGGATCGATGAGTCATCGCCGATGGTGGACGCCCGTTTGCCCGACGGCTCCCGGGTCAATGCCATCATCCCGCCGGCGGCCATTGACGGCCCCTGTCTATCCATCCGGCGCTTTTCCACCAACCCCCTGAAAATGGAGGACTTGGTCAACTACAAGAGTCTGACCCCGGAATTTGGCGAGTTTCTCGCCGATTGCGTTCAGGCCAAACTCAATATCATGATCTCGGGTGGCACCGGCTCAGGTAAGACGACCCTGCTGAATGTTCTTTCTGGCTATATTCCCGGTAAGGAAAGGATCGTTACCATCGAGGATTCCGCCGAATTGCAACTCCAGCAGGAGCATGTCGTAAGGCTTGAGGTGCGCCCACCCAGTATTGAAGGAACCGGTGAAATTACCCAGCGGGACCTGGTGCGAAACAGCCTGCGCATGCGACCGGACCGCATCATTGTCGGCGAGGTCCGGGGGCCTGAATCTTTTGACATGCTGCAAGCCATGAATACTGGCCACGACGGTTCCCTGACTACCATTCATGCCAATTCCCCCAGAGACTCCATCACCAGGCTTGAGTCGATGATCTTGCAGACCGGCATTAACCTGCCGGAAAAGGCCATGCGTTTCATGATTTCTTCGGCGCTTGACCTGATTATTCAGATCGCCCGACTTACCGATGGCAGCCGTAAGGTGGTTGCCATCTGCGAAGTGGTCGGCATGGAGGGAAACGTCATTACCCTACAGGATATTTTTGTCTTCGAAAAACAGGGAATCGATAAGGATGGCAAGGTCCTCGGTCGTTTTCGGGCCACCGGCATTCGTCCTGTATCAGCCGACCGGCTTGAATTGGCCGGGATTAAACTTCCACGGGACCTCTTTTCAGCCGAGAAAGTTTACGAATAGGGGGCGGGAATGAATCAAATAAATCTCATCTTTCTGGGAGCCGTTTTCCTCTTTGCCACCGCAATAGTCGTCTTCGTCTATCTGTTTTGGGAAGAGACAAGGTTTGTGGAAAAGCGGACCATGAAAAAGCGGCTTCTCTATATCTCCGCGGGAGGCAAGCACGGCAAAGAGAAGTTGGACCTGTACAAAGACAGAGTATTGTCCAACGCCGGTATTATCGAACGTCTTGCCTTCATGCTCCCCAGGATGAGCAAAATCGACCGCATGCTCCTGAAAACCGGGCTGCCCGTTTCTGCCTCCGGTTTCGTGTTATTTAGTATCTTTATGGCCCTGGCCGGCGGAATGATCGCATATCAATTTTTACCGGGCAAACTTGCCCCGGTTATTCTGGGAATCATCTGCGCCATCATTCCCTATATCATCCTGCGACTTGTGGAAGAATCGGCGCTCGAAAAGTTTGACGAACAGCTTCCCGAAGCCCTTGACCTGCTTGCCCGGGCCGTGCGCTCTGGCCACGCCTTGAGTTCCGGACTCGAAATGATTGCCCAGGAAATGCCTCCACCTATAAAATTGGAGTTTCAGGCGACGGTGGACGAAATAAACCTGGGCCTCTCCACCAAGGACGCCTTTGCTAACTTGTGTGAACGGGTGCCCAGCACCGACCTGAAATTCTTTGCCATCGCAGTCCTTATTCAAAAGGAAACCGGTGGCAACATCGCCGAGATCCTCGACAAGATCGGTCGTCTGATCCGGGAACGGCTGCAGTTCCGGCGCCAGGTCAAAACGTTGACGGCGGAAGGGCGTTTGTCGGCCAGGATATTGATCATGCTCCCGATTGTCATGTTCATTTACATTTACTTTGTAAATTACGAATACATATCACTGATGTGGACTGAGAAAATCGGACTTTACCTATTGGGTGGAGGAATTGTCATGCAAATTATCGGGTCGATATTCATAAGCAAAATAGTCAAGATCGAAATTTAACGAAGGATAATCGTTCATAAAGACAATTGGATAAATAATGTTATGTGTTGTGCTTGCAAACGACCCACTTTGGTTGTTTGGCAAGTGGTACCTTGTTTGATTGATAAGCAACCTCCAGGCATCTGTCTTAACTGGCAATGATGCTTAACACATAATTCGGGAAACCGGTAAAGGTGGACCATGAATCTAATTAATTTTCTCTATCGACTATTTGAACAACGCGAGTATATCGCTCTTCAGGTCCTCATTTTCCTGGCAGCCAGCCTGCTTTTCGGCGGGATCGTCTTTCTTTTCAGCCGCCGAAGCCAGATCAGCGAAAGGCTTAATCGGCTTTTGGCCGGCAAAAAGGCCCCGGAAATCAAACCGGGCAAACTTTTTGAGGATGAATCACATGGAGGGCTAACCGCCAAGATTATCCACCCCATCCATAAGATTATCGCCCCCACGAATTTTACTGACCAAAAATCGGTTCGCCTTCGTCTGGTTCAGGCGGGACTGCGCTCCAAGCTTGCCTATAGTAATTATTTGGCTGCCAAGGTCGTTCTGGCGGTGGTTTTCCCGCTGCCATATCTTCTCCTCAGTGCTTATTATAACTTGACTCCCCTGGCCATCACTATTGCAGCCCTCTTGGCCATAGCCGGTTTTTTTGTACCGAATCTTGTACTCCTTCACCTGATCCAAAAACGCCAACAGGGCATGAGCCATGCCCTGCCGGATGCGGTGGACCTGATGGTCGTTTGTGTTGAGGCTGGGCTAGGCTTGGACATGACCTTTAAAAGGGTAGGTGATGAATTACACTACTTAAATCATGATCTGAGTGACGAGTTTCATCTGACCAACCTGGAAGTGATGGCCGGGAAATCGCGGGAGGAGAGTTTTAAGAACATGTCAGCCCGTACCGGCATAGCCGAGGTTCACAATCTAATGAACATCCTCTCGCAGACCAGCCGACTGGGAACCAGCATGGCTAATGCCCTGCGGGTGCATGCCGATGCCATGCGGGTCAAGCGACGCCAGATGGCCGAAGAACAGGCGGCGAAGACCGGAGTAAAGCTAATCTTTCCCCTGATTTTGTGTATCTTCCCGGCCATTATCATTGTTCTGGCCGGGCCGGCTGCCATCAAAATCATGAAATCAATCTTCCCGGTTTTTGGGGGCGGGTAACCAAAAAACGTTAGGCAAACCGGTTTTTTAGGCAGCGAATTTTTAATTCGGCAGCCAGTATTAACTAAGTAACCGAGGCGACTTATGAATGCGCGATCTTTTCAACCCCTCGCCGATCGGCTTAAAGGCAACTGTTTCTGGAGCCTCTTCTTTTGCCTGCTGATGTTTCTTCTGCCGTCCTGCACTACTACCAATGCCCCACTTCAATATACGCCGATTCCTGCCCGGGCCAGCCTTGACACCCCGGAAGACCAGGAAAAGAGACTGAGCGGCCTTCCCCTTGAAGAACTCATTGCCCGTGGCAACCAGTATTTGGTGGGGGGCAACGCGAAATTGGCCAGACTGCATTTCCAAATGGCGGTGAAGAAAAATAATGACTCGGCGACCAGCTTATGCGGATTAGGAGAAGCCCTGGCCATGGATGGTGAAAATCAAGCCGCCCATCAGATGCTGGCCAAGGCCTTGACCATTGACGGCAACCAACGCAAGGCGTTGCTCGCCACCGGTAAACTTTATCAATCGACCAACAATTATCAACAAGCCGAGGTTTATTTCACCCGTGCCATGGCGAACTATCCCGAAGATCCCGAGATTCTATCCGAACTGGCGATAACCTATGGTGGTCTGGGTTTGGAAGGGCAGGCCGAAGGGCTTTTGCTTAAGGTCGTATCCTTGAAACCACAAGATCCGGCCGTGCTTAACAATCTGGGCTTTAACTATCTGCTCCAGAAGAAATATGCCGACGCAATTAAAACCTTGCAGAAAGCCTTGGCCCTCAAACCAGGCGACCTCCGCATTCAGGACAATCTGGCTGCCGCATATGCCTTGAATAACAAGTCCCAAAGGGCTTTTGACCTCTTCAGTCAGTCACAGGGGGAAGCCGCCGCC
>JAGVGT010000049.1 GCA_020056965.1 Deltaproteobacteria bacterium
CAGGGGCATGGCCCCGAGGCCGGCGCCGGCCAGTAGCGCCGGCCAGGGGTCGCCCGGCTCCCCCGCCGAACGGCTCCGCTCTTCCCTTTCAGTTCCCATGCTGTCGTCTATCCCGCCTCGGCAAAGATCTTCACATCAACGAAAGCCCAACCTGGATCTAATCACCAGTGGTCATAATATTTAGCGGTTACGGAAGCCTCATCATGGGCAAATTTACCGACAATGCGTTTGCCATTTGGTAACAAGAGAACCCCGTCGCCTTCGGCAATGCCGTTTTTAAACTGCCCCATATAGACATTGCCGTTCGAGTACTGCATGATTCCCCGACCGTCCGGGGCATTGTTGTTAAACGTCCCGCTATAGGTGCGACCATCGGAGTAGTAAAGCACCCCTTTCCCCTGATAATTGTCGGCCACAAAGTTGCCTAGGTAGACATCGCCGCTGCGGCTTTTTTTGATGCCTTTGCCGTTCATGGCACCGTTGGTGAATTCGCCAATGTCGGTATAGATTTTATTGGTCCGCATACCTAGGCCATCGATGGTCCCGGCTTTCCAGGATCCCATACTTTCGATTTGATTGGTCTCGCTGGTAACCAAGCCCAGCCCCGACAGTTTACCATCGACAAACATGCCCATCTTTAAGGCATTGCCGTCATGCACCGTCTTGATCGCGGCTTTATCCTGACAGGCCGCCAGCAATACCAACAAAACGCCGACAGCAACCTTGCCTAAACCGTTCATGGTCAATTCCTCCGGTCACGAGTAGAAAATCATTTTGGGGCCACGGTTGCCCGGCGGTCAGAGCAGCGCAAATCTGGATCTTGGACCGGCAGTTGGTTCCGGCCGAACTAAATCTCCCCCATTGTAACAAGCGAGGGGACGCTGTGCTGAATTATTGCGTTCCGCCGCCCGGGACCACAGACCGACTGACCAAAAGATTTGCCGGCGGGCGGGGTGCGGCCGCTCAGCGCACCAGATAGATCAGGGCGACCACTAGGTCGATGGCAATCACGATCCCGCGCAGGGTGCGCGGCTTGATCTTGCCGGACAACCGGCCGCCCAGCGCCCCTCCGACCAAGGCGCCGACCGCCATGACCAGCGCGGCGGGCCACAAAACCTGGCCGGAAAAGACGAAAAAGAGGGCGGCGGCAATATTGATGCTGAACGAGACCGCCTGTTTCAGGGCGTTGAGCCGGGTCAACGAGTCATCCAGCACCAGCCCCAGCACCGCCAGCACCATCACGCTCACCCCGGCGCCGAAATAGCCCCCGTAAACCGCCGCCGGGATCACCGGCAGGACCGCCCAGCCCTCGGGGACGATCTGGTCATGGGCCACCCCGGCCCGCCGCATGACCCAGCCGCGCAATCGGTCCTGAAAGTACAGCAAGCCCACAGCCAGCAAGATCAGGTACGGCACTAGGATCCGAAAGGTGTGGTTGCTGGTATTGAGCAGCAGAATCCCGCCACCGATCCCGAACAACACCCCGGTGGGCAGCAGCAAGCGAAGGCGCCGGCCCTGGCCGCGCAGCTCCCGGGCCTGGGCCAAGGTCGCCCCCAGATAGCCGGGGCACAGCGCCACGGTATTGGTGACGTTGGCCACCACCGGCGGCACCCCCAGCGCCGTGAGCATGGGAAAGGTGATCAGCGTCCCCCCGCCGGCCAACGCATTCACCAGCCCCCCGGCAACCGCGGCTAAACCGGCGATGATCAGATCAAAGGGAGTCATGGGTTTGTCTTAATAAGCCTTGTAACAACGGCATTCGGGTGCAGGTTCTAGGAAAAGTTCGGAGGCGGCCGCTCTGGTCTGCGGTAAAAAATCAGTAATTCCGTTCACACTGAGCTAGTCGCAGTGTGGCCCAGTGAATTGCAAGGGCGAACCGCCCGGCCCGACTAAACTCACCGCCGGTCGATGTTGGTATTTTGTTTGCTGCCGCCCCTGGCGACCGAGAGCATGATACCGATCCCGGCCGCGACCGTCAGTCCGATCAAGGTCCAGGCCGTCCCGATCTTCTCCAAAACCCCCAATTTCCAGAGCGCGGCGAGAAGGCCGCCCATAAAGATAACAAAGCCCAGAAAATACATACCCGTCCATTTCATAAAAAACCTCCCGATGATATCAAAGCAATATCAAGCAATAAACGATTACAACCCTCAATAATTCCTTATCAGTGTTAACTATTTACTAGTCATTCTCGAAGAAGGTTGTTAACCATGGTTTATATTTTTAAGTATATTTTTAAACCACAAGCTACCATCTGGTGTGATCAACCAATACAGGGCACCACAATTCACAAATACCGTTATCCAGTAGGTAACTCGAAATGATATTTTTTTAGATTTATGTCTCAAGAAACTTTGTGCAAGTGCAGCACCTGGCCAACCACCTAATAAAGATAAAATATGTAATGTGCTTTCTGCTGTTCTCCACTTTCCCCATTCAGCGGCACTTTTATCTTTTGCATACATTATGAATGCTATTACACACATAGTCGCATATAAACCGACAAGTTCTATTGGGATTAACTTAGAATTGAAGAGAGTATATAAGGCAATTGCAAAACCACTGAATAGGAAGATAGATAGTATTCTTTGCCCTGAACTAGGACTATGTTTCTTGTGACCTTTTAATGGGCGGACATCCACAGCACATTTGCGACCTTTTTGGTCGGTTGAAATAAAATATTCAACTTCAAGCCCAGCGAAAGGATCTTTATGCGTTCTACTATAGTCATTGATGTGGGCAAATAAGGTTTTGCCGCCTGATTTTGGGATAATAAACCCAAAACCTTTTTCTTCATTCCAGTTCGAAATAGTGCCGTTTTGAGGATTCATTTTTTGGTGGTTAGCAAGTTATTAAACATGTCTGTTTATTATCTGTTGGACATGACAGCACGGACGTCCATAAGGATCATATGGGCGCCCCCATTATTTCGGCAGGAAATAGAACTGCCCCTCCAGAGAGGATAATTCCCAGGGGACCTGACCCGTTTCCTTCTTTAACTTTACTCGTACATTGATGAACATATCGCTGATGGTCATGCCGGGAGTCTGCATATAAGTGAGCAATGCCGCCGTGTATGGACTGTTACGGCCATCCCCATCCCTCGCTACGTTTCCAGGGCTGGTGGAATAGGAAATGAAAGTGCCCGAGGGTGCATTGCTGACTACGGCCAGGCCCCTGGCGGCGCTTCGGAAGCTGCGGGCGAAAGGATTGTCCCGGCAGGCGTCAAGCATGACAATATTCAGACCATTGTTGGCATTGGCCATTTCATCGAGAATCCGATTGGCATCGACCGCCTGATACTTTACGTCCGCCTCCTTGTTTATCCTGGCTCCGATCGGGATCAGGTAATTCGTTCCATTTACCTGCACCCCGTGGCCGGCATAGTAAAACAAGCCTACCCCACCCCTTTTCAGGCGGTTGCCGAACGCCTCAATGGCCTCATCCATTTCCTGTAAGGTGGCGTTGTTTTTTAAGGTAACGGCAAAACCAAGTTTTTTTAGCGTAGCGGCCATGTCCGCCGCATCATTGACGGGATTCTTCAGCGGTCCGGTACCATAGGCGCTGTTGCCAATCACCAGGGCCGAACGCTCTCCCTCGCTGGTCGGGATTAACGCGGTGACCAACGGAGGGGACTGTGAGATCGCGGCCGGGAGGTGCTCGGGGGTACGGCTGCCGAGCTTGCCCGCAAGTTCGGTTGTCGCATCAAGTTCCCGGGCGAAGCGTTCCACCGCCTGGGCTGCGGCGGGTTTGAAGACGAACGTTGACGCCGGGAAGGGAATGGTCGCGCTGCCTTCGCCCTTGACCTGTCCGAGCGGTGCCTGCGCCTCATCAACAAAGATCCCTTGTAGCGCGACGCGCGTCACGTTACCGGCTCTTGAGCCCATGGTGATCTGGATATCCAAAAACATGACCGCATCAACTGAAGCGGGTCTGCGGGTCGCAGTGTCGGGCAAGATCAAGACATCCTTGAACCGCCGCCGGAGCGCTTCGTCGATTGCCTTGGTAAGAAAAGCGGGGTCGTTGTCCGCCAGCGCTTCTCTGTTTGCAAGGGGGCCGAAGCTATTTAGCAACTTTGTTGCCTGCTCGGAGAGCCCCATGGCCTTTCGGGTATTCTCGGTGAAAATTACCCCGAGGACGAGATTCTTGTAGGGGCTGACGGCCTGCGGGTCGCCACCCCGACCGATCTGGGCCAGGGGATCTTCATATGTGACAACCGGGCCGGCGCAGGCAGGGAGGAGGAAAACAACCGCCGCCAGTAGCAGAGCCGCGCTTAAGCGTGTGTACTGGGGGCTGAGAAGAGCCGGGTCAGCATGAAGTGTATCCGGATGAAACAGGCGACAGAACTCATAAAACCTGTAGAAAAATTTGTTCATGCCCATGTGACGGTTCCAATCATATGCGCGGCCGAAAGGAAGGATAGGAATCTGCCAGGGGAGAGGTACCCACGGCCATGGCGGCGGCACAGGAAACCCTGCTTTTTGCCGATGCCTGGTAAGCGCACAATTTACCTCCTTGGGGGGTGCAGAAAATAGTAAACGTTCGGCCCAGCAACGTATCTGCTTGGTCGGCACTACCGCCGATTGGCAGTCATCGGCCTGGCCAGCACACGGCCTGCTTACCCCCTGCCTGACCGGAAACCGGGGCTTTTTAGAGCTTAACGGGGATAGCGATCAAACCTTTTGCCCGCATCTGCGGCAGTTGTAACCGAGACGACAAGACTTAGTAACAGAAACAACCGCTGAAATCTCACTATTTACTTCGAGTTCAACTATCCAATTATAATATTTAGTTTCGTAAGACAACTTTACACTTATATCCCTTCGCTCTTTCCCAACAACAGGGTCCGGACCAGTTCGACCAATTCGTGGGTGGAGAAAGGCTTGGAGATATAGGCGTCGGCGCCGAGGGCCAATCCCCTGGCCTTCTCGGCCTCCCGGCCCTTGGCAGTCAAAATCAGGATCGGCAGGTGGGCCAGACGGGGATTGGCCCGGACCTCGGCGCAGACCTCGAAGCCATTCAGGTTGGGCATCATGACATCCAGGATCATCAGATCCGCTGCCCGGTCAGCCAGATAGTCCAGGGCCTGGCGACCGTCGGCGGCGGTGGCCACCGCATACCCGGCCTGCCGCATGAGAAATTCCAGGGCGACGACGATGTTGCGATCGTCATCGACGATGAGCACGGTTTGGGCCATGGTGGCTGTTCCTCCGCTTTCCGGCTGCTGTTATCGGGCCTCGGCCCTTGGTTACCTGCCGTGGCCGTTGTGACTATTGTCATGTCGGGTTACGCGATGAAACTGTAACCCGACCTACACGATTACCGGCCACGCGACTGCGATTCTGTTTTTTCTCAACTCTTCTCTGTCTTAGCCAGTGGTAGCTCGAAGATAAACCTGGCCCCGGCCCCCGGCGCGCTTTCCACCCAGATGCGCCCGTGGTGATGGGCGATGATCCGCTGACTGATGGTCAGGCCGAGTCCGCTGCCGCGCGGCTTTTCGTCATGCCGCCCCTTCAGCTGATGAAACTTTTCGAAGATCATCTCCTGCTCGTCGGGATGGATGCCGGGTCCGTTATCGATCACCTCGACCCGGGCTCGATTCAACCGGACCTCGAGACGCACGGCGACCCGCCCCGCCCCCGGCTCGCAGAACTTGACGGCATTGGAGAGCAGATTGATCACCACCTGGATCAGGCGGTCCCGGTCGGCCATGACCGCGACGGCCCCGGGCGGCCCGCTCCGCTCCAAGTCAATCGACCGCTCCCGGAAGATCTGGCCCATGGTGCCCACCGCCTCGCCGATCACCTGGTTGAGGTCGACCAGGGTGTCGGTCCATTCGACGCTGTCCGATTCGATCTTGGCCAGGTCCAGAACCTGGTTGATCAAGCGGGTAAGCCGCTCGCTCTCCTTG
The DNA here is from genome assembly GCA_020056965.1 of Deltaproteobacteria bacterium. Lineage (GTDB taxonomy): Bacteria > Desulfobacterota > Desulfobulbia > Desulfobulbales > JAGXFP01 > JAGVGT01. Next base: position 5,912 of record JAGVGT010000049.1, read on the forward strand.
ACGGTGATCTCCAGAAACTGCTGGCGCTCCTCGGGGGGCAGGTTGGGGTGGTCGCGGAGGATCTCGGAAAAGGAGCGAATCGAGGTCAGCGGGGTGCGTAGTTCGTGGGTGACGGTGGAGATGAATTCGTCCTTCAAGCGGTCGAGTTCCTTCAGCCGCTTGTTGGCCTCCCGCAATTCCGCCGTGGTCTGCTCAAGCTCCAGAGACTTCTCCTCCAGACGGTGGCTGTACTCGATGACCTGGGAGGTCTCGTCGATGATCCGCATGATCTCCTCAAGGCTGATCTCCTCACCCTGGGCCACCGAGGCGATCATTACCCGGGCCGAGGCGGCACCGATGGCCCCGGCCAGCTCCCGTTCGACAAAGCCCACCAGCCGGGCGTCGGCCTGGACTTTGGTGCGCAGATCGAGCCCTTGTTCAGCGGCATAACCGACCAAGGCCTTTTCGGCGTTACCCCCGCCCAGGAAGCGGGCCAGCAAGCCCTTGAGATCGGCGACCGTGGCGGTGCCGCTCCAGAGCCTGGTATCGCTCTCGCCGTGGCGGAAAACATCGACAAAGAGGGTGGCCTGCAGCCGCTCCATGGCGTTCTGCCGGTCGAAGAGAGAGACCCCCACCAGGAGTCCGACGTTGGCCAGCATGCTCCAGAAAACGGAATGGGTCAGCGGGTCGAACATCCCCAGCCCCAGGAGGTGCTGGGGCCGGAGCAGCTCCAGCCCCCAGGGACCCTGATCGAGGATGGCGGCCGGAATCCAGCCGGAGATGGCGAACGAGGGGATCAACAGGGTGTAGGCCCAGATGGCGAAGCCGGCCAGAAGCCCGGAGATGGCCCCCTTCCGGCTCGCCCGCCGCCAGTAAAGGCCGATCAGGATGGGGGGCGCAAACTGGGCCGCGGCGGCGAAGGAGACCAGGCCGATGGTGACCAGGGCATACGACTCGCCGATCAGCCGGAAATAGGCGTAGCTCAGGAGCAGGATGGCGACGATGCTGGCCCGCCGCACGGTCAACAGGACCCGGCCCAGGTTGCCCTGTCGGAAGGAGCGCAGGCGCAGCAGCACCGGCATGACCAGATCGTTGCAGATCATGGTCGATAAAGCGATGGTCTCGACGATCACCATGCCGGTGGCGGCCGACAAACCACCCAGAAAGACAAAGAGGGCCACCGACTCCTGCCCGGCGAACAGCGGCACGACGAGCAGAAAGGTGTCCGGATCGACGCCGCCGGCCGGGAAAAGGACCAGCCCCGCCAAGGCGATCGGCAGGACGAAGAGGTTGATGGCCAGGAGATAGAGCGGAAAAAGCCAGCTCGCCTTCCTGACATGCTCCTCGTTGACGTTCTCCACCACCAGGATATGGAACTGCCGGGGCAGGAAGATGATGGCCGACATGGCCAAAAAGATCATGGTGAACCAGCTGGCGTAGCCGCCGGGCTGCGCCGCCATTTCCATCAATTTGGCCAGCCGCGGGGAGTTGATGGCGTCGAGCACCGGTTCCGACGGGCCGGTGAACAGGTAGTAGCTGATGCAGACCCCGGCGATCAGGAAGGCGGCCAGCTTGACGACCGACTCGAAGGCGACCGCCGCCACCATGCCTTCGTGGCGCTCGCTGGCGTCGATGTGGCGGGTGCCGAAGAGCAGGGCGAAGACCGCCATCACCAGGGCGACGTACAGGGCGGTATCGCTCCAGAGCGAGGTGAGATGGGGCTGGGCCGGGCTGTGATAGGTGTAAAGCACGTTGAAACTGGTGGAAACCGCCTTAAGTTGCAGGGAGATGTAGGGCAGGATGCCGACCAGGGCGATGACCGTGACTAGCCCGGCCACCAGGGGATCCTTGCCGTAGCGCGAGGCGATGAAGTCGGCGATGGAGGTCAGCCGGTGGGTCTTGGCGATGCGGATAATCTTGCGCAAAACCAGCCACCAGAGGGCGGCGATCAGGGTCGGACCCAGGTAGATCGGCAGGAACCCCACCCCGGTGGTGGCGGCCCGGCCGACACTGCCGTAGAAAGTCCAGGCCGTGCAGTAGACGGCGATGGAGAGGGTATAGATATAGGGGTTGCTGATGATCGAGCGCCCGGCATCGGCCCGCTTGTCGCCATAGTAGGCGATGGCGAAGAGCAGGCCCAGGTAGCCGAAGGAGACGGCGAGGATTACCCAGTGCGCCAGCATGTCATCCCGATCCGGGCTTGGTCGGCTCGGCCTCGCCCGGCTCCGGCGGCGGACCCGATTTTTCCAGGATCACCGCCACCCCGAGAATGAAGAGCAGCCAGACCGCGAAGAGATAGAGATAGAGGACCGGCACCCCGAAGAGGAGCTTGACCCGGCTGAAAAGCGAGAGCAGCGGATAGTTCAAGGCGATGACCCCGACCAGGGGCAGGACGATCAACCGTTCCTTATGGCGCTTGGCTTCAGGCATTCCGCCCCCCCGCGCCACCCTCCGTCGTCTTCCTCTCGAGCAGGCGGGCCGAGGCGGCGATCACCTGGCCCAGGGTGGTCAGCCCCCCCTCGGCCAGCCGGTCCAGAAGGCGCATGAAGATCTGGGCCGTGACCAGACACCCGTCCATGGTCGTCCGGCTTTCAACCCCCTCCACCCCCAGCCAGCGGGCCAGGCCCCCCAAGGTGAGATCAGTGCGGTGTTCATCGACCAGCTGGGCCAGAAGCAGAGTGTCGAGCAGCGGGTTGTCGAAACTGACCCCGGCGGCCTTCTCCTGGCTGCGGAAGAAATTCAGGTCGAAGACGGCGTTATGGGCGACCAGGACCGCCTCCCCGACGAAACTTCGGAACTGCGGCAGCACCTCGTCAATGGGCGCGGCCCGATCGAGCAGCGCCCCGGGGATGTCGAGGAGGGAGCTTGAATCCGGCGGGACGGGCTGGCGCGGTTTGACCAGCCTTTCGAACCTTTCGCCGTCGAGGATTCGGCCGTTACCGATCCGCACGGCGGCAATGGCCAGAATCTCGTCGCCGCCGGCCGGATCAAGGCCGGTGGTTTCGGTATCGAAGACCACGTAAAGCAGGGTGGCCAGCGGTCGGGCGGCCAGAGCGGTCGGTGGTGCGGAACTCCCGGCCAGGGAAAAATCGTAGAGGTCGCCCCGGGCCGGCGCCGGCCCGGCCGTCACCTGCCATTGCCGGGGGGAGTAAGGCAGCGGCAGCCGCAGCAGGGCGAAACCTGGCCGGGGATGATTCATACTCCAAAGCTCGCTGTCGTGCCGCGCCAACACCTCGGCCACCGTCACGCCGCGGCCGCCCTCGGACAGGGGGCTTTGCACCACCCGGTCGAGAGCGGCCTGAGCAATCGGCGCCCCCGGCCAGACCAGGTCGAGATAGACCCGCTGGTCCCCGAGGAGCGCTTCCAGGTCAACCACCGCCCCCCCTCTGATCTGCCGGACAAAACGCACCAGGGTTTCCAAGGCCAGCAGCAGGGAGTAGGAGTCCGCCCGGAACCAGAGCGGCGCTCCGGTAATGGTCAAGACCTTCCCCTCTACCCCGTTCATCCGCTGGACCAGGCCGCCGAGGAGATCGGCCGAGTTGACATCGGCCAGGGGCCAAGGCTGTCGGTTGGCGGCCCGATACTCCCAGACCAGGGACTCGAAGCGGTCGGTCAAGGCACCGCTTTCCCGGTAGACGATCTCGATGAAATCGGCACGGGTCTCGGGGCTCATCTCCGTCTGGCCCTGGAGGCTGGCAGCGGCTGCGGCCAGGTTGCTCAGGGGCTGCCGCAGTTCCTCGATCAGGGTCGGCAACAACCGGCCAGACCTGCCCTGGTCGGCAAGCTGGCGGGTATGGTCGGCAAAGGTCAGGAGCAGCAGCAGTTCGGCCGCCCCGGGAATGGTCAGCGGCCGGATACGGCAGTGCAGGAGGATGGCATTATCGACCGTGGCGCAGACCAGGCCGGTTTCGGACTGCTCCCTCCCGACCCCGGGCCGTTCCTGGTCACGCTGTTCAAGGATTCGGATAGCGTGGGCAATGGGGCCGCGATTACAGACTTCGTAAAGCGAGCCGCCCAGGACCAGACCCTGGTGGTGGCGGAACAGACTCTGAGCGGCCGGGTTGCAGAGCAGGATCCGGCCCTGGCGGTCACAGACCACCAGCGCCTCATCCAGCTCCCGCAGAATGGTTTCGAGCAGCGGCAGGTCCTGATTTCGGGTGGTCAACGGTTTGGTGCCCCATGCAAAAAGAATGACTGCAACTATTTACCCTGGAGGATGGCCTGGACCTTGGCGACCAGGTCCTTGGTAGCGAAGGGTTTGGTGATATAATCGTCCGCCCCCATGGCCAGGCCCTTCTGTCTTTCCACGTCGCGCCCTTTGGCCGTCAGGATGATTACCGGGATGCCCCGCCAGGCCGGGGTGGAGCGGATGGTTTGGCAAATTTCGAAGCCATCGGGCTTGGGCATCATGACATCGAGGATAACCAGGTCAGGCACCTGTTCGGCCAAAGCCCGCAGGGCCTCCTCGCCGCTGCCGGCGGTCCGGACCTCATAGCCTTCCTGGGTGATCAGGAATTTAAGGGAAAGGACGATGTTCGGTTCATCGTCAACGATCAGGACATTCTTGGTCATGCAGTTACGCCCCCATTTTTTCACTGAGTCGGTAAAACCGCCGGACGGGGCAGAGCCGTGCAGCTCCAGAGCCTGCCGCATGATTTCCTCAAGAAAGGGCTCTACGGACGGGCCGAATTCCTGGACCATCTTGGCCGCCCAGGAATCGAAATCGGTGTACCCTTGCGCCAGCAAGCTGGCCCCGGTCAGAATTAAATCTTTCAATCGGCCCATGCTGATAGATATATCGGGGCAAGGGAAAAAACACAACTACTTGAGAATGACCCGTCGCAGATGTCGTACTGGCACTTATGGGACGCTGAGGTCCGGTGGATCAGGCCGACTAACAATACCTCGACGAGGCTGATTCAGTATAGGATTTATGGGACTTATAGGTCCTATGGGACTTATCGAGGGGCCTGGTTCTACTCAAAACTAACACACCACAGCCCTGCCAAGGGTTTAAAAACTCCCCCCTCAAACCATTTTCTCTTCCGACCAGTCGTTATGCTCGAATTGTTCATGGTCGGGCTTGGGGGGCTTGGCCTCCGTGAGCCGCTGGTTGAGCCATTTCAGGATCTGCTCGAACTCGGCGGCGACCTGGGCCATGGCCCGGCCCCGGTGGCTGATCTGGTTTTTTTCGGCCATGCCCGCCTCGGCGAAGGTCTTGCCCAGCACCGGGGAATAGAAGACCGGGTCGTAGCCGAAACCGCTGACGCCCCGGGGCGCCTCAAGGATTTCCCCTTCGCAACGCCCCTCGTAGGTAAGGGCCGGTCCGGAGGGAACCGCGATGGAGATCACGCAATGGAAGGCGGCGCGCCGATCGGTCTGACCGGCCAGTTCGGCCAGGAGTTTTTTGACGTTGTCGGCGTCGCTGGCCTTCTCCCCGGCGTAGCGGGCCGAATAGACCCCGGGGGCGCCATCCAGGGCCTCGACCACCAGGCCGGAGTCGTCGGCCATGGCCGGCAGCCCCAGGATCTTGGCGGTAAAGAGCGCCTTCTTGTAGGCGTTGTCGTCGAAGGTGGCGCCGTCTTCCACCGCCTCGGGAATGGGGCCGAAGTCGTTCAGGCTGCGCAGGTCGATGGGGAAATCCTTGAGCATCTCGCGAAGTTCCTCAACCTTGCCCCTGTTGCGGGTGGCCAGGACAATGATCTGTTTCATGGCAAAACTCCTTGATTCGGTGACCGGTTTTAATCCGAGAACTCACCTTTTAAAAAATATCCCCGGGAACCGCAAGACGGTTTTCTGTTTGACAGCACTCCCCATCACCCCTTAAATGGGGAGGACGAAGAAATAGAGCCCGCGAATGCTGGCCCGGAATAACCGCTAAACACGGAATCCATCTTTGCGAGCAGAGCGCGATGCAGATAAGCGCGGACTTCGCTCGCCATGCCGGCGACCCAGCGCCAGATTGCCTCGTGGCTGTGCGCCTGGTCATGACGTTCCGCGACTTTTGCGCAGCCCTCAAACTTCAGCCAATCCGCACCGGAGCAATGCATAAACCAATCCGCAAAATCGTCCTGGTCGGCTTCCGGGCCACCGGCAAGAGTTCGGTGGGACGGCTGCTGGCCGAGCACCTGGGGGTGGAATTCCTCGACATGGACCAAGTGCTCACCGAGCGGCACGGCGAGATCAGCCGGGTGGTGGCGGAGCAGGGCTGGGAGTTCTTCCGGGCCCGGGAAAGGGAACTGCTCCGGGAACTGATCGACCGCCGGGAAGGGGTGATCGCCACCGGCGGCGGGGCCGTGCTGCACCAGGAACTCTGGCCGGCCATGCGGGACAGCGGCCTGGTGGTCTGGCTGACCTCGACCCTGGAGTTGATCTGCCAACGCCTCGGCAGCGACCCGATCAGCGGGAGCCAACGCCCTTCCCTGACCGGCCGCGACATCCGCGCCGAAACCGCGGCGGTGCTGGCCG
>JAGVGT010000022.1 GCA_020056965.1 Deltaproteobacteria bacterium
CGGGGCCGGCGGCAGCGCCATCGGCATGGCCCCCGGGGCCACCTGGATCGCCGCCAAGATTTTCCCCGACTCGGGAAGTGCCACCTACTCGAAAATCCATGCGGCCTTCGAGTGGGCGCTGGACCCAAATGGTTACGGCAACACCGGCGACGCCCCCCAGATCGTTAACAACAGTTGGGGCATCGACCAATTCAACAGGTGCTGGACCGAGTTCCAACCCGACCTCGCTCTTTTGCAGAAAGCCGAGATCGCCGTGGTGTTCAGCGCCGGCAACGACGGCCCCAAGCTTTCCACCAGCAGTAGCCCGGCCAACTGTTCCGGCAACCTGTCGGTGGGATCCACCAACAGCAGCGGCGCCGTCAGCGCCTTCAGCAGTCGCGGACCCTCGGCCTGCGACAGCAGCCAAACCTTCCCATCCCTGGTGGCGCCGGGCGAGCATATCCGCAGCGCCGGCCTCGCCGGTGGCTACGTCGTCGTGGACGGCACCTCCTTCTCCTCGCCGCATATCAGCGGTCTGCTGGCTCTGCTGCGCGAGGCCGATGGGGCCACCCCAGTGGCCGACCTGGAGGTCGCCCTGGAAAAATCGGCGGACGATCTGGGGACTCTTGGACCCGACAACAACTCCGGCGCCGGGCTAGTCAATGGCCTGGCCGCCTACCGCCGCCTGGCCGGATCGCCCCATCTGGCCGTCTACGATCCTGCCCCCCCGGAGTTCGACCGGGCGCTCCCCTTCGGCAAACTCGGCACCGGCAGCAGCCTGTCGCGCTCACTGACCCTCCGCAACAGCGGCGGCGGCAGCCTGACCTTGGGAAATCTGGACACCACTGCCCTCGACCCGGTCTTTACCGTCAGCAAAGACACTTGCAGCAACACGACCCTGCCGAGCGACCTGACCTGCGAGCTGGTCGTCGCCTTCGCGCCGCTCGCCGTCACCGGCTACAGCGGCACCCTGACAATGCCCTCCAACGATATCGACCAGAATCCGCTGACCATCGACCTCACCGGCAGCGGCATCGACAATGCCTCGCCTGCTCTGCTGCAGTACGACCCCAGCAACCGCACCCTGGCCTTCGGCTCGGTCGCCCCCGGCTCTGCCGCCCGGCTGGTCTTGACCATCAGCAACGGCGGCGAGAAGCTTTTGACTATTTCACCAGTCCTGGCCAGCAACTTGACGGCCCCCTTTGCGATTGCCCTGGACGAATGCAGTAGCAAAAGCCTGGCCGGCCAGGAATCCTGCCGGATCGAATTCTCCTTCAGCCCGACGGCCCTACAGGACTACTTGGACACCCTGCCTATCTCCACTAACGCGGGACAGCTATCCCTTACCCTGAAAGGGCTCGGCAACCACGCACCGTCCCAGGCTTCCCCACTGACCCCGGTTAACGGCGCCACCGGCCTCGACCCCGCCACCGTCACCCTGAGCTGGCAACCAGCCACCGACAGCGATGGCGACACAGTCACCGAAAAGGTCTCGCTCAGCGAAGTCACCATAGCCCCCGGGGTTCTCTTGGGCGCCGGCATAATCCAGAACGCCGCCATTCCGCCGCTGTTACCCGCCGGCCTGATCATGCTCGCCGGACTGATTGCCTGCTCCATGGCCTGGCGGCGCCGCCCGAACTTGGCCAGCCTGGCCCTGCTTACTGCCATCACCGTAGCGGGCGGAGCTTGCGGCGGCGGGGGCGGCGGCGATGCCACACCTCCACCGGCCCCATCCTCCACCTCGAGCACCTATACTGCCGCCAACCTGAAGGCTGCCACCACCTACAATTGGCTGGTGATTTCCACCGACAGCCACGGCGCGACCAGCGAATCACCAACCTGGCAGTTCACCACCCGCTGAACCGGTAGCCATTCTGGTTACCACCCTCATACCAGGCAACCTGGCCGAGCGAGCGGGTGATTCTGATCGATTACTCCCTCGCCGCCAAGTTCCTGCCCTTGCTGGCCAACCGGCTGGCTTCCGCCTGGCGGGAGCGGATCGCCCCGGTCCTGCTGTGGTCAAGACCTCGATCAATTTCGAATTACATCTCAGCGACTGGCGTAGCGGCGGAGCCAAGAGTGCCTGCCAAACCACAGTTTTCGCCGGTTTGCTTTGACAAAAATGCCGGAAACTGCAAGGATCTTCTCAGCCAACCCGACCGAATCTCACCGCCTTGCGGCCAGGCTCTGCGTTACCGGCGCGAAATTTTCCCCGCCGGGTTGGTAGAAGATATTTAATGAAAATCTTAAATAGCTATGTTATATGGCCTCCAGACGATATGTTAACCCATCTGTTTCGCCGGGCAATCGTCCGCGAGGCCTTTACCTGGACCTGAAATTCTTGGAATTGCTATGAAGAATCTACTGCTACGTTCCTCCCTGCTGTTCTGCCTCGCCCTCCTGCTGCTCTGCGCCGGAACCCAGGCCCTGGCAGAAGAGCCACCGCCCACCGTCTGGACTATTCAGGAAGCAGTCCGCTTCGCCCTTCAAAACAGCCCCGACAGCCAGATCGGCCGGCAGCGTATCGAGAGCGCCCAGGCCGCCATCGCCCTGGAAAAATCCGCTTTTTACCCGCAGGTGAACCTGGTGGCCCAGTACGGTCAGACCAACAACCCGATGTACTCCTTCGGCAATATTTTAAACCAGCGCGAGTTCAACCAGGAGATCAACTTCAATCGCCCCGGCCGCACCGACAATCTCAATAACTCCATCCAGCTCGGCTACCGTTTCTTCGACGGCGGCCGCAGCCAGGCCGGGCTGGCCGCAGCCAGGTCCCAGGCGGAAGCGGCCCGTTTCGAGTTGTCCGCCGTTCAAGAGCGCTTGGCCTTCGAGGTGGTGCGCGCCTTCCATCTGATCGATCAATCCGAAGGGCTGATCAAGATCCGCCAGGCCGAGGTGGCGACCGTGGCCGCCGCCCACCAGACTGCGCAGGCCCGCTTTGATGAGGGCGTGATTCTGCGCAGCAACCTTCTCGACCTGGAGGTCCAGGAATCGCGGGCCCGGGAAAATCTGCTTGAGGCCCGGCATAGCCTGGCCCTGGCCCAGCAGTTGTTCCTCAACCTGCTGGGGCTGCCCGGCGGCGAGGTCAGCCTCGCCCCGGAGAGCGGTGAAGCGGAAATTCCTCCCAGCGACCGGGTGGGCAAACGGGCCGAGCTTGACAGCCTCGACGCCGCCCTGGCCAGTGCCAAGCTGCGCATCCGCCAGGTCCGTGCCGCCCGCTATCCGGCCCTGGACGGCTACGCCGCTTACGGGGCTGACCAGGGTTCGATCACCGGCGGCGAGGGCAACTCCTGGCAGGCCGGGCTCAAATTCCAGTTCAACCTCTTCGACGGCCACCGCACCGAGGCAGAAAGCGCCCGGGCCGAGGCCGGGGTTAACGAACTGCGCGAACAGCGCCGCAAAACCGAGTTGGCGGTAGGATTGGAGATCAGCCAAGCCCGCCTGGCCCTTAGCGATGCCGAGGAGCGCTTGGCGCTCAGCGCCCAGAGCGTGGCCCAGGCCGAGGAAAGTCTGCGGATCAACAACGAGCGCTTCACCGAGGGGGTCCTCCTGGCCGCCGACCTGATTGACGCCCAAAATCGCCTGACCGAAACCCAGGTCCGCCGCGCCACTGCCGCCACCGCCCGGAAGATCGCCATCGCCGAACTGCGCCGGGCCGAAGGGTTGCCCCAGTTTGGCGAGGATGGGGAAGCGGCTGCGGAAAGGGACACAAAAACCCTATGAAGCTCGCGGAGCAGTGTTCCGCGGAAGGACTGTTTAAAGTTGTCATTACGAGAAGGGCTTTAGCCCGATGCGGCAGATAAGCGCAGACTTCGATCTCCAGCCGACCAGTAAGGGCTTGGACCTTGGTTGCCCCGGCGAGGAGATTGCTTCGTCGCTGGGCTCCTCGCAATGACGGGGGACTCTTAAAACTATTAGACATAGCACGTCATTGCGAGGAGGGCGTCAGCCCCGACGCGGCAATCTCTACCAGAGTCTGGCTGAGATTGCTTCGGGGGAGTTTATGCCCCTTTGTGTGCTCGCAATGACCTCCTCGATGCTTTTTCGATTTGCTATTACGTTTTTTTTTGCAATCAGATAATTTTCAACGAGACCGTAAACCATGAAAATCAAAAACCAGACGAGTTCATTCCGTCAGCTTAACCTCGTACTCCTCACCGGCCTCATCCTCCTCACCCCTGCCTGCAAGGGCAAGGAAGCACCGGAGCACGCCCAGCCCGCTTCCCTGCCGGTCCAGGCGGTGCGAGTAGTCAGCGTCGGCGCCCAGCCGGCCCAGCACCAGAACGAGGTGGTAGGCACAGTGACCGCCGCCGAGAGCGCCACCATCGCCGCCAAGGTGGCCGGGGTGATCACCGGTCTGCCGGTCAACGTCGGCAGCGCGGTGCGCCAGGGCCAGGTGCTGGTGCGGATCAGCGCCGGTGAGATCAACGCCCAGCTGGCCCAGGCCGAAACCCGGCTGGCCCAGGCCAAGCGCAACCTGGAGCGGGAGCAGCGCTTGCTGGCCAAGGAGGCCGCCACCCGGGAAACCGTGAAAAACCTGGAGGAGGCGGTGCACCTCGCCGAGGCCGGCCAGCAGCAGGCCCAGACCATGGTCGGCTACACCACCCTCACCGCCCCCTTCTCCGGCCTGGTGGCCCAGAAGATCGCCAACATCGGCGACCTGGCCACCCCCGGCGCGCCGCTCTTGGTCGTGGAGAACAACAACCGCTTGCAGGTGGCGGTGCCGGTGCCCGAGGGGCTGCTGGCCCAGATCAAGTCCGGCGATGCCCTGCCGCTTGCCATTCCCGCCGCCAACTTCAACGGAACGGGTAAGGTGGCGGAGATCAGCCCGGCCGGCGATCCGGCCAGCCGCACCGCTATGGTCAAGCTGGCCGTCACTGCGCCAGGCCTGCGGGCCGGCCAGTTCGCCCGGGTGACCTTGCCCGGCGCAACCGCCACCAACAACGCCCTCACCGTCCCGGCCACGGCGGTCGTCGCCTTCGGGCAGATGGAAAAGCTCTTCGTGGTCGAAAACTCCACCGCCCATCTGCGCCTGGTGCGGACCGGCGCCAGCCATGACGGCCAGATCGAGATCGTCGCCGGACTCACCGGCGGCGAGCAGGTGGTCAGCGAGGGTGCTGCCCAGTTGAGCGACGGCCAACCGGTGCGGGTGCAGCCATGAGCGGTAAGCACCCCACGCCGCACGGCTTTGCCGGCAAGCTGGCCGCCTTCTTCATCGACTCCAAGCTGACCGCCATCGGCATCGTCGCTTCGCTGCTCCTGGGGGTGATGGCGGTGATCATGCTGCCCCGCGAGGAGGAGCCGCAGATCAAGGTGCCGATGATCGACGTGATGGTGGCCATGCCCGGCGCCACCCCCAAGGAGGTGGAGAACCGCGTCTCCATCCCCATGGAAAAGCTGCTCTACGAGATTCCCGGAGTCGAATACATCTACTCCACCTCGATGCCCGGCCAGGCCCTGCTGATCGCCCGCTTCTACGTGGGCGAGAACATGGAAGATGCCCTGGTCCGTTTGAACCAGAAGCTGGCCACCAATTTCGACCGCATCCCCAGGGGTGTCTCGCCGCCGCTGGTCAAGCCGCACACCATCGACGACGTGCCGGTGCTGGCCCTGACTTTTCACAGCGCCAAGTACGATCACTTTACCCTGCGCCGCTTGGCCGCCCAGGTGGACGATGCCATCAAGAACATCAGCGAGGTGGCCGAGACCAAGCTGATCGGCGGCACCAAGCGGCAGGTGCGGGTACTCTTCGACCCGTTGAAGCTGGCCGGCCGCGGCCTGACCGTCGGCGACATCGCCCCCAAGCTGGAGCAGGCCAACCGCCAGAGCTACTCCGGCCAGTTGCGTTCACTGAACAGGGAAGTGCTGTTGCAGACCGGCCAGTTCTTCAGCTCGGCAGCCGAGATCGGCAAGGTGGTGGTCGGGGTACACGGCGACCGGCCGGTTTACTTGAGCGACATCGCCGAGGTGATCGACGGCCCCCAGGAACCGGACAACTACGTGCTCTTCGGCGGAAAAGGCCAGACCGAGCAGCCGGCGGTGACCCTGTCGGTGGCCAAACGGCCCGGGGCCAACGCGGTAGTGGTCGTGGAGACCATCCTGGCCAAGATCGAGAGCCTGCGCGGCACCTTGATTCCCAAGGATGTCGAGGTCACCGTCACCCGCAACTACGGCGAGACGGCGGCGGAGAAGTCCAACGAGCTCCTGCTCCACATGGGCATCGCGGTCTTCGGGGTGACGCTCCTGATCCTCTTTTTCCTGGGCTGGCGGGAGTCGATCATCGTCATCTTGGCCATCCCCTCGACCCTGGCCCTGACTCTGCTGCTCTTCTACCTTTACGGCTACACCCTGAACCGAATCACCCTCTTCGCCCTGATCTTCTCGATCGGCATCCTGGTAGACGACGCCATCGTGGTGGTGGAGAATATCGTCCGCCATCTCCGGCTGCCTTCCAACCGGAGCAAGTCGATCCACGACATCGCCATCGAGGCGGTGGGCGAGGTGGGCAACCCCACCATCCTGGCAACCTGGGCGGTCATCGCCGCCATCCTGCCGATGGCCTTCGTCGGCGGCCTGATGGGCCCCTACATGCGGCCGATTCCGATCGGTTCCTCGGCGGCCATGCTCTTTTCCTTGATCATCGCCTTCACCGTCACCCCCTGGGCGGCGATCCGGGTGCTGCGCAAGAAATGCACCCCGGCCGAGTGCGCGGTGGAACCTGATCCGGAAAACGAGCTCGACCAAGACCATTCCCCGGATGATTTCTTCACCCGCCTCTACCATAAGGTCATGGAGCCGCTGCTGGGCAACGCGGCCTGGCGCCTCGCCTTCTTCCTCGGCATCGGCGTCCTGCTGCTGGGCGCCTGCTCGATGGTCTATTTCGGGCTGGTCAAGGTCAAGATGCTGCCCTTCGACAACAAGAGCGAGTTCCAGGTGATCCTCGATCTGCCCGAGGGTTCGACCCTGGAAGAAACCACCCGGGTGGCCCGCGAGATGGCGGCAGTGATTGGCCGGGAACCGGAGGTGGTCAACTATCAGGTCTATGCCGGCGCCGCCTCACCCTTCAACTTTAATGGCCTGGTTCGCCACTACTACCTGCGTAGCGCCCCCAACCTGGCCGACCTGCAGATCAACCTGCTGCCCAAGGATGAGCGGGAGGCCCAGAGCCACGAGATCGCCAAGCGGGTCCGCCCGGCGGTGGCAGCCATCGCCGCCAAATACGGAGCAACGGTGGCAGTGGCCGAGGTACCGCCCGGCCCGCCGGTGCTGCAGACTCTGGTGGCCGAGATCTACGGCGAGACCGACGCTGAGCGGCTGAAGCTGGCCACGGCGGTGAAGAAGATCTTCACCGATACCGAGGGCGTGGTCGATGTCGACTGGTACCGCGAGACCCCGCGTAAGAAGCTGGTGCTCACGGTAGACAAGGAAAAAGCAGCCCTGAACAATATCTCGGAGGGCGTAATCAGCCGCACCGTCGATCTGGCCATGTCGGGAATGCCGGTCGATCTCTTCCATCAGCCCAATGACAAGGAGCCGGTGGAGATGGTTCTCACCCTGCCCCAGGCCCAGCGGGCCAGGGTGGACGGGATTTTGAATCTGCAGATGCGCTGTGAACGCAGCCCCAACACCCCCCTGGTGCCCTTACGCGAACTGGTCAAGGTCAGCGAGGTGGAGATCGACCAGCCCATCTACCGCAAGAACCTGAAGCCGGTGATCTACGTGACCGGCGACGTGGCCGGGGCCGCCGAAAGCCCGGCCTACGCCATCTTCTCGATGAACCGGGAGCTGGCCAAGCTGAACAGCCAGGATTACGGCGGCCAACCGGGGGCAATTGAGGTCTTCAACCTGCAGCAACCCTTCACCGAAACCGCCCCCTCGATCAAGTGGGACGGCGAATGGCACATCACCCTGGAGGTCTTCCGCGACTTGGGGCTGGCCTTCTGCGCGGTGATGATCCTGATCTACATGCTGATGGTCGGCTGGTTCAAGGACTACTGGGTGCCGGTGGTGGTGATGGCGGCCATCCCCTTCTCGCTGATCGGCATCCTCCCGGCCCACTGGGGCTTCGGGGCCTTCTTCACCGCCACCTCGATGATCGGCTTCATGGCCGGGGCAGGGATCGTGGTGCGGAACTCGATCATCCTGGTCGACTTCATCGAGCTGCGGGTCAGCCACGGGCTGCCGCTGGCCGAGGCAGTGGTGGAGGCCGGGGCGATCCGCTTCCGGCCCATGCTGCTGACGGCTCTCGCGGTGGTGGTCGGCGCCTCGGTGATCCTCGCCGACCCGATCTTTCAGGGGTTGGCGATTTCGTTGATGTTCGGGGAGATTGCTTCCTTGCTGATCAGCCGCATGGCGGTGCCGGTGTTGTATTATATGCTGAAGACGCGCCAGGCAAGAAAGGCGGTGTAGAGGCTACAAGCATGGTAGGGCGCTTTCGCCGAAAGCGCCGGTTTTTCTGCTCAAGGTTGGTATCGAGGGGGCGTGGAGAAATCCCGCCCCCTTTTTATTTTCCCAAACTGCTGAAGAGGTTGAATTGCCAGCGGGGAACAACAGCCGATGTGCTTTCCCACATCCGGCGCAATGCGCTACGCTTATTGCCGCCCTACTTTGAAATTGCGCCTTACGAGTTAAAGCAACACAAGAAACAACGCGAAGGGAAAACACCACAAAGGTCAACGGCAGACGCGCCCCCTTTCTTCTTAATTTTTGTCACCTTCGTTTTTTTCTTTCTCCCAGTCAAAACCAATAACCTTCAGCCTTTTCAGGCGCTCCGGTGTTGGCCGTTGCTTTCGAATGTTGGATACCCAAAAGCCGAGACTGCGGCGTTCTCCTCTCAGTGAAACTCGGAAGTGTCCATGTTCAGCGTAAAACTCTTTTAAAGCGGAGAGGTTTTCCTCCCACCTCGCATCCAAAACACTCCAAGCGATCCCAATTTCATTGAGTCTTACTTCGCGCTCCGGACTCAGTCGCCCTTGTTTTCGATAATGCCTTTGATCATTAAGCCATTTCCCCAAAGCGCGATTTTTTTCATCTGGATCAACTTGTGAAACATTGAGATGACCATAGGTGGCCTGATACTCAAGCAATTCCTGAAGTCTCTCTTCCCAACTTTTTACTTGAGTTCCCCCCCAATTAAACCCAATCCTTTCAAGTTTCTGCACTCTGTTGGCTGTAACTTTCCCCAGCCGGTAACGATTCCTTTGATTCCGGACCCAATGAGCCAACTGCGGATTCTCGCCAAATCTAAGCGGCACATCACAATGCCCAAATCGCTTCTTGTACGCGACAAGGTCCTTGAAATTTTTTTCCCACCGATTTTTTACAGGCTCCCAGTCAAAGCCAATCTCTTCTAAACGCGCAATCTGCTCTTTAGAAAGCAAACCTGTTTTCTTGCTTGTCCGCTGGTGAGATACCCAGTAACCAAGGCGCTTCGTTTTTGGATCTACTTTGGAAACGCTCGAATGATCATATTTCTCGATGAACCGGGTAAGTTGCTCGAACATCTCTTCCCATTCTTCTAAATGCCCATCTACCGTTTCAAACAACTCATCTTCTCCGTCGTCATCTTCAGTTTTCCCGATTTCCGGCGAAGCGTTGGATAAAAGCTCAAAAAGCTTTATGTTCAGATACAGTTTTTCCCGCCCCACCTTCTTGAGTTTCAATATGCCCACATTTTCCAATGCCTGTAAGTATTTTGATGCTTGCTGGCGCTGGGCGACATCCCGGGCAACAAGAAATTTGACCTTGCAGTATGGCTGCTCGAAAAGCAGTTCAACGAGCTCCTTTGAGTACATATAGTTAGGCACTTTTTTCTTGGTATAAGCCAAGGTGGACTCAAAAAGATCATTGATCTGAATGATCTTATCCCTCGTAGAACGTGCCGTTTTTTCGATTCCTTCAAGAATAAACAGTATCCAGTCTTCCCATTTATTGTTCTCCGTAACCTGCCTCAAGTATTTGTAATATTTACTTTTATTGGCGATTATATACTGGCTTAAAAACAGGATGGGCAGATCGAGAACACCCGTAAACACTAGAAACAAGACGTTGATAATTCTGCCGGTTCGGCCGTTACCGTCAGAAAATGGGTGAATGGCTTCAAATTGATAATGAACAACCGCCAGCTTGACCAGAACGTCGATGCCGTCATCTTCGTCGTGAATAAATGACTCCAAATTCTTTAATTTTTCTAAGATTACGGCTTGTGTCCCGGGAGGGGTATAGATGGTTTTTCCTGTTTTCTGATTGACGATCTTGGTATCCGGGGTATTGCGAACACCAGCTTGATTCTGCTTAATTATGTTGCAAACTCTGATAAATAAGTTGGTTGACAGGACATGCCTCTCGCCCAGTAAGTTGTAGCCCTCCCAGAGTGCCTCCCGATAACGTAAAACTTCTTTGGTTGCGGAATCGACACTTTCACTGTCTAACGAGAATGCCTCAAATAACTTGTCATTCGTCGTGATCACATTTTCAATCTCAGAACTACTACGAGCTTCCTGCAGAGTGATAAAATTAATCAGAATATTCTGGTTTGGTATTATGTTCGCCAGCCCCTTTAGTTCGGCAAGCTGCCTATTTGCGGAAATGGCTTTCTTCAAAACCGCCTTGGTCTCAAGTTCGGTGACCGGAGGCAAAAGCGGTAAGTCGTCGTATGGTTTGTCTTTATCGAACATTGTTTAACTGGCTCGATTAGTGATTATTGCAGTCTGTTTAATGTCGAATATTAAATATATACTAGACACTTTTTCGCAACATGTCGTACCGTTCGACACAAGTCAATTCTATCGAAGACGGATTTTCTGATTAATAACGCGGAAGGGAAACCTGGGGAAACCGGGACACTTCCTACTTTCTTCATCAAGCAGCGTCTCAGAAGCCACGAAACCTGACACTAACCTCAACCTACAACAAATTCATAACCAACCGCACCAGCAAATCTTTCTGTTTGGAATCACTCTCGGCGATCAACAAGGCCAGGGCCACCAGGCCGTTGTCATTCTCCCGCAGATAGAGTACGAAGAGCCGGGTAGGGCGGGTCGCACCCGCCGATCCGGATCTTGGTAATGTTGTTGAATGACGGGGGTGACCCGCCCTACCCGACTAGCAGCAAAAAAACCGTAACCGAAGCCTTATTCACAATTATTGGCAATTGTCAGACGGCCCCAAGCAAACTTTCGTAGGGGATACCGAGTCCTTTATGCAACCGCTTGATCTGCGGCAAGGAAAGGGGGCGCTTGCGATTTAGCACCTCACTGACCCGGCTCTTGGGGCCGAGGTACTCTTCCAGAGCCTTTCGGTCCAGATTCATCTGATCCGCCCGGAAGAGGATGGCCTCCACTGGGTCCGAGGGCGGAATCGGATAGTGTTTTTCTTCGTACGCCTCCACCAGAACCAGCAGAATATCCAGCTCATCGCCCTTGATGGTGTCCGGTTCCGCGCCCCAGAGTTCTTCAATCCGCG
Source organism: Deltaproteobacteria bacterium (assembly GCA_020056965.1). Lineage (GTDB taxonomy): Bacteria > Desulfobacterota > Desulfobulbia > Desulfobulbales > JAGXFP01 > JAGVGT01. The sequence goes on from JAGVGT010000022.1 coordinate 11,443, forward strand.
CCAGAGCCTCTTGATATACCTGCTCATCTTTAATCGGTTTCATTCAACCACCTCAACGTCAACGGCATCGTATTCGGCATGGGTGCCGACAAACTTGATAAACATGGCCTGTCTTCGATAATCCAGCGCACAGACAATACGGTAGTCGTTTCCTTTCACATTGAAGACGACCCGGTTGTTTCGCACTATCGAGGCATGTCCGAAGGTACTCTTCACCTCTTGCGGGGTCGCCCACGTCTGGCGGAGACAAAAATGGTACCACTCGGCCAGATATGGCTGGGCCTGCCCGTTCCCTGGCCGTTCCCAGTATTGACGCAACCTGCTTTTAGCGATTATTCTCATACGCAGCTCTGGTTACCAGAATGGTAACTTCTATTGCTATTTAAGTCAATCCCTGCCCCTACCCTCAAACTACAACAAATTCATAACCAACCGCACCAGCAGGTCTTTCTGTTTGGGATCACTCTCAGCGATCAGCAAAGCCAGGGCCACCAGGCCGTTGTCGTTGAGGCGGGACTGATCGAGAAGGTTATTCTCCCGCAGATAGAGCACGAAGAGAAAAGCCCCGATCCGCTTATTGCCGTCGCTGAACGGGTGATCCTTAATCACGAAGTAGAACAGGTGGGCGGCTTTTTCCTCGACGCTGGCGTAAAGGTCCTGGCCGCCGGAGGTCTGGTCGAGATTGCCGAGGATGCCTTGGAGGTGCTGGCCCCGCTCCCAGCCGAAGAGATCGCCGGCCTCGCCCCGGCCCAGCAGTTCGGCCTGGAGGGTGACGATGGCCGCGCTGACCTGCTGGTAATCGAGGGACTTTCCGGCGGTATGGCGGACCTTCGGTAACTCCAACCGGTCTTCATCATATTACAGCAAGAGCGACCAGGTTTTGGCGTAGCGGCCGACCACCTCCAGCACCGCCCGGCCCTCATCGCTAAAGGGTTCATGCCTGATCAGGGTCCGGGCCAGGAGCGCGATGGTCTGCTCCATCTCGGCCAATCCCTTTTCGGCCAGCCGCCGCTCGTTGGTCGTATAGCCTTTGACGAGGTGCTGCTTTAATACCTTGGTGGCCCAAATTCGAAACTGGGTGCCCCTTTTGGCATTTACCCGGTAGCCAACGGCAATAATCACATCCAGATTGTAATAATTGGTCAGGTAAGTTTTGCCGTCTGCGGCAGTATGTGTAAATTTTGCACATACTGAATTTTGGTCCAATTCTTTGGTACGGAAGATATTGCCAATATGCTTGGTGATTACGCTTCGTTCGGTTTCAAAGAGTGCCGCAATCTGCTTTTGTGGAAGCCAAACGGTTTCACCCGCCAACTGCACTTCAAGGGCAGTCTGCCCGTCTTCCGCCTGGTAAATGATGATTTCGCCGTGCTCTTGCTTCATTTCACCCGTTCCCCGTGGTTTCTTCAGTCACGCAATCTAACCCACCACCTGGGATTAGCCAAGGCTTTGTCAGGGGAAAGAGCGGACGGCTCGGCGAGCCGTCCCTACCGACGCAGAACCTCGTCCAGGGGCTTGCCCTCGACAAAGTCAGGGATGGTCTTACCCAGCAGGGTCATGATGGTGGGGTACTGGTCGATGTGACGGATCGGCTGCTCCAGCCGCTGGTTCTTCTTCACCCCCGGACCGGCGATCACGAAGGGGGTAAGCATGGCGTCGGTGGATTCGGGGAGGATCGCCTGCTTGTAGCCACCTTTCAAGGAATCGTGGAAGACCTGGCCGTCGCCGGTCACCTCTTCCACCCAGCCATAGGTGGGGCGGTTGGCGACCACCAGATCGCCGACCCGGTCGGCCGGCAGCTGCAACTCCTGCTCCGCCGCCTCCCATTTGACCACTTTTGAGAGCGGCGCCACGCCGTTGTCATCCTTGAGATTGCTGAGCAGTTCGATCACCTGGTTGCGCAGCTTTTCGTACTCCGGCCCGGAGGCGCGGTGGTAGTTGCCGCCCAGGCCAGCCGGGTTCAAGTAGATGTTGTCCATCTGCAGGAAGATCGCCTTGGTTTTGGCCCAGTCGATCTGGTACTCGCCGGTCTCCCGGTTCAGGGTGTACTTGAGCAAGCCCTTCTCGGCGAAGAGGTTGTTGAGCCGCACCTCCCGGTCCAGGGGGACGATGCCGTGGTCGGAGCTGAAGACGATGATGGTCTCGTCGTCAGCCTTGTCCATGATCTCGCCGAGGATGGCGTCGATGCCCTGGTACATCTCCTTGACCTCCCGCCAGCGCGCCTGCCGCTCCGCCTCGGGGGTGGCCGCGTAGTGACGGCTGGCCGGATCGAGCTCCCCCAGCCACCAGCGCCCGACCAGCATCTGGTTGGGGGTGTAGACGTCGTGGATGATCACCTCGCTGTCGCGCCGGTCGATCAGGAAACCGGCCACCCGCCGATGCCAGTCCAGCGAGCGGTTGGTCTCCTCCAGGAAGGTCGCCCGGTCCTCCGGATAGTAGATCAGCTGGGGCGGATAGTTGTCGGGGAAATCGACCATTGGCCCCAGCGCCTGGTTGATCTCGGGATAGAGCGAAGAGGGCTTGACCAGGTAGGAATTGAGATTGTTGTAGAAGAACTGGATGCGGAAGGCATCCGGGCCGCCCAACCGGATGACGTTGAGCGCCACCTCGGTATCGACCCCCACCGCCGACATCTCCCGCTCCCAGCCCGGTCGCTTGGGGGTGTAGATGTTGTAGTCGTTCTGCATCTCCCAACTTAGTTTGATCGGCAGCCAGCCGCTCCACTCGCCCACGGTCAGATCGGCCAGCGAGGTTGCCTTGTCGTGGGAGAAAAGCACCCGGTCATAGTCGGCCCGGCCATCATCATGGCTATCATAGAGCAACCCGAACATCGGGGCGCCCCAGCTGTTCAGATCCACCTCGCGGACCGGGCTGAAGCTCTTGGGCATGGCCAGCCGCCAACCGGTCGGGGCCGCAGGCGCGACAAAGCGGGTCAGCTCGCTGCCGAAATTGAAGACCCGGTTGCCCAGCCCCTGGTACTGGCGGAGCTCTTTATCGGCGGCGGAGTGGAAGATCACCGCCGGGAAATCCACCCCCCAGCCGCCCCAACGGCCCCGGATGATGGCGCCCTCGTCCAGCTCCGGCGGGGTCGAGCCCGGCACCGCCACCAGGGTGGAGGTCAGTCCCTGCTCTTCCAGGGTGTACCAGATCGGCGGCACCTTCTTGGCCACCGAACTGAAGCCGCCCTTGGAGACCATTTGCAGGGGATAGCCCTCGACATGCATGGGCCCGTCGGCGATACCGTGTACCCTGGGGGTGGAGCCGGTCAGCAGGGTGGCAAAGTTGGTGGGGGTATGGCCGGGAAAGACCGGCCGCGAGTAACCGTAAGTACCGCGGGCCATCAGCTTCTTGAGGTTGGGCAACTCGCCCGCCTCAGCCCAACGGAAGAGGTCGAAGAGGTCGTGGTCGGCCCGCAAGCCGTCGGGGATGAACCAGTAGAGTTTGAGGGGCTTACGACCGGCGACCGGAGAGGAACCGGAACGGTCCCAGGGCAGGAGATAGAGCATCGCCCCGGCCGCCACGGTGACCAGCAGCAGAAGGGCAAGGGCGATAAGCCGGCGGGGGCGATCAATCTTCATGGGTAGCGTTCCTTCGCGTGATTTTCATTGCGGAGGAAAGATAAATACTTTCCAGTGGGAAAGCCAGGTTTTTGGGAGCAGCGGAGGGCTGGTTGCGGGCAGGAACAACCAGTATGGGAAAGTGGAACTTTATTGAAGACCGCCCCGGCCCCTCCTTGGCAAGGAGGAGCGATGCCCGCCACCGCGAGGCCTCCGACTCACCTTCCACCAAGCGCAAGCTGCACGCTATCACTCCCTCCCCTTACCAAGGGGAGGGTCGGGGTGGGGTAAAAAGGTACAATGAATCATAACAACCACACATGAAACTCTTCGGCCTGCCGATCCTCCTCTCCATTGTCGCCGGGGTCATCTTCCCCTACACGGCCATTTCGCTGCTGCCCTATGGCTTCGTCTTCCTGTTCATCCTGATGCTGCTCTCGGGGCTGACTATCGACTGGCCCACCGTGCCGCACGCCCTGCGCCGCCCCTGGCCGCTGGTGCTGGGGCTCTTTCTCTGCTTCATCTTTTTCCCGCTGCTCCAGCTTCTGCTGGCCCGGTTGCTCCTGACCGACTCGCAGTTCATCGGCGGGCTGCTCTTCGGCGCCCTGATGCCGCCGGCCATGGTGGCGCCCTTCTTCACCCGGCTGCTCAGGGGCGACGAGGAAATCTCCTTCCTGCTGATGGTGGCGGCCACCCTGATCGCGCCCCTGGTCGCCCCCCTGCTCCTCAAGCTGGGCGCCGGCTCGCTCTTGCCCATCGAGATCGCGCCCATGATGAAGAGCATGCTGCTGATGGTCACCCTGCCGCTCTTGGGCGGCTTTCTGATCGCCCGTTACCTGCCGCAGGTTCGCAAAGGCGTCGAACCCTGGCTGGGGGTCGGCAACATGGCGGCGTTGAGCGTGTTGATTTTCATCATGTTCGGCACGGCGGTGGGAAGGCTCAACCTGGGCTACGAAACCCCGACCGAAATTGGCAAGCTGCTGGGTCTGGCCTTCCTCCAGGATTTCGGGGTACTGCTGGCGGCCCGCTTCCTGCTGCCGCAACTGCTCGAACCAAGGGAGGCCACCGCCGTCCTGGTCACGCTGGCCATGAAGAACGTGGCCATCGCCTGCGGCGTCCTCTTCTTCTATGACCCCCGCGCCGCCCTGCCCCCGGCCCTGGTCTTCGTGGCCCACGCCTGCCTGTTCAGCCTTCTACCCGCCGCCGGCAAGTGGCTGGCCGTCCGCCCGACCTCGGAAAAATCGTAGTTTTTCGGCCCAACCTCGCCTTGGAAACCACACTCATGCGCTCAACTCGGAAAAACCCGGTTCTACTCATTCTGGCCATTCTCTTGCTCGCCGGGGGTTGTGCGACCACCCAAACCCGCCAACTCGGCGACAACACCGAGCAACAGCTTAGCTATTCGGACCAGGGGCCGGTGCTGGTGAAAAACAGTTGGGCAGAGGTAACCCTAGCCGAGACCGGTTTCGCCGGCGAGCCGGATGAACAGTTTGACCTCCCCTTCTGGTGGCAGTTCGAACTCAAGGTCAAGACCGGCGACCTCAAGACCTTGACCATCTATGAGGTCAGCGCGGCCCCGCCCCGGCTGATCCTGGCCGATCCAGCCGTATCCCTGCAGGACGGCAATTGGCGGGGTCAAACCGCGCCCGAGAAGTTTTCCCGGGACGCTGCCCCCTGGTTCTTCGCGCCGGGCCCGACCGAGCACGTCTTCAAGATCGTCCTCACCAACGCCGGCAACGAGGAACGCATCCTCTATCAACCCTGTCTGCACAGCGAGGCGGCCAAGAAAGCCCAAGTGACGGAAATCGTCCGCCTGACCGCCCCGGAGATCAAGGTCAAACGCCGCCAAGCCTCGTCGGCCCCCAAGCAAAATCCCACTCAGTTTAATGTCTTCCTGCCCAAAACCCGGCCAACTCCCGAGCGCAGTTACTCGATGTCCGGGGGCAAGAACCAGCAGGCCGTCGCCATCACCATCAGTCCCAAAGGCGAGTAGTCGCCCCACCCACGTTGGTCAAAGGCACCCCGGCGGTTTGCAGAGCCGCGAACGGGCTGGTCGGTTTGGTTGAGAGTCAAAATCTCCGGGCGGACTGGCTTGCAGGATCGCGGCAGGCGGGGGCGATGAGCCGACTGGCGGAGGGATAAAAGATAGCGCAAGCAGGCACAAAAAAAAACCGCGGCCGGAGCCGCGGGGCACAAAAGGTTTCAGTGTGGGAGGAGTGAGAGAAGGGTAAGGCAAGGAGTGAGAGACAGGAGGCTTTAGGCCCTCACCCCTCCCCACTGAAATCTTAAAACTAGTTCATGGCACAGCTGCCGCCCTCGCAGAGCGGGGCCTTGATGGTCAGCCCCTGGTAGCTAATGCCCCGCCGCTCGGCAATTTCGCACAGATGCTGCTCAATGGCTGCGTAGTCCGCCAACGCCGAACAGTCATCCAGCACCAGCAGCGGCAGACTCTTGCGGGCGGTATCGACCAGCCCGTGCCAGGCCAGGTGGGCCAGAGCGCCGGCGTCATTGTTGTCGAGCACCTCGACCTTGACCTGCAGGGCGGCCAGATCGAACTTGGCCTTCAGTTGCTCACAGAGCCGGCAATCGAGTTTGGTGAACAGGGTCATGGCACGCTCCTTAGCAATTGGCGGAACTGGTAAAACGGTTGTCGTTGCGATAGCGATCATGCAGCTCGCCGAGCTTGCCCTTGTTCCAGCTGGAGACCTTGGTGAAATAGCCGGTGATCCGGGTAATGCCGTCGACGTTTTCCGACTGGCAGTAGGGGCATTGCTCGCTCAGCCCCCGGGAGGTCTTGCCGCAGGCCAGACAGCTGGTGAACTCCGGCGAGAAGGCGATCTGGTCGTTATGGGTATGGCGGAAGGTCTTGATCACGAAATCGGCCAGCGCCGCCTTGTCCGGTTGCGACTCGCCCAGCCAGACGTGGGTAATCGACCCGGCCTCGATCAGAGGATGGAATAGCCCCTCCTGCTCAACCCGCCGGATCGGGTTCATCTCCGAACCGACATTGAAGAGGGTGGAATTGGTGTAATAGATCTCACCGCTCTCCCGGTTGCCCTGGATGACCTTGGCGGCCGCCTCGGGGAAATGGGCCAGATCCAGCTTGGCGAAGCGGTAGGCGGTACTCTCGGCCGGGGTCTGCTCGAGGACGAACTTCATGCCCAGTTCCTCGGCCATCTTGTTGCAGACGATATTCATGTGGGCAATGACCTTGAGGCCGAACTTGATCGCCTTTTCGGAATCGTGCAACTCCTGGCCGATGTGGACCCGGATCAGTTCGTTTAAGCCGACCATGCCAACCAGGAAGCTGCACTTGTGCAGCCGCAGGTAGCTCTGGCCGTCGAGGTCCATGGCCAGCATGGCCAGCGGCCCGCCTTTGCCCAGGGCCATCAGCTTTTCGATGAATTTCTTCTTCTGCTCATGGGCCTTGCAAGCCAGTTTGATGTTCTCGGTGAGCAGGGTAAAGAGTTTGGTGTCGTCGCCCTCGGCCCGGTAAGCCAGGCGCGGCAGGTTGACCGTGACGTTCTGCAGGGCCGAGTAACGCATCCGCCAGGGCTGCTTGGCGTCCTCCAGATCGGCGGCCTCCAACTTGAAGCTCAAGCGGCAGCACTCGGAGATCTTGGCGGTCTCGCCGCGGTCGAAGACGAAGTAGGTGTTGCCCTTGAGGGAGGCCACCTCGCAGATCAGGTTGAGGAACTCCATGTGCCCTTCGGTCTGGAAAAGCTTCTCGGTGATGTGGACCAGGGGCTTGGGGAAGAAGAAGGGCCGCCCGGCCGCATCGCCTTCCCGGTAGACCTCGAAAAGCGCCGTGGCGAAGCGCTGGGCCTGTTTGGCGTACTCGCCGTAGGTCTTGCCGGTGTAGACCCCGCCCGGGCCGATGGCCGGGACGTTCTCGAAATGCTTGGGCACTTCCCAATAGATGTTGATGTCGGAGAAGATCGCCTGGCCGCCCCGGGCCACGGCCTGCTGGGAGAACTCGTAGATCAGCATCTGGGCCAGCTGATGCACGCCCTTGTCGTCCAGCTCTTCCAGATAGGGGGCATAGAAGAGATTGACCGCGTCCCAGCCGATCGCCCCGGCGAAGTGGCTCTGCAGGGCGGCGGCGAATTTGACCATGTGAGCCAGCAACACCTCGGCGTGCTTGGCCGGGGCCGCCATCGAGAGGGCATGGGGCAGGTTCAAGCCGAACTTCTTGATGTATTCCAGGGACTGGCCGGAGCAGTAAGGCCGATCGATGAAGCCCAGATCGTGCAGGTGCAGGTCGCCGCCCAGATGGGCATCGGCCACGTCCGGGGTAAAGACGTGCAGCAGGGCGTATTCCTTCTTGATCCCCTCGGCCAGGGTCAGGTTGGTGGCCTCGGGACCGTGGGGGACGTTGGCGTTTTCCTTGTTGTGCTGGAGCAGAAGCTGGTGGACGTCGTAGAGCGGCACCCCGAGGCGGGTGTGCATGCGCCGGGCCTCTTCCAGCCCCATCTCCAGAAGCTTGGCGTTGACCAGTTCGCGAACCAGGGGGCCGGTGACGGTCTTGACGGCGCCGTGCAGGATGGTTTTCTCGACGTCACGGCTGATCTTTTCGGCGGTGTCGCGATCGACAAAGGTTTCACGGAGCAGGGCGTCAACGATGCGCTGGCGGTTCCAGCCGGAGATGTCTTCCTCGGAGGTGCGGACAAAGAGGGCCTGGTCGGTACTGTCGCTCTTGACCACCGCCTTGACGCCTTGACGCTTCTCGGCCTGCAGCTGCGTGACAACCCCCATCTTTTTATCCTCCGAAAACCGTTTTTTCATATATTCAGGGAGATAGCCGCTCCCTGCCGGTAAATACGACCTGTTGTGTATGGGTCATATTATTGCACTACCGGTAGTGGGTCAGTCAAGCGAAAAAAAGATTATTTTTACGGCCTGGCGAGGGGGAAAAATGGTCAGGGGGAAAAGGCCGGTTTTCCGGTGAGATGAGGAGGCTTCGCGTGAATGGACAAAGAGAGGAACTGGAACTCCCCGCCGAGGATTGCAGCTTTCTTTCCCGTGGGACGGCTTCAGCCGCGAACTGGAAGGCTAGGGACGGAAAGCGGACCGGCAAATTTTGCCGCCTTGGTAATTCGCGGTTGAAACCGCTCCCACCAAAGCGGCGGCTAAGCATGCGGTCAGGACAGACGGAAGAGGTTGGTTTGCTCTCGGCAGACTGTGCCAGCTTTATAGCACGGTGTCCTTATGCCAGTGCAGATCGTCCACCGCAGGGTAGTCGAGGTTGTAGTGCAGGCCGCGTGATTCCTTGCGGATGGTGGCGCAGCGGACGATCAACTCGGCCAGCTGGGCGATGTTGCGCAGCTCGACCAGATCGGGGGTCAGCAGATAGTCGCGGTAATGCTGATCGACCTCGGCGACGATGGGGACCAAACGCTCCCGCACCAGGGCCAGCCGTTTGTCGGAACGGACGATGCCGACATAGTTCCACATCAGCCGGCGGATCTGGTCCCAGTTGTGGGTGATCAGCACACACTCCTCAATCCGCTCGGCCTGCCCAACCTGCCAGGGCGGAATCGCCGGGAAGTCCCGGGCCGAAAGCTGCGGCCAGTCCGCCGCGCACTGCTCGGCGGCCAGATGGGCAAAGACCACCCCCTCCAAAAGCGAGTTGCTGGCCAGCCGGTTACCGCCGTGCAGGCCGGTGCAGGCGGTTTCCCCGAAGGCGTAAAGGTTTTCCAGGTTGGTCCGACCGTGCAGGTCGGTCACCACCCCGCCGCACATGTAGTGGGCGGCCGGCACAACCGGGATGGGCTGGCGGGTGATGTCGATGCCGTACTCCAGGCAGGTCGCGTAGATGTTGGGAAAGCGACCCCGGACAAAGGCGGCCGGGCGGTGGGTGATGTCGAGATAGACACAGTCGTCGCCGCTGGACTTCATCTCGGAATCGATGGCCCGGGCCACCATGTCGCGGGTGGCCAGGTCGCCGCGCTCGTCATACTTGTCCATGAAATGGCGGCCGCGCCGATCGATCAGCCGGCCGCCCTCGCCGCGCACCGCCTCGGAGATCAAGAAATTCTTGGCCTGGGGATGAAAGAGGCAGGTGGGATGAAACTGGACAAACTCCAGATTGGCCACCCGCGCCCCGGCCCGGTAGGCCATGGCGATGCCGTCGCCGGTGGCGATGTCGGGATTGGTGGTGTATAGGTAAACCTTGCCTGCCCCGCCGGTGCAGAGCGCCGTGGCCCTGGCCAGCCAAGTGGTGATGACGCCGTCCGGTCCCAGCACGTAAGCGCCCAGGCAGCGGTCGCTGTAGGGCGCCGGGACTGCCCCGGCCAGCCCGCTCTTGGAACCGATCAGCAGATCGATGGCCAGGTGATTTTCCAGGATGGTGATCCGCGCGTTGGCCCCCGCCGCCTGCAGCAGGGCCCGTTCGATCTCCCGGCCGGAAAGGTCCAGGGAATGGGCGATGCGCCGGGCCGAATGACCGCCCTCCATGCCGAGATCGAGCTTGCCGCCGTTCTTCTCGTCATGCTGGAAGGCCACTCCCAGCTCGATCAATTCGCGGATCCGGGCCGGACCGTTCTCCACCACCAGCCGCACCACCTCCTCGTGGCACAAGCCGGCCCCGGAACGCAGGGTGTCCTGGACATGCGACTCGAAGGAATCCTCGGGGGCCAGCACGGCGGCGATCCCGCCCTGGGCCAGGTTGGTGGCGGTATCGACCCGGGCCTTCTTGGTGACCAGGGTGACGGTGCCGAGGCGAGCCGCCTTGAGGGCGAAGGAGAGCCCGGAAATTCCGCTGCCGATGACCAGAAAATCGGTGGTTTTCATCAATGACATCCTCTTGGTTAATACTCGGTGGCTTCACAAAAAGACGAAAAAGCCAAGAATTCGTCATATAAAGACATAGTGAAGCAAGCTGCCGGTTGCTTGCCCCTGCGAGGAGATTGCTTCGTCGCTTAGCTCCTCGCAATGACGGGGTTTCATTCAATTTTTAGACCTAAGCTCGTCATTGCGAGCATCGCTAGGCAATCTCTAACATGCTTGAATAACAACAGATTGCTTCGTCGCTTCACTCCTCGCAATGACGGGCTCCGATTTCTTCCGAGCGCATCAATATTGCGCAGCCGGAGAAGGGGCTTGACACCCTCTCCGACAGTTAAGTAAAGATTAAACCCTCCGCGCAAATTTGCCCATAACAAAACCGGCCGCCGCGCCGTCCCATACCAAGCGAGTTATCCATGTCCGAATTGAAACTGATAGTCTTCGACTGCGACGGAGTGATGTTCGACTCCAAGGGCGCCAACCTCCACTTCTACAATCAGATCCGCCTCCATTTCGACCATCCGCTCATGGACGAGGAAGAACTCGAATACGTCCACATCCACCACGTCGTCGATTCGGTCAACCACATCATGCGCCACTGGCCGGCGGAGCTGGCCGCCGCCCACGCCTATCGCCAGAGCCTGGACTACAGGGATTTCATCCGCCACATGACCATCGAGCCGGACCTGGTGGAGTTCCTGCAACTGATCGCCCCAACCTGCCGGACCGCGATCAGCACCAACCGCACCACCACCATGGCCCTGCTCCTCGACCTCTTCAATCTTCGTCAGTATTTTGAAATGGTGGTGACCGCTATGGATGTGGCCAACCCCAAGCCCCACCCGGAAGCGCTGGACAAGATCCTCGCCCATTTCGGCCTGGCGGCGGCGGACGGGATCTTCATCGGCGATTCGGTGGTGGACCTGGAACACGCCAAGGGTGCCGGCATGCGGTTGATCGCCTTCAAGAACCCCGAACTGCCGGCCGATTACCATGTGGAAAGCTTCATGGAGATTACCCGGCTACCGGTCATGGCCTGTTTTAGTAAGTAGGCTGAAGGCTGAAGACCGAAGGTTGGCCTAATCTTTTCCAAGCTCAGCAATTTGAGGCGCATCCCCCATGCCCAGCCATCTCCTGCTAACCCCCGGCACCGGCCGGGATGACGCCCAGGCCCGGATCGACCACTTCTTCGCCAAGAATTATCTGGTCAAGTACGACCGGGTGACCGTCCGCACCGAACGCACCATCAACGCCGGAGAAGTCGCTTTCGGGAAGCGCCTGGAGGCAGGTCTCGCGGCCAACCGCCGGGTGGTGGGAGAGTTACTGGACGAACTGCGGGCCGGCGGCTTCGAGAAACTGACCGACCTTCTGGAGATGCGGCAGGGCTACGAGTCGAAAATCCTCCATATCACCACCCACCTGCTGGACGGCTTTTTCGGGGTCGATAGCGCTTTTTACAACCTGGCCGAGGATTCCCACGGCCTCAGCGCCCGGCTGGCGGCCGCCATCAAAGCCAATCCCGCCGGCTTCTGGCTGGTCGAGGCGGAGGGCGTCAGCGATGCCGACCATGACCCGGACCAGCTGGATTTGATCCGCCGGTTTGAGGCGGAATCGCCGTGACGGCATCTGGCGATATTGGCCAGCTCCTGGGTGGGGCTGATTTTGGTATAAGTCCTCTCGGTCTTATGGGACTTCCCGGTAATTACCGTGGGGCGGGAGAAGGGCTGGGGAGGTGGTCATAGGTCGTATGGGCCCCATAGGTCCTATGGGACTTATAATTGTGTGCTAGATCGCATCCAACCCAACGCACCCCATGCACTTGTCAAAGCATTAGCAAGGCTGACCTACAGGTTAAACTCCTGCCGCAGGGCCATCTGTAGCAGCTTGGCCTCTTTCAGGGCCTCCTTGAGCAGCAGTTTCTGAAGGATGGGCAA
>JAGVGT010000064.1 GCA_020056965.1 Deltaproteobacteria bacterium
AGTTGTCGGCACATTTAGGGCAATTCAGATAATCTGGCAGTGACTTCGTGTTATCCCCGCAAACTTAAAGTTTATACCCATTTCAGTGTCCCTTGCCTGCCATCATCGGGAAGATGTGCAACAGGCCAGGGAAGAGGGCCTGGAGGCTTTCGAGGGCGCCTCTGGAGCTGCCGGGCAGGTTGATGATCAGGCAGTCGCCCCGCAGCCCGGCTTCGCCCCGGGAGAGCATGGCGTAAGGGGTTCGCTCCTTGCCGTGGCGGCGGATGGCCTCGACGATCCCGGGTACACTGCGGTCCAGGACGGTGAGGGTCGCTTCCGGAGTGACATCGCGGGGGCCCAGGCCGGTGCCGCCAGTGGTAAAGACCAGTTGGAAGCCTTCCTGGTCGGCCAGTTTTTTCAGGCGGGCGGCGATCAAGTCGCGGTCGTCCGGCAGGATTTCGTAGCAATCCACCGCCACCGGCTGAAGGCTGAGGAATTCGGCGATCACCCGGCCGGATTTGTCCTCGCGTTTGCCGGCGTGGGTGGAGTCGGACATCACCAGGATGGCGGTCTTGATCGGGGTGGCAAACTGGTCGGCAAAATCGCTCTTGCCGCCTTTCTTCTTGACCACCCGCACCTCGCCGAAGGAAAGATTCTGGTCCAGGGGTTTCAGCATGTCGTAGGCGTTCAAGAGGGCGCCGGTGACGGCGGTGATCGCCTCGACCTCCACTCCGGTTTTCCAGACCGATTTGACCTCGGCCGTGACCCGGATGCCCTTGGCGTGGGGTTCGAGCCGTACCTCGACAAAGTCCAGGGGGATGGGATGGCAGAAGACGATCAGGTCGCTACAGCGCTTGGCCGCCATGATCCCGGCCGCCCGGGCCACCTCGGTCACGTCACCTTTGGGCACGCTCTTGGCGAAGACCCGCTCCAGTACCTCGGGACGGCCGTACAGAAATCCTTCAGCCAGGGCGTAACGCAGGGTATGGAATTTGGGACTGACGTCGATCATCTTTAGCTCCTTTAATTAACCGCCAATCTGTGACATGGATGGCTCTGCTTCACGTTTGCAATATTGCTCTGCCTCGTGGCCATTGGCAAAACGGTCTTGGACACAGGCGACAATCGCCGCCCCGATCTCCAGGTCGGTGGCTGTGCCGCGGACAAGTTCCTTCAGATTCAAGGCGCCGTTGTCGTACAGGCAGGTCTTCAACATCCCCATCGGGGTAATCCTGAGCTTGTCGCAGCTCTTGCAGAAAAGCCGGGAGTAACCGGCGATAACCCCGATGGTGCCGGTGTAGCCCGGGAGGTGAAAGGTTCTGGCCGTGGTCGGCCGGTCGCTTTCTTCTTCGGTCATGGTGGGGAGGAGCGCTCGTAACCGCTGGAGCAGATGGCCATCTCCCTGGAGGCGCTGGTTGCTTCCCCCGGCGAAGGGCATCGGCTCGATAAAACGCAGAGCCAGAGGAAGTTTTTGGGCCAGGGCGGCCAGACTGATGATTTCCCGGTCGCTGGTGTCTGCCAGGACAACGCTGTTGACCTTGAGCGGAATGCGGCGATCCATCACCCCTTGCAGGGTAGCCAGCACCGCCCCCAGATAATCTCGGCGGGTGATCTTCTGGAAGCGCAGGGGGTCCAGGGTGTCGAGACTGAGGTTGATCCCGGCCACGCCGATTTCCTGCAGATCGGCAAGGAGTCTGGCGGTCTTAACCCCATTGGTGGTGATGTGTAGGGCTTTGAGGTTTTCGATACCCCGGAGTCGCCGCAGAAAATCCAGGCAACCCCGCCGGGAGAAGGGCTCGCCGCCGGTGACCCGCACCTTGTGGATGCCCAGGGAGGTAAGGATGCGGACCAACCGTTCCAGTTCCTCGAAGGTGAGGATTTCCGCATGGGGGATGAAGGGTACCCCTGCCTCCGGGCGGCAGTAACGGCAGCGCAGATTGCAGCGGTCGGTGATGGCCAGACGCAGATAGGTGATCCGGCGACCGTGATTGTCGATCAGGGGCTCGGAACGGATGGGGAAGACGTTGGGGGGAGTTCCCCCCTGAGGCGCGGTCATGCTGTTCTCCTTTCCAAAATACTAGGGAGGCGGGGTCGTTTCCAACCCAACCCTGACGGCCGCAAGCCCTGTCACGTAGCGCCGTGAGGTAGGCCTTTTGGCTCGGAGTTTGGCAAATTATAGCTTCAGGTGGCTTTTTCGTCGAGCTGTTTCACTTCCTTTGGTTCTTTCAGGCCACTTTTGAAGGAGGCGATGCCCTTGCCCAGTCCGGCTCCCAGCTCGGGCAGTTTTTTGCCGCCGAAGATCAAAACGGCGACGCCCAGGATGGCCAGCAGTTCCGGGGTTCCTAGTCCAAACATGACGTTTACTCCCTTTTCGTAAAGATTATTCCTCGGCGAGGAGGGGGAGTTGTCCGCCCTCCTCGCCGAGCGTGTGCGGATCAGGCCCGGACCAGCTTGATTTTTGTATCATAGAAGGAGACGCTGCCGCCCACCTTGTCGATCATGCAGGTGTTCTTCAGATACGGGTCAACCCACATGGCGGCATTGGCGTGGATACCGGCGGCGCGGCGGGCATCGCCCTTGATCACCGTGCCATCGATGGTCTGATCGACGGCGCCGGTGGCCCAGTGGGCATGGCCGACGGTAAAGGTGACGATGCCGGGCCGGATGGTCTCGGTGACCTTGACCTTACCGACCATGGGCATCTTGGTGCCGTTCTGCAGATCCCAGACCCCCTCCGGGTTGGTTGCGGAGAGCACCCTGACCTGGTCGCCGGTCTTGACCCCCAGCTTCTTGGCGTCACTGGTGTGGATGATGATCGCATTCTCCGGCATTGAATCGGTCAAGTAAGAGTGGGTGATGGTGCGGGACTTGGTCATCCGCACATCCCGCTGGGTGATCATCTGCAGGTCGTAGCCCTGGCTCAGCTCGGTGGGGGGCCGGTCCAGGGTATCGACGATGGGCATGTACTTGGCCATCCCCAGGTAGTGCTTGCCGGTGAAGGCGTCCTTGCACTTGTAAGTTTTCTCCTGATAGAGGTTGATGTACTTGCCGTACTTGTTGGCCACCTGGTCGCCCTTGTAACTGTTCTCCTGGGTCTCAAAGCGGCCGCCCCGGTTCAGGACATGCACCACCTTGGCAAAATTCGTCCCGGCGATGGCCTGCCAGCGAGCAAGATCAAAGACATTCCGGGGCAGATGGCGGCGGGATGTAGTGAACAACTCGATCTCCGCTGTCGAGGCGTCGGCCACCGGTTCCTTGCCGTCGTTGGCCACGTTGGCCACCATCCTGATGTAGAAGTCGTCGGGCCTGCACAGAGGCTGGCCTTCACCGAAGCCGTTGGGGCCGAAGCCCGCCAGGCCCAGTTTTTCGGCCAAGGCCAGCCAGACCGCCTCATAGGAAATCGGCTGCTGCTCGCCAAAGACAGTGACGATCTCGTTGGGCGACCGGATCACCGGCTGGCGGATGGGCTGCACCTTGACCGGCATATTGGGGTGCGAACCCTGCATCTCCCAGCGCTCTAAATAATGGAGATCCGGGAAGATGTAGTCGGCGTAGAGGGTGGTGGTGCCGATGGTGATGTCTGAGGCGAAGTAGAGCGGAATCCGCTCCAGATTGGTTAGGGCCTCGATCTGGGTCTGACCGGCCGGCAGTGAGTAGGTTGGCGCTCCCATGTAGGAGAAAATTGCCTTAATTGGGTACGGATAGGCATCGGCGCAGGAGGGCAGGATCTCTTCATAGACATCCGAGGAGAGCGGCCACCAGTTGCGCTTGGCCGGGTACTTGCTCTGGTCGAAGATGGTCGATTCCTCGTACTTGGCGTCGTGGCGGATGATCGAGAGGCCGAAGGCCTTGGGGGCCTTGGGGGTGATCTTCTTGAAGTTGAAGGGCTGCTTGTCGGTCTTGGTGCCATCGGTGTTGAAGGTGGAGGCGACGATCATCCCGCCTTTCCAGTCGAAGTTGCCAATCAGCAGGTTCAGGCTCATCAGGGCCGAGATGTTGTAGAAACCGTTGGTGTGCTGGGCTGGGCCGCGGTGCATGTCGACACAGGCCTTCTTGCCGTAACTGGTGAACTCCTTGGCCACCTCCTCGATCACCGATGGCTCAATGCCGCAGAGGGCGGCGTACTCGGCGATGGACTTTTCGCTGACCGTGTCGAGCAGCACCTGCAGGCCGCTCTTGACCTTGATTTTTTTGCCATCCTTGTCATCCAGTTCGGCGCTGACGAAAAGTTCGCCGACCACTGACTCCTTTTCGTCGTTGGGGTCGAAGGCCACCGGCTTGGTGCCCTGCATGGTCACCAGATATTCGAAGTCAAACTCCTTGCCGTCCTTGTCGGTGCGCTTTTCCTTCTCCTTCAGGCCCAGTTCAGAGGCGCGCAGCAGGGTGGAGGGCTTGCCGTCCTTGTCCAGCTTGACCAGCCAGGTGGCATTGCACCAGGTGGTCTCCTTGGTGGCCGTGGCCGCCGCCTTGTTGGCGTTGCCCAGGTATTTGGCGTCGAAGCGCTGATTCTCCAGGATCCAGCGGGCGGCGCCGTTGGCAAAGGCGGCATCGCTGCCGGGCTTCACCGGTACCCAGCGATTGGCCTTGCTGGCCAGCTTCGAGAAACGAGGGTCGAGGACGGTGATCTTCAGCTTGCCGTCAACCAACCGCTGGGTGATGCGCGGGCTGCGGTTGCTGGGGCCGTAGTTGGCGTCAAAGAGGTTGGCGCCGACAAACATAATGTATTCGGAGTTTTCCTGGTCGGCCTGCCAGTAGAACTTCTGACCATCTTTAAAGGTGTCGCCGACGTACTGCTCGCTCAAGGCTTTGGAGGCGAAATAGAGCGAACCCTGGCAGACCGTGGTGTGGCCGTGGGTATTGTTGGTGCCGAACTGCTCGTTGAAGCGTTTGGCGAAATCGGCGCGGCCCCCCTTTTTGCGCCCCCACATGTAGAGAAATTGGTTGTTCTTCGGGCCGAAGTCCGGATGGTCCGGATCGATGAGCTTATCCAGGTTGGCGGCGTGCTTGGTCTTGAATTCGGCGATGGCCGCCAGTTTTTCTTCCGGGGTCTTTTTCTTGCGGAGGGCCGCGACATCCTTGCCCATCTCGTCAAAGACCTTGGCGTCTTTTAATACGAAGATGTCTTTTAAGCCAGTGACCTGGCGGTTCTCCTCGCCGGGTACCTGACTGAACAGGGTACCGCCGTTGACGATCTCGCTGATAGCCTGGTCGAAGGAGACGGATTGCCACTTGCCCTCGCCGCGCCTGCCCGCCCTTTTTAGTACCTTGCTGATCCGATAGGAGTCGTAGGCCCCCTGGTGGCCGGCCTGGCCCTTGGGGCAGATGCCGCTGTCAAATTTGGCGATCGCGGCCGGATCTTCCTTCATCGGCAGATGCGGGTTGAGGGTAAAGGGGTTGTAAGGGTTGCCGTCGATCTTCACCGCCACCCCGTCCAGAATCTTGACCTTGATCCCGCAGCCGGTGTTGCAGTTCAGGCAGACGGTATAAAGCATGTTCTCGGCCTGCATCAGCTCATAGGCCTCGAACTCGCTCAACTCCCCGGCCTCGACCCGGGAGACCAGCAGCCGGGCGAAATCGAGCTGGCTGGCGGCCAGGGCAGCGCAACCGGCCAGGGCGGTTTTCTGCAGAAAGTCCCGCCGGGACAGGCCGGACTGTTTTTCTTTCTCTTGGGTCTTATCAGAATTATTCATGAATCCTCCAGAAGGATGTGTTCACAGGTTGGTGTTAACGGTACAGGGTTTCCAACTTGTCGTTGGACACGTAGTAGACCCTGGGGGCCGTACCCTTACCGGCCTTGAGAATCTGCACTTTGTTGGCCTTCTTGACCTGGGCGATCAGGCTGTTCGGATCGTTTTCATCGCCGAAATAGTTGGCTCGGCAGGGGCAGGTGGTGACGCACATGGGAAGCATGCCGTTGGCCAGCCGATGTATGCAGAAATGGCACTTGCGGGCGTTGCCGATGGGCTGGTTCTTGCCGGTGCGGGTCCGCTTTTTGCCGTATTCAAAGGAGGGCATGGTCTCGTACCTCTGGATGGCCGGGGTGCCTTCGGTGTGAAATTTACCCTCGTCCATGGTCCGGGCGCCGTAGGGGCAGGCAGGGACACACTTGCCGCAGCCGATGCACTTGGCGTAGTCGATGGGCACGGTGCCGGCGCCGATGCCCTTGGACTCCTTCCAGGTCGCCTCGCCCTTGGTCGGGCAGGCGGCCACGCAGGGCGGCTTGTCGCACTGCATGCAGGGGCGGGGCAGAAAGGATCGGCTCACTTTTGGGTACTGGCCCTGTTCATATTCGTAAACCGGCCGGTAGTGCATCTTGGGCGGCAGTTTGTTCTCCGAGACGCAGGCGATCGTGCAGGCGTGGCAGGCTGTACATTTGCGCAGGTCGATGAGCATCGCCCAGCGCCGCTCTTCCGGCTTTCTGGTCAGCGCCTGTTTCAGGTCTTCGTGCATGGTCACAAGGATATCGTTCATGGTTTCTCCTTTGATGATTATTTCGTATGACACTTACCGCAGTCGCCCTTCACCGAGAAGGCCTTGGCGCCATTATGACAGGCGCCGCAGGAGGCTCCCTTTTGCATGGCCTTCATGCTGACTGCTTTGTGCTGGTTAGTGTTTACGTAAGGCTTTGGGTGGCATTCCTGGCACTTCAGGCCGACGCTCTCCACGTGAACTTCATGGCTGAAGAGGACCGCGCCGCCCTTGTTTGCCAGCTGGATGTCGCCGCCGCCGATGGTGGCGAAGGTGGGTGTGGCGGTCAGCGCCAATAAGAGTGCCTGCCCCACAAACCATTTTGTCATTGCCGAACCCTCCCTGTAGTGATCAACGGTTGGAGCCTTTGCGGTCGCCGGATCGACTATCCGGTTAGCTGGCATGACGCACCAGCCCGCAAGGGCGATTTGAATGCACAAATTCTATGTTTATTACGCGAATCAGGTAAAGAAAAAAATCGGTAAATCACTGATTTTTTGTAGGGATTTGTCTGGGGCGGCGGGATGTTTGTGTAGGGGAAAAGACTACAGGGGTTGGTGGGGAATGCCGAGACGCATGACCAGTTCGACCAGTTCCGACTTGCTGGACAGGCCCAGCTTGGTCATGGCCCGGGAGCGGTAGGTGGCGATGGTCTTTTCGCTGATGAAGTATTTTTCGCCCAACTCCTTGCTGGTGAAACCGAGGGCGACGCCGGTAATCACCTCGCGCTCCCGTTCGCTCAGGGAACTCCAGAGCTGTTGTCCGGCCTTGGCCGCCCGGGCGGTTGGGGATTGCTCAGCACCATGGGTGCTTTCTGTAGCCATCAGATGCTTGACCATGGCCGGTTGCACGTAGATCTCACCCCGCAGCACCGAGCGAATGGCGTAAAGAAGATCCTGGTCCAGCGCCCTTTTCAGCACATAACCAACCGCCCCCTGGCTCAAGGCCTTCTGCAGATAGCCGCTCTCTTCATGCATGGTCAGCATGATAATTTTTGCTCCTGGCGCGCCTTGCCGGAAGCTGGGCAGGAAATCGAGGCTGTTGCCCTGGGGCAGGCTGATGTCCAGGAGGATGATCTCCGGTTGCAGCCGCTCCGCTTCCCGCATGGCCGCCTCCAGGTCGGCGGCCTGGCCGACCACCTCCAAATCGCGCTCGGCGTTGAGCAGCAGGCAGAGGCCGGAAGAGAGCAGGGAATGGTCATCGACGATGAGGATGGTGTGTTTGGCCGATTGGCTTTGGTTCTGGCTCACGGTTGTTCTCCCCTCTGATGGTCGCGGACCGGCAGGTCGAAGGCCACCATGGTTCCGGCCCCCGGTTCCGATTCTATCCGGAAATGGCCGTCCAGCAAGGTGATTCTTTCTTCCATGCCCCAGATGCCCAGCCGCTGGCCTCGGTCGATCTCCGGCTCGAAGCCGACGCCGTCATCCTCCACCACCCCGCGGATGGTGTCGTTTTTCCACTCCAGGACGATGTTGATCGCCTTGGCCCTGGCGTGGCGGGCCGCATTGGTCAGCGCCTCCTGGACGATCCGGTAGACGCAGGTCTCGATGTAGGGTGGCGGCCGCTGCTCGTCAAAGCCGACCATGACGCACTGCACGGCCATCCCGTGCAAGGCGGCAAAGTCATCGCTGTAGCGACGGATGGCCGCGACCATGCCCAGATCGTCGAGGACGCTGGGCCGCAGGTCCAAGACCAACCGATGGATGGATTCCATCTCGGCGCTGATGCTCTCGCGCAATCGGGCCAGGTTGGTGTGGATCTCGACCGCGTTCTCGGCCCGTTCCAGGAGCTTGAGCCCCACCATCAGAGAGGCCAGGGCCTGGCCAGTTTGATCGTGCAGTTCCCGGGCAATGCGCTGGCGTTCGTTTTCCTGGGCATCAATGATCGCCTGCAGAAAGTCCTGGCGCATCCGCTCGCGGGCCTGGCGTTCATTCTCCGCCAGGGCCAATTGGCGGCTCATGGCGTTAAAACCCTCGATCAGGCGGCCGATTTCGTCGCGGGGCGCCCCTTCAACCACAACACCGTAATCGCCCTGGCTGATGGCCAGGGTGCCGGCCAGCAGGTTGTTGACCGGCTTGGTGATCAACCAGACCAGGAGGCCGGTGCAGACTATGCCCAGAAAAGCCATTCCCATGGTACTCATCAGGAGCTTTTCCACCACCGCCAACCGTTGCCGATGCAGCCGCGACTCGGAGATTCCCACCCGGATGCCGCCTTCCCCGTTGGCGAAGGGGTGATAGGCCTCCCAGATTTTTCCTTCGTTGGTGCTCAGCACCACCGGTTCGGCGCCTTCCCGGCTGGCCGGGCTGGTCAGGAGGTCGGGGGGGAAGCCGTGGCCGAAGGAATGGGCCAGGACCTGCCCTTTGGCATCCATGGCGACGGCGTAGCGCAGGTCCCGGCGATTATCCACGGTCTGGCGCAGCAGGCGGGCCAGGCCGTAGAGGTCGTTCAAGAGGAGGTATTCGTTGGCCTGCGAGGCCAGCTCCCGGGAGACCGAGAGGCCTTCCTCCCGGAGCGTAACCTGCATATTTTCCGCCATGACCGAGGCGATCAGGTAGGTGGCAAACAGTCCCAGCATCAGGGAGCTGGCGATAATCAGCCCCATGATCTTGGTGCGGAGGGAGACGATCAACAGCCAGAACTTCAACCGCCCGGCCAGGGCGCCAAATCGGGCGAGGAGGGTGGGGGATGGGCTGACGGTTATGGGAGCGGGGGCGGAATTATCGCGCATCATACTCCTTGCCGGGCAGCACGAAGCACTCGATATCCAGACCAGCGAGGATTTTTTGCCCCGCCGGCTCCTGGTGGAGCTCCAGTAATACCCGCCGTACCCTGGCGATGAAGGCACCGTCCTTCTGCTTGGGAGCCACCACCGGCGGCATGGGGAACTCCTCGGAGCGTTGCAGGACCACCAGAGACTCGGCCAGGGTCGGATCCCGCTTCAGGGCATGGCGGTAGACCAGTTCGTCAACCGAGCCAGCGGCGGCCATGCCCTCGACGATGGCGCTGATGGTGCGGTCGTGGCTGTAGGTAAAGAAGGTGCGGCTGAAGTAACTCTCGGCGCTCTCGGACCGGGCCGTCAGCAGCGATTGGGGGTAGGCGAAGCCGGTGTTGGACATGGGATCGGAAAAGGCGAAGGACTTGCCCCGCAGGTCGGCAAAGGAGTGGAGTCCGGCCTTCCTGGCCGCCAGGATCACCGCTCGGTAGGTGGTGGCGCCGTTGATCTGCGGCACCGCCACCACGGTCATCTCTCCGGCCCCGGCCCGATAGGCCCCGGTGCAGACAAAGGCCAAGTCGATGGAGCCCCTGGCGATAAGTTCGTTGATCTCCTGGTAGGTGCGGCGCTGGACCATCTGGACCTCCACCCCGAGTTTTTCGCCGAGATAATCAAGCAGGTTCTGATAGGAGGCTTCCGTCCCCTGGGGGGAGAGAATCGCCGCCACCGCCACCCGCAGGGTTTCGGGCCGGCCGGCCTCATAGTCAGGCAAGGGGGCTAGTTTGTCCAGTCGGATAAGTTTGGATGGGGCGGGGTCTTCCTGGCTTCGTCCGCAACCGCCAACCAGGCAGCAGAGACAGAGCAGAAAGCAGCGGATTACGAGAACTCGGGCGGAGTTGGGCATCGGCCATGAATCTCACGGGTAAAAGAGGAATTATGGTCGGTAATGCTAAACTCCATTCGCCCTGGCGTCAAGCAGTTCACCGTTGGCAGATCACCGGTGGTGAGGCGGTCGGGTGGCAAGGAACTCAACCAGGTGGGTTACCCGGATATCAGTTCCAGTCCCGGCCAGTTCCCGATGCAGCTGGATCAGACAGCCTGAGCAGGAGGTCACCACCAGGTCGGGGGCGAGGGTTATAATCTCCTCGGCCAGGGTCGCGCCGATCCGGTGCGAGAGGTCGGGGTGGGCGAGGTTGAAGGTGCCGCCCAGGCCGCAGCAGCGCGGGCCATCGGGCAGTTCCACCAGCTCCAGGCCGGGGCGGGATTGGAGCAGCTGCCGGGGTGCTTCTTTCATCCCGGGTAGGAAGCGGAGGTGACAGGGGTCGTGATAAAACACCCGCTGGGTCTTGCCGGTTCCGGGCTGTGGTGTCGGCGCGGCGCTTGCCGGGACAGCGGCCAGAAACGCCGACATTTCCCGCAGCCGGGCGACAAAGGCCATGGCCCGGGGCTGGTATTCCGGATCGGCCGCCAGCAGCTTCGGGTAGCTCAGCAGTTGGCTGTAGCAGGAGCCGCAGGGGGTGACGATCGGGCCGTCGCCGCCGGCAAAGGCATCGAGGTTTTGCCGGGCCAGTCGGCGGGCCGCTTTGGGGTTGCCGGCGCTGAAGGTGGCCAGGCCGCAGCAGGTCTGCTTCTCGGGGGTGAACGGTGCCGTCTGGTTGCCGGTGGCGAGAAGCGCGTTGGTGGCTTTAGCGATCCCCGGCCGCAGGTGGCGGGCCAGGCAGCCGGA
This sequence comes from Deltaproteobacteria bacterium, assembly GCA_020056965.1. Lineage (GTDB taxonomy): Bacteria > Desulfobacterota > Desulfobulbia > Desulfobulbales > JAGXFP01 > JAGVGT01. The sequence continues at coordinate 10,890 of JAGVGT010000064.1, forward strand.
GAAGATGGAGATTGTGCCCGGGACCGGGGGCTGGTGGGAATTGGGGGTGGGGGCATGATCCTCTTCTTCGGTGCCGGAGGTTGCCGGGGGTTCCAGTAAGAGGCCCAGTTTCAGGCGCAGGCCGCTGTCGGCCGGTAATTTGCGGAGCAGCGGCTCGGAGATCTGCAGGCAGCTAGCCAGTCCGGCCAGCAGGGCGGGATGGGCCAGGCAGCTGGTGGCCAGCAGTTTGACAAAGGCGCCGGAGCCGGTCAACTTGGGAAAGTCGCTCCGGGCCTCCGCCACCAGTCCGGGCAGATCAAGGCCGCGGGGACAGGCGTGGCGGCAGGCCCCGCAGAGCAGGCAGCGGGAAAAGATCTCCCGGTAAGCCGGTGAGTGGGGCGAACCGGCCAGCTTGCCGAGCAGGTGCAGCTTGCCCCGGGCGGTGTCCGATTCCTGACCGCTGACCCGATACACCGGGCAGACGGTGGAGCAGGTCCCGCATTTGGCGCAGTTCGAGGTGTCCATATCATCTGCGGAGAGGGGGCCGGCATTGAGAGTGGCTTCCGTCATTGCGAGCACGGCGAAGCAATCTTTATCTTAACCGAACAATTATAGATTGCTTCGTCGCTTCGCTTCTCGCAATGGCCTGAATAGGGTTGTTGCAGGTTCATCAACTTAGGTATCTAGTTCTGCCAGAGCAGGAAGGCCTTGATGAACGGTTCCAGGTGGCCGTCCATGACGCTGTCGATGTTGCCGACCTCGGTGTTGGTCCGGTGGTCCTTGACCAGCCGGTAAGGCTGCATGACATAGGAGCGAATCTGGCTGCCCCAGGCAATCTCCTTCTTGTCGCCGTGCAGTTCCTGCTGGGACTCCTTCTGCAGCCGCTGTTCCCGGGTGTAGAGGTGGCCTTTCAGCATCTTCATGGCGGTGTCCTTGTTGCGGTGCTGGCTGCGTTCGTTCTGACACTGCACCACGATGCCCGAGGGCATGTGGGTGATCCGGATGGCCGAGCTGGTCTTGTTGACGTGCTGGCCGCCGGCGCCGCTGGCTCGGAAGGTGTCGATGCGGATATCCTTGTCGTTGATCTCGACATTGATGGTGTCGTCCAGCTCCGGAAAGATGAAGACCGAGGCAAAAGAGGTGTGGCGCCGGCCGCTGGCGTCAAAGGGCGAGATCCGCACCAACCGGTGGATGCCCATCTCCGAACGCAGGTATCCGTAGGCCCAGCGCCCGGTGACCATGACCGTGACGCTCTTGATCCCGGCCTCGTCGCCGGGCAGCTGGTCGAGGAGTTCGGTCTTGAAGCCGTTGCTCTCGGCCCAGCGCAGGTACATGCGCAGCAGGATGCTTACCCAGTCTTGGGCCTCGGTGCCACCGGCCCCGGCATGGATGGTGATCAGGGCGTTGTTGGCGTCGTGCTCGCCGGTGAACATGCACTCCAGTTCGGTGGCGTCCACCTTGCTCTGCAGTTTGTCGAGGAGGGCGGCGACCTCTTTTCCCGCCTCGGGGTCGTTTTCCTCTTCGGCCATCTGCAGGAGCAGTTCGGCCTCTTCCCAGGCCGCCCGGCAGGCTTCCCAGTCGTCAACCAGACTCTTGCAAAGACCCTGCTCCTTCTGGATCTCGCGGGCCTTCTCCTGGTTGTCCCAGAAACCCTGGACCATGGTCAGGGATTCTAGTTCGGCGATGCGTTCCTTCTTGGCATCTAATTCAAAGATGCCCCCGGAGGGTATCTAGGCGGTCGTGCAGTTCCTGGAGTCTTTGTTTGAGTTCGGCGGACATAATTTTTCTCCTTTAGCAAGGTAAGGGGGATTTGCGAAATTTAAGGGCCAGGCCCAGCAGGATGGTCAGAAGCAGGCAGACCAGCCCGGCCCAGTGACCGCCACTGGCGGTGAAGAAGGTGTCACTCTGCAGCAGCGGCAGGTTTTGAGAGCTTGAGTATTGTTCGAACAGCGGCGACAGTTGGAGCATCCGGCCCAGCGGATCGACGAAACCGCTGACCCCGGTATTGGCCGACCGGGCCAGGCTGCGGCGGTTTTCCACAGCCCGGAACACCGCCATGCCCATGTGCTGCCAGGGGGCGCTGGTCCGGCCGTACCATGCGTCATTGGTAAGGATCACCAGAAGTCCGGCTCCGGCCGCGGTCTGGCGGCGGGCCAGATCCGGGAAAATGCTTTCGAAACAGATTAATACCCCAAGGCTGCTGTTCTGACAAGGGATTGGTCGCAGGGTCGTGCCGGGGCTGAAGTCGGCGACGGCCTGGACCAGTGGACCCAGGAAGAAGAGGATTTTTTTCAGGGGTACGTACTCACCGAAGGGCACCAGGTGTTCCTTGTCATAGCGGCCGGCTACTACGCCCTGGTCGTTGATCAGGAAGGCGCTGTTGTAATATTTAGTCGCGCTGCCTGGCTCCCTTTCGAGGTGCGGAGCACCGGTGAGGATATTGGTCTTGGCGCGGGCGGTCAGGGTTTCCAGGCCAATCAGTTCCGGGGAGTCGTGCAGGTAAAAAGGCATGGCGGTTTCCGGCCAAACCAGCAGCTGCGGGGCGTGGGCGGCCAGTTCAAGATTGGTCAGGTCGAGGTATTTCTTCAGGGTGGTTTCCTGGAGGTGGGGCAGCCACTTGTCGCCCTGGTCGATGTTGCCTTGCACCACCGCCACCTTCAGGTGTTCGGCCCCGCGCATCTCTTGCTCAACCTGCCGGTAGCGCAGGAGGCTGTAGCCGCCGGCCAGCCCCAGAAGCAGGAGGGCCGTGAGTACGGCCGCGCCCGGGCGGGAGGGACGGAACAGTTTTTCCGGGTAGTGGCGGAAGGTCAGGAAGAGCAGGCAGTTGGTCATGACGATCAGGAAGGTCACGCCATGGTGGCCGAACAGGTCGGCCACCTGGATCAGGAGGGGAAACTGATACTGGCTGTAACCCAGATCCTGCCAGGGGAAGCCGGTTAAAAACCAACCCCGCAGCCAGTCCAGACCCACCCAGGCTACCGGAGCCAGCCAGACCAGACAGGCCTTGCCATGCAGTTGGCCGGCCAGGACGGCGAAGGCGGCCAGGTAGAGGCTCATGTAGAGGGCGAGCAGGATCAGTAGCGGTATCGCCGCCCAGAGGGGCAGGTTGCCGTATTTGTCGAGAACAAAGACAATCCAGTAGATGAGCAGGGGATAGTAGACCATTCCAGCTGTCAGCCCCAGGCGGGCTGCCTTGCCGTTGGTCATCCCGGAGCCGGCCAGGGTCACTAGTAGCGGCACCAGGGCCAGCCAGGCCAGGGGGGCGAAACCGGTCAAGCCCGGTGAAGCAAGGAAGAGCAGCAGGCCGGTGGCTCCGGCCCCCGCCCACTGTCGGCCGGAGAGTTTGCTCAAGTTCGGTTCACCGATAAGGCGTTGGGCTGGGATTGGTCGGAATATCCGGAAAGGCACAACATAATCAGAGGGGGCACGCAATTCAACCGGAATTTGGCGGGTCAGCGGAGCTTGCGGTCAGCTCAGGGGGGTCGAGGAAATTTTGACCTTGATCACTCGCCGCTGGGTGGCGGCCAGAACCTGGAAGTAGAGACCGCCGATCTTGACCGTTTCCTTGGGCGCCGGCAGGTGGCCAAGCTGGTGGATGATCAGGCCGCCCACCGATTCGTAGGGGCCCTCGGGCAGGGTGGTCTTGAAAAACTCCTCGACACCTTCCAGGTTGATCTTGGCGTCGGTGACGATGGTCTGCTCGCTCACCACCATCCAGCCGGTCTCGGGCTGGTCGGATTCATCATTGATCTCCCCGACGATTTCTTCCAGCACATCTTCCAAGGAGGCCAAGCCCCGGACACTGCCGAACTCGTCGGTGATGATGGCCAGATGCACCTTCTTGGCCTGAAAGTCGCGGAGCAGGTGAATGATCCGCTGTGTCTCCAGGGCGAAGTAGGCAGGCTTGGCCAGCTCCCTGGCCCGGGGTTTTTCCTGGGCATTGACGTAGAGCAGCAGGTCCTTGGCATACAGGATGCCGATGATGTTGTCCGGGATGTCATCGTAGATGGGAATCCGCGAAAACCCGTGCTCATTGCAGAGGTCGATCAGTTCGTCGTAGGGGGTGTTGGCGGCGACGGTGACCATCTCGGCGCCGGGGGTCATGATCTCCCTGGCGACGGTGCCGCGAAATTCCAGGATGGAATGGATCATCCGCCCTTCCTGGTGGGAAATCAGCCCTTGTTCCTCGCCGTCGTCGATCAGCTCCTGGATTTCCTGGTCAAGCTCCTCGGTGGAGTCGATGCCGCGATCCAGGCCCAGCAGTTCGAGGAAGCGTTTGAATTTAGAGGGTTCGCCGTTGGCGGTAGGGGAAGGGTCGTGGTCCATGCTGGGTTGATTCGTAAATTAATACTCGGGGAGATGAGGACTCGGGGGCCTGCGTAGACCCTTGGGCAGGATTGCCGTACTTCAGCCGACCAAAGCGTTCCGGCCGTTTATACTACTAAACCACGTATAATTACACAGGCGCCGGTCACTGACAACCGGAAAGATGGGTTGGCAGAAAAAAATTGACTGTTTTTCGCAAAATCGTTATAAGGGGCGGCTCTTTTTAGTGCAGACTTTCGTGTTCTGAAGGGGCGATTGCCGGGCGGCGCCGGCGCTTCCGCCGCGGGCGGATGAATTTGCTGGTCGCCGAGGCGCCCTTTCTGGTAGAATCGCCCGGTGCCGGTGACACAATGTGGGGCGTCCTTAAAAATCAGGGCGCGGTCCGGACCGGTAGCATGTGGCCGCCCGATACATCTGAAGGTCTCGCCGACGGCGTGGGAGAATATCTTGAAAGAAAAAGTTCTGATTGCCAATCGCGGGGAAATCGCCCTGCGGATCATGGAAGCCTGCAAGGACCTGGGGCTGGATTACGTCGTGGTCTATACCCCGGCCGATGAAGATTCCAAGCACGTCCGGCTGAATATCGACAGCAAGAGCAACCGCAACAACGCCTGGCGGATCTCCAGCTATACCGACCCCAACGATATCCTCTCGGTGGCCGACCACACCAACTGTACGGCCATCCACCCGGGCTACGGCTTCTTCTCCGAGGATTTTCGGTTCGCCCGGCGGGTTACGGTCCGTGACCGCCCGCTGACCTTCATTGGTCCCAACTGGGAGGTGATCCGCGACCTGGGCGACAAGATCAACACCAAGCGGGTCGCCAAAAAGCTGGGGATTCCCATCATTCCCGGCACCGACGCGCCCATTTATAATGAGATGGACGCCGAGGACATCGCCCGTGAGCTGATGGCTGATCAGCTGGCTCAAGATATCCGTAACCCCTCGATCCTGGTCAAGGCGGCGGCCGGCGGCGGCGGGATGGGCATCGAGGAGGTCTATCAGGTCGAACATTTTCGCCGGGTCTATCGCCAGGTTCAGAATTACGCCAAGCGCCAGTTCGGCGACGGCGGGGTGCTGATCGAGCAGTGTCTGCGCGATTACAACCATCTGGAGGTCCAGATCCTCTGCAGCCGGCATGATGAGCGGGTCCATTTCGGCACCCGGAATTGCACCATCCAGTCCACCGGCCGCCAAAAGCGATTGGAGGCCGCCCCTGGCTTTGACGACAGCTGTTTCCCGTACGAGTTTGGCGGCCAGGAGGTCCAGGCCCAGATCGTCGATTATTCCCTGAAGCTTGCCAACCATGTGCGTTACGACAATGTCGGTACCTGGGAGTGGATCGTGGCCAGAAACGGCCGCCCCTATCTCCTGGAGGTCAACACCCGCATCCAGGTGGAAAACGATGTCTCGGCCCGGATCAGCTACCTGAACGGCAAGCACCCCAATCTGATCCGCGAGCAGATCCGCCTGGGGCTGGGCGACAAGCTGGGCTATGATCAGCAGTCCATCGAGTTCAAGGGCGCCAGCATCGAGATGCGCATCGTCGCCGAGGATCCCCGGCGCGGCTTTGCTCCGTGGATCGGCACCATTACCAGGTTTGATTACCCGCAGCATGAGTGGTCGGCGGTTTACACCCACGTGCCCTCCGACCGCCCTTATGTGATCCCCAGCGACTATGACCCCAATTTGGCCCTGGCCCTGGTTTGGGGCGACACCATGGCCGAGGCCAAGGAGCGGGGGCGGCGGTTTTTGCAGGACGTGGCCATTGAAGGCACCAACGCGGCCGGTGAGCCGATCAACACCAACCTTGCCTACCTGAACGAAAATTTTGACCGTCTCCTGACCTTTTAGGGAGCATGCGGGAATAAATGGAAGATATCAGAAAGAGACTACTGAAGGTTGACGACCGGATCAGCTACATTTCCTGGCTTAAGGAAGGCGCTGATTGGGGCAACATCTCCGGCCTGCAGGAAAAGCTGGCCAAGATTCGGACCAACTTTTACGACTTCGCCATCGAGGACCTGATCGCCGAGCTTCGCAAGATCGAGGATGCCGTGCAGTTCCTTGAGGAGCGCGCCGAGGAGACCCTTTCCTCCATGGAACGGGTGCGGATCGTCCGCAGCCCGCTGCGCTTCACCCTCAAGGACGTCCTGGAGAACGTTTACGACGAGTTCACCGAACTGGGCGGCCAGGAGGAGATCAGCATCGATCCTTCCCTGGTCTGTGCCAAGGCCACCATCGTCCGGCAAGTCAAAAACAAGAGTTATACCCAGCAGGTCATGGTCATCGGCCACGAGAAGGGTCACGGCGAGGAGTACCGCAACGGCGGCTGCGCCCGGCCCTGGGGTAACGAAAAGGCCCTGCGCTACATGCAGGTCGCCCAGACCGAAGGCATCCCCATCCATTTTTACATCTTCACCCCCGGCTCCTTTCCCATCGAGGACTATCCAGGGGCCGGCCAGCAGATCGCCAGGAACCTCTACTTCATGGCCAAGCTCCGGGTGCCGATGGTCTCGATCATCTCCGAGGGCGGCTCGGGCGGGGCCGAGGCGGTGGGCATGGCCGACTGCCGGTTGATGTTCTCGCACGGCTACTATTCGGTGATTTCGCCCGAGGGTGCCGCTGCCATCGAGGGCAAGATTCGCGATGTCGAGAAGCTGCCCAAGGAACTGGTCGAGGCCTGTGCCGACCGGTTGAAGATCACCGCCGCCGACAATCTCAAGGCGGCCACCATCGACCGGGTGGTTGACGAGCCCCTGCTGGGCGGCCGGCGGGATGATTTCGCCTTTTTCAAGAAGCTCAAGTTCGAGATGATCCGCGCCACCGACGAGGTGGTGCTGAAGACTAAGAGCCTTCGCTCCTTCCGGGCCTATGAGGTGATGGTCAAGAAGGCCGAGGAGGCCGACTCCGACGGCGAACTGCATGTCGATGTCTCCTGGGACCTGGACCAGGAGGAGATCAAGCGGCTATTGGCCCAGCGCTCCCGCAAATACCGGAACATGGCGGCCTGGGCCTACAGCGGCAAGCCGGCGCCCTCCACCGCTCTGGCTCGCAAAATCAAGGCCGGCGCGGCCGAGTTGTTCTACGGCTTTCGTTATGACATCGTCCGGGCCCAGCAGAAGTTTGCCCAGCGGTTGCTGAAGGATGTCTCCGCTGAAAGTTCGGTGTTCATCAAGCGGATTACCGCCCCCTTCACCGCCGCCTACGACTTCATCGGCACCAAGCCGGAGTTTCGCAGCGCCCGGCCAGCCATCACCCGCGGTGATGCCGATGCCGACTTTGCCGATATCTACACCAGCCCCCTGGCCAACGAAGACCGGACCATCACCTGTCCCAACAGCTACCGGTACGGCTGCAAGGACCTTTGGGTGCCCGATCTTTATGGCGAATTCTGCGGGGTCTGCGAGGCGTGCGGCCACCATTTTCCCCTGGAATACGAGTGGTACCTGAAGAACCTCTTTGACCGTGATTCGATTCGCGAGTTCAACTCCGAGATCTGTTCGCTCAACCCCTTGAATTACGAGGGTCTCGATAAGAAACTCAAGAAGACGGTCGAGCAGACCGGGCGCAATTGCGCCAATATCACCTTCGACGCCAAGGTCATGGGGCTCGATCTGGTGGTCTCCATGCTCTACAGCGATTTCCGCAACGGCACGGTCGGGGCCGCCGAGGGCGAGAAGTTCGTCCTGGCCTGCGAGATGGCCAAGCTGAAGCGGCGACCGCTGCTCTCTTACGTGCATACGACCGGCGGTATCCGCATCCAGGAGGGCACCCTGGGGGTAATCCAGATGCCCAAGTGCACCATGGCGGTGCGGGAGTACATCGACGCTGGCGGGCTCTATATGGTGGTCTACGACAACAACTCCTACGCCGGCCCGGTGGCCAGCTTCCTGGGCTGTTCGCACTACCAGTTCGCGATCCGCTCCACCCGGCTGGGCTTCGCCGGCCCCCGGGTCATCCGCGACACCACCGGTGAGGAGGTGCCGCCCGATTATCACAGCGCCAAGAACGCCCTGCGGCGCGGGCACATTCAGGGCATCTGGGACCGGCGCGAATTCCGCCGCAATCTCCATAAATGTCTGCTGACCATGGGCAGCAGCAAACTCTATTACCGCTGATTCTCCGGCCCCGGGCTGGAAGGTAAACTCATGCATGACGAGATAGATTTCGACGAGGTCTTAAGCAAGTACCGTTCCGATCCTTTCGAGTACGTCGATGTGCATACCCAGCACACCGGCCTCTTGAAGTTCAAGGTGGAGATCGGCAGCCCGGTGGAGGCGGTCAGCGGCGAGTGGCAGCACATCCCCGGTTCCGTACTCTACGAGATCAACCGCGAGCGCAATCTGAAGCTGGTCCATTCGCCCACCAACGGCGAGGTTTCGGCGGTGCGCAGCGATCTGGACGGGCAGTTTGTCGAGGCCGGCGAGAAGATCATCACCATCAAGCACCCCTTGAAGAAGAAAGAGATCATCGACAAGATCCTCATGCGGGTCCTCTTTTTGGTCAAGGCGCCGCAGCGGGCCAAGTACTTCTTCGCCATGGATATCCAGTCGCGGATCGAGAAGTACGGCCAGCGTCAGGTCCAGATCCAACCCGGCGACGAGTTGTTCACCATGTCGCTGATGAAGCGGGAATCGCCGGTCTTCTATGAGGGCGAAGCGGGGATCATCCACTCGGTCTACTTCACGGCCGGCGCCAGCTTCGAACAGGGCGAAACCCTGATCGGCGTCTGCCCCAAGGACACCTTGCCCCTGATCCAGAAGATCATCACCCGCGTCAAGGCGGAATGGGACTGATCGCCGCTCTCACCCCGGACCTGGTGCAGCAGCTGATCCGGGCCGAGGAAATCCCCCTGCGCAGTACGTTGCGGCCGACACCTACCGTGTCGGCCGTTTTGCGTTTCGGCGCCTCGGTGGGTTCGGTCATTCAGCGCCACGCCCAGCTGGGGCGCGGCATGGACCATGCCCGCCGCCTGATTGCTGAGCACGAAGCCACCGGCCGTTCCTTCCCCTCCGGGCTGGTGATCGTCGCCGACCAGCTGAGCGGCGGCCGCGGCCGCTTCCAGCGCCCCTGGCATGCCCCGGAAGGCGGGTTGTGGATGACCGTGGTCCTGGTCAACACCCTGCTGCCGGTCTCATCCTCCCTATACACCCTGGCCGCCGGCGCCGCCGCCGCCGAGGCCATCGCCACCGTCCACCCCGGAGCACGCCTCAAGTGGGTCAACGACGTCAATATCAACGGCCGCAAGGTCTGCGGCATCCTCTGCGAGTCAATGCGTGGTCCGGTGAGCGGCGAGGAGTACATCCTCTTAGGGATCGGTATCAACGTCAACAACGAGGCCTTCCCGCCGGAACTGGCCGACCAGGCGGCCTCGCTCAAACAGCTGCTGGGTCGCGAGGTCGCGGTCGACCAACTGGCCGGGCGGGTCCTGGCCAAGCTGGTCTGGTCGATCGGCCTGCTGCACTACGAGGAACAGCAAATTCTGGCGATGAGCGACGCGGTCACCCTCACCGATCCGGAACTCTTCGAGCAGTTCCTGGCCGGGCACCGCCATCCCCTGGTTGACAGTTGGCTGGCCCTCTCCGACACGGTGGGGCGAAGGGTGCGGTTCGGCTACGATGTCCAGCAGAAACCGCTCTTCGAAGGGGTGGTGGAGGGCATCGGCTGTTGCGGCAACCTCTTGCTGCGTCTGGAGGACGGCAGCCGGATCAGCCAGAACAGCGGCGAGATCGTCTATCTGGATTAAATCTTATCGATCAGCCCAGTCACTCCGGTGGGCAGACTGGGGGTCTAGTGTGCTGTTTGGTTAGTTGTTTCCATCGGGCCACCCTTCGACAGGCTCAGGATGATCGGAACAACGGTTTGAACGTAACCACCGTTCACCCTGAGCCTGTCGAAGGGTGGCCCAACCTGTCAATATTAATTGAGGAAATTAAATAAACAGGACACCAGGTAGCGTAATAAATTTGTTAAGCGATCTGATTGTTGTGAAATCACTTGGTAATAACTCCGTTATTCTCCTAGCTCTCCTTCCCCCCCCTGTAAATATCGTCAGTTCGGACGGCCAGCCAGCGCAGCCCAGAGTTCGCTGGGTTGCCGACTTGGCAACCTAACCTGCTATTTATCAATAAGTTGCCTTGGTCCGACTCCAATTGCTCCCGCTGGTGGCCTTTCCAGTCGCCCTGCCTGAGGCCAACGCTGATCGGAATATTCCATCCTGCCGCCAGGAAATTTGTCGTTGATTATTGCAACTGGATTGAGTATTGCTCTTGGTCTTGCCTGTCATCTCGCCTGCTCCCTGGTAGCTTCGTGGTGCTTTTCAAATAGAGACTCGCAGGGGCTTTTAAGACCAAAAGAAATGATATAGGTATGGTGTGGTGTTTTTACGTTAAATTTTACTGGAGAAACTGGTTATGGCACCACGGAAAGGCAGGAAAAACAAGGCGGTTGTCAAAAAGGGCTGTTCGCGCGGCTGGAGAAGTGTCACGCTGGGCGGGGCTGCCTTGGCGATGGCCTTGGCCAATTCCGTTAATGTGCCGCCGGCTTATGCCCTTGGGCAGGGTACGTTATCCGGCACCACCGCTACCTCCGGCACCATTTGCGCCACAGCCTCCTGCTCGTTTAATACCCCCCCATGGACGACAACCTTTGACTATAGTATCGGCATTGGCGATCTGGTCGGCAACCTGGTTAATTCCGGCACCATCGAGGCGGTCGACAATGGCTCCTGTCCTTCTCCTTCTGCGAGTTGCTCCTCGGTGTACGCATCCGCCTATGGGATATATGCTGCCGGAAACCTGGCCGGCAGTATCAGCAACAGCGGATCGATCAGTGCCAGCGCCACGGCTCTCAACGGCTCCGGAACGGCCTCGGCCGACGCTTACGGGATTAGTGTTGGTGGTAATCTCTCCGGTACCCTCAATAACAGTGCCATGATCGAAGCGTTGGCGGAGGCCCAGGCGGACAGTTTCGCCAGTGCTTACGCATACGGAGTAACAGTGGACGGAGAGTTGAGCGGTACCCTGAGCAATTCCGGCACCATCAGCGCCGAGGCCCGGGCCCACTCCACCAACTACTCCATAACCTTTGCCCGGGCCATTCAACTCAATGATATTTCAGCCACCGGCGTCGTGAACAACGATGAAACCATCAAGGCCACTGCCTTGGCCTCCAACTCAAATGGCCTTGCCTTTGCCATTGCCAGCGGGATTGAGATCCATAACCTGGCCGGCATCCTGACCAACAGCGGTTCGATCAGCGCCACTGCCACGGCCCTCAATGACGCAGGACCGGCCATTGCCGCGGCTCACGGGATTATTGTGAATGGTGGTGTAGAACTGGACGGAGAGTTGAGCGGCACCCTGAGTAATTCCGGCACCATCAACGCCGAGGCCCGGGCCTACGCCACCACCTCCTCGGCCTTTGCCTGGGCCATTGCCGACGGGATTGGGATCAATAGCCTGTCCGGCAGCCTGACCAACAGCGGTTCGATCAGTGCCACTGCCTCGGCCCTCAATGACGCAGGAACGGCCACTGCCGGAGCTTACGGGATTAGTCTGTTTGGCAATCACTCCGGTATCCTCACCAACAGCGGCGTGATCGAAGCGGTGGCTGAGGCCCAGGCGGTCAGATCCGCCAGTGCTTTCGCCTATGGGGTTATGGCGGCGTGGGTCGGAGAGCTGAGCGGCACGCTGAGCAATTCCGGTACCATCAGCGCCGAGGCCCGGGCCTACGCCACAACCTCCTCGGCCATTGCCGGGGCCGTTCAACTCAATGATATTTCAGCCACCGGCGTGGTGAACAACAACCAGACCATCAAGGCCGCTGCCTTGGCCTCCAACTCAAATGGCCATGCCAGTGCCAGCGCCAGCGGAATTTGGATCAATAACCTGGCCGGCAGTCTGACCAACAGTGGTTCGATCAGCGCCACCGCAACGGCCATCAGCGGCGTGTGGCAGGATCCACTGCCGCTGTTGTTCAGCAGCGGTCCGATCAGCCCCACCGCCACGGCCATCAACAGCACCGGGACGGCCGAAGCCCACGGAATTAGAATTGCCGGCAATCTCTCCTGTTCCCTCATCAACAGCGGTGTTATTGGCGCTGGGGCTGAAGCCAAGGCGGCTGGTTCCGCTACGGCCAACGCCTATGGGATAAAGGTGGACGGAGAATTGAACGGCCAGCTCACCAACCGCGGCACCATCTACGGGTTTGCCTTTGGCGACCACCCTGAGCATGGTTATTCCCTGTATGTCAACAGCGGCACCGGGACGATCAACAATGAGGCTGGCGGGGTGCTTTACGGTAATCTTAGTATTGGCGGCGCCGTTAAGGTTGATAACCAGGGCACCATCGACCTGCCAAGCCGGCCAATCGATTTATCGCCGGCCGTGATCCAGGGTGACTATAACCAGGGAAGCACCGGCCGACTGATTATTGGCGTCGTCTCAACCACAAATTACGCCCAGTTGAAGGTCAATGGCAACGCCACCATGGCCCCTGGTACCGGCCTGGTGGTTAACGTTGCCGACAGTAACACTCTGGCCAGTGGCGATACCTTGGCCGATGTCCTGGTTGCCGGCAGCCTGAGCGCCAGCAACCTGGTCGTTACCGAAACGTACGGGTTGCTGGATTTCACCGCAGTTATCGACGGCAACACCATCGACCTTGGGGTCAGCCGATACACAGTGGCCGGGAGTACCGACCTGTCCGGCAACTCCGGCGCTACCGGAGCCGCGACCCTGTTTGACCAGCTTTTTGCCAGCAATGGCGGCAGCGGCGGGATGAATGATGTCCTGTCGGTGATCTGGAACGATCTTGGTTCAGCCCGGGAGGTCGCTGCCGCCATCGATTCGACCCTGCCGATCCTGAATGGCGATATGCCAAAGACCATCGCTGGGACCAAGCGCGGAGCCAACCGGATCATTCGAGCCCGCCAGGCCGGTCAAGGTATGAACTCCGGAGACGGGTTCTTTGCCGACCGTAATGTCTGGCTCAAGCCGTTTGGCTCCAGCGCCACCCAGGACGCCAGCAACGGCTCCGAGGGTTATGACGCCGACAGCTACGGCCTGATTATCGGCGCGGACGGCAAAGTCAGTGACGGTTTCCGGCTGGGTTTGGCATTTGCCTACAGCGATACCGATATCGATGCCGATGGTGGTGTCTCCCGTGAGGCCGAGGTGACCAGTTACCAGGGCATCGTTTACGCCAGCCATGAGTTGAGTCGGGGAACTGAGTTCAACTGGCAGGTGGATTACGGCACGCACGCCAACGAAATAAGCAAATCCATGCCGCTGTTTGGCAGGGTTGCCAAAGCTGATTACGACAGCTGGAGCGCCCACGCCGGGGCCGAAATGGCGAAAGATTTCGCCGTGGGGGCAAGAACCAGCCTGACTCCCTCGGTGCGGGTCGATTACACCATGATCGAAGACGAAGGCTACACCGAAACCGGAGCCGGATCCCTTAACCTGAGCGTCGATAAAAACAAGACCGATGAACTGATCCTGGGGGGTGAGGGTAAACTTACCCATGACTTTGGCGGTAACTTCGCCATGACCGCAAATCTCGGGCTTGGTTATGACGTTTTGGCCGATGATGACAGCATCACCGCTTCTTATGCCGGTGAGCCGAGCGCCACTTTCGTCACCACCGGAGTTGATCCCTCCCCCTGGATCTACTCTGGAGGGCTTGGTGTGAGCGCTGGCAGCAAGCAGATGATGGAGTTTACGGTCCGTTACGATATAGAAGGGCGGAAGGATTTCCTCGACCAGTCGGTTTCTCTTAAGCTCTTGAAATCATTTTAAATCATCCCCAAATTCCTTTGCCATTACCAGGGTTTTCTAACCTGGACGGGCGCGGCAGATGAGGCTGTTTTGACGCTAGGGAAATTAGGGACACTTCCCCATTATTTCTCGCCCGGCTCAATTCAACGGTGCACGTTGTAAAGGGTCAGGCTTCCAAGATTACAAGTTGCCTATGTACAAAAAATCGAGCTTGCTCGAAATGGTGCGAACGCTTACGATGATCTAAATTCAAGTCAACCTGAATAGAGGTCAAAATGAAGACGTTGTCCGTTTCGGAAGCAAAGATGAAGCTGAGTGCCTTGGTCGAGGGATTGCGGGTTACCGACGAGGAGGTGCTGATCACCAAGAACGGTGAGCCGGTGGCGGTCCTGGTCAGCCCGGAAGAGTTCGAGGGGTGGCGGGAAACGGGGGCGGTGCGCAATGACGCCGAACTGCTGGCCGAAATCAAGAAGGGGTTGGCGGCCTTCAAGAAAAAGAAGGTCTCCCTCTATACCCTTGACGAACTGTTCAGCTGAACCCGGGCATGGTGGCAATTTACCAAATCCGCCTGCCGGACGAGCTGGCCGAACTGATTCGCGGCCTCCATCCGGAGCTGAAGGGACGCTTTAAATCCGCCCTGGCCATGTTCCTGGCCGATCCCCATTGCGGCAAGGTCCTGCGGGAAGAACTCAACGGGCTCCGCACCTTTCGGGTCAAACGGATGCGAATTGTCTACCGGATTGCCGACCCCCAAATTATCGAGGTGGTGGCCATCGGCCCCCGCCACAACATCTACGAAGAAACATTCCGGATCATCAGCCGCCGCGAGAAGAACTGATCTTCACTACCGTCCTGCGTTAAGCCTGGTAGGTCGGGTTAGCGGTTTTATCGCGTAACCCGACATTGCGTAGTTGGGACCAAGGATAGAAACGTCGGGTTACGCTGCGCTAACCCGACCTACCTGGCTGTAGGATATTCCTTTAACTTCTCTCGAAAATAATCTTCTGATTTCTTGGTGTTCCCGTCAGGGAATTTAATCATATAAGGATTGCCTGAGAAATATGATGATGAAGCGCATAGGCTAATGAAATCATCCGCGGTCCGGACCTTTGCGCCAGCTTTTTGAAGTTTCATCCGTAAATGATCCGCAGCTTCCTTCCCGTTATACTCTGAGCCATTTCTGACAAATTTCACCCCGTCTAGATGTTCAATTGAGGATATTAGGAATTCAATTTTCTGTAGTTCAATATTGCCTTGGGCATTGACCATTCCTGGAATTAACGCCAGGAGGGTTAGGGCTGTGATAATGAAATTTTTCATGTGTTCTGGGTGCTATCGCCAGCCATTTTTAAGCCTCTTCCTTCATCACCAGCCGCCAGCGCCAACTTACCAACCCCAGTACCACCGCCGCCTGCACGGTCACCACCATCACCGCCGCCCAGGGATTGCCTTTGCCCATGGGCATCAGGCACCAAGCCAGCTGACCCATCCCGGCTGACTTCAAAGAAAAGGGCAGGAGGAAATCGAGGACGCCCAGGCTGAGCACGGTGGCCCAGATCGGCCGCCCCGGGCTGGGGGCCAGGGCGAAGAAGAGGAACAGGCCGGCGTCACGGAGGAGCAGCAGGGCCAGGACCAGGGGCGGCAGCTGGGCCATGCTCATCGGCCCCTCGGCAAACTCGACCAGCGGCAGGGGGGGCGGGCTGCTTACAGTGGCGGCCAGGGCAAAGACGAAGGCCAGGAGCAGGGTGGTGGGCCAGGTGGGCAGATGCTCCAGCCAGGCCTGCCAGTCGCCATGGGCGCGGCAGAGTTGGAGGCGGCGCAGCACCACCGGACCGGTGGGCTCGGAAAAGAGGGCCAGGTAGGTCATGGCCATGGCGACCAGCAGGCCGGTAAAGGGCAGCCCGGTCTGGCTGGTCCGCTCGCCGAGGCCGGCCAGCCAGATGGTCAGGAGGATGGCGAAGAGCGGCCAGGCCCAGGGGCGGGTGCGAACCTGCAGGGCGTTGCTCATCACCCGCCAGGCCGCGAATACCGCTGCTGCCCCGAAGAAGAGACTGGTGGCCAGCCAGAAAAGGTCCCGGCCGCTGCTCATCCCCCACCAGAGGATGGCCTCACTGTCGCTCCCTCCGGTGGTCTTGGTGAAGAAGGTGAAGGCGAGGACCAGGGCCAGCCAGCCGATCCCGCCGGATTGGGCGGGGCGGGGGCGATGGTGGTAGGCGTGGAGAGGCAGGGTCAGTGCCAGGGCGTGGAGCAGCACCCCGGAGGCGATCAGCGCCCCCAGGGTGACCAGGATTTCGGCCCCCCGGGTGGCGAGACCAGCCAGGGTGGCGACCGCCAGACAGATCAGCCCGCCGTACCAGTTGTAGGCGGTGGACCCGAACAACTTGCCCCAGGTCATGGCCCAGGGGGAAAGGGCGCTCAAGCGTTGCTGGTCCCAGGTGTGGTCACGCAGTTCGTTGATCATGGCCGCGTTGGCGTTGCGGCTGCCCCAGAACCAGACGATGAAGATGAAGATGGTCATGGCGAGTTGCTGGAGATTGCCGGCCAGATCGGGGCCATCGGCCAGGATTATCGCCAGGGTGATCAACCCCAGCACCCCCGGCATGGCCAGCAGGCGGTGGCCGGTGAACTCCAGCCAGAGGTTGCGACGGAATTCCGGGTTATTAATTAGCATGGCTGACCTCCTTGGCCTGGTCGGCCACCGAGCGCAAATAGGATTGCTGGAGGTTTTCCCGTTGTTCGGCCAGGGCGGTGACCGGGAATCCGGCCTCCACCAGCTCCCGCAGCAGGGTGGCCTGAGCGATGGAATCGCCGGTGAAGTCGAACTCGACAAAGTCCTCGCCGCTCAGCCTCAGTGCGGCCTGGGGGTGAGCGATGAACCAGTCGTAGAGGCGTTCGTCGGGTTGGGCCAGTTCCAGGCGCAGGTGGCGGCCGCCGGGGGCGGGATGATGCGCGGCCAGGGGGCGATTTTCGATGACTTGCCCCTGGCGCAGGGCCAGCATGTGGGTCGAATACTCGTCCAGCTCGGCCAGGATGTGGGAAGAGACCACAATCGTCATGCCCTCCGCCTGCAGTTGCACGAAGAGCCGTGCCAGTCCGGCCCGCGCCTCCGGGTCCAACCCCGAGGCCGGTTCGTCGAGCAGCAGCACCCTGGGGGCGTGGATGATGGCCTGGCCGATGGCCACCCGCTGGCGCAACCCCCGCGACAGGCTGGCGGCGGGTTGGTTGAGCCGGTCGGCCAGGTCCAGGCCGGCCGCGGTTTTGGCGATGGCCCCGGCAATATCCCCATCCGGCAGGCCTTGCGAGGCGGCGGCGTATTCCAGGCAGCGGGCCACGCTGAGGTCCTGGTAGAGGCCGAAGAAGTCGGAGAGATAGCCCAGGGTGCGGTGGACCTCCCGGGGCTCTTTGATCACGTCGATCCCGGCCACTTCGATGCTGCCGGCCAGCGGGGTTTCCAGGCCGGCGATGCAGCGCAGCAGGGTGGTCTTGCCGGCGCCGTTGGGGCCGACCAGGGCGGTGACGCTGCCGGGCGGGACGGTCAGGGAGATATCGTTTAAGGCGCGGTGGCCCGGGTAGTCGAAGATCAGTCCGGTGATCTTGATCATGGGGTTCCTCGTGGTTCTTGAGAATAATGGCGGTGAACCTACAGTCGCTGATTTTGCGGGCAGCTGCATAATCAGGGCACTGCTCGTCTTCATATACCTATGGATCGGGACTGGCTACAAAAAAGTGGGGTAGGTCGGGGCGGCCCGAAAAATCCCTTTGCATCCGGGCCTCCTTCCCGTAGAATCGGCCGGCGGCGGCGGCGAGCTGGGCCGCTTTTAACCCCTAATTTTAGCGAGATATTTGTGACGATTCCTGCGGCTTTTAATATCGGCGCGGTCCGCATCGACCCGCCCCTGGTTCTGGCCCCCATGGCCGGGGTCAGCCACTCGCCGTTCCGGCGGCTGGTCGCCTCCTTTGCCAAACCGGGACTGTTCTTCAGCGAGATGCTGAGCGCCCGGCACCTGCCCAACGATGTCCAGAAAAAATCCCTCTGGCTGCAGCGCCACGAAGTCGAGTACCCGATGGCCTACCAGATCGTGGCGCCCAACCCGGAGGAGGCCGTGATCGGGGCGCGGGAGCTGGCCGGCTACGGCGCCGAGATCGTCGATCTCAACCTGGCCTGCCCGGCCCCCAATATCGCCGGACGGCGCAAGGCCGGCGGCCACCTACTCTCCGATCTGAGCCTGATCGAGGCGATCCTCACCGCCCTGCGCCCGGCCCTCGCCTGTCCGTTGACCGTCAAGATCCGTCTGGGGGTGGCTCCCGATCTCGCCTTTCTCAAGGAGCTGGCCGGGGTGCTGGAGGCGACAGGGGTGGACGCGATCACCCTCCATCCCCGCTTGACCAGCGAGAAGCTTAAAGGGCG
This sequence comes from Deltaproteobacteria bacterium, assembly GCA_020056965.1. Taxonomy (GTDB): domain Bacteria; phylum Desulfobacterota; class Desulfobulbia; order Desulfobulbales; family JAGXFP01; genus JAGVGT01. The sequence goes on from JAGVGT010000064.1 coordinate 29,385, forward strand.
GGCGCGCTGGGATTACATCGGGCATCTCAAATCCATGACCAGGCTGCCGGTGATCGGCAACGGCGACGTGACCAGCCGGGCGGATTGTCTGGCCATGTTCGGCCAGACCGGCTGCGACGGGGTGATGATCGGCCGGGCAGCGGTGCGCCGGCCCTGGCTCTTTGCCGAGATCCTCGGCGAGGAGCGGGAGATCTCGGCCGAATTTCTCTGGGCGACCTACCAGGAGGCCTGGCGGCTGATCGCCGAGTTCTATCCCGAGCACCAGGCCCTGGGGCGGATCAAAGAATTTACCTGGTACTTCAGCCAGAACCTGCAGTTCGGCCACCGCCTGGCCGCCCGGATGCAGAACCTGCCGACCCTGGCGGCCTGCCGGGATTTGCTCGATCGGGAGTTCCTCCGCTGCTGCGGTTTTTGAGCGTTGCCAAGCCCAGCCGCCGTTACCTTCCCGCAATTAGTTCTTACCAAAGTCTCGCTCCGGGTTTATCATTAAGGCAGATCAAGTTGCCGAGCATCGACTTTCAGTCAGGTGGGCGCGAATTATGGAAGAATGGCTGATCATCTTCAAAGACCGGATCGTGGCCAGTTTCACCATCAGTGAAGGGCAATGTCTGGTGATCGGGCGGGGCCGGGAGGCCGATGTGCTCATCCCCAACAGCTCGGTCTCCCGCCGCCACTCGTCCCTGGAATTGAAGGATGGTCAATACTATCTGGCCGACCTGCGCAGCATGAACGGCACCAAGGTCAACCGGCGCAAGATCCGTTCGGCTACCCCCATCAGTAAGTCCGACCAGCTCAGCATCGGTAAATTCATCCTCAAACCGGCCAAGGAACTGGACGCCGCGGTGGAGATCAAGCCGGCCGCCTCGGTGGCCAAGGACTATGAAGACGGCAATATGACCCGCTACGTCAGCGGCATTTACAACGAAACCGATCTTCGCAGAAAAAAGACCCCCCAGAAGGACCGTGAACTGACCGTCCTGGCGGGTCATGCTACTCCGGCCAGGCTGGTTTTGAAGGGGAAAGGCATCAAAGCCGGGACGGATCGCTCCTGTGACTTGCTCTTGTCCGGCTTCTTCATGGGGAAGATTCAGTTTGCCATCTACAGCCGCAAGGAAGGTTACTTTGTCGCCCACATTGCCGGCCTCAGGAAGACCTGGGTAAACGGCAAGCGGCTCACCAAGGCTAGACTGCTGAAGGCGCTGGACGTTATCCAGGTCGGCAGGATCAAGATCAGGTTTACCTAAGCCCCTCCGCACCATCCGCATCGATATCTTTTCGAACAACCGGATCAGACCGGGCCACCGACAACCGGGTGCAAAAACCACTGGAATTGTAGGGCGGCTAGGGCGATTTTAGAGGCCCCGGCTGCGGATGATGTTGATCAGCACCGTCAACCCCAGAACCGCCGAGATGAAGTAGCCGATCAGGCCGATGGCCGGGTAGCCGAACAACAGCGGCTTGACCCCGGTGGTGATGATCATCGAGGAGCCGATGATCAGGGCGGCAGTCAGGATACTGAAGGCCAGCCGGTTGCTGGCGTTGTCGAGGGTGCGCTGAAATCCCGTCAGGTTCTGGTGCTCGAAGCGGATGGCCAACTGGCCCCGGTCGAGACGCTCAAGGATGCTCCGGAGCCGGGTCGGCAGGTCGTGCTGCAGGCGCAGGAACTGCCTGAGTTGCCGACCCATCTGTTGCAGCAGGCTCCGCGGCTGCCAGCGTTCCTGACTCAAGCGGCGGAGATGGGGTTGCAGCTCCGCGACGACATTCAGTTCCGGATAGAGCTTGTGGAGGGTGCCCTCGGCGGTGACCACCGCCTTGAACATCAAGGCCAGGTCGCTGGGCAATTGCAGGCCGTGGGTGCGCAGCAGCGTGTTGATATCACTGAAGAGATTCTTGATGTTCAGCTCGCCGATGGGCACGCTGTGATAGGAGTAAATCATCTCCAGAATGTCGCGAACCAGCAAGGGCTCATCAATCGGGCGGCCCTGGCCGGCGTTGAAGGAGAGCATGACGTCCAGCGCCTTTTCGGCGTTTTTATCGGTGATGGCCGAGACCAGATCGACCAGTTCGTAGCGGGTCCGTTCCGGCATGATCCCGACGCTGCCCCAGTCCAGGAGGCAGACCGTGTCGTCAGCCCTGATCAAGATATTGCCCGGGTGCGGATCGGCATGAAAGAAGCCGTCGTCAAGGATTTGCTTGATGATGATGCCCAGACCATTGCGGGCCAGCTTTTCGCGGTGCTCCAGGGTGCTTTCCGGGAAGTTCTTGAGCTTGGTCCCCTCCGCCAGTTCCATGGTCAGGACCTTGTCGGTGCTGGCGGAGTCGAGCACCCCGGGAATGAAAACCTCGGGATAGCCGCTGAAGTTAGCGGCGACGATTTTCATGTTCCGGGCCTCGCGGGTGAAATCAAGCTCCCGCAGCAGGGCGCGGCGCAACTCGATGAACAGACGCGGCAGGTTGTAAATGCGGGCGAACTCAAAATGCTCGTAAAGGTAGGGGATGAGTGTTTCGAGGATATGCAGATCGATCTCGATGGTTTTCTCCACCTCGGGCCGCCGGACCTTGACCGCCACCGCCGCGCCGCTCCGCTTGAGGATGGCCTGGTGGACCTGGGCCAGGGAGCCGGCCGCCAAGGGGGTCTCGGAAAAGTTGGCGAAGACCTCGGCGAGGGGTATCCCCAGAGATTCTTCGACCACCTTGACGATCTCGGCGGTGGGCACCGGGGTGACCGCATCCTGCAACTTCTCCAGCTCCCGGATCAGCTCTAGGGGCAGCAGGTCGGGGCGCTGGCTGAGAATCTGGCCCAATTTGACGAAGCTGGGGCCTAGCTCTTCGAGACCCAGGCGCAGCCGCTGCCAGGTGGTCAACTCCCCTGCGACCGCCGGCACCTTGCCGATCAGGATCTTGCCGGGAATGTTCAACCGCTCGGCAATATCGTCAAAGCCATACTTGAAGAGGATCGTGACGATATGCCGGAAGCGGCCGAGATTGGCGATGCCGAACAGATCCATGTCGTGATCACCCTCGGGCTTGCGGGGGTTGGCGCATTTCAAGATCGGCCAGCCGGAGTTCCAAGGCCTGGAATTTCTTTTCCAGTTCCTTCAGCTCCTCTTTCCGGCAGAAGTCCATCTCGGTCACCAGCTTTTTTACCGCCGCGCCGATCTTCTCCTCCGCCTCGGTCCACTGTTTTTCCCCGCTCTGCAGCAGCTCATCGAGGAGTTTCGCGGCCTCTTCCCGGGACATCTTCCCCTCATCGACCAGCTTACCCAGAAGTGCTTCCAGCTTGGCCTTGGTGACCACGGCCATTCCCAGTCCGGTGAGTAACCCTTTTTTGATTAGTTCCAGCATGGTCTTGCTCCTTGATAAAATTAATGTTGGCTATAAGAGTATTATCATGCCGCGCCAACGACAAATCAAGTCGGGTCTTAAAGGGGGGCGGTTTCCCGGGAAATTCCGGGGGATCGTTATAAAGCGTTGTGGGGAGCGGCGTTAATCACCCCAGCCGCAGGGGGCGGTGAGGATTTAGGCGAGGCGTTTGGGCTGGTGGCGGGGAGACTGAGTCCAACTCTTCCAGGAGTTGAGGTGGCCGGGGCGCGATTTCCGGGAGCCGTTTGTTACCGCAGGATCAGATCTTTTAGTTCGCTTCCCCATCGAGAAGGGCTGCCGGCAGGGTCAGGATAAAATCACGGATCTGGTCGCGGACCCGGCGGTAGCAGGCCAGTTTTTCCTCAGGGCTGGCGGCGGTTGCGGCCAGGGTGGGCGGGTCGGGAAAGCCATGGTGGATGATCTTGCCGGGGAAATATGGGCACGATTCATTGGCGTGGTCGCAGAGGGTGATGACGTAATCAAAGGCCACCACCGGCAACTCCTCGATGGTTTTTGAAACCTGGCCGGAGATGTCGGCTCCGGCCTCAAGCATGACCTGCGCCGCATAGGGATTCAGACCGTGCTTGACCAACCCGGCGGACCAGGCTTCGATTACCCCGCCCTTGAGGTGGCGGGCCCAGCCTTCGGCCATCTGGCTGCGGCAGGAGTTGCCGGTACAGAGAAAGAGGATTTTGGTTTTCATCATGAATGACCTCTGATAAAAGACCTGTCCCGGCTGCTTAAGACGGTTTGCAGGAAACATGGCAAACCCCGGTCGGGGTCGCTATGGCAAAGGGAAAGTACCTTCTCTTCATCCAGAAAGCGACATTGACCAGGCTGATCAACACCGGCACCTCGACCAGCGGCCCGATCACCGCCGCGAAGGCCTGGCCGGAATCGATCCCGAAGACGGCGATGGCCACGGCGATGGCCAGTTCGAAGTTGTTGGAGGCGGCGGTGAAGGAGAGGGTGGCGGCCTGCTCGTAGGTCGCTCCGACTTTGTACGACATGAAGAAGGAGACCAGGAACATGATCAGGAAGTAGATGGCCAGAGGAATGGCGATTCGCACTACGTCCAGGGGCAGCTGGACGATGTATTCACCCTTCAGGGAAAACATCACGACGATGGTGAAGAGCAGGAAGAGCAGGGTCAGTGGGCTGAGCCGGGGCAGCAGTTTTTCCTGGTACCAGACCTCGCCCTTGAGCTTCAGGCCGATAAATCGGGTGGCCATCCCGGCCAGGAAGGGGATGCCCAGGTAGACAAAGACCGATTCACCGATCTGGCCCATGGAGATATTCACCACCGCCCCCTCGATCCCCAGCCAGCCGGGCAGGATGGTGATGAAAATCCAGGCATACAGCGGGAAGAACAGCACCTGGAAGATCGAGTTGAAGGCCACCAGCCCGGCGCAATACTCGGTGTCGCCCTCGGCCAGGTCGTTCCAGACGATGACCATGGCAATGCAGCGGGCCAGACCAATCAGGATCAGCCCGACCATGTACTCGTGGTAACCGGAGAGAAAGGTCACCGCCAGGCCGAACATCAGGAGCGGCCCGATCAGCCAGTTCTGGACCAGGGAGAGGGCCAGCACCTTGTAATTGGTGAAGACCTCGTGCAGCTTCTCATAGCGCACCTTGGCCAGCGGCGGGTACATCATCAGGATCAGGCCGACGGCGATGGGGATATTGGTGGTGCCGACCTGGAAGGAGTTGATCACCGACTGGATCCCGGGATAAAGCCAGCCGCCCAGAACGCCTGCGAACATGGCCAGAAAGATCCACAGGGTGAGAAAGCGGTCGAGAAAGGATAAACGCTTGGTCATGGTCTTACTCATCTGCAACTCCTCATAATTATCGTGTCCAAAACAAATTCGTGTGCTCTCGAAAATATCAACCGCAGGCGTTTCGCGACTTTTCTTTCAAATACAGGCCGAGGCGCTCTCCATCTTTCTGGGTTGCCGGTAAACCTGCGAGGTGGGCCAGAAGTGTTTGCTGCAAAATCATCCGCAAGGGCATTCCTGTGTCTTTCAGATGGTAATACATCCAGAGCCCCTGGCGGCGATCAGATACCCACCCGGCGTTTTTCAAGAGGGCAAGATGCCTGGAGACGGTTGACTGCGGCAATTGCAGCACCGCAATCAAATCACAGACGCAAAGTTCCCCTTGCCCAAGGAGGGCCAGGATGCGCAGCCGGGTTTCGTCGGTTAGGGCTTTGAGTAAATGGGTGGTTTGTTGCATGACTATACCTTTATATCCGGATAAGCGGATTCGTCAACAGCGAATTCACCCGCTAATTCTGGTGTGGGACTTACCGTTGGCATTCTGCAAGCTGGCAGGATGCGGGTTCGCACAATACAATAAGCTAAAAGCAAAATGCACGATTACAGGTCGTAGCGCTTGGCCTTGCGCCAGAGAGTAGAGACATCAATGCCGAGGATCTGAGCGGCCAAGGCCCGATTGTTATTGGTAGCGGACAGGGCTTTATTGATCATGTACCGCTCCATTTCTTCCATGGTCATGAGGTTGGCGGCTGCTTGCGGTAGGCTTGGCGCACCGAGTGAGGCTGGCAGGGCCGTGGTGGTAATGGTGGCACTGGGCTCCATGATGACCGCCCGGCTCATGATATTTTCCAGTTCCCGGACATTGCCGGGCCAAGGGGCATCGGTAAGCATCCGCAAGGCCTGGGGGGCGATGTCCTGGATGGCCTTGTCGTATTTGCGGGAGTAGCGGTGCAGAAAGTGGTAGGCCAGTTCGGCGATGTCCTCCCGCCGCTCACGCAGGGGAGGCAGATTGATTTCCATGCCATTCAGCCGATAATAGAGGTCGTCGCGAAAGAGGCCCTTGGCGATGAGTCCCTTCAGGTCGGTATTGCTGGCGCTGATGACCCGCAGATCTGTCGTCAGTTCCTTGGTGCCACCCACCCGCAAGAAGGTTCCGTCCTGCAATACCCGCAGCAGTTTGACCTGGAGCGAGAGCGGCATACTGTTGATCTCATCGAGAAAAAGGGTGCCGCCACTGGCGGCTTCCAGGAGGCCCTTCTTCTGCTCCACCGCCCCGGTGAACGCCCCCCGTTCATGGCCAAAGAGTTCTGATTCCAGCAAAGTCTCGCTCAATGCCCCGCAATTGATGGCCAAAAAGTTGTTTGCTGCTCGCGCACTGTTGCGGTGAATGAGTCGAGCGACCAGTTCCTTACCGGTGCCGGTTTCGCCGCAGATGAGCAGTGAGACGGTAAGCGGGGCGAGTTTAGCAATCAATTCCTTAACCGCCTGGATGGCGGGAGAGGAGCCGATCAGCTCTGAGCCTTGCAGGAGGGTAACTTTGGCGGTCAGATCGCGATTCTGTTTGACCAGTTGATAGTGGGCCAGGGCGCGTTCGACAATCAGGGCCAGTTCCTCCGGATCGAACGGCTTCTGGATATAGTCGTGGGCGCCGAGCTTCATGGCGGCGATGGCCGAATCAACGGTGCCGTAGCCGGTGATAATGATCACCGGCAGTTGGGCGTCGCGCCGCAAGGCGGCGGCCAGCACCTCGGTGCCGCTGACATTGGGCATCATCAAGTCGGTTATTACGGTATCGAAGGCGGTCGCTTCTATATGCAGCAAGGCTTCGCGGCCATCGGCGGTGGCGGTGACCTGATAACCCTTGCCGGTAAAAACGTCAGTCAGGAGTTCCCGCATCCGCTGGTCGTCATCCACCAATAGCAGATGCTGTTTTTTTGCTGAGGGGCTGGTCATGGCAGTGCCTTTTTGTTCACTCAGTTTTCCCGTCATTCCGGCGAAGGCCGGAATCTAGAGAGATTTACTTGATTGCCGGGATTCCGGCTAACAACATGCCGGAATGACGAACTACTGATTGAGGTGAGGGTTTTCAATAGCGAATTTTACGCCCGGCAGAATCACGGTGAAGATGGCCCCGCCGCCGGGGCGATCCTCCACGTCGATGGCGCCGCCCGCCTCAATGACGATACCTTCGCTGATTGCCAACCCTAAACCGGTGCCTTCGCCCACCGGCTTGGTGGTGTAAAAGGGGTCGAAGATCCGGCTGGCTATTTCCGGCGCGATCCCGGGCCCGTCGTCGGCCACGGTCAGCAGGATGGTCTCAAGGCGTCGGGCGGTGCCTACCCAGATATTGCCGGGGCCGCTGATGGCCTGGATGGCGTTCAGCAAGAGATTCAAGACCACCTGCTCAATCTTCTGAGGATCGGCGACGATCATCCCTGCCGCCTGCAAATCCAGGTGAATGGTGATGCCTTTTTTGTCGGCTTGAAAGCGGACAATCTCCACGATCCTGGCCAGCAGGTTATTGGGATCAATGATTTCCGGGCGCGAGGCCGAGCGCCGGGCAAAATCGAGAAGCCCCTTGACGATGCCGCTACAGCGTTGGGTCTGCTCGATGATGATGGCCACCCGTTTGGCAAACTCCTCGGGCGGTGCGTTCTGGTCCAGGTATTTGGTGTAGCCCAGGATATTGCCGAGGGGATTGTTGATCTCATGGGCGAGACCGGCGGCCAGCTGGCCGATGGCCGCCAGTTTTTCGGTGTGGCAGAAGACCTCCTGCCGTTTCTGGTCGGCGGTAATGTCGCGGAAGGTCTGGACGCCGCCCACCGCCTCGCCTTCGGCATCGTAGAGCATGGCGGAGCTGACCGCCACCGCCAGGGTTTCGCCACCCTTGGTGGTCAAGAAGGTTGGCCGGTTATTGATGGTTTCTCCGGCGTGGTAAAGGGCACAGGCATCCCGGCACAGGTTGCTGCGGAAGAGATCGGAACATTTGTGGCCGAGGGCCTCGGCCTCGCTGAAACCGCTGATCCGTTCGGCCGAGTTGTTGAAGGAGATGATCACCCCATTGATGTCGGTGACGAAAAGGCCGTCTGCCATATTGGTGACAATGGCGGCCAGCTTGCTGCGCTCCATGGCCAGGGTTTTCTGGTTGGCTTCGATCTGGGCGAAGCTTTGTTGGATGGCGTCGGCCATGTCGTTAAAGGCGCTGCCCAGTTCAGCCAATTCCAGGGGGCTGGCAATGGCGCAACGTTCATGAAACTGACCTTGCTGGATGGTGGTGATCGATTTCTTGAGTTTGGCTAAGGGGTTGATGACGGCCCGCCGCAGGGCCAGGTTGCTGATGTAAATACCCAGGAGATGAAAGAGGCTGATAATCAGGATGGCGCCCAGCATGATGGTGCGCAGAATGCGATCGATGCGGGCGGTGGAAAAGACGATGGTGATCTCGGCAAAATTCTCATCACCCAGCAGCACCGGATGATGAAAGGCATGGCCCGCAGCATTGTTTGCCAGGCCGGCGCTGGCCAGCAACTCGCCGTCGGCGCGCCGCACGGCCACGCTTATAATGGCGGGTTCGTCGGCGATCTCCCGGACGTAACGCTCTATGGTGGCGTAATTGTGGGAGAGCACGGCGTCCAGGGTGACCGATGAGAGTACCTTAGCGATACCGTCGCCCTTGTCGATCAGGTCGTTGATCAGAATGGTCCGTTCAGTGTAAACCACCAGGACACTGATAACCAGGGCCGAAGCCAGGGCAATGAGGTGAATCTGCCGGAAGAAGATTTGGCTTAAGGTCCGGTTCATGGGGTCTCGATGGCCTTGATGACCTGGCGGGCCAGATTGAAATCCTGATCGGCGACCGGAGAAAAACCGGTCATCCGGGGATCAATGGCCTTCAGCACCTGCGGATCCTTGATGCCGAGCAAGATTTGGCGCAGGCTTGCCTTGAGCGCCGGGGGCAGATCCTTGCGGCAGACGATGGCATGGGGCGGGATGGCAATGGGACCGGCAATAATCTTGAGCGTCTCCCGGGCGGGATAATTCTGGAAAACGTCGTTCCTGACCGCGCCCGCGTCAAAATCGCCATGGAGAACGGCCAGAATGACATTGTCATGGCCCATTACGTAGTCGTAGGCCATCAGATCCCAGATGGCAACGCCGCTCTGGCGCAGGAGATAGCGAGGCATGAAGTGGCTGCCGAAGGATTGGTAATCGCCAAAGGCAAAGGTCTTGCCCTTGAGGTCGGCCAGCTTGGTCACCGGGCTTTGCCGTTTGGCGATGATCACCGTTTGGTCGCCGCTGTCATTCTGGATGTTCAGGCGGGCCAGGAGTTCAATGCTGTGATAGCGGTCGTTGGCCTTGACGTAAGGCGACGGCCCGACAAAGGCCAGGTCGATTTTGCCTTCGCCCAGACGGCGGACATGGCTGGTGTAGTTGGGGGCGACATCAATGGTGATGGGCTGGCCGGACTGCCTGGCCAGCGCCTCGACCAGCGGCCGGAAACTTTGATAGACCGCCGCCGGGTTGGCGTAGGGGTAAAGCCCTAAGCGCAGCGCCTGTTTATCCGCCGCCGCAGATGGCAGGGACAAACAGGCGCTGATGAGACAAGTCAGACCGAAAATAAAAGTGCGGAACCAGCGAGAAGATGAGTTTTTCATGATGCCCGCATCCTACTCCACCGACCAAAAAAATGACAACGGATAAGCCTTTTCCCGAGGCGAGTTATCTCGGCATATCTTTATTGACCACGTCGCCACGGTTGCCGAAAACCTCGACCGTATCAATCGCGGCATACTTGAAATCAGGCAGGGGTTTGACATCGAGAAGCTGCTCCGCCGGGGTGCTGAGCAGTTTGATATTAAAGGCGCTGGCCATTTTCTCCACGGTGTTAATATCCTCCGCCGTCACCTGACTGCCCTCGGAGCGTAATTTTCGGATCTTCCCTTCCAGGGCGGCCTGTTCGGCGGGGAAGACCCCTGGCTTCAGATGGACATCGTAGGCCTCACCGGTGGAGATGCGTTGGATGATAAAGCCATCGCCCACGGTTTTATCGATCCGCAGGGTTTTGAAATTGATTCTCGCCCCGGTCAGCATCGCCCCGGCGTCAACCCAGCAGGGGCCGTTTTTGGAAACGACCCGGAGGTCGGTCCGATCCACAACCCCATCGGGAAACAGCTTCATCAGGGCCGCCTTGATCTCGACAAAGGAGATGACCAGGCCATCGCAGGCATGGCCGTGAATCCGCACCAGATCTTTCAGCCCAAGTTCCTTGGTCTGCACGTTGAGTCTGCCGAGGGCGCTGTCGGTATCGCGGACCATGACCGGAGTATTGTATTTTGCCTCGGCAACTTCCTTCAGGTAAAACCAGGCAGCCGAGTTATCGCTGTGGCCGTCTCCAGCCAGAACCGGAGAAGCCAGGCCCAGCATTAGACAGCCCAGCAGCAGGGATTTTCCATGGTTTGCTTTCATTCGTTTTCTCCTTGATTTCATTTTCGGTCCACCGGGCGCCACCATGGCGCCCCGGTTAAGGAAAATTTCCCCGACCTGCTCTGGGAAGATTTGGTTAAAAATGTGGTGAACTCGCAAAAACTCGTCACCCCGGCGAAAGCCGGGGTCCAGTGCTTTTGCAACCTATTGAGATACTGGATTCCGGCCTTCGCCGGAATGACGAATGAAAGAACTCTCCTGGACTTTTTGCGAGAGCATCAAATATCACTTGGCCGAAATTTCGTAAGAGCCATCCTTGTTCCACTTGAAGGTAGCGAACAGATAGCGGGCCTTGATGCCGTGCTCCTTCAGGACATCCATGGCCACACTGGCCCGGGGCCCGTCCTGGCAATGGAGAATGATCTCCTTGTCGGTCGGCAGCTCGCTCCAGCGCCAATCGAGGGTGTCCACCGGGATGCTGATGGTGCCGGGAACCTTGCCTTTCTTAGACCGCTCATCCGGCCTTCTGACATCGAGAATAACCTTGTCGGTGGGCTGGGTCTGGACAATGGCCTTGAAGTCCTCAACGCTGATCCGGCCTGGCAGCAGTTGCGCTTTATAACTAATCTCCTTGAGCAGGGAATTGCTCGCCACCGGATAGCCTTTGGCCTTCCAAACCGCGATGCCGCCATTCAATTCCGAAACCGCAGTGAAGTTGTTGACCGAAAGTGCCCGGTGGGCCTTCTCTGCCTCGGCCATATTGTCAGCGTAAAGAATGATGCGGGCCTTCCGGTCGCCGGGCAAGGCTTCGAAGACCGCCTTGATATCGGCTCCCGGCAGGTTGACGGCCCCGGGGATATGCTCCTTGGCGGCCTGCTCCGGGCTGCGCAAATCAACCAAGACATAGGAATCGGGTTTGCCGTTGTCCTGGATGTACTTGAGAAATTCCGGCTCGGTGAGCAGGGGTTGGCTGGTGGCGGCCCATAGCGGGGTGCCGCCGGAGAACATCTTGACATTTTTATAGCCCAACCCCTCGGTCAGTTCCCGGAACATCGACGGCGACATGCCGCAGCCGTAGCCGTTGCAGTAGGTGATGAGCTGGGTGTTCTTGTCCTTGGGCAGCCGATCCTTGTACTTGTCGAAGCGATAATTGGGCACCGCCACCGCGCCGGGCAGGTGACCTTCCTCAAAATTTGAGATTCCCCGGACATCCAGGAGCATGTAATTGGCCTTCTTGGGGTCTTTTTTGAGCAGAGCCATCAGCTCATCGATTTCCATGGTACGGTCAGGCGAGTTAAAGGCATACGGGGTCTTGTAGTTCAGCGCGGTGGCGATGGTCTTGCCACCTTCCTCCTTGTATTTCACCATCACGATCTTGCCGTTGGCCAGATCCTTGAGGGTGGTAAGATTCTTGGCCAGTTTAGTGGATTGGTCATAACTTAAATCCCAGACATCCTTGCCAACCTCCACCTGAAACGAGTTGTCGCCCTGGCTGCCCCCTTTCAGAAAACCCCAGAGGGTGTTCGCTTCACCCTGGTGGCAAGCCGTACAGGTTGGGCCGATCTGGGCCTTAACAGCGGCGGCCACCTGACCGGTAGGGATCGCCAGTGTGGCTGCTGCCAGGACTGGGATCAAAAATAAGTTTTTTGTCTTCGCCATATTCTTTCTCCATCTTGAATGATTGTGAGGCAGGACTGGGCCAACCATGCCTTGTTGATTTAAGACAAAAGCAAGGTCGGTGCCAGCGCGTGGCATTCGAGCTGAAATGAATATTTAGCAAAAGAACATATTGAAAATACGAGATAAATTATCTGTGTCGGTTCTGGCTTGAATGTTTTGGCGGGGCGGCTGGCTTGTGTCTCGGCATTGCATAATGCACGACCATGGCAGAACGCAATGCCAAGCGGAGGGGAGCGATCTGACAGATGAACGAGAGATAAAGGCCAGAAAGAAAGGCGGTGGCTTCGTGTAACAGCTAAAGCTGGCGGGGTCGGCTTCGCCGACTGACAATATGGAAGAACAATTGATCCCCTAATCCCGACCTTCCACCCCACAAGGGGGTACCGAGGTCCCTGAGGGAGAAGGAGAATTCCCTCGCCCTTAGGGAGAGGGTTAGGGTGAGGGAGATGCTAATGTTACAACCATTTCACTTTTCCGCGCATATTCAGACGCTAAAGCTGCCACCTTAAGGTGGGGGGTTTATCCCTCCCAAAGTGGGACAATAATGTTGTGAGACCATGGCAAGGGCAAAACCCTTGCGATGGTTCAACGTGACAGCCGCAGTTGCCTTACTCTAGGCGGCCCCGGCCAGCCACCCCTTTGCTTCGGCGACGGTGGGAATGCGTCCGGCACAGACTACCTGGTCGTTTACCACCAGGGCCGGGGTGGAGAGCACCGAATAGGCCATGATTTCGAGGTAATCCGAAACCTTGAGGATCTCTGCCTCTATACCCAGAGCAGTCGCAGCCTCACGGGCCACCGCCTCCAGTTTCTTGCAGTTGGCGCAGCCGGGACCAAGAATTTTCACCTTAATCATGCCTTCCTCCTTGCTGAGAATTATTTGTCTATGCGGCCAGTCCCGACTGGGAAGGACGACGGCTCGCCATCCATAAAGCCAGTGTTAGAACCACCATAAAAACGACCAGGTAGAGGGCGATCAGCCAGAGGTTCGCCCCGTTGACCCAGCTGCCGTAAAGCAGGCCTGCGCTGGTGCTGAACAAGGCCACCCAGCCCACATAGGTCCAGGTCTTCAGTTTGCCGAGAATGGTGGTGGTGATTAGGATGCTTTGCAGGCTCAACTCCGGATCGGCCATCAGATAGGCCAGCAAAGGTCCCCGGTGCATCCCCAGGCTGAGGAACATCTTGGCAATGGGCACCTCAACCAGGGTGGGAAAATACATGAAGACCCCGAAAACCACCCCGGCCAGATTGCCGGTAAGGTTGTTCTCCCCGGCCAGGTATTGAATCCAGGCCGGTTGGATGAGCTGGCGGATGACCCCCACCAGGAAGACGCCGACCACCAATAGCGGGAAGATCTGCTTGACGAAACGCCAGCTCTCCCACAACCAGTCGCGCACCTCCTGGGGTTCCAGATGTTGCCGGGCCAGATAGGTGAGCAACAGCAGGCTAGCGGCCACCGCCAGGGACTTGCCGGTCAGGAGGAGGGTCAGGCCGTCAGCTCCGGGAGTCATCCCCAGCGAGGCGGTGAACAGGGTCAGCGCGGTCAGGCCGAGGGCGGCAAAGGTCCAGTTATTGTTGCCCTCGGTGATATTCTCCAGCCCCTTCCAGGCGGTGAGGCCGATGCCAATCAGGAGGCTGATCAAAATCGCACCCTGGGTGCTGACCCCTTCTTCACCCTTGCTAGGATCGAAGGGGGCTAGACTGAAGAGCAGTTCCTGAAAGCGATCCACCTCGGGAAGCGGCAGAGTCACCTGCAAGTAGGCCCTGGTCAAGAGGTCGATTTTAAAGACCCCGCCCAGCAGGAGGGTGACCAGGGCCAGGATGAAGAACAACACCGGTCGCCGCATTTTGCTCTGGCCGGCGAAAATGGCGGTGGTTTCCTCATCGTGGGCCAGATCCTCCCGGCGGAAGATCAGCGCCATGATCATGCCGATGCCGATCCCGAAGGTCAGCGACAGGAGAAGGCGGGCGATGGCCAGGTCAACACCGATGATGCCGCCGGTATAAACCAGGGCCAGGATGTTGGCGGCCGGGGCGAAAAAGAGAAAGGTAATGGCCGGGCCGAGGCCCGCCCCCTTTTTGTAGATCCCGGCGAAGAGCGGCACGATGGTGCAGGAGCAGACCGCCAGCACCGAGGCGGCCAGGGTGGCGGCGGGATAGGACAACATCCGGGGCGTGTTGCGACCGAGAAAGCGGGTCACGGTGTCCTTGGGGATCAGGGCCGCCATGCAACCGGCGATGCCGAAGGCCGGCACCAGGCAGAGCAGGACATGGGCAGCGAGATAGGCCGCCAGGTTACCAAGTCCGCCTTGCACCAGCTTGAGCATAAACGCCGATAGTTCCATGGTCTGCCTCCAGGATTTAGCCGCGAAAAATCAGATAGAGAAAATAGCCGCCTAGTCCGGCGATCACCACCGCCGCCAGTTTGCGCATGGCGGACACTATTCTTTGTCCGGCGTGACTGTGCAACAAGCTCATGGTCCGGGCTGAAAAAATGCCGCAGAGGATCAGAGGCAGACAGTGGCCGATGCCGAAGAGAAGCAGCATGACGACACCGGTCATGATCTCCTTTTGCAGGGTGATGACCCCCAGGATTGGGGCGATGAAACCGAAGGTGCAGACCCCGGAGAGAGAGCCGTAGGCCAAGCCTAGAATGAAGGCGCCGGATGCACCCTGGATCTGGAAGCGGGCCAAAACATTACCGGTGGCCGAGCACTGCGGCGGTCGGAACAGGGTCCAGGCCACCCAAAGCAGCAGGATGCCCACCGCCGCTTGCCACCAGGGGCCGATGTCGCCCAGCATCCGGCCGATCATGGCGCAGACCAAGCCGACGGTCATGATGGTGATAAAGATCCCTGCGGTAAACAGCAGTGCGAAGCGGGCCGCCTGCCTGGGCGGCGGGATCATCCGCTGACCAGCCACGTAGGCGATCATGAGCGGGATGGAGGCCAGGTGGCAGGGGCTCAAGAGCACCGAGACCAGGCCCCAGAAAAAGGAGCCGGCATAGGCCAGGGCGCCGCCCTGGCTCATCCAGGCGTTGATGGCGAGGGATGCTTCGGTAACCATCATTTCACCGCCAGTAATTTGTCCAGTTGCTCCTGCAGGGCCTTCTTCTCCAGAAAACCTTCATGGCGGAAGCTCTCCTTGCCGCTTCGATCATAAACGATTTGGGTGGGGATGGTGAAAACCTTGAAGTTCTTGGCCTTACCGGCGTTGGCCTGGTCCCAGACGTCGATGAAAATGACCTCGGCCTTTCCCTTGTATTCTGCCCGCAGCTCCTCCAGAATCGGCGCCATCATTTTGCAGGGGATGCAGGTTTTAGCGCCTAGATCCACCAGGGTGACGGTATTTTTCACCGGGATGCCCGGGACGATTTCCGTTGATTTGCTGGAGTCGGCGGCCTGGGAGCAGCCGACGACAGATAAGAGCGAAAACAGGATCAGGGTGGTGACGGTGAACAATTGTTTCATGACGGGATTCTCCAGTGTAAGTTGAGGGTAGGCTTTTCGAGCAAAAGTATTAATCAAGACCGGTCTGAAATTCCGGGGCAATACCGTAGCCGCGCCGCCGGTTAACCAGGCCAATCGCCAGCAAGATGAGGAATCCGGCCACCACCGCCATCTGGGCGGCGGGCGGGGTGCCGGCGGAATTCCCGGCCAGGTTCCAGTTCTGCACCAGGGCCGCCCCCACCAGCATCCCGAAGACCGTGGCCGCGCCGTCGGTGTCGCCTTCCCCGGCGACGATCAACTGGCGCAGCGGGCAGCCCTTGACCAGCACCGAGCCAAAACCGGTCAGGGCCAGGCCTAAGAAGTTCCAGCCGTAACTCTCATTGGAGCTGGGCTGGCCGTGCAGGGCGAGGTTGAACTGCCCGGTCAAGATACTGGTCACGGTGGCAAAGAGAAAAAATGCGCCGATGGCCAGCAACAGCCCGGTGGAACGCGGACAGGACATGAACTCCCGCGGCCCCCAGAGAAAAATCCGGGCGATGCCGCCGGTGATGCAGAACTGGGTGTGCTGCGCCCAGGCGCCGATGAGCAGACCCACGCCCAAGGAGAGCAGGAAGGGGGCATATTGGGCGCCGCCCCCGGTATCGCTGAACAGAATAAAGGCGGGTCGGACGATGGTGAAGAGCAGCAAGAGCAACATAATCGCGGGCAGGACATAGCCGGAGGCGACCGGGACTCGCTGGGGCTGGCCCAGTTGAAAGCCGTTTTCGATGAACTCCAGGCCTACGTAAATGCCACCGGCCAACCCGGCCAAGCCCGCCAGGGCACCAAGATCTCCGGCGGCAATCCGCAGCACCATCTTCACCGGGCAGCCGATAAAGACCGAGCAACCGATAACCAGGAGGATGCCGATCAGAAAGCGCAACACCGGCGAGCCGCCACCGGTCGGAACAAATCGCCCCCGCCAGAGCGCCCAGGCGAAACTGCCCAGCACCAGGGCCGGAATCTCCGGCCGCAGATACTGCATCCGGCTATTCTGGTGCAATCCCAACGCCCCGCTGATGTTCTCCAGAAAGCAGGAGATGCACAGGCCGGTGTTGGCCGGGTTGCCATACCAGGAAAGCAGCACGGCGCCAACGCCGATCACCGCGCCCATGGCGACAAAAAGACTCTTCTTCACTTAGTTCTCCCTAGCCGCTATGGATAAACCAAAACCAATACAATTAACCTTTACGCCTTTGCGTCTTTGCGTTGAAAAATGCTTTTTTGCATGACCCCGTTGCAAAACTCGTCATTCCGGCAGTCCTTAAGCCGGAATCCAGTGGTTTTCAGGACAAGGATAGTGGATTCCGGCTAAAAACCTGCCGGAATGACGACACTTTTAGACTTATGCAAGAGCCTTGCGAGTTCATCTTTAATCACTACAGCCGCCGGCCAGTTTCCGCAGCATGTAGCGAAATTCTTCCCGGCTTTCCCGCCTGGCCTGGTCATTGGGATTGGCCGCCAGGGCCGTGTTGATCGCCCCTTCCGCTTCCCGAACGGTGTTGCGGATCTTTTTACCCTGATAGTGCGGGGACTTCTTCTCCAGATAATCGAGATTCAGGTCCAGCGCCTGCCGGAAGGCGTGCATGGCGGCAATGGGTTCCTGGCGGCGGATGTGATAGTCCGCCAGCATGATCAAGGGCTCAGCCTGGTAGGGGTTGGCGGCAATCAACTCGTTCAGCACCGGTTGAAGTCGATCCAAGTTGCCCACCGACAGCAGTTGTCCTGCCGTCTTCAGCTTGGCGGCGTATTCCGGCGAGATCGCAAGCGCTGCTGCCTCGGCCCGCTTGGCCTTGAGGCCTGGCGGGGGCGTGGTATCCAGGGTAGTGACCAGATAAGCGAGCACCAGCCCCAGGGCCAGCATGGCCCCACCCGTCCAGCGATCCAAACCGTCCCATTTCGGGAGGCGACGTTGATTAAGGTTTTGCAGCATCGGCCAATGCCTTTGCCTTGTCGCCGCGAAGGAGATCGGCCAACCCGAGCAGGCCGTCTTCCAGGTACTTGGCCTTATAGCCCTTGGTGGTCAGAAAAATCCGGGCCAGATTGGCGCGGTCATTATGGGGGCAGGCCGTGACGATGAGTTTGTCCTTGTCCAGTTCGCCGAGGCGGGCGGGCAGTTCGTTCAGGGGGATATTCCTGGCGAGTCCCATGCGCCAGGCCGCAAACTCCTCGGGAAAGCGGATATCGATGAACTGCACCTCGCCTTTTTTCAGCAACTCCACCAGCTCCTTGCTGTCGATCTTCATCTCCTTGCGAGCGGCATAATCAAACTTACTCAGATAGTCATCCAGCTCCACCGCCCCGGCATAAACCGGCAGCAGGCAGAGCGCCAGGGTGAAAACAAGTGTTCGTGCGGACCGTGATTTCATGCGGGTTTCCTCGTCTTTTCAATATGCTAGCGGTTTTACGGCCTCAATGGTCGCGGAAACGACATAATCCTCGATCTTGCTACCGGGCGCCCAGTCTCGGATGAAGGCCCGGCTTTCATCTTTCGGCCTGATCCGGATTTCCTCAAAGCCGACTCGCTGCAACATTGACTCAAGTTCCGAGATGAAAGATGCGCCCGCGATACATCCGGTGTACATCGCCATGTCTTTCTTGACGGCCTCGGGCATCGCAGCGGTGGCAACAACATCGGAAATCGCCAGTCTTCCGCCAGGTTTCAAAACGCGGAAGGCCTCCTTGAAGACCCTTTCCTTCTCGGGCGAAAGGTTGATGACGCAATTTGAGATGATGACATCAATAAGCCCATCGGCAACCGGTAGATTTTCCAATTCTCCCAGCCGAAAATCGACGTTCCAGAAGCCGGAATTATTGGCGTTTCCGCGAGACGTGGTGATCATCTCCGGGGTCATGTCAACCCCGATAACCTGCCCCGTCTCACCAACGGCCCGCGCCGCCAGGAAACAGTCGAAGCCGCCGCCGCTACCCAGATCGAGCACCGTTTCGCCAGGTTGCAGGGAGGCAATAGCCTGCGGATTGCCGCAGCCAAGCCCCATGTTCGCCCCGGCCGGAACCGCCGCTACATCCTCGCCGGAATAACCCAAACCAAGCGAAATGTCCGCTGCCGTTACCGCATTGGGCGATCCACAACAAGATGAGGTTGAGCAGCAGCAACCGGCACCTGCCGAGGCCGCTACATTTCCGTAATTCTCCCGAACTGCACTGCGAATCTCGTCATGCTTTTGCTTGGTCATTTGAACCTCCTCCTCTCGCCAGATCTTTTCTGATCCGTGCATTGCTCGTGGTCATGGGCCGGTGCCTGGTCGGCCATGGTTATTCCGCATCCAGGTGGGGTTCATGGCGGATAACCAACGCCGCCAGGATCAGCAATCCGGCCAGCAGGGTTCCATAAAGCGTGAAAAACCGCAGGTAGGAAGAACCGGCAATGATCCGGCCACCGATGGCGGTACCAACCCCGCCGCCGCCCATGAAGCAGAAAGCCACCAGCGACATCGCCGCGCCCCGGGCTTTTTTGGCGAACATGGTGGCGCGGGTCAAGAGTGAGGAATGGGCCAGCATGAAGCCGAAGCCAAGTAAACCAACCCCGCCGACCACCCCGACCAAATTGGTACCCATGGCCCCAAACAGTCCGTTTGCTGCCGTGGCGCTGGCCAGGCCGATCAGCAAGACCTTCCGGCGGCCCATTTTGTCGGCCAGTTTGCCACTCAATCGGCCACCGACGACTGCCATAACCCCGAAGGCGGTCATGATCAGGCCGATCCTGAGATAATTGAAGTGGAACTGATTTTCGAGAAAGCCGCCGAGATAGGAGAAAGAACCTACAATCAGCCCGCCTTCCAGGGCCACGACCAGGTAAGTCCAGGCGCTTTGGCTATGGCCGAGCAGGGTGAAATATGGGCGGATAAAATGACTGTGCGGGTTTTTTTGCGAAGGGATGTGACGGCCCAGGGTGAAAAGCAGCAGGGTGGAGACAATGGCCAGAACGGCGTAGAGGGCGAAGACCCAGCGCCAGTTCAGGAAATAGGCGATGCTGCCGCCGATGGCCATACTTAAACCCTGGCCCAGAAAGGAGATGCCCATGAACATGCCGATCGCGGATTGGCGCTCTTGCATGGGGAAAAGATCTCCGATCAAGGCCAGGGAAACCGGCATGACACAGGCGGCGAAAATGCCGGTTAAGGCCCGGTAAATTGCCAGGTCGGTCAAGGTCGAGCCAATGGCGCACAGGCCGGTGGCGACGGTAAAGATGATCATCGACCAGGTAATGATCTGCCGTTTACCGTAACGATCAGCCAGCGGCCCGAAGATCAGCTGAAAAAGACCGAAGGGGATCATGTAGGCGGAGATCAGCAGCCCAGCCCGGGTGACTGGAATGTTCAAATCACCGGCAATGGCCGGCAGGATGGGGGAAACCACCCAATTGTCGGCCATGACGACGAACCCTGCCAGGCCGAGGATAAGAAGAAAACTTTTTTTGTTCATTTTATTGCCTCGTGTGGTTACTGATGAATTATGAGATAGGCCCTTGTTACAAGAACAGGCGTCTCTCAGTAACCACGCCACCAGCAGCGGCAGATCAGGGTAAAGCGTTTCATGTCAGCTCCGAGCCTCCCGCAGCCATTCCTCGATTTGGGCGCGGCTGGGCAGTCGACCGGCGCATTTCAGTACCCCGTTTACCACCAGGGCCGGAGTTCGCATGACCCCGAAACGGCCAATCTCGTCCAAGTCGTGGATCTGCAAGATATCGGCGGCAAGGCCCAGCTCGGCCATGATTTCGAAGACCAGCTTTTGCATATTGTTGCAGGAAACACAGCCGGGCCCAAGGATGCGGATGACCAGTTCGTCATCGTGAGGTTGGGTGCCTCCCCGCAGCCGGGTAATTTCCTTGGCGATGGCGGCGCGATAGGCTGTGATGGCGGTGGTGGGGACGTAGTTCTTAGCCGCTGTATCGGTAAAAACTTGGGTAACGGCGCTCTCCAGGTCGAGCTCTTTGCAGTCAGCCAGCTTGTTTAATGCGATGTCCAGTCCGATCAAACCGACCGATGCCTTGCCGATGCGTAGCGTTCTTGGTTGCGGTAAGTCCATCTGCTCGGCACCCCCTGGAGACGACTGTGGCCTATAAAAGTTCACTGGCTAGCTGCCCCTAAATCGGCCCCGTCTTCAGTCAATACTTGCGGAAGCGCCGGGATCAGAAGAATCGGTTGTTCGGCATGCCGGACTACTTGGTGCGCTACGCTGCCCAGTAAGAGCTCCCTGGTAATGCCCTTGCCCTGGGTGCCCATGAGGATCAGGGAGCAGCCCTTGCTTTTAGCAATATTCACCACTTCGTCGCCGGGGTTGCCCTGGACGAGTTCCACCTCCACCTGGGTTGCCCCGGCTCGTTCCAGCCAGAGTTGCAGTCGCTGCAGCCGGGCCGTATCCGGATCGCGCAGGGGTGGCAGGCGATGGCCGAGATGCGGGGCAGGGCGGGCGCCATCCTGGACGTGTAACAAGGTCACCCGGCAGTTCCTGGCGCGGATCAAGGACTCGAGGTAGGCGAAAGCGATTTCGGCCGGGTCGGAAAAATCGGTGGGAAAGAGGAGGTGGGAGAACAGTGCCTGGCAATCATGAGTTGCCTTCTCCGCCATCCCGGCTCGACTGAGCAACACCGGCCGGCGGGTTAAATGCAGGAGCTTGGCGGAGACGCTGCCCAGGGCAAGGGTGGTGGTGATGCCCCGACCATGGGTGCCGATGACGATGAGTGAGACTTCTTCGGTTTCGGCCAGGTCATGCAGCGCCTGGGCGG
Source organism: Deltaproteobacteria bacterium (assembly GCA_020056965.1). Classification (GTDB taxonomy): domain Bacteria; phylum Desulfobacterota; class Desulfobulbia; order Desulfobulbales; family JAGXFP01; genus JAGVGT01. The sequence goes on from JAGVGT010000064.1 coordinate 50,870, forward strand.
GCACCCCGCGCGGCATGGCCAGGGTAACCACGAAGCCGGCCTCTTCCAGAAGCTTTTGCTGCCGTTCCATCTCAGGCAGGGCCTGGGCAAGCACCATCCCCTCCAGAGCTTGGGGGGTGTCGGCATTGAGAATATAGGCCAGGATGATCTCCTTAACCCCACACTGCTTCAGGGGGATGACACCGCATAGGAGATTGTCCCCCGGCGGGTAAGGATCGACGCAGACCATAATCTTGTTGAACATGTCATCCCTCTTTGGTGATGTTCTACCCGCGAGTCAGCAGCAACCAACAATCTTGCAGACTGTCTGCCGGATCAGCTCCTGCGGAATCGTTTCATTTTTCCAGCCAGGCTAGAGCTTCTGCCGGCGACGGCACCTTACCGACGCATTTGATCTGGCCGTCGATCACCACCGCCGGGGTGGAGAAGACCCCGAGCTTGGCGATCTGCTGAAAATCGCTGACCTTCTCGATGGTGGCGCTAACCCCCGCCTCCTTGACCGCAGCCGTCATGATCTTCTCCGCCTCACTGCATTTCGCGCAGCCGGGTCCCAGTACTTTGATATCCATGGTTACTCTCCTGATTAAATGATGACATTGAACAGATAGCCGACCAGCATGATGCCGGTGGCCACCACCCCGATAAACACCGCGATCAGGGTGGGACGCAGTACCTTGCGCAGAATCACCATCTCCGGCAAGGAGAGGGCGATGACGCTCATCATGAAGGCTAGCACTGTGCCAAGGGCGGCGCCCTTTTCAAGCAGGGCGTGGACCACCGGGACGATCCCGGCGGCGTTGGAATACATTGGCACTCCGATGACCACCGCCAGCGGCACACTCCACCAGGCGCCCTTACCCATGATCGCGGCTAGCGCCCCCTCCGGCACATAGCCGTGAATCCCAGCCCCCACCGCAATGCCGGCGATGACATAGAGCCAGACCTTGCCGACGATCTCGACCACCGCATCCCGGCCGGCCCGGAAGCGCTCTTCCCAGGTGACTTTTTGCTCGGGACCGCTGTCAGCGCTGGTGCGAATCTCCAGCACCCAGCTTTCGATGTGGTGCTCCAAGCCCAAGCGGCCGATGACCCAGCCGGCAACGATGGCCACCAGCAACCCGGTAACCAGGTAGAGGGCGGCAACCTTCCAGCCCAGCAGGCCGTAGAGCAACACCAGGGCGATCTCGTTGACCATCGGTGCCGAGATCAGGAACGAGAAGGTCACCCCCAGCGGCACCCCGGCAGTGACGAAACCGATGAACAGCGGCACCGCCGAACAGGAGCAGAAGGGGGTGACAATGCCCAGCAGGGCGGCCAGGACATTGCCCACCGCCTCGCTCTTGCCGGCCAGGATGGCGCGGGTCTTCTCCGGGGTGAAGAAGGAACGGATGATGCCGACCCCGAAGATCACCAGGGCCAGGAGCATCAAGACCTTGGGGGTGTCGTAGAGGAAGAACTGCAGGGCGGCGCCCAGGCGGCTTTGCGGCTCCAGTTCCAGGAGATCAAAGGTCAGAAAGCGGGAAAACTTTTCTAGTTGCAGATAGATACCAAACCAGAGACCGAGGGCCGACAGGGCGAGCAGCGTCCGGGCTATGGAGGAGTGGCTGGGGTTGCCGCCGATCCCCGGCTTTGCGGCGGCGTCTGGGCCGGGACTGGAATCTTTTTCGGTTGTTTTCATTGCGCGGGGCTCTTCGGTAGTTCTGAGTGTTCGCGGGCATGGCCCGCTCCTA
>JAGVGT010000057.1 GCA_020056965.1 Deltaproteobacteria bacterium
AGTAAGCCTTCAGCCTTCGGTCTCTCTTCCCAATGATCACCAGCCCCGCCGTCATTTCGCTCCTGCTCTCCTCGGCGCTGATCTCGGGGATGATGCTTTACGCCGGGTTCTTTGCGCTGCAGATTCTCCGGGGCTGGGACCGGGGCAGCGGCAGCGACCAGCAGTTGACCCTGGAACGCCGCACCTACCTGGTTTCGACCATCCTGGCTCTGGTCTTGGTCTTTCAGGCGGCCTCGCTGTTTCTCTTCATCAATACCGTGGACGAGTTGCACAGCCGTTTCGTAGGGGCCATGTGCGCGGCCGGGGTCTTGAACGTCAACTCGTTCGGCTACCCGGCCTTGCTCCTCAAGGTGCTGAATTTTCTACTGGCCGGCCTCTGGCTGGTCCTCAACCACGCCGACAACCGCGCCTGCGACTATCCGCTGATCCGCAAAAAATACCTCCTGCTCTTGCTGATCTTCCCGCTGGTGCTGGTTGAGGCCGTGATCCAAGGGGAATTCTTTCTCGGCCTGAAGCCGGACGTCATCACCTCCTGCTGCGGCAGTCTCTTCGGGCAGGGCGGCGCCGGTCTGGCCTCGGAATTGGCCGGACTGCCCCTGCTCCCGGCAGTTGGCCTTTTTGCCGGGGCCATGGCGCTCTGTCTGGGCAGCGGGGTTTTCTACCTTTTAACCGGCCGGGGCGGACTGCTTTTTTCGGCTTTAAGCGGGGTCGTTTTCGTGGTGATGCTGGTGGCCTTGATCTCCTTCATCTCCCTCTACTTCTATGAGATCCCCACCCATCACTGTCCCTTCTGCATTCTGCAGCGGGAGTACGGTTATATCGGCTATCCGCTCTACCTGGCCCTGCTGGGCGGCGGGGTCTGCGGGCTTGGGGTGGGTGCGCTCCAGCCCTTCCGGCGGGTTGCGAGTCTGGCGGGGATAATCCCGCCCCTGCAACGGCGGTTGGCGTTGGTTTCGTTGCTCCTCTACCTGCTGTTCACCCTGGTCGTGCTGATCCGGATTTTCTCGTCTAATCTCACGCTGCGCTATTGAATTGCTTCTGTCTCTTGGAAACCCTGTGCCATATCCTTTATGGTAAGGTTCTCCTTGCTTCTGCTGTGAGATTGCTTCGGTCATTCCATTCCCTCGCAATGACGTGCTTAGGTCTAATAATTGCCCCCCGTCATTACGAGGAGGGGCGTCAGCAAGTAGGGCGCAAGGAGCTTGCGAATTGCGCCGATGAGTTCGAGACGGAGTTGGGCCACCCTTTAACAGGCTTGTCCTGAGCTGGTCGAAGGACTCAGGGTAAACAGAATAACGGTTTGTGCATGGGGGTGGCAGAGGAAGGAGATTCAACGGTCGGTGAAATCCTTGAAGTGGCGGCGGAACTCGTTGGGGTCGCCGAGGCGGGACATCGGGTACAGGGAGTAGATCTGGCTGACCGTCTGGCCGGGGTCGCGGGTCCAGGGGCGCAGGACGTAGAGCAACTGGGCCGGGGCATCGCGGTCGGTGAAGATACTGAATGGGACACTGAGATAGACCCCCTTGTCGTGGTAGCCCTGGTTATAGGCGGCGGTGAAGCGGCTGGTGTCGGTGGCCGTATACCAGGCGCCGATGGTGAAATACTTGTAAGTCCGGCTCAGATCCAGGCGTGCGCCCTGGTCGCCGGCCAGAAAGCGACCGATCTTCAGGCCGGCATCGACGCCATATTCCGGCAACAGCCGGAAGTGGAGATTGACAAAGGCGGTCTGGTACGAGGGGCCGCTCCGGAAGGTGAAGCTGTTGTCGATGTCGCGTTTCTTCACCCATTCCCCCTCCAGGCCAATCCCCCAGCGGCCATCGGCAGAGGGCCGGTAAACCTCCAGGCCCACCCCGCCGAAGGCTGATTCGAAGAAACCAACCTCACCCTTGGCCAGCCAACGGCCGGGCAGGTCGATGACCTGGGAGAAGCCCAGCACCTCCAACCTTATCTCCTTCTGCTGTTCGTATTCCACGAAGTCGGTGCGCACCGCCTCTCGTTCCTCCACCGAGTTGCTCGAACTGATATCGTTGTAGATTGGGGTGTTGATCATGGCCCGGGCCTGGCCACCCCGCCAGGGATAGTAAGCCCCCTTCCAGTCCAGCGAGAAGTTGTTTTTAACAAAGCCGGAAGGGTCGTTGAGCAGCATCTGCCAGCTTGGCTTAAGGCCCCAGGCGAACCGTTCCGAACCGAAGTAACCGGCGCTGAGTGGGGAGGCGTCACCATGTTCCTCCAGAAAGCGTTGGCGCGCCTCGTTGCCCTGGTTTGCTAGTTCCGAATAAGCGAAGAGGGTTTCTTCGTTCAAAGCGCCCCGCTGGTAAGCCTCATAAACCTCCCGGTTCATCTTGAGGGTCAGCACGATCAGGTCGTTGGCTTTCAGGTTAAGGTAGATCCAGGCGATCCGGGGGGGAACCAGCGAGGCCACCGCCCGCATGGCCCGGCCCATGGCGGTGACCTGGGACTGGTAGGTGGGGTTTTCGAATTCGACCCAGGCGATCTCCTCGCCCACCGAGACCCGGACGTTGGAGAGCCCCTCCATGGCCACCTCCCTCCGGATGATCAGGGCCAGTTCGTCTCTGGTCGCGGCGGCGGCGCGGGCCTGCAATTCGGACCCGGCCGTCCAGAAAGGCCGGTGGCGGCGGGGGAGAACCCCCTCCGGTCCCATGGGCAGGTGGGCGGAGAGCGACCAGCCAAACAGGTTGCCCTGCTGCCAGGAGGCGGCCAGCTGCAGGTAATTGCCAAACCGGTATTTGAGGCCAAGGTTGACCGGGCTGTCGGCCGCTTTGGTTATCCCAGCAAGTTTTTCATAGTCGAGGCTTGAATATTCGGCCAGCAGCGAGAGTTTTTCGGTCAGCCGCAGTTCCACCCCGCCGAAGAGGCGGGTCGGGCGGGCCGGAGAACTGGTCAAAAAATCCAGGCCGGTATCCTCCGAACCCTGGCCGGTGCCGGGCCCGCCCATCCTCTCGCCGGCCAGGGAGCCTTGGCCGGCGCCCAGGCTTACGTCAAATGGCCCCCAGAGTTTGCTGGCCACCAGGTAGCGGGAGCTGAACAGGCCGGTGCCATGGATATCATTGGCCCCGAAGGCCAGGGCCGGCCAGAGGTCGGACTCTTCGAGCAGGCGGAGTTTGAAGTCGACGGCCTTGTCCTTGTAATCGCCGTAGCCGGAGGAGAGACCGGACGGTTTTCCGGAGATCCGGATCAGCCGACCATTGACCTCCAGCCATGGCATGACTGTGGCGGTCATCGCGAAGGTGCCGTATGGGTCGGCCCATGAGTAATGGGGGCGGATCACCCAGTCATCCATGATCCGGGCCGAGGGCATATCGAAAAGGCCGCTGACGCCGCTGCTCGAAGCAAAGGGGCGGGCCGCCGGGGCGGCCGCCGCGGCCAGGGGCGG
>JAGVGT010000043.1 GCA_020056965.1 Deltaproteobacteria bacterium
ACGTGTGGGCACAAAAGCGTGCCCACCCTACATTGAATGTCTTACGCCAACTCCGCCAACCTCGCCATCCCTTCCTCGATCTTTACCAACGAAGCCTTCAGCAGCACAATCCTCTCCCGCTCCTTCTCCACCACCTCAACCGGGGCGTTGCTGACGAACTTCTCGTTCTGCAACTTGCCCTCGGTGCGTTGCAGATCCTGGCTGATCTTGTCGCGGTCCTTGGTCAATCGGGCGGTTTCCTTAACGACATCGACCAGCCCTTTCATGGGAATGAAGACCTCCAGGTCTTCATAGAGGCCGGCGGCGGCGCCCTCGGGGCGGACGCCTTCCTTTTGCACGCTTAGATTGGCCAGGCGGGCCAGGTTGACCACGGTGGTGGCTTCGCGCTCGATCAGCTCGGCCCGGATCGGGTCGGGGCAGACCAGGATGGCTTCAACGCGGGCCGAAGGCGCCACCAGCATTTCGCTCCGGATATTGCGGATCACCCCGATCACCCCCATCAAGAGGGCGGCGGTCTTCTCGGCCGCCGGGTCGGCGTGTTCGGTGATGACCTTCGGGAAGGGCTCGGTCATCAGCGAATCGCGGGTGCCGGGCAGCACGCTCCAGATCTCCTCGGAAACAAAGGGGGTGAGCGGGTGGAGCAACTTCAGGGTGGTCTCCAGGACCTCCAGAAGCACCTTGCGGGTCTGGGCCTTGGCCACCGCATCTTCACCGTAGAGGTCGCCCTTGATCCACTCCAGGTACCAGTCGCAGAACTCATGCCAGACGAACTGGTAGAGGGTCGAGGCGGCGTCGTTGAAGCGGTATTCGTCCAGGGACTTCCTTACCTCGCTCACGGCCACGTTGGTCCGGCTTAAAATCCAGCGGTTGGGCAGGGAGAGGCTGGCGGCGGCGGGCCGCTCGCCGATGATATCTTCCTCGCCGATATGCATCAGGGCGAAGCGGGCGGCGTTCCAGATCTTGTTGATGAAGAAGCGGTAGCCTTCGATGCGCTCCTCGTCCAGCTTGATCTCGCGGCCCTGGGCGGCAAAGGCGGCCATCGTGAAGCGCAGGGCGTCGGTGCCGTAAGTGCCCATCACCTCCAGCGGGTCGATGACGTTGCCGGTGGACTTGGACATCTTCTTGCCGTGCTTGTCGCGGACCAGGGCGTGCAGGTAGACATCGTGGAAGGGCACCTCGTCCATGAAGTGCAGCCCCATCATCATCATCCGGGCTACCCAGAAGAAGAGGATGTCGAAGCTGGTGATCAGCACCGAGGTGGGGTAGAAGGTCGCCAGTTCCGGGGTCTTCTCCGGCCAGCCCAGGGTGGAGAAGGGCCAGAGGGCCGAGGAGAACCAGGTGTCGAGAACATCGGTCTCCTGGGTCAATTCGTTTGAGCCGCACTTAGGGCAGCTGGTCGGGTCGCTGGTCTCGACAATCAGCTCGCCGCACTTGGCGCAGGTCCAGGCCGGGATGCGATGGCCCCACCAAATCTGCCGGGAGATGCACCAGTCGCGGATGTTGTCCATCCAGCTGTAATAGGTGTTGTACCAGGTCTTGGGGTAGATGTTGATCCGACCATCGCGCACCGCCGCCACCGCCTTGTCGGCCAGGGGCCGCACCGAGACGAACCACTGTTCGGAGGTGGTGGTTTCCGAGACGGTATGGCAGCGGTAACAGTGGCCGACCCCGTGCTGGTAAGGCTCGACCTTCTCCAGGAAGCCTTGCTCTTCCAGGTCGGCGACAATCTGCTTGCGGCAGGCGAAGCGATCCAGCCCGGCGTATTTACCGGCCGCCTCGTTCATCACCCCGTGGCTGTCGATGACCTTGAGGCGGGGCAGGTCGTGGCGATTGCCGATCTCGTAGTCGTTGCGGTCATGCGAGGGGGTAACCTTGAGCGCTCCGGTGCCGAAATCCTTCTCAACATAGGTGTCTGTGATCACCGGGATGATCCGGTCGGTGAGCGGCAGCCTGACCGCCATCACCGGCAGATTGCTGTAGCGCTCGTCCTCGGGATGGACCGCCACCGCCGTATCGCCCAGCATGGTCTCGGGCCGGGTGGTGGCGACTACCAGGTAACGGCTGCCATCGGTCAGCGGGTAGCGGATATGGTAGAGCTTGCCGTCGGTGGGCTCGTGTTCGACCTCGTCGTCGGCCAGGGCGGTGTGGCAGCGCGGGCACCAGTTGACCATGTAGTCGCCCTTGTAGATCAGCCCTTCCTTGTACAACCGGACGAAGACCTCGCGCACCGCCCGGGACAACCCCTCGTCCATGGTGAAGCGTTCCCGCTCCCAGTCGCAGGAGCTGCCCAGTTTCTTGAGCTGGTTGACGATGGTGCCGCCTTTTTCCGCCCGCCAGTCCCAGACCCGGTCGATGAACTGCTCGCGGCCCAGATCGTGGCGGGTCTTGCCTTCGGTGGCCAGCTGCCGCTCCACCACGTTCTGGGTGGCGATGCCGGCATGGTCGGTACCCGGCACCCAGAGGGTGTTGAAGCCGTCCATCCGTTTATAGCGGACCAGGATGTCTTGCAAGGTGTTATTGAGGGCGTGGCCTACATGCAACACCCCGGTGACGTTGGGGGGCGGGATGACGATGCTGAAGGATGGCCGCTCGGGGTGCAGGGTGGCGGCGGATTTGTTCTGGGTGGCCCAGATCTCCAGCCACTTTTCTTCGACATCCTTGAATTCGTAGCCCTTGGCCAGTTCGGGTTTGCTGCTTGGTTCGGTGGTTTCGGTGGACATCCTATTTAACGCTCCATGGTTTGGGTAAGAAGATATGGGTATAGAGGTCCAGGGCGTAGTGGTCGGTCATGCCGGCGATGAAGTCGCATACCCTGCGCTCCCGGGTGGTTTCCGGGCTGTAGTCGATGGAATCGTCCAGATATTCGTCGTGTTCCAGGAAGTAATCATAGAGTTCCCGGAGGATCTTTTGCCCCTTGATGAAATCGTTGTGGACCCGGTGGGCGTCGTAGACATTCTCGTAGAGAAAGGCGCGCAGGTCGGTGATGGCAGTGAGAATCGGTTGGCTCAAGACCAGGCGGGCTCCGTCCTCGGCCAGGCTGTTGACGATCAGGTCCCGCACCATGGACCCCAGGCGGGCCGAGTGGGTGTTGCCCAAGAGATTGCGGATATCGGCGGGGACGCTCTCTTCGTCCAAGATACCTGCCCGGATGGCATCGTCCAAATCATGGTTGACGTAGGCGATGATGTCGGAGAGCCTTACCAGCTGGCCTTCCAGGGTGGCGGGCATGCCGTCGCGGTCGTCGGTGATGAGCTCGCTCTTGCCCTTGGAGTGGTTGATGATGCCGTCCCGCACTTCCAAGGTGAGATTCAGGCCGCGGCCCTTTTTCTCCAAAATGTCAACCACCCGCAGGCTCTGCTCGTAATGGCGAAAACCATCCGGGTAAAGCTCGTTCAGCACTGATTCACCGGCGTGGCCGAAGGGGGTGTGGCCGAGGTCGTGGGCCAGGGCGATGGCCTCGGCCAGATTCTCGTTCAAGCGCAGGGCGGCGGCAACGGTGCGGGCGATCTGGGCCACCTCCAGCACATGGGTCAGCCGGGTGCGGTAATGGTCGCCGGTGGGGGCCAGAAATACCTGGGTCTTGTGCTTCAAGCGCCGGAAGGTCTTGGAATGGATGACTCGGTCCCGGTCGCGCTGGAAGGCCAGGCGCACATCGCACTCATCCTCAGGACGCAAGCGGCCCTGGCTGTTGCGGCTCAAACAGGCGTGGGGCGAGAGGTAGTTGGCCTCCCGTTCTTCCATGGCTTCGCGGATGTTTTTGTTCATGGAAGTTTTGCTTCTAAAAATGCGAGTGCAGTAGTTGGGCCGCTAGCGGTTTCACCAGCTGCCAGCCATTGGAAGACTTCTCGGCCAGGAACAAATCAAAATTTTTCTGCAGGTTTAGCCAAAAATCCGGGGAGGTGTCAAAGGCCCGCGACAGACGCAAAGCCATGTCCGGGGTGACGGCACCCCGCTCATTGATGATTTTGGATAATGTTTTTCTTGAAACGCCGAGTGTTACCGCCAACTCGCTGACCGTTAAGGCCAAGGGGGTTAAGTAATCTTCGCGGATGATCTTGCCGGGATGGGTTGGTTGTCTTTCCATTCTTCTCATGACGCTACCTCTTTAGTGATAATCGTCGTAGTCCACGACATAGGCATCACCGTCAACAAATTCGAAAAAGACCCGCCAATTGCCGGAAACCCTCACGGCATACTGACCAGCCTTGTCTCCTAACAGTCTGTGCAGATTAGCGCCGGGGTAGTCCATATCTTTCAATTCGGCGGCGGCATTCAACCTGTCCAATATTCTTTCAAGTCGGTCGGCTTGCTCAGGCCTGATGCCTTTTTTCATTCCTGTGTAGAAGAACTCTTCAAGTCCCTTATGTCTGAATGACTTGATCATGGTATACTGTAACCCCATGGGTTACGGGCGTCAAGAGAGGATAATCTTTCACCCATAGGCCCACATATCAAGGCCCCTCCAGGGCGGCCAGTTTCAGGGCCAGTTCGGTCTCCAGGGCCTCGACCTTGGCCTGAGCCTCTTCCCACTGGATGTAAGCCCGTTTCAGTTGGCGCTCCACATCGGAGTAAGCGCGGCTGGTCTCGTTGAAGGCGTCCTGGTTCTGGTAGAGTTCCGGGTCGGCCATCTTCTTTTCCAGCCCGCCTTTGCGACTCTCCAGTTCCTCGACCAGTTTTTCCTCGCGCTCCGCCGCTTTTTTGAGGGGGCCGAAGCGTTTGTTCTGGTCCTCGCGAAGCTTGGCCTGGAGCTGGCGGGCCTCCTTGCCGTAGGCCTTCTTGGGATCGGCAACGGGGGCGGCGGTGGTCGGTTGGGCGGGTGACTGGGCTGACGACAGCTTGGCCGGTCCGGTCGTCTGCCCCTTCTGGGCCCGGATCTTTTCCAGGTAATAGGCGGTGTTGCCCTCGAAGATGGTGCCGCGGCCGTTCTTGATCTCCAGAATCTTGTTGATGAAGCTGTCCACGAAGTAACGGTTGTGGGAGACGACGATGATCGAGCCGTCGTACTGGGCCATCGCCTCCTGCAAGACCTCCTGCGAGCGCATGTCGAGATGGTTGGTGGGCTCGTCCATGATCAAGAGATTAGCCGGGCTGGCGATCATCCGGGCCAGGGCCAGGCGGCTCTTCTCGCCGCCGGAGAGGACCCGGACCTTCTTGTCGACATCGTCGCCCCGGAAGAGAAAGGCGCCCAGCAGCGAACGCAGCTGGGTGTTGCTCATCCCGGAGTTGACCGAGAGCAATACCCCCAGCACGGTGTAGTCCAGCGGCAGTTCCTGGGCCTGGTGCTGACCGAAGTAGGCGGGGATGACGTTGTGGCCGAAGCGGATGGCGCCGGCATCGGGCGGGTGGATCCCGGCCAGGATCTTGACCAGGGTGGACTTGCCGGCGCCGTTGACCCCGAAGACGCCCAGCTTTTCGCCGCGCTGGATCTCGAAGGAGAGGCCGTCGAAGACCATCTTCTCGCCGAAGCTCTTGGCCAGTCCTTCCACCACCAGGGCGTTGCGGCCGCTGGGGGCGGCGGGCGGGAAGCGGAAGGAGACCTGCGCCTCGCTGTCATCCAGCTCAATCAGTTCCACCTTGGCCATCTGCTTGACCCGGCTCTGGACCTGGCTGGCCTTGGTGGAGGTGGCCCGGAAGCGTTCGATGAAGCGTTTGGTCTGCTGGAGCTGGGCCTGCTGGTTCTCGTAGGCGGCGCGCTGCACCTCCATCCGCACCTCCTTTTCGAGCAGGTACTTGGAGTAGTTGCCCTTGTAAATGTTCAGCCGGCCCAGACTCAGTTCCCAGGTGATGTTGGTGACGTTGTCCAGGAAAGCGCGATCGTGAGAGATCAGGACGATGCTGCCGGCGTAACTTTTAAGGAAATCCTCCAGCCAGGTCAGCGATTCAATATCGAGATGGTTGGTGGGCTCATCCAGCAGCAGGTAGGAGGGCTGGGCCAAGAGGTGCTTGGCCAGCATCAGCCGGGTGATCCAGCCGCCGCTGAAGGAGTGGCAGTCGCGCTCGAGATCGGCGTTAGTGAAGCCGAGGCCGAAGAGGATCTTTTCGATCCGGGACTGCATGGTGAAGATATCGGCCTGGTCCAGGTGGTGCTGCAACTCGCCCTGCTGTTCCAGCAGTTCGGGGATGCCAGGCGAATGGGGATCACACTCGGCCAGCAGACGGTTGATCTCGGCCAGTTCATCCTGCATCCGCAGGGTGTCGCCGAAGGAGGATTCCGCCTCCTGGTAGAGGGTGCGGCCCGGCTCCAGGCCGGAGACTTCCTGGGGCAGGTAGCCGATGGTGGCCTGGCGGGATTTGGTGATCACCCCGAAGTCGGTCTCGACCTGCCCGGCGATCATCTTCAGCAAAGTCGACTTGCCGGCCCCGTTGACCCCGACCAGGCCGATCCGTTCCAGGGGGTTGATGCGGGCGGAGACCTCGCGGAAAAGGTGCTTGTCGCCGTATTGCAGGCTGAGGTTGTTAATGGTAATCATGGCATGGCCTTGTCGCTATGGCGCGCCGAAAGCGCGGCCGGGAATTAAAGGAAGGAATAAATAGCACAATTTAGCCTGGTTAGCTACCCATACCGGCCCTGGTTCGGGAATAAAAATGCGCTTCTGGAGATTGCTGCTCCGGGGGTGATGGTTCCAGGATAACCAGCCTGGGACGGCAGGAGATGTAATGCAGAATCAATCAAAACAACATTCACCGGCCTTAGAGCGGATGGTCGCCGCAGGCCAGGCCGGAAAAATCTTCGAACGCAGGTTCACGAGCTGGCCCGAATCGGTCACGCCACTGCTCAATGCTTCCGGTTTTCTGGAACGGCTGGGCCCGGTCGAAACCGTCCTGGTCAAACCCAATCTGGTCAAAAATATGGTGCCGCCCGCTACCACCCCGGTGGAACTGGTGGCGGAAATTGTCGTTTTTCTGCAGCGGGCGTGGCCGGGGCTGCGGATCATCATCGCGGAAGGCACCGGCGACAAGGAATTCGACACCGCCTATATGTTCCGGGAGCTGGGTTATACCAAGCTGGCTGGGGAACTGGGGGTTGAACTGCTCGACCTGAACGAGGCCCCGCTGCGGCGTCTGACCCTGTCCCACTGCCAACGCTGGCCGGAGTTGTATCTGCCGGAGATCCTCTTCAATTCTTTCCTGTTGTCGGTGCCGGTCCTCAAGGCCCACAGCATGTCCGAGGTCACCCTGACCATGAAGAACATGCTGGGTTGCGCCCCGCCCAGCCATTATCAGTGCGGCGGGCGCTGGAAGAAGTCCGCCTTTCATGAGCGGATTCAGGAGGCGGTGCTGGACCTGAACCGCTATCGCACCCCCGACTTTACCGTCCTGGACGCCACCGTCGGTATGCCCGAGGCCCATCTCTGGGGGCCGCACTGCGAGCCGCCTTGTCGGCTCCTGGCCGCCTCCTTTGATCCGGTCGCCATCGATGCCTACGGCGCCACCCTGCTTAAACGCGACTGGCGGCAGATCGGCCACATCCAGGGCGCGCATGGTGAACTGGGCCGGGCTGAACCGCTGAAGGTGATCGCGGTGCCTTGAACAGGTGGTTCAGTTGGGGAAGTGGCTGGCCGGGCGGCCGTCTTTAAGGTCGCGCCTCTTGGTCGCCGAGCCGGGCAGCAGCCGGGAGATCATCTCGAGGAGGGCGTCGCCTTCGAATGGTTTGGAGATGAAGTCGTCCATGCCGGCGCTCAGGCACTGCTGCCGGTAACTTTCGAGGGCATGGGCGGTCATGGCGATGATCGGCAGGTGGCGGGTGGCGGTGTCGGCTTCTTTTCCGCGGATCAACCGGGTTGCCTCCAGGCCGTCCATCTCCGGCATTTCCATGTCCATCAAGACCAGATCAAATTCCGTTGAGGCGATGGCTGCCAGGGCCTGCCGCCCGTTTTCCGCCTCCGCTACCCGCCAGCCCTGTTGCCGTAAAAGTTCGCCGGCCACGATCCGGTTGATCTGGTCGTCGTCAACCAGCAGGACTTGGAGTGGCTTCGGGAACACCAGCCGTGGTCTTGCGGTCTCGCTGCGGGTGGGAGGATAGCGCTCTTCGTGTGGCAGACGGTATTGGGTCGTGAAGTGGAAAACGCACCCGGGGGGTGTCGAGTTCCCGGTCGGCGGGTGGTCCTCCACCCAGATTCGCCCGCCCATCATGGCGACCAGTCTGGCCGAGATGGCCAAGCCTAGTCCAGATCCCCCGAACACCCTGGTGGTGCTGATGTCGCCCTGGGAGAATTCTTCGAAGATCTTGTCTCTCTGTTGCTCAGTCACGCCGATGCCGGTGTCGCTGACCGTGCAATGCAGGGTGATTTCCTGGTCGCTGCTGCTCTCCACGGCCATGGCCAATTCGATCCGCCCACTCTCGGTGAATTTTATGGCATTGGCCAGCAGATTGGTAACGACCTGGCTCAAGCGGTTGGGGTCACCCATCAGGCCGGGGGGAATATGGTCGGCCAGATGCCAGGACATTTGCAAGCCTTTGTCCTGGGCCTTGATGGCCATCAGTTCCAGGGTCGGTGCCAAGGTCTCCCGCAGATTGAAGGAGACCTGCTCCAGGTTCAGGCCGCCGGCCTCAATTCGAGAGAAATCGAGGATTTCATTGATGATGATCAGCAACCGGTCGGCTGAGATCTTGACTAACTCCAGATACTTGCGGATGTTGGCCGGCAACTCCAGGCCGAGCAACAGTTCGGTAAGTCCGATGACCCCGTTCATAGGCGTTCTGATTTCATGACTCATGTTTGCCAGGAAGCGGCTCTTGGCCTGGTTGGCCGCCTCGGCCGCCTCCTTGGCCAGGCGCATTTCCTCCGCTTGCCGCCGTTCGGTGTTATCGGCCAGCATCCCTTCCAGATACAGAACCTGGCCTTTATCGTCGCGGATGGCATAGGCATTGATCAGGGTGTGCAGTTTGCTCCCGTCCCGCCGGTACATCTCGGCCGCGAAGTTCCGGGCCACCCCACTGCTGAAGACATGCCGGCGCAGTTCCGCCCGCACTTCGGGGTTGGCATAGATGGTGTCCAGGTCGAGCGGGGCAGCCAGAACCTCGGCCGGGGATGAGTAGCCGAAGATGGCGGCCAGGGCCGGGTTGACCATGGTGATTTGGCCCTCCGGGGTGGCGCGGAAGATCCCCTCGGTGGAGTTGTTGAAGATGGATTGATACTGGGCCTGGGCGTCGAGCGCCGCTTTTCTGATCGTGTCGATCCGGTCGGCCAGGGCCAGGGCCAGGAGGACGATCGTAAAGACGGAGCCGATCTGCGGGGCATAGAGGTAGAGGTCGGCATTGCTGAGCAGGCCGTAGACCCGCGAAACCTGGGCGATGATCCCCAGGAAAAACATCACCCAGGCGGCGATGAAATAGCGGGCCGGGCGGAAGTGGTGGACCAGGCAGATGATTCCGGCCAGCATGACGGTGGTAATGGTGATGGTGGCCATACCGGTCATGGCCCGAATGGCCAGGCTGTAGCTACAGAAAAAGGGTAGCGGGGCCACCGCCGCCGAACCGAGGGCCGTACCCAGCAGGACCTTGTGCAAAAGAGGCGCATGCCGGCCGGTATCGAGGAATTTTCTGGTGAAAAAGGCGATGCCGATGCCGGATAGGGAAACGAACAGCGGCATGGAATTGCTGTTCCACCAAGGGCTGTCCGGCCACAGATATTCAAAGGCGATGCCGTTCATGATGGCCTGGTAAAGGCCGAAGTTGATGATAAACAGGAGATAGTAGAAGTAGGTGAGGTCGCGCAGGGTCAGCAGCAGCATGAAGGAGTAGACGATCATCACCAGAATCGTCCCGTAGTAGAGGCCGAGCAGGAATTGCGCATGATGGTCGCTTGCGTTGAAAGCAGGTTGCGACCATATGGTCATGGGCAGGGCGATGGCGCTTTCCGACTGGACTCGGACATAGATCGGCGCCCCGCTCAGGGCTGAGAGGGGGAGGTTGACCAGCAGGTTGCGGTTCCGGATTTCCCGGGTGCGAAAGGGGTGCAGGTCGCCGCTCTCCTTGTGCTGGTAGCTGCCGTCACCTCTGGGCAGGTAGATGTCGACCCGGTCGAGCAGCGAATAATCCACCTCCAGCAGCCAATGCTGGTCGGGAGCGAAATTTTTGCCGGGGGTGAAGCGGACCCAGAATACCGAGGAGCTGAAGCCCCGGTTGGGTTTGTCCTGTTGGTTGTGGAAATAGCGACTATTCAGCCGGGGGGAGGAGGCCTCGGCGAAGGAGATGGTGCCGCTCCGGTCTTCGAGGATCTCCAGATAGGGCCCCAACCGGTAATGCTCCTGGCCCTGACTATACTGCAGCGGCGGCGCCGCTCCTCGCACGGTGGCCGGCAGGACCAGGCCCAGGAGGAGCAATGGAAAGAGCCAGAGCGGTAGCGACCAGGGGGAAGGATGCGCCGGTCTACCTGGGGCTGAGCTGCTCTCTTTCATGACGATTGTTCCATTGCAACTAAAGAAGAATATCGGTGCCCGGATGGTCAGGCCTTGAAGCATAAGATATGTGCTAACACCTGACCAACAGTTTTTTTGAATCGAGAACGATTCCCGGTGTGCTGATTGCTTTTCCTGAGACTATGGTGGTTTAATCATTGATCAGGGCCAATTGTCTGACAGGTCGGAAACCGTTTCCGGAGGTATTCGCCATGGTCGCCACGTCCTTATCGTTTACGGAAAGAATGGGCGGGTTCGTACACTTCGCCGGGCGGGACGACGCGACCCCCATCGCCCGGGAAGAATTTCGCAGCGCGGCCGACCAGGGGGAAGACGCTGGCTCACGCTGCGAGTTCCTCCTGACCATCACCATCGACGATATCGATGCCTTCTGCCGGGACCCCCAACTTACCGCCCGGGCCGAAGGCCGAATCTCGGCAACCCGGCTGGGTGAGGCCCTGCCGGTGGCGGCGGGGGTCTTCAACCTCTTCGTCAAACCGCAGGCGAGCGGAAGCTTCAACGTCGTCAAAGAGATGCACTACCTGTTGCCTTTCGCTGACCGGGACGGCAACCCCTTCACCCTGTATGGCTTCAAGGAGATCGAGCGGGAAGACGGCAGCGAGGTCTGGGCGGAGACTACCACCCTCTACACCCGAATCCTGGCCGGCCATCACCGTGCGCCACCTCCTGCCGGCCCGACGGCCGCTCTTGGCATCCTGACCATCACCCTGGCCGATTTCGCCAAGCAGCTGACCACCTTCACCAGCAATGCCGACAACCTGGTCGAGAAGAGCAGGGCGCTTTTGAAATTCGTCAAACTCTTTACCGGCAACCTCTGGGAGGCTTACGCCCCCTTTATGTTCGGCACCGAACGCCAGCGCTGGAACGAACATCTCTTCCCGGTCCAGACCCTGCGAGGGGTAATCGACTGCGAGAAGGAACTGCTGCCCTTCGACACCGGTGACGGGTTGACCCTCACCCTGCAACGCTTCCGGCGGGGGGATGGCAAAGAAGTGGTGTTGCTGCTCCATGGCCTGACCACCTCCACCGACATGTTCATCATGCCGGAACATTACAACCTGGTCCAGTACCTCCTGGACCACGGGGTCGGCGAGGTCTGGTCCCTGGACTGGCGCGGCAGCGGCCGGTTTACCTACAACCTGATCCCCCACCGTTTCACGGTTGACGATGTCGCCATCCACGACATCCCCGCTGCCCTGGCGGTGATCCGGGAGCGGCTTGGTGCGGAGGTGAAGATCCACGTGATCGCCCACTGCGTCGGCTCTCTGGGTCTGTTCGCCTCGGTGGCCGGTGGTTTCAGCCGCAACCTGGCCTCGATCATCAGCAACAGCGTCTCCCTGACCCCCCGGGTGCCCTGGCTGGCCCGGCTGAAGCTGCGCCTGGCGCCCGGCCTGATCGAGTACGTCCTGCGTTATCCCTATATCAGCCCGCAGATTCCCTATCTGCCTGGCCCCGGCTTCGGCAAGTGGCTGTTCTGGATGGAAAGGTTGATCCGCCGGGAATGCCGGGAGCCGGCCTGCCACATGGTCAGCTTCATGTGGGGCTGGGGCTTTCCGGCTGCCTATGTCCATGCCAACCTGAGCCCGGTGACCCACCGCCGCCTCAAGGACCTCTTCGGCGGCACGGCGGTTCATTACTATCGGCATATCAGCAAAATGGTCAAGGCCGGCGAGTCGGTGCCCTACCGGCGCGACGGGGAGTACCGGGCGCTGCCGGCGAGTTATCTGGCCAGTCTCCAGCAGATCGATCTGCCGCCGACCCTCTTCGTCTCCGGTGGGCAGAATTTGATCTTTCCCGGCTCCAACCGGGCGAGCTACGAGCGGGTCAAGGCCCTTAAGCCCGGAACGCCGGTCGAATATCTGGAACTGCCCAACTACGGCCACCAGGATGTCTTCATGGGTAAGAACTGCGACCTCGAGGTCTTCCCGGCCCTGCTGGCCTTTCTCAAGAAAAACATGGGGGAGCGGTCATGAGCGGCTGCGATTTTGACGCCATCGTCGTCGGGAGCGGTTTCGGCGGCTCGGTCATGACCCTGCGGCTGGCCGAGAAGGGGTTGCGGGTCTGTCTGCTCGAGCGCGGCCAGCGCTACGGCATGCACGGTTTCCCCCGGCGCATCCACGAGATGCAGTCGCGCCTCTTCTGGGACCCGGCCGATCACAAGTACGGCTTCATGGAGTTCCGGGATTACGCCGAAAGCGATCTGCTGAGCGTCAGCGCCAGCGGCCTGGGCGGCGGCTCCCTGATCTACGCCAATGTGCTGATGCGGATGCCGCCCGAGTTTTTCGCGGGCTGGCCGGGCGGGCTCAACCGGGCGCTGTTGGACCCATATTACGATCGGGTGCTGGCGACCATGGAGGCGAGCCCTTATCCCTTCGCGACCGATCCCTACTATCATGACACCCCCAAGACCGCCGCCTTTCAGGAGCTCTGCGCCCGGCTCGAGCCGGAGCCGGACCACCTCGGCCGGCCGGAGTTCATCTTCCCCGACCTGGCCATTAATTTCCGGGGTGCCTTTCCCGGTGAGCAGGGCCGTAACCAGCATGGGGCGGTGCAGTCCAAGTGCAACAAATGCGGGGAGTGTGACCTGGGCTGTAACATCCACGCCAAGAACACCCTGGACTTGAACTACCTTTACAGCGCCGAGCACAACCTGCAGGTCAAGGCGGAGGTGCGGACCTCGGCCCAGGTGGAAAGGATTGCGCCCCTGCCCGGGGGCGGTTACCGGGTTGAGTTCGTCGATCCCGAGTCCGGCGCGGCGCAAGCGCTCACTGCGGCCCGGGTGGTGCTCGCCGCCGGCTCCCTGGGCTCGACCCGGCTGCTCCTGAAGATGCAGCGGGAAGGGGTGCTGCCCGGCTTGAGCGGGCAACTCGGCAAGAACTGGTGCGGTAACGGTGATCTTGAGGGGACCGCACTGGGCTGCGCCAAGGTGGTCGATCCCACCAAGGGACCGGTGATCACCGGCGCCATCCGCTATCGTTTTACCGCCTACCCGGACGGCTTCCGGCACGGCGCCTTCATCCAGGATGCCGGCTTCCCGGTCGGCCTGGCCTGGTTCCTGGCCGGGAAGCTGCCCTCGCCCCGGTCATTCCTGCAGTCTCTTGGCCTGGGCTGGCATATCCTGCGGGGCTGGTTGCTCCGACTCTTCGGAATCAAGGCCGGCGGCGAGGTCAATCTCGGCGCCGAGATCAGCAAGGTCATCGACAGCGATGAGTTTGCCCGGAAGGGTTTCTTGTTGCTGGGCATGGGCCGGGACCGCAACGACGGGGAGATCGTGCTCCGGGCCGACGGCGAGCCATTGATCAAGTGGCGGATGGCGGCCAGCCGGCTCCACTACGACCGGGTTCGGCGCGAGATGCGGAAGATCGCCCGCCACCTGGGCGGCACCTTTTTCGATAATCCCCTGACCCATATCGACAAGATCATCGCCGTCCATCCCATCGGCGGCTGTGTGATGGGGGAGTCAGCGGAGCAGGGGGTGGTCAATCCGCACGGGGAGGTCTTCGGCTATCCGGGCCTCTACGTGGTCGATGCCAGTATCATCCCGACCTCGCTGGGCCCCAACCCCTCTCTGACCATCGCCGCCCTGGCCGAGTATATCGCCGAGCAGGTTGAGCCTTAGATTCTTCCGGGGCATGGTGGCCCTGATCAAATTTCCGCCGGTCAGGCGCCGGGGCTACCGAGGAAAACCGGGGTCAGGCCACGATCAATCCCTGGTCGGGCAACAGATGCCTGATGATGGTGGTCCGGTGGACCGAGGCGGCCTGATAAAAAAGAAAGGCCGGTCGGCCGGAGACCACCCGGGAGTCGGCCTCGCGGCCCAAGGCTTCCTGGCTGTCAAGCCAGCCATTCTCTTGATACTCAGGGATCTCTTCCCTGCCCCCGCCAAAAAGCTGCCCTGCCCGGGCCGCCTCTTGCCAGGCCTTGATCCGGCCGGACAAGGGGGCCTGGAGACCCAGGATATTGTGGACCACTGCCTCGATTTGCGAAAAATCCCGGCAGGCAGCCCGTTCGGAGAATCCTGGGTGATCCTTGGCGACCCGCTGAAACAGTTCATGGAGTTGCCCGCAGCACTCGAAATAGGTCGCCGGATTGTCCCGGAGTTGGCACCGTTTTGCCCCCGCCCCATTTTCGTAGAGGAAATCCCATTTCAGGTACGGCCGGTCCGGGTAGGTCATCACCGCCCCATGTCCCAAAGCCCTTGAGACCATCTCGCATCCCCAGGATTTGATGAACTGCTTGAGACTGCATTGCCGGGAAGTTAATTTAAAGATCATTGCCTTGGTGGTTATATAACTTTTCATTTCCGGCTCTAACTCATAAAAGCTAAAGCTATTATTTACTACGCGGTTTTCTTTTGCACATATTCCGGAAAAGCCATAGTGTGAAAAAGTATCGGCATAGACATGGGCGGTGATGCCCAGGAGCTGCAAGGCAAATGGTTTATTAAGCTCTTTGAGGTTTAATTCAATCATCTTTCTGGCGATCAAGCTGTCCTTGGTGCAGACCAGCCGCTGGTTATAACAATCTCCGGCATTGGCGGGAAGAAAGTGGAACGGCACCCAAATCTGCCGCTGATCCTCCGGGTCGATATTCTTGACATTGGTCGCATGGTGGGCGGTGGCCTCGACGTCCAGTCGGGCGCCATCCTGGAATTCTATGCTCGCCTTGTCGGCGTTATCGTCAACAAACTGGGCGGCGGTGGCGATGGTCTTGCAGGCATCTTTATTGAGCCCGGCGGCTCTAGCCATCGCATAGGTCCCGTAATAGTGCATATCAAGTTCCATAACCCCCTCCTGTCACGCTTTTTGATTGCTGATTACCACTAATCTCCAGTCATTAGCCTGGTCCTCGTGGCCACAAACTTTAAAAAGGTATAAATCACCGTGGTTAATTCAGATGGAGTAAGAACCGAATTTTTAGTAAGCTCGCGGACCGAATGGCGATAGCCACCGAATCCAAACATTCACAGGTAGTCATGATGAACCCCGAGATCGTCGCCCTGAAAAGCCGGGCCGCCCTTTTGTCCATTGTCTCCAACTCGGTGCTGATCGTCTTGAAGCTGACGGTCGGGTTGCTGATGCAGTCGGTCAGCGTCATCTCCGAGGCGGTCCATTCGGCCTTGGATCTGGTGGCGGCGGTGATCGCCTGGTTCTCGGTGCGGGAGTCGGGTAAACCGGCCGACGACGAGCACCGCTTCGGCCACGGCAAGATTGAAAATGTCGCCGGCACCATCGAGGCGGTGCTGATCTTCGGGGCCGCCCTCTACATCATCTGGGAGGCCGGTCACAAGCTGGCCACCGGCCAGGTTGAAATTGCCGCATTGGGGCTGGGCGCCCTAGTCATGGCGGTGTCGGCGCTGGCCAACTACCTGGTTTCCCGGCATCTGCTGACTGTGGCGGTAAAGACCGACTCGGTGGCCCTGGAGGCCGATGCCATGCATCTGCGCACCGATGTCTATACCTCGTTGGGGGTCTTGGGCGGGCTGGTCGCCATCAAGTTGACCGGTATCGCCATCCTCGATCCGTTGATTGCCATTGTCGTGGCCCTGATGATCGTCAAGGCGGCCTGGGACCTCACCCGCACCGCCTTTTTCCATATCCTGGACGTCCGGTTGCCGGACGACGAGGAAGCGATCATCCATGAGGTGATGGGCGGTTTCGCCAGCCAGTTCGTGGATTACCACAAGTTGCGGACCCGCAAATCCGGCCACACCCGCCATATCGATATGCATCTGGTGGTCCCCAAGAAGATGACCGTCGATGAAGGTCACACCCTCAGCCACCGGATCAGCGGCGAGATCGAGAGGCGCCTGGCCTACAGCCACATTTTGGTCCACATCGAGCCTTGTCGCCGGCAGTGCGAGGAATGCGGCATCACTCGGCGGGGGGAGTGTGCCGCCTAGAACTGCTGGGCCTGAATCCGGGAGGTGCTTCAGGCAGAGGGGCCGGTGGCGCCGTGGTCCGGCGGTTGCTGCGTTTGCTCCCGGCCCAGGCCGGGACAGGGCAGGTGCTTGGCCATCACCTCCAGCAGGTCGTTGATCTCGAAGGGTTTGGAGATGTAATCGTCCATGCCGGCCCCCAGGCAGATCTGCCGGTAGCCGGTCACGGCATGGGCGGTCATGGCGATGATCGGCAGGTGGCGGCCGCTTTCTCGCTCCCCGGCCCGGATCAGGCGGGTGGCCTCCAGCCCATCCATTTCCGGCATCTCTAGATCCATCAGGACCAGATCGTAGTCGTGCTCGGCCAACCGTTCCTGGGCCTCGCGGCCGTTAGCCGCCTCCGTGACTTGCCAGCCCCGTTGTTTCATGATCGCTCCGGCCAGCACCCGGTTGATTAATTCGTCGTCGGCCAGCAGGATGTGCAGATGGGCGGGCGGATCGAGACGGGGGGAAGGCAACGACCTGGGGCGGGGTGACGATGCCTCGGCGGCCAGGCCCAAAACAACGGTGAACCGGAAGATGCTGCCGGTCGGGGCGCTCTCTTCCGGCTGGGCGTCTTCCACCCAGATCCGGCCATCCATCAGCTTCACCAACTCGGTGGTGATGGCCAGCCCCAGTCCGGAGCCCCCGAACCGGCGGGCGGTGGAACTGTCGGCCTGGGTGAATTCCTTGAAGATCATCTCTTTCTGCTCGGCCTTGATGCCGATGCCGGTATCGCGAAGCGCGCCCTGCAAAACCACCTGGTCGCAGCCGAAACTCTCGGCCTCGATGATCAGTTCGATCCGGCCGCTCTCGGTGAATTTAATCGCATTGGCCACCAGGTTGACAATGATCTGGTTGAGGCGGTTAGGATCGCCGTGCAGTTGGGAGGAAAGGTCGGCCGGAAACTTCCAGGTCAGCGGTAGCTGCTTTTCCCCGGCCTTGACGGCCAGCTGCTGCAGGGAGGGGGTCAGGTGTTCCTCCAGATTGAAGGCGACCTTTTCCAGATTCAGGCGCCCGGCCTCGATGCGGGAAAAATCGAGAATGTCGTTGATGATGGTCAACAGCCGGTCGGCCGAGGACTTGATCATCTCCAGATATTTTCGCTCCTCATTGGGGACCTCTCGGCCCAGGAGCAGGTTGGTCAGGCCAACCACCCCGTTCATGGGGGTGCGGATTTCGTGGCTCATGGTCGCCAGGAATTTGCTCTTGGCCTGGTTGGCTGATTCCGCCGCTTCCTTGGCCAAGCGGAGTTCCTCGCTTTTTTTTCTTTCGGTGATGTCGGCCAGCATCCCTTCAAAGTAGATGACCTGCCCTTTCCGGTTGCGGATTGCGTAGGCATTGATCAGGACGGTGAGCTGGCTTTGGTCCTGCCGGAGCATTGAGGATTCGAAATTTCTGATCACCCCTTGGTCGAGTAGTTCCTCCCGCAATTTTGTTCCGTTGTCCGGGTCCGCGCAGAGCTTGACGATGGCGAGATCGGTGGCCAGGAGTTTGGGTGGTGAGTCGAAACCAAACATCGCGGCCAGAGCCGGGTTGGCCATGATCAAGCGGCCCTGGGGGGTGGCCCGGAACATGCCTTCCGTGGAGTTCTCAAAGATAGAGCGGTAGCGTTCCTGCGCCTCGGTGTTTTGCCGCTCGGTGACCTTGATCCGGTCCGCCAGGGCCAGGGCCAGAAGAATGACGGAGATGGCCGAGCCGACCTGGGGGGCGTAGAGGTAGACGGGGGAATTGTTCAGCAGGCCGAAGGCGCGCAAGACCAGCATGATAATGCCCAGGAAGAACAACGACCAGGCCGCCATGAAATAGCGGGCCGGGTGATCGCCCCTGGTGATGCGGATGGCGCCGCAGATGATGATGGTGATGATGGTCGCCAGTGAGGTCGCTGCGGCCAGCTGGATGGCGGTTCGGTAACTACATAAGAAAGGCAGGCTGGTGATAATGGCAGAACCGATGGCGATGGCGCGCAGGAGCTGGTCGAGTTTAGGGAGATGGGTGGAGGTGTCGAGAAATTTTCTGGTAAAGAGGGCGATACCCAGACAGGACAGACCGATAAACAGCGGCAGGGATTGGCTGTTCCAGTCGGGGCGGCTCGGCCACAGGTATTCATAGGCGGTGCCGTTCATGATGATCTGGAATATCCCGAAGTTGACGATAAAAAGCAGATGGTAAGAATAGCTGATCTCCCGCAGGCTGATGAGCAGCAGCAGGCTGTAGACGATGACCAGCAGGATGATCCCGTAATAGATGCCGAGCATGAACTGCTCGTTGTGGTCGCTCTTGATGAAGGCGCGGGCCGACCAGATGGTCATCGGCAGGGAAATGGTACTTTCCGAGGCAACCCGCAGATAGATGGGTGAACCGCTGAAGGCCGACCGGGGCAGGGAAACCAGGAGGTTGCGGTTCTGGTATTCTCTCTCCAGGAAAGGCAGGTGGTCGCCGCTTTTTTTCAGCTGGTAGCTGCCGTCGGTCCGGGGAACAAAGATATCGACATGGTCCAGTAACGAGTAGTCCAATTCCAGGAGCCATTGCTGGTCAGCGTCAAAGTCGCCAACCAGCGAAAAACGAGCCCAGAAAACCGAGGGAGTGAAGCCCCAATTGGGTTTCTCGTCAGGGCTGGGCATGAACTTTCCGGCCAGGGCCGGCCCGGAAATATCATTTAAGGTAAGGCTCCCGGTCTTATCTTCCAGAACGTCCAGATGTGTTCCGAGGGCGTACACCTCTTGGCTTGGTCGGTAGGACACCGGTTCGCTGGCTGCCGTTGCCTGGGTGAGAATGGCGAAGGGAATAAAATTGATCAGGATGAGCGTGATCAATGCCAGGAACTGCTGGGGACGCCGGAAGAAACGGTTGGGCATGGGTATCGGTAATTTCCGGAAAGTTTTCGGCTGCGCTGGCTCTTGAGTCATCCGGGCTGGCTCAGAACCGGCTTCGAGAAGTTCAAACGGTCGGCCGGCTGCAATTTTATGTTGGTTTGTTACAGTTTGTTATTGGCTTTCCGGAAGATAGCACCTGGCAGGCATTGGTGCCAGAAATTATAGTTGGGCGGGGAGTTTTTTCGGGAGGTGGCTGACGCAAACCATTTGCCCTGCCGGGACGGGGGGGTGGCGATGATCGTTATCCGTCGGCTAAGGCTGGTCTGGCTTGGAAAAGGCGGTGGCCGAGGGACTGGTCCAATGGCGGTCCGGGTTAGGTTCAGGAGCCAATCCGCCGGCTTCAATCAAAGATGGGCCACCCCGTTGCCGGGTTTGCGGGCCAGGCCGATCTCCTGGCAGACCTGGGTGGCGATCTCCTCGATGGATTTCCCGGCCGAGGAGATGATCGGCACCCGGTGGTGGTGAAAGATTTCCTCGGCCTGCTGCAATTCCTCGATGCAGGTGGCGATTTTGGCGTAGTTGCTGTCCGGGTAGCGTTTCTCCCGGATGCTGCGGAGCATTTCCGGGGTGGTGGTCAGGGCCACCGCCCGCTTGATGTTTTTGACCACGCTCTGCGGCAATCGCCCTTCCTTCAGGTACTCGTCGGTCAGAGGAAAGTTGCCGGCCTTCAGGCCCATCTGGGTGGCGAGATAGACACTGACCGGGGTTTTACCGGCCCGGGAGACCCCGAGCAGAATGACATCGGCCTCGTCGAACTCGTTGACCTTGGTGCCGTCGTCGTGTTCCAGGCAGTAGTTGATGGCGTCGACCCGTTTGTTCATGCTGATCACGTCGCCGTGCCGGGAAAAGCCGGGCACCCGCAGGGCCTTGGCCTCCAGGCAGTGTTCGAGCGGATCGAGGAAGTAGTCGAAGGCGTCGAAAAACTCCACCTCCGGGGCGCGGAAAAGATTACGGATTTCCAGGTCCATGATGGTGCTGAAGATGATCGGCCGGCGGCCCCGCGACTTGTCGAGGATGTACTCCAGGGTCCGCTCGGCCTCCTTGATCGTGCGGACGTAGGGAATTTTCTCCTCGTGGAAGCTGATTTCGGGAAACTGGCAGAGCAGGGCCTGACCTAGGTTGGTGATCAGGATGCCGGTGCTGTCGGATATGTAGTAGATGTCCTTGGAACTCCACATGCTCGAAATCTCCGTTGCAAGAGGTTGGGGCTATTGGTGAGGTGGGCGGCGCTTGGTTCGGGCGGGCAGGTTTACCGGTTGAGGAGCTTAACCACCCGGTTCCAGATCAGGTCGGCCGCCGCTTCCTTGGCGAGAAGCGGCAGTTGTTCCTGGCCGCCATCCCGGTCGAGCAGGGTGATCCGGTTGGTCTCTCCCGCAAATCCCGCCCCGGCCTCGGTAATGTCGTTGAAGGCCAGGAGATCGAGGTTCTTGGCGGCGAGCTTGCGCCAGCCTTCGTCCAGGCCGGCCTGGCTTTCGGCGGCGAAACCGACCAGGATCGGTAGCTTGGCCTGTGGCCCTTTGCGATCGCCCAGGGTTTTAAGGATGTCCGGATTGGCGGCCAGCTCCAGAGTGAGATCGGCCCCGCTTTTCTTGAGCTTGGCCGGGGCCAGGCGGGCCGGGCGGAAATCGGAGACCGCCGCCGCCTTGATCACCACGGCGCACCCTGCCGCCCGGTCCAGCACCGCTTCGGCCATCTCGGCGGCGGTGGTGACCCTGATGGTGGTAAGGCCGGCCGGGTCGGGCAGCAGATCGGAAGAGC
>JAGVGT010000045.1 GCA_020056965.1 Deltaproteobacteria bacterium
CCGCACCGGCCGCCCGTTTGGATCCGAAAGTTTCATTGAAGTGCTGGAATCTCGGCTGCAGCAAACATTGAGAGCTAAAAGTGTGGGTCGGCCGCGCAGCAAATAGGGAAGTGTCCCTAATTAGTTAATAGGCGTTGTACATTTCAAAGCATGAACCAATGACACAAAATCAATTAAAAAATTTAGCAATCAAATACTGTGTCGAAGATTTAAAAGACTCTTCATTGCCTGGCACATCTCTTTCTATTGTGATTAGCCGTCTAGAGCTCGCTCCTGATTATATACCTGAAGCCACAAAAGATTATTTGAGAAAATCTAAATTGAAAAGCCTTTTAAAATATGCTTGCAACCAAATATCTTTTAATGAGTTTTCACTAGTTGCCAAATCTGAACAGAAAGAACGTAAATTAGAAGCAGATAAATTAAGGGAAAAGCAGGCTAAACAAGCAGTTGTCAATGCTGAGAAAAATAGGAAGCTTGAATTATTTCGCAAACTTCTTAGCAAGTATGATCTAAGCCCATCCTTTGTCAATACTGGCGATGGTCCAAGGTTGAAAGATATTCTGGAAAAAGCAGAGCATGGTACAAGACTTAGTCAAGACGAAGTTGCATGGCTCATGGTTTCACCTAGGGGGATGTATTCAGGCTATTATACTCAAAGACTGCGAGAGAAATATCATAGAATTGAAGCGGAG
Organism: Deltaproteobacteria bacterium; assembly: GCA_020056965.1. Classification (GTDB taxonomy): domain Bacteria; phylum Desulfobacterota; class Desulfobulbia; order Desulfobulbales; family JAGXFP01; genus JAGVGT01. Next base: position 696 of record JAGVGT010000045.1, read on the forward strand.
TATTATTTAATTAAATTTCAACAAAGCAAAAACTCTTGGGATGTAATAAATGCAAGTAGTCATTTCCGTAAATGCAATCAGTCAAGCAAGGCTGATTCAATTTTAGTTAATATCAATACCTCTGAATTTAAATCACAAAAAACAGAATCTGCATTCAATACAACATACGGAGGAGTTAAAAGGGATCTTAAAGAAATGAATGAGGCGCTTTCCTTTGGAAACAAAGCACATTTACTCACTCCAAATGATTTTCGTCCTTGCACTCTATTGGGTGCCATTAATATTGAAATTGGTAATTACGAGGAAGGCCAATCTTGGTATCGAAAGGCTATTGAGCGGGGTGCTACAGAAAAATCAGTAGATGATGATCTCCGAAGTATATTTAAGCGATCCGATACAAAGAAATGCAAAGAATTAGCCCTGTTTCTACTTAAGAATGATCCTGATATTTATAGTTGGGTTACAAAATATATAAAACAATGAGCTTTCTGAGAAAGGCGTGAGTTCTGTCCCGCCCGACATTCTCCCTACAAAGACACCGGAGCGAAAAAGCGCAACCGCAGGGCGTTGGTGACCACGGAGACCGAGCTCATGGCCATGGCCGCCCCGGCGATCATGGGATTTAAGGTGGGGCCGCCAAAGATGTACAGCACCCCCGCCGCCACCGGAATGCCGACGATGTTGTAGATGAAGGCCCAGAACAGATTCTGCTTGATGTTGCGCATGGTCGCCCGGCTTAAACTCAGGGCGGTGAGCAGTCCGCCCAGTTCACCCTTCATCAAAACGATATCGCCGGATTCGATGGCCACATCGATGCCGGTGCCCATGGCAATGCCCACATCGGCGGTGGCCAGGGCCGGGGCGTCGTTGATGCCGTCGCCGACCATGGCGACCAGCAGCCCCTGGGCCTGCAGCTCGGCAACCTTGGCCGCCTTGTCTTCCGGCCGGACCTGGGCGATGACCTCGGTGATCCCCGCCTCGCGGGCAATGGCCTGGGCGGTGGTGGCATGGTCGCCGGTCAGCATCACCGACCGGATGCCCATCTTTTTCAGGGCCTTGACCACGGCCGGCGCCTCGGGGCGGATCCGGTCGGCAATGGCCAGGAGGGCGACGAGGTTGGCGTCGATGGCCAGATAGAGGGCGGTCTTACCCTGGCCAGCCATTCTTGCTGATTCGGACTCCACCTGCGCGGTGTCCACCCCGGCCACGCTTTTTTCCGCCATGAACTCGCGGTTGCCCAGGAGCAGATTGCTGCCGCCCACCCGGGCGACAATCCCCCGTCCAGGCACGGCCTGAAAATCCTCGACCGGCGGCAGGGTCAGCCCCTTTTCGCGGGCCGCCTCCACCACGGCCTTGGCCAGAGGGTGCTCGGAAACCGTCTCGGCGCCGGCCACCAGGGCCAGGATCTGGGCCTCGTCGCTCTTGCCATCGACCACGACCAGATCAGTAAGCAGCGGTTTGCCGAAGGTGAGGGTGCCGGTCTTATCGAAGATCACCACCCCGACCTTCTGGGCCTTCTCCAAGGCGGCGCCGCTCTTGATCAACACCCCGAGCTGGGCGCCCCGGCCAGTGCCGACCATAATCGAGGTGGGCGTGGCCAGCCCCATGGCGCAAGGGCAGGCGATAACCATCACCGCCACAAAGATTCGCAGGGCGAAGGGGAATTCGGCCCCGCCCAGAAAATACCAGCCCAGACCGGCCAGGATGGCGATGCCCATGACGATGGGCACGAAATAGAGGCTGATGCGGTCGGCCAGGTTGGCGATGGGCGCCTTGCTGCCCTGGGCGTCGCGGACCATGCGGATGATCCGGGCCAAAACCGTGTCCTGCCCGACCTTCTCGGCCCGCACCTGCAGCACCCCGTTGGTGTTGAGGGTGGCGCCGACCACCTGGTCGCCCACGCTCTTTTTCACCGGCATACTCTCGCCGGTCAGCATCGACTCATCGACGCTGGAAGTTCCCTTAAAAATCACGCCGTCCACCGGCAACCGCTCGCCGGGCCGGACCAGCAAGAGATCGCCGGGGGTGACCTCCTCGACCAAGATCTCCTGGTAAATCTCCCCTTCCGTGATCAGGGTCGCCTTGTCCGGGGCCAGCTGCATGAGCTGGCGGATGGCGTCGGAGGTCCGCACCTTGGAACGGGCCTCCAGGTACTTGCCCAGGGAAATCAGGGCAATAATCACCCCGGCCGACTCGAAATAGAGGTCATGGGCCTTGGTCATGGCGAGATGGCCGCCGCCCAGCATCCCCAGAAGATTCCAGCTGCTGTATAGGAAGGCCGCCCCGGTCCCCACCGCGATCAGCGAGTCCATGTTCGGGGCGCCCCGGAAGAGACTGGGGAAACCGACCAGGTAGAAACGCCGCCCCAGCCAAAGCAAGGGCAGCACCAGCAGCAGCTGGAGCAATCCGAAGGTAAGTGGCGCCGCCATGGGCGAGATGAAGTCCGGCAGCGGCAGCCCCACCATCGGCCCCATGGACAGGGTAAGCAGCAGCGCCCCCAGCCCCAGGGCCGGGACCAGTTCCCGCTTCAGGGCCTTCAGTTTGACCAGAGCCCGTTCCTGGGCCAGGGAGATGGCGTCGCCGCCGCCGGTCTGGACCGTGGCCTTAAAACCGAGACTGTCGATCTTTTCGCGAATCTGCCGCTGGCTGCTCTGGTGCGGGTCGAAGACCACCCGACCGCTGCCGGCGGGCAGATTGACCTCGGCCACCTCGACCCCGGCCATACCGCCGACCACCTTCTCGATCCGGCTGGAACAGGAGGCGCAACTCATGCCGTCGATGGTGAAGCGGACCTCAACCTTTTCCGAGGGCAGGACCAGTTCAAAGCCCAGGCCGACGATCTTGGCGGCAATCTCATCCAGATTGGTCACGGCCGGATTCCAGCGCAACACCATGCTCTCGGTGGCCAGGTTGACGGTCGCCTCTCCGACCCCGGCCATGTTACCCACCACCTTTTCGATCCGGCTTGAGCAGGCGGCGCAGTGCATGCCCCTGATCGCCGCTCTGGTCACCACCAGGCTATTTGCATCCGTTGCCATCGTCATTACCATTCTCCAGATACCCGGCAGAGAGCTTAAGCCGCAGCCACCGACCCAAGGTGGCAAAATGTTTAATTAAAAACTTAATCGCTTGCCAACCAAGGTAATTATTATTTAATTCGAAAGCAGTAACTTTCAGCATGAACCATAAAATCCGGCAACGGGAAAAGTCACGGGAGGTTTAAATGAGCACGATAAAAATCAAGGGGATGCGCTGCGGACATTGCGTGGGCTCGGTAACCAAGGCATTGGAGGCTATTGAGGGCGTCAGCAACGTCAAGGTCGATCTGGCCAAGGGCGAGGCGGTTTACGACGAAAGCACCCCGGTGAAAATCGTCACAATCAAGGCAGCCATCGACGCCATCGGTTTTGAGGCCGAATAGTCTTTGCCAGGCAGAATCAGCCGGGCCGGGGCGCGATGCCAAACCGAGGCGCAACGGCTCTACAGCCGCCCGGCCAGCCGCCCCCTCCTCATCTCAGAGTACCACCCGGACCACCGCGCAGGCTGAGAGTTCCCGATAGAGACGGTCCCGATGCGACTCGCTCTCCACCACCAACTCCAGATTAAAACTGTGGTATTTACCGCCGCTACTGGCATTGGCGCAAGCGACCAGGTGCTCCGCCTCGCCTACCACCTCGGCAATTGCTGCGGCGACTTCCGCACGACCCAACCCGATCACCTTGAAATGCCAAGGGCAGGGATAATCTATTTTCGGCTTATCCAGACAAAGCAAAAGCCACTCTCCTCAGACACTTTCCGCGTCTGGTAAACTCCTCTGTGCCACCCTCTTCCCCGCCGGCTGAATAAGGGAACCGGACCAGTATCGTCCGGCTTGGATTGAGGCTCTTTAACGACAGTTCCAGCCGTGCTTTTATCTTGACAGAACAGACATAATAAGTTGATTTACGGAGAAGTCAAACGGCCAGTCACATTGGACTTTTTGCTATATCACAACCGGCTGCGGGCCATGCGCCAGCCGGAACTCCGGATCAAGAGAAAACCATGAAACGCTGCCTGAACATCACCGTCGCCGCCCTCGTCCTGACCTTCAATGCCTCCATTGTTTTCTCCAAATGCATCGACGGCGACTGCGCCAATGGCAAAGGCACCTTCGAATACCCCGCTGGCGGCAAGTATGTGGGCGATTTTAAAAATTACTACCCAAACGGCCAGGGTGAGCTTTTCTATCCGGACGGCTCAAAATATTCCGGCCCCTTTGTTAACAACGAATTCAACGGCCAGGGCATCTATCTCTTTCCCAACAGTGACAAGTACGAGGGCGATTTCGTCAAGAACAAGCGCCACGGCAAAGGCACCCTAACCTTTGCCGATGGCAAGAAATACGTGGGCCAGTTCGAACAGGACCTTAAAAGTGGCCAAGGTGTCCTGACCTTTACCGACGGCACCGTCTACGATGGAGAATTTCAAGCTGACGCCGCCCAAGGGCTGGGTTCACTGACTTCACCCAAGGGCGAAAAGTACATTGGGCAGTTTGTCAACGGCCTGCCCAACGGTAAAGGGGTGATGAATTACGCCGATCGCAGTAGTTACGACGGCGAGTGGCGGGCAAACATCCCCAATGGCCAGGGCACTTACACCTTCCCGGATGGTCGAAAGGTCAAAGGCCTCTTCCGGGACGGCAACTATATCGGCGAATGAAACTTCTCACGTCAAGTTTCGATGTCGCCATGAGCCCTCCCGATTCTGGAGCGGCAGCCTGGCAATTGAATTGTGAATTTCCTTTATTTGCTATATTCTGGCCCTGTTGTGATGTCTGCTGTAGCGCCTACCAGGGGTTCCCGGACCGTTATTACGCCATTGACCACCGTCTAGCGTCGATGGCACGGGTGGTGCGCGGTACAAACATCCCCACCCAAATAATTAAGCCGGCGAAAATGTAATTTATTTCGTAACGGCCCCTTAGACCTGATCTTATGAACGGAACAATATCGCCTTCCCGGGACCGCCAGATATGGGAGAAGTAAGCAAACTCGGCAAATACGAAATCCTCTCAACCCTCGGGCAGGGCGCCATGGGGGTTGTTTACAAGGCCTTCGATCCCCACATCGAAAGGACCGTCGCTCTTAAGACCATCCGCAAAGACGCCCTCTCGCCCAAGGACCTGGCGCCGCTCCTAACCCGTTTCAAGCAAGAGGCCCAGGCCGCCGGACGCCTCACCCATCCTGCCATAGTCACAGTTTATGAGTATGGCGAGGACGAGGGCACGGTATTCATTGCCATGGAATTCGTCCAAGGCCGGGAGCTCAAGGAAGTTCTCGATGGAAACGAGAGGTTACAGCTTTCCACCGCGGTAAACCTGATCACCCAACTCCTCGAGGCCCTGGCCTATTCCCACGCCCACGGCGTGGTGCACCGCGACATAAAGCCCGGCAACATCATCATTCTCGAAGATGGCCGGATCAAGGTCACCGATTTCGGCATCGCCAAAATCGAATCGTCCACCCTTACCCAGTTTGGCGACGTCCTCGGGACCCCCTCCTACATGTCGCCCGAACAGTTCGGCGGCCAGCTGGTGGATCGCCGTTCCGACCTTTTCTCCGCCGGGGTGATCCTCTACCATCTGCTCACCGGTGAGAAGCCCTTTCCCGGTAATTCCATGACCACCATCATGCACCGGGTCCTGAACACCATTCCGCCTAACGTCTCCGATCTGAACTTTCAGATTCCCGCCAGCTTCGATCAAGTCGTCAACAAGGCTCTGGCCAAAAAGGCTACCGAACGCTTCCAGACTGCCGAGGAATTTGCCGCCGCCTTAAAGAGGGCCAATCAGGCTGGGACGGATGACACCATTGACGGTGGCGAAGCAGTGACGGGGCTGGGCTACGCGGCCCAGGATGAAGCCACCATCAATCTGCCCAATCCCGCCGCCGTCAATCCCGCCGCCCGCCGAAAACCGCCGGTCGATCCAAACGCCGAGCTCCACGAGAAAATGGAGAAAATCGTCGATATTCTCCAGAGCCGAGGCCTGGGCCCACCCCAGGCGGACCCCCTCTACCACCGGGGCCGCACTCTGGTGCTTAGCGGTCTGGCCCTGATCGTTATGGCGCTATGTTCCTATGTGGTATGGATCATCTACACCGACAATCTGAACTATGAAGATTTGCAACTCCTGGTTACTGAACAGAAGGAAGATCTCCGCAGCCTGATCCCCGGCTCGCCGATCAAGGATGAAGTGGTCCCCGAACTAACCGAAAATCTTAAAAAATCCCCGGTCGCCGCACCACGCACTGAGACAGATCCGACCGCCCTACGCTCTTCGCGCAAACCGGCTAAACTACCGGACGATGCTAGTCCGGCCGGTGGCTCCGAAACGTCGGCGCCACCACCACCCGCAGCCATTGCCGGCCAATCGCCTATTGGCAGAAAACTCAGCGAAAAGGAGTGGTGAACGCAGACGGCTTGGGCCGGGGCCAAGCCCCGCCTATTCGATCATCTCGATGGGCAGAGGACTCTTGGGATAAGCGGGGGGGAGAGAGGTGCCGTGACGGCACCTAGACGAGCTATGAATTTTGGAGCCACCGAGCGGAATTGAACCGCTGACCTACTGATTACGAATCAGTTGCTCTACCAACTGAGCTACGGTGGCGCCATGGCACCGCAACCGGTCTGACCGGCATCCTGCGGCGTTCAGTGCTAGTAGCAATTTTGCGCTTAACTGTCAAGTCCGGAGCTTGTGTGGTTACAGCAAATCCCGGATCCGGGGCGCTGTGGTGTCGACAATTCCGCGTCCAGGCGGCAGGGACTGCTTGACCTTCTTCGTCCTGGTGTTATCATGCCTGCCTAGAACGACCCACCCATAACCGCAGGACCGAATTCACCGGTGAAAATTCTTGCCTTAATATGCGTTTTCCTCGGGACGGCCCTGCTGGGCCTGTCCCTCTTGCCCACCCGCAAGCTCTGTAATCAACAACATCAGTCGCCGACAACCTGGCGGATCCTCGGGATCCTGATCATTCTTTTCATCTTTAGCTATCTGGCCTACGGTTTTTTTCTGTTCACGACCGAGATTGACCGGATGGGTGTTCTCGTCTCTTTCATTCTCTTGGGCGGCGGTCTTTTTGTGGCCGTGGTTGTACAACTGACCAACGCCTCCATCACCAAAATCAGCGGGATGGTCGATGCGGAAAGGCATCGTTCCCTGCATGATGAGCTCACCGAGTTACCCAACCGCCATTACCTGCATGACCGCATCGACCAGAGCATCAGCCGAGACCGACACGGTCGGGAATCCCTGGCCATTTTTCTGTTCGACATCAACCGCTTCAAGGAAATCAACAGCGCTCTAGGCCACTTTTATGGTGACTTTTTGCTGCAGAAGTTGGCCAGCCGTTTGAAAGAGCCGTTGCGGGTTACCGATACCCTGGCCCGCTGGGGCGGCGACAAGTTTGCGCTCCTGCTGCCCGATACCGGCCGCGACCGGGCCGTGGAGATAGCCCACCGGATCACGGCTAACCTGACCAGGCCGTTTCGGATCGAGGGACAAAACCTGGTTGTCAATCTCAGCATCGGCATGGTTTTCTACCCGGAACACGGCACCGAAACCGACGTCTTGCTCCAGTACGCCGACATCGCCATGTATGAGGCCCGCCGCAACCAGGTTGACTACTCGATCTTTGAACCCCACCAGACCCGCGATTCCTGGAGCCGGCTGCTGATGGCCGGAGAGCTGCGGCGGGCCATCGATAAACATGAAATGCTTCTCCACTTCCAGCCCCAGATTTCCGTGGTGACCGGCCAGCTGAGCGGGGTCGAGGCCCTGGTCCGCTGGCAGCACCGGGAACGGGGCCTGATTCTGCCCGGCGAATTCATCGAACTCACCGAGCAGCAGGGGTTGATCAATGCCCTGACCGGCCAGGTCCTTAACCTGGCCTTTAACCAGCTCCACCTCTGGCAGTTACTGGGCATGAAGATCGACATGTCGATCAACCTGTCGGTCAAAAACCTGCACGACCTTGAATTTCCCGGATTTGCCTTGGGATTACTGCGCAAATGGCAAGTGGAACCGGCCCGGATCACCCTGGAAATCACGGAAAGCAGCATCATGGTTGATCCTGGTCGGGTCGCCCGCGTGGTGGCGGCCCTGAAGGAAATCGGCTTTCACCTGTCCATCGACGATTTCGGCACCGGCTATTCGTCCCTGGCTTATCTTCGCAAGTTTCCGGCCCGGCAGATCAAGATCGACAAGTCTTTCGTGCTTGACATGCTCACCAGCGAGGACAGCGCAGTGATCGTCAAATCCACCATCGATATGGCCCACAATATTGGCCGCCAGGTCGTAGCCGAGGGGGTTGAAAACCATGACACCATGGTTCTGCTTAAACGATTGGGCTGCGATTTCCTCCAGGGTTATCACATCAGCCGGCCGCTGTCGGCCACTGATTTTCAAATCTGGTATGGCCAACAGCGCCGCCCATCTTCTTAAGCCTCGCAGGAGCAGGTATCATGACCACTGACCAGTTGCTTCAAACCCTGCAGACGGAGAACCGCCAGTTCAATCAGCTGTTAAACATCCAGCGCCGACTGGGCAAAACCCAGGAACTGGCCGGACTCCTGCCTTTGGTGGTCCAGGAAATTTCCGAGCTGCTGGACGCCGAACGCACCACGATTTTCCTGGTCGACTGGGAGCACATGGAGCTGCAAGCCCTCTTCGCCGAGGGCGCCGAAAAGGGTGACCTGATCATCCGGCTGAAAATGGGCATAGTCGGCTGGGCGGTTCTCTCGCGCCGGGAGGTCAGCATCGCCAACGCCTCCGATCATCCCTATTTCAACCCGGAGATCGACCAGATCCACGGCTTCAAGACCGAAAGCATCATGGTGGCGCCGGTCATTGACGCCGACGGCAAGATGTTGGGGGCCGTGGAACTGCTCAACAAGGAAACCGGGGTCTTCAGCGAAACCGATTTGGAAATACTCCGCCGCGAAAGCTCAGGACTGACGGCCGGGGCGCCGGTTTTGCATGATGCGGCGGCCGCCGCTGTTCTGATCAAGCGCCTGACCACCGCCACCACCTGCGAACGCGGTTCGGTATTCCGTCTCGACCGCGACACCGGACAATTGACCTCGGTTTATGCCCAGGGACTCCGCAACGACAATATCAGCCTGAGCCTGAATTTGGGGGTGGCCGGTCTGGTCGCCGTCACCGGCACCATGATCAATATTGCCGACACCGCCCAGGACCAGCGCTTCGATTGCACCATCGACCGGCGCACCGGTTATGCGACCAGAAATATCCTGGGTCTGCCGATCCGCAACCATCAGCAGGAAGTTCTCGGGGTCATCGAGGTGATCAATAAACACGGCGGCGGATTCGACGAGCAGGATATCCGGATCATGGACGGCCTTTCCTCGATTGTCTCCATCGCCATCAACAATGCCCTGATGCTGGCTGAGCAGGAAAAACAGTTTCGCAGCATCGTCGAGGTGATGGCCGCTTCCATCGACGCCAAGGACACCCTGACCGCCGGCCACTCGGCCCAGGTGACCCGTTACGCGGTCGGCATCGCCCGGGAACTGGGCTTCGAGGGCGGCGACCTGGAGGTCATCAGCCTGGCCGGATTGCTCCACGACTACGGCAAACTCGGCATCGACGACCAGATTCTCAAGAAACCGGGGCGGTTGACCGCCGAGGAATATACCAAGATTCAGCGTCATGTCACCCTGACCAGAAGCATTCTGACCAAGATGCGCTTCGCCCGCAAGTACCGGAATGTGCCGATGGTGGCCGCCGCCCATCACGAATACCTGGACGGCTCCGGCTACGACGGCGGCATGACCGCCAAGGAAATCCCCTTCATGGCCAAGATCATCACGGTGGCCGACGTCTTTGACGCCCTGACCTCCGACCGCCACTACCGCAAGGCCATGCCGGTGGAGCTGGCCCTAGCCCAGCTGGAAAAAGAGGCCGGGAGCAAGTTTGAACCGAAGATCATTGCGGCCCTGAAAAGTTATCTGGAGAGAGCCGCCACTAGGCTTACCACTCACGTTCCGCCGCCTTACGACGCATAATAATCTCGATAATCGCCCCGGCCGATGGTGGCTAATTTGTTTTGGGATTCTTAATGAAAAAAAACGGGAAAATTCTGGTCGTGGATGATGACCAGGAACTATTGAAGCTTCTGCGGGAACATCTGAAAGGTTCCGAATTCAAGGCCCGCTTTGCGGCCGGGGGTGTCGAGGCCTTGAAGATCGCCGCCAGCGCAGGGGATATCGAGCTGCTCCTCACCGACGTTCTGCTGCCCGACATCAACGGCATCGAACTGGCGAAGACCATGCTGAAGCGGCAACCGGAGCTGAAGATTGCCTTCATGTCGGGTTATTTACGCCCGGCCTTGACCGATCAGGATGATCCCGGGTCCCCATTGAAGTCTTTCATCCAAAAACCTTTTTCGGGAAAATCGCTGCGCAGCTTTCTCAGAGAGTGCCGGGATTGCGAAAAAAATTCCTGACCTAGTCATGACCAGCGCGCAATCAGCGCTGCCAGGCCCGCCACACCTCCTCCGCTACCTCCGGGCGGGGGGGAATTTCCTCGACGTCCTGCCCGCCACCGGCAAGCAGCATGACCCGTGCGGACTCACGCCCCTCACCCTTCCGACTGAAATATCGCAGCAACCCGGCGGCGGTGGCCAGATCTTCGGCGCCCCGGTAATTGCGGATAATCCCCATCGGCCCCGGCCAATCCTCCATATCCAAGAGCAGATCGCCGGGCTGGTGCAGAGCGGCCAGGGTTTCATTCTCCCGCTGGTCCCGGCCTAGGACCAGCCAGCTGCCACCGGGCAGGATAAACTGCCGCCCCACCAGCAACAGCCGGATATCGCTGCCCCGCACCTCGGCATGCTCGGCATAATAACGCCTGATCCGGTCCGCCCGGTTGGGATCGGTCAAAATACAGCCCCCGCCCGGAGTGGGATAGTCGGTTATCCCCAACTTAGCGGCCAACTCGATCTGGGGGGTGCGATTGCGGCCGCTGAAGAACGGCAGCCGCTGGCGGTCAACCCACCCCTGCTCTTCCGGCCGGGTCTGTTTAAGCTTGGCTGCGCAGAGAGGCCGCAGGAGCAGGCCATCGCAGCCACTGTCCCGTTCCACCACCCGCAAGGTGTCCAACCGTTGCGACATGGGCCGCTGCCCCACGACCTCACCGGAAATAATAAACGAGGCGCCCAGCTCGGCCAACATGGCCCTGGCGGTGGCGACAATCATAATCTTGCAGTCGAGACAGGGATTGAAATTTTTGCCGTATCCGTAAACCGGCTCGCGCAGCATCTTCAGGAATGGCTCGCTCAGGTCGCGCAGGACCAGATCGATATTGTAGCGGTCGAGAATCTCCCGGCGATAGTCAGCCTCGTTGGCCAGCCGCTCGTAACCAAAAAAGGGGGTGACAAATTTGACCGCCTTGACCCGGATGCCTTGGGCCATAATGACCCGGCAGGCCAGAATACTGTCCAGCCCCCCGGAGAAAAGGGCCAGGGCGGTGCGCGGCCCGGCCGTCATCGCGGGTGCCGATTTTTGCCGAGAAGTTCCTCGGCATAGGCATAAGTCCGGGCGGTGGCGGAGTCGCCATCCAGCATCCGCGCCAACTCTCCGGCCCGGGCGGCGGCCGGCAGGCGGTCGATGATGGTCTGGGTCCGTTCGTCGATCTGGCTCTTGCTGACGGTAAAATGTTCATCAGCGGCGGCGGCGATCTGAGGCAGATGGGTGATGCAGATCACCTGGTGATGGGCCGCCAGTTCCCTGATTTTCCGGGCCACCGCCTCGGCGGTCTGGCCGCTGATCCCGGCATCAATCTCATCGAAGATCACGGTTTCGACCCGGTCGTGCCGGGCCAGCAACCCTTTCAAGGCCAACATCAGCCGAGACAATTCACCACCGGAAGCCACCTTGGCCAGGGGTTTCACGGGTTCGCCGGGATTGGCCGAGAACATGAATTCCGGGTGGTCCCAGCCTTTGCGGCCCATGTCCTTAAGATCTGGCTCACCGGCCGCCCCCGAAAAATCCACGACAAACACCGCCTTCTCCAGACACAAGGCCCGCAGTTCGGCACATACCGCCCCGGCCAGCTGCTCGGCGGTCTGGCGCCGCGCCCTGCTCAAATCCAGACCGGCAGTGGCCAGCTCAGCTTCCAGACCGGCCAACTCGGCGACAAGTCCGGCCAATTCCTGGTCCATCTCCTCCAGAGAACGCAACTCCTCGGCCGCCTCGCGGCCAAAGGTTATAACCTCGGTCAAGCTGGCGCCGTACTTGCGCTTGAGTTTTTGAAGGGTATCGATTCGGCCGGTTACCTCGTCGAGTCGGGCCGGATCAGCGGTCAGGTCGTCCAGATAGCCGCGCAGCCGTCGGGCCGCTTCCTCCAACTGGAAGCTCTGGCCGGCCACCTCCTCAGCCACCTCAGCCACCGCATTATCCAGGTCAGCCATCTGCTGCAGGTTCTTACGGACCTCGGCCAAGACGTCGATCACCTGGCCGCTCAACAGTTCGGAACTGGCCCCACCCAGCCGGGCCAAATCACTGAAGGCCCGCAAGCGCATTTTCTCCTGTTCAAGCAACTCGTCCTCACCCTCGGCCAGGGCCGCCTCGTCAATTTCCCGACACTGGAAGGTCAGGAAATCCCGGCGCTGCTCCTTGTCCTGTTCGCGGCGATGCAGTTCGGCCAGCCGCTGCCGCAGCTCGCTCCAGCGGTCATATAACGCCCCGAGCAAACGGCGGCGCTCCTGCAGGTCGCCGAAATCGTCCAGAAAATCGAGTTGAAAAGCGCGGGAAAGGAGTTGCTGGTGGTCGTGCTGACTGGCGATGCTGATCAGGTTTTCCGCCGCCTCCCCGACCATCCGCCCGGTGGCCAGGCCACCGTTGATGTAGTAGCGGCTGTTGCCGGTGGCCGCCACAATCCGCTTGAGGATGACCGGTCCATCCCCGTCCAACCCCTGCGCACGCAGCCAATCCCGAACGGGATTATCCGCCTCGCAATCAAAGAGAGCCTCGACCACGGCGGATTCGGCGCCGCTGCGGACCCAGGATTTGGCCGCCTCGCCATAGAGGAGGTTGATCGACTGGAGGATGATCGACTTTCCCGCCCCGGTCTCCCCGGTCAGGACGGTCAAAGCCGGCCCGAACTGGATTTGCAGTTCCGAGATCAGGGCCAGATTGGTGATACGCAGTTCGCTGAGCATGGTATCTCTATACCTGATTCAATGGAGATTTCAAGAGAACAGCCGCCGCCAGGCATATCCCGGCTGCTCAGCATCGCCAATCCGACACTTAAGTCGATTCAGAGGCAATTTCGGGGATACCGTTTAACCCAAGCAAATCAAAACAGCAGTTTCCGAATGGAAACTATGTTATTTTTCATCCGGAAAGTCCAAATGTGACGTAACCGCTTAGTGCTCGTCATTGCCAGGAGGGGCTTGCCCCCGACATGGCAATCTCATGATGCGGGCACTATTCTACCCCATAAAGATTGCTTCGTCGTTACACTCCTCGCAATGACTGGGAAGAAGCTGTTCTTGGCTTGAAGCCAAAGTCCAAGTTCGGAGAATCTTCGTTTCAGGATTGAAAATATGCTAAATTATTTACGCTCAAGAAAATAAGATATTGCCCTCTCGCACCACTATGTTCTACAACAGTCCATCGATCTTATGAGAAAAACCGGCAGGATAACCTCAACCAATTGAACCGGCCGATACCCTTCGGCGGTTAGACGGATATGCGTAGCGAAATCGAACAAATCATCGACAACATCATCAACTCCGACTGTCACGATCCCTTCCAGGCCTTGGGGTTGCATGTAATCAGCGAGAAGCCGCCGCAATCGATCATCCGGACCTTCCAGCCCCACGCCGAATCGGTCCGGCTGCTCGTCGATGGCGAACTGCGCGACATGTACAAGATGCGCGAAGAAGGATTGTTCGAGATCATCGTCCCCCGGCTGCCCCCCTTCGATTACAGTTTCGAAGTCACCTATTACAACCACAACACCAATCGCTTCGCCGATCCGTACCGTCCTCTGCCCCAACTGGGCAACGACGACTGCTATCTGTTCAACAACGGTACCCATTACCAGCTCTATGACAAGCTGGGAGCCCACCCGACCACCCTCGATGGCAAAGCCGGCACCATCTTCCGGGTTTGGGCGCCCAACGCCCGCCGGGTCAGCGTCATCGGTGACTTCAACGCCTGGGACGGCCGGGTGCATCAGATGCGGGTCATCGACCAATCCGGGGTCTGGGAGCTGTTCATCCCCGGTCTGGGCCATGGCGAAGTCTATAAATTCGAGATCAGGGCCAAGGACCATTCGACCCTGGAAAAGTCCGACCCCTGCCAGTTCTTCGGGGAGGTGCGCCCCAAAAGCGCCTCGGTGGTCTGGAATCTCGACGGCTACCAGTGGCAGGACCAGACCTGGCTGGAAAATCGCCGCCAAAGTCGCCCTTATGACGCACCCATGTCGATCTACGAGGTCCATCCCGGCTCCTGGCAGCGGGACCCGGCCGAACCAGGTCGTTTCCTCTCCTTCCGCGAACTGGCCGACTATCTGATCCCGTATGTTAAGCAGATGGGCTTCACCCACATCGAACTGATGCCGGTTTCGGAACACCCGCTGGATGAGTCGTGGGGTTACCAGACCACAGGTTACTATTCGGTGACCAGCCGCTATGGCACCCCCCAGGATTTCATGCACTTTATCGACACCTGCCACCAGCAGGGGATCGGCGTGATCATCGACTGGGTGCCCGCCCACTTCCCCACCGACGGCCACAGTCTCTCCATGTTTGACGGCACCTGCCTCTACGAACACGAAGACCCGCGCCAAGGTTTTCACCAGGAATGGGGCACCAGCATCTTCAATTACGGCCGTAAGGAGGTCAGCAATTTCCTGATCGCCAACGCCCTCTTCTGGTATGACAAGTTTCACATCGACGGCCTGCGGGTCGACGCAGTAGCCTCCATGCTCTACCTCGACTATGGCCGCAAGGAAGGCGAGTGGCTGCCCAACCAGTACGGCCAAAATGAAAATTTCGAGGCCATCGAGTTCATCCGCCACCTGAACAGCATCGTCTATCAGCGTTTTCCGGACGTCTTGATGATCGCCGAAGAATCCACCAGCTTCTTCGGGGTCTCCAAGCCGGCCGACCAAGGCGGCCTGGGCTTCGGCTTCAAATGGAACATGGGCTGGATGAACGACATCCTCCAGTACATGAGCAAGGATCCGCTCTACCGCAAGTACCACCACAACACTTTGACCTTCTCGCTGCTCTACGCCTTCACCGAAAACTTCATCACCCCCCTCTCCCACGACGAAGTGGTGCATGGCAAACGCTCACTCCTGGCCAAGATGCCCGGCGATTCCTGGCAGCAGTTCGCCAACCTGCGGCTGCTCTACTTCTTCCTCTGGACCCACCCCGGCAAAAAACTCCTGTTCATGGGCGGCGAGTTCGGGCAGCTGTCCGAATGGTATTGCAAGACCAGCCTCGACTGGCACCTGCTCAGCGAAAACCAGCAGCACCAGCGGCTCCAGGACTATGTGGCCCGGTTGAACGGGATGTATCGGGAACTGAAGCCGCTCTGGGAGGTTGATTTCAACCACGAGGGTTTCCGCTGGATGGACTTCAACGATGTGGACAACAGTATTGTCGCCTTCGCCCGCTTCGGAAAGGATCCCGCTGACCACGTGGTCTGCCTGCTCAACTTCACCCCCAACGTCATCCATGACTATAAGGTGGGTGTGCCGGCGACTCTCCCCTACCGGGAGATTTTCAACTCCGACCACCAGGAATTCGGCGGTAGCCACGTCACCAACCCGGAACAAAAGGTGGTCTTCCACGAACCCTTCGGCCAGGCCCCCTACCACGTCCTGGTCTCGGTGCCGCCGCTGGGCGGCCTGATCCTGAAGCCGGTGGATTGAGGGGCGAGAAGAATGGGCGAAGCCGGCACCACCCAGCCCCAGGGCGACAAGATCCGCAAGGCGGTGCGCTGGATCAGCGACATGTGCCGGGAACATCCGGAAAAGTCCCGGGCCAAGATCGTCAAGGAAGCGGAGGTCCGCTTCGATCTTACCCCCCGGGAATGCACTTTTCTCGACCACCAGCGGGATAAGAATTAACCGCCGGCTTAAGTTATGCCAGTCCAGCTTTCCTGTCTCAACTTCTCCGGATCAAATTCTCCCGGAACATAAGAACCTGACCCGTAGCCTGCCCACAACCAGCGCGATATCGCGACTAATTCTTCTTATTGATTAATCGACAAAATCAAATCACCAAGAGACAATTATTCTCTAGTATTTTCCCCGCTAATGCTCCAAAGTAGTAATCGCTTTTCCCGTAACATTCACTAAAACAACGCCGGCTTTTACCATCCCGACCAGGGAGAAACCGCTATCATGGTCACGGGCTCACTGCTGCTGATGTACCTGCTCGGACTGGCTCTCGGAGCCACGGCTGGCTTTGTCATGCATCGTTCCGACTACTGCGTGGCCGGGATGTTCCGTGACTTCTTCCTGTTTCGCAAAACCTTTCTGCTTCGCGCCCTGGCCCTGCAATTGCTCCTGACTGTGCTGCTTTTCGAAGCGGCCCGATTGGCCGGCCTTCTGCCTCTTTTCCCCTTCCCGCTCTTGGCGCCGCCCTCGCTGGCCAATATTATCGGCGGCCTGCTCTTCGGGACCGGCATGGTTCTGGCCGGCGGCTGCGTGGTCGGCACCCTTTACAAGCTTGGCGGCGGCAGTGTCCTGAGCCTGGTTGCCTGCATCGGTCTGATTTTCGGTAGCGGTCTCTATGCGGAGATTCACCCCTGGTGGACCAAGGTGATCCAGGCAACCACCTTCCAGGCCCCCACCCGAACCATTCCCCAATTCCTCGGCATAAGTCCGACCCTCCTGGCCCTGGCCGTGACCGCCGCCAGCCTGCCGGCTTTATACAAATGGCACCGGGACAAGCTTCTGGTCCGGCCTTTTCCGCTGGCCGGTTACCTGCAACCCTGGAAAACCGCGGTAGTCATGGCCCTGATCGGCCTTTGCTCCTATGTCCTGGTCGGCATGCCTCTGGGAATCACCACCTCTTACGCCAAGATGGCCGCCATGCTGGAAAGACTGGTCATGCCGGAACACTTGGCGGCAACCATGTTCTTCCAGAGCAAACCGTTAGAGGTGGTCCATCCCCTCAGCCGCACCCTGCTGGAGGGGTGGAACGGCCCCCAGTTCGACTATATATGGGCCATTCAATTTCCGGTAATTGCCGGGGTCGTCCTGGGCAGCTGGGCCTCGGCCATGCTCCTGCGGGAATTTCGTCCCCACTGGCGCATTCCCCCTTATCAATTCCTGCTGACCTTGCTGGGCGGCATTATTCTCGGGCTCTCATCACGGATGGTTCCCGGCTGCAATGTCTGGCATCTGATGGGTGGCCTGCCCATTTTCGCCATATCCAGCCTGTTGTTCGTGGCTGGAATGATTCCTGGCGCCTGGCTGGGCGGCCAGATCATCAGCGCCATACTTCTCAGGCAAACCCAAGCGGCCGGTACCCCCGATGAGCAATGACCCGCAAAGCCGAATCATTCAAGTGGACATGCGGGGGCAGGTCTGCCCCTCCACCCTCCTGGTGGCCATGGACAACCTGAACCGCCACGGGGAGGGCCTGCAGAGCGGGGCACTTAAACTTCTGATTATTACCGACAACCGGGAGGCCCTGCACACCGTTCCCGCCACCGCCGAAAACATGGGCTATGCAGCCAGAATTACCAAAACCACCAGCCACTATGAAATCCTGATCGGTCTGCCCGATCAAGAACGGTAATTTGCCATGCCCAGCGAGAACCTCTATGAACTCACCAGCCTGGCCATCCTGGAAGGGCGCGATTCCCTGCCGGAGCAGCAGCTGACCGGCGAAACCTCCCCCCTGGCCGGGCTGATCAACCAGCTCCTCCGTGAGAATCAAACCCTGCGACACGACCATCAACGGGCCGTGGAATACATTCGCGCCAAGATCAACCAACTGCTGATGGTGATCGGCACGGTACCCCTGCGGGCCGAGGAACTCACCGAGGAACATCTGATCGACCTGGATCCCTTGGGCATCGTGGCCCAGTCCTTTGCCAGAATCCTCGAGCATTCCCGGGAGACCAACCGTAAATTGGCCCTGGCCCGTGACGAGATCCAGGCCATCTTCCAGTCGGTGGGCGGCAGTCTGCTGGTCCTTAATGAAAAGCAGCGGATCATTTCCTACAACGAAAACTTCCGGGCCAGCTTCTGTCCGGACCAGGAAGAGATCATCGGCAAGGGTTGTCATGAGATCATCTGTAAAAGGGATTCCCCGCCCGCCGACTTCTGCATACTCCAAAAATTGCAGGCGACCGGCAGGGGCTGCACCATGTCACCCTGGCCCTTTGCTGACCGCTACCTGCGAGTGGTGGCCACCCCGATCAAGGACAACGCCGGGGCGATCATCCAGACCGTTTTACTTTATGTGGATATAACCGAGCTGATCGAGACCAGGAGTGCGTTAAGCGCCGAGAAGGAACGGCTGGCGACCACTCTGGAGAGTATCGCCGAAGGCGTCATCGCCACCGACACCGAGGGCCGGGTGACCATGCTCAACCGGGTTGCCGAAAAGCTCACCGGTTGGGAAGCCAGGCAGGCCATCGGCAAGAGCATCTGCGAGGTATTGCAGATCGAAAATCAGGAACCCCTGGGCAGTTGCGGCGACTTCTTTCAAGACCTCCTCCAGAGCCAGATCCCGGTCGAAAGAGTGGAAAACACCAACCTCACCGCCTTGGACGGCAGCGCCCTCTCCATCTATCTCAGCGCCGCGCCGATCCGCCAACCCGACCAGAGCGTGACCGGTGCCATCATCGTTTTCCGGGATATCTCCGGGGAACAGCGAATCAAGGAGGAGCTGGCCAAGGCGGCCAAACTCGAATCGATCGGCCTCTTCGCCGGCGGCATCGCCCACGATTTCAACAACCTGCTCACCGCCATTCTGGGCAACGTTTCACTGGCCCGGGCACAATTGAGTCCTGACCATGCCGTTTTTCAACTGCTGAACGAAACCGAGAAATCGTCAAACCGGGCCAAAGGTTTGACCCAGCAACTGCTGACCTTTGCCCGGGGCGGCGCCCCGATCACCAGTCTGACCTCATCGCGGACCCTGATTATTGACTCGGCCCGCTTTCCTCTGAGCGGCACCAATGTCCGTCTCGATTTCGCCGTCCCCGATGAACTCTGGCCATTCGAGGTAGACGAGGGGCAGATCAGCCAAGTTCTCCAGAATCTGGTCCTCAACGCCTCACAGGCCATGCCGGAAGGCGGACTCCTCAGGGTGGCCGCGGCAAATCTGCAACTTGATGCCGACCCCGGATTGCCCCTGCCCTTCGGCCGTTACCTGAAGATTTCGGTGGTTGATCAGGGACCAGGGATACCGGCCGAAAATCTTGACCGCATCTTCGAGCCCTTCTACACGACCAAAAGTACCGGGCAGGGGTTGGGGCTGGCGATCTGCTATTCCATCATCAAAAAGCATCGGGGCCTGCTCACGGTCGAATCAAGCCCCCCGGACGGCACCGCCTTTCATATCTACCTTCCGGCCTCCGAGCAACAGCTTGAAGTGGCCGAAATAACCGAAACAGTTGAAGTGAAAAGCGGTCGCATCCTGGTCATGGACGATGATGAGATGATCCTGAGCGTAGTCCGGGCCATGCTTGAATTCAGCGGATACGAAGTGGTCGAGGTTGAAGACGGTGAGACAGCGATAGCGGTGTACAAGAAAGCCCTGGAAAGCGGGGGGAGATTTGACGCGGTTCTGATCGACCTGACCATCCGGGGCGGGCTGGGCGGTAAAGAAGCCATCGCCAGACTGCGTTCCCTCGACCCGGGGATCAGGGCCATCGTCTCCAGCGGTTATGCCAGTGACCCGATCATGTCAGATTATCGTAGTTACGGCTTCTGCGGGGTCATCCCCAAACCCTACCGGGCCCAGGAACTGACCGCCACCATTTCGGCCGCTATCCGCGGCGGGCGGGAGACGGCTTAAGGAAAAGTTCACACGCGCCCACCAACGAGCGGGCCTTGCGCAACCTTCCCACTTCAGGCAGGACAAGAAGGCAGCCCCTCTTCCTCTACCGCAAAATTCCCGATCGGCAAATCAGCCATCGAGGAGCCCACCACCGCCAGGCGCTCCCACCACTTACTGTGAATTCGCACAGACACGCGGTCTTACGCGGCCGCTTATTTGCTGGTGAAGGTGAAGGAGCCATCCCAATCCTCCGGGGGCGGACTGGTGCGGAAATGGGCGAGGCGCAGCAGATAGAGCTGGTAGAGCTGGGCAGGGCCGGCGGCCTCAAGTTGGGTAAGGATTTTCTCCGCCTCGGCAAACCGCCGGAAGCGGTAATGGGACATGGCCAGTTCGAACTCATCCACCGCCTTCCTCGTCGCGGAATCCGGCACTCCGGCGCCGAGCGGCTCGTAGAGCTTCACCGGCTGAAGCTTACCCTTGACCCGGACCAGATCCAGGAAGCGGCAGTAGAAACCGTCACCCAAAGCATTCCTGGTGTATTCCGAGATGACGATCTTGGTCCCGTAGGTCTTATTTGAACCCTCGAGCCGCGAAGCGAGGTTAACATTATCACCCATCACCGTGTAGTCGAAACGCTGTTCGGAACCGAAATTACCCACGCTCATCAGGCCGGTATTGATGCCGATGCCGATGTCGATGGCCGGCAAGCCACGGGCCAGCCATTGGGGCCGCAGTTCGTCCAGTTTGCTGATCATGGCGAAGGCGGCCTGCACGCTGTGGATCGCATGCGCTTCGTCATTGAGCGGCGCTCCCCAGATGGCCATAACGGCATCGCCGATGAATTTATCCACCGTACCGAAATGGGCCATGACAATATTGCTCATGGCGGTGAGGTACTCGTTCATGAACCGGCCCAGCTGCTCGGAATCCATGCTTTCGGAGATCGTCGTGAAGCCCCGGATATCGCTAAACAGGACGGTCAGCTCTTTCTGCTCGCCCCGCAGGGAAAGCTGCTCGGGATTGGCGCGTAACTGCGCCACCACCTGCGGTGAAACGTAACGGCCAAAGGCCTTGCTGATGAAACGTTTTTCGCGGCCTTCGTAAAAGTAGTTGAAGAAGGTGACGACCATGAAGAGCATGATGATCGTAGCCAGCGGGTAAACCACCCCCACCAGTTCGTTGTGCTTGAAGAAGAAGTAATAGTTACCCGCCACCGTGATCCCGATGAGAAGGACGGCGCCCAGGCCGCCAGCCAGCGCGCTGGAGTAGGCCAGAAGGGCCGTGAGGAGCAGGCCGCCCAGGATGATCAGGGTATAGGTGAGCCCCAGTTCGGTGAAATAGTCGTAGGCAAAGGGATCGCCCTTGAGCACATTGTCGATGACGTTGGCATGTACCTCAACCCCTGGATAGACGCTGGAAAATGGGGTGGCCCGGAGATCGAGGAGCCCGGCGGCCGAGGTTCCGATCAACAGATATTTGTCGCGCAGTTCGTCGAGACGGCGGCCTTCGAGGACGTCCACCGCCGGGACATGGGGGAAGGTATAGGCCGGTCCGCGGAAGTTGACCGTGATCTGGCCGATTTCGTCGGTGGGGATAACCCGGCCGGCCACCGAGACACCGAGAATACTCTGGCGGCTAGATTGCACCTGCTGGGCGACATGAATGGTGACCGATTCGGTACCCTGGCCGATCCGGAGCATTTCCAGGGCCATAGACGGGTAAGGTACGCCGTCCAGTTCCATAAAGAGTGGAACCTTGCGCACGGTCCCGGTCGCATCAGGAAAAACGTTAAAAAAGCCCTCGCTCTCCGCCTGGGCAATCGGCTCGATGTTGAGAATGGCCCGGTAGGAAGGAATCAGGGCCAGATCGGCGTATTTGAAATGGCTCGGTTCCACCCGGATGACGGCGCTGGGCATGGGTTGATCGGTGTCGTTCTTGAGGCCGTCGTTGGTGGTCTGGAAGACGTAGCCGAGCACCGCCGGCGTTTCGGCCAGGGCCTTGCCCAGGGTAAGGTCGTGGTCCAGCGCTTCCCGACCCTTGAGATCCGCCAGCTGGCCGGCGGTGATGGCGCCGGGCAGATAGGGTTGCAACTCGGCGAGGAAATTGATGGGTGAAGTGCGGTCCGCTTCGGCAAAGAGGATATCAAGCCCGATGGCCCGGGGAGCAGCCGCCCCGAGGTTGCTGACCATCTTGGCCACCGTGTGGCGCGGCCAGGGCCATTGACCAACCTGGCGCAAGCTCTTTTCGTCGATGTCGATGATCACGACCTGGCCGGTGGTGGGCGTAGCGCCACGCCAGCGAAACATGGTATCGGTGACGCGATTGTCCAGGGTGGCCAGCAAGAACGGTTTATTCTGCCCGAAGGAGTAAAAGAGCAGGACGGCGGCCAGCACCATCAGGCAACCGAGCTTGAAGGGCGAAAGGCCGAAGAATGCCTGGAACCGGGACCTGCTCATCTGCGCTCGGCGCTTGCTAGCATCCGGTCATCTACTCCCGCCGAAGATGCCCAAATAAGATTCACCGGTGCTCATCTTGGCGTTGAAATTGCCCCCCAGAGCCTCGGCGGAGGCACCGTAGAAGGTGCCGTTGACCGCGCTGCTCAGTGGAGTCGCGCCGGAGACACTCGAAACATTAGCGGTAAAGCCGTTGCTGTTCAGGGTGTTGGCGGCCGAATTGATGGCCATGGTTGCCTGATCGAAACTGATACTGCCGGTGACTGCATCGGCGGCGGCGGGATTTTGAAAATTGACGGTCAGATTGGTGGCACCGTTGGTGAGCGGCATGGCATTTTGGCCAGTGGAATCGAGCTCCACACCGAAGGCCTTACCGGTGTACGTGCCGCTGAAAGGGGTATTCATGATGCTGGCGATGTAGGTCGGGTCGGTTTGCTGACCCACGACAAAGAAGGATTGCGAACTGAACAGATGATCGCGGCTGCCGTCCAGGGGGTCGGTATAGGCCATTTCCCAGTAACCCCAGGTCAGGTAGTCGTTGGCGATGCTGGTGATTTGCGGGGCCAGGGGGCCGTTATTGTACAACAGATTGCCGTTGTCGCTCAGAACCAGGTTGGAGCCGGAAAGTAACGCGACCATATTCTCGGTGCCGATATAGGCGGAATTGTCGGCCGTCCCGCCCACGGTCAAGCCGGTAAGTGTCATGGCCCCACCGCTGGTGAGTTCAGCGGCGTTGATGCCGCCGTTGATCACCCCGGTGGTCGGATCGGCCGTCAGGCTGAAGTCGCTGGCCGCACTGCTCATGAAGATGCGGCTGGCCGCCCCGGTGGAGGTATCGTCGGCCACGCCCACTACAAAGCCGCTATAGATCAGAGGGGCAGTCGGATAGTTGCTGATCAGTTTGGTGGTCGGCATCCGGAAGGCAGCCCCGGTCGCTTCCCAGGTACCGGTCTGGACGTTGTCGAACAGCGAGTAGTCGGCACCGGCGGCGGTAAAACCAAGTCCCTGATTGAAGTTGCCGTACAGATTGGCCGTCGCGCCACCGAGGGAACTCGTCAGTTCGGCGCCGCTTGGAGGAGGAGGGCCGACGATGAGGGCAGGGCCGCCGATAACGGCGGGAGGGGTGCTGGTGGCAGGGTTGCCGCTGGCGATGATCTTGACAACGGCGCTACCATCACTGTTCACCGTGCCGAAGAAAATGGCGCCGCCGCTTTTCCCGGCGGCGGGATCCATCTCCGAGGATCGCCCGATAATCCGGCGGTTGTAATAACTGACCTCAAAAGAAGCTTGTTCCAGGTTGGCCTCGTAGAAGCCCCCCGAGGTGTTGCTGTACATGAGATGGCCGGTAAATAAATCAATTCCCGCGGCAGGGATGGTGGTCGAAGGAATTCCGGCGTAGATCAGGCGGCTGATCAGATAGTCTGTCGGCAAATCGATGGGGTTGTAGAAGGTATTGTAGAAGAATTGCCCAGCTGAATCGGCATAGGTCGTCGAGGTAAGGTTGAGCGCCCCCAGGGTGGAGTCAAAATAGCTGAGGGGGTTGGTGCTGGTGCTGGCGCCACCATAGCCGGTGGCCGCCGGATCGTAGCCCATGATCTGATACGGCCCGAAGGTTTCGCCGTTAGCCAGGGTGCCGCTCACCTCACCGCTGTTCAGGAGGATGGCGTTGACCGCCCCGGCCTCGTAGTTCAGAAAAGTGGAGTTAAAATTGCGGAGGTCGGTCTGGGTCAGGTCGATATCCCGCAGGAAGAAGCGGTAATTCCCGGTTAACGCGATGCCCGTGGCCGTTGTGGAAGTGGCGGTGTCGGTTACC
>JAGVGT010000094.1 GCA_020056965.1 Deltaproteobacteria bacterium
CGCAAGGTCTTCTCCTTTCTGGAGCTTCCGTACGAAACGCAAGTACTTGATTACTGGCGGCATAGCCGAAATTTCATTGGAGCCCATCACTCCAATCTGATTTTTCAACCGGTATCAAAGGCCTCCGTGGCCAAATGGAAACAGAATCTTTCGCAGTCGGACCTGGAAATTTTCGAGTTGTTGGCCGGAGGCATGCTTCGGGAATACCGCTACGACATGCACGGCGATGGCGCGAAATCCGCTGTCGTGGCATGGCGGAGTGCATTCCAGCTGCTCACCGGACTGCCGAAGCGGGGGTGGCAGGTTGTGGCCACGAGAGTCATTCTCGGTCTGGCCGCCGCAATGGGTTGGCGGACCGAGGCTGCCGGGGCCGGCGGAGCGTCCTCCGGTGACAAGCTGCGGTGAGGCGCCATGAGCGTGAAATTTTCTCCGACGGTTATGGTCTGCTGCCTGCTTTTCTGCTTAAGCGGAAAGGAACCGGCGGTTTGCCAGGCCACAACCTCGGTGCGGAATTTCGGCTCCTGGGAAGTGCTGCCGCTGCGCTCCGAGGCTGAGAAGCGGGCGGGGCTAGTCGGCGGTGAAGGTTTGCAGATGGTCAATGCCTTGAAATACGCACCGAGTGACCCCGAGATCATCTATCTCGGCACGGATACGTCACAGGTCTGGCGCTCCAGCGATGGGGGCCGCACCTGGCGGCCCGCGCGAGGGGGGTTCACGGCTGACGGTGCGCGGTCGCTGGCTGTGGATCCACGGAATTCAGCCATCGTATTCGCGGCCGGCTTCCTTGGCGCCCCGCCCGAAGTTGCCCGAAAATTTCCCGTCAAGGTGCAGGGGATTTTTCGCTCAACTAATGGTGGAAGCACCTGGAGCCTCGTTAAGGTTGCCGAATTTCGCAGGCAACCTGAACTGGGCGACCTGCTCTGTTTCGATCGTTCCACCTCCGCCGCCGGGAAAACGCCCGGGATTTTTGCCGCCACGCATGACCAGGGGTTGCTCTATTCGCCGGACGGCGGCGATTCTTGGGTACCGGCGGGATTTGCCTCGTCGCTGATCTACGATCTGCAAGCGATCCCGGCGCGACCCGGCGAGATTCTGGTGGCCACGGGAGCTGGCTTGTTTGCCTACAGCTTTGGTTCCATACAACAACGCGGTGCAGGTCTGCCCGGTTTTCCGAGAACCATCGCAGTCGGTTCAGAAGACCCTACGGTTGTCTATGCTGCCTTGGGCAAGGATGGCATCTACAAATCCCGAGACGGCGGCAAATCATTTGTTCCGGCCATGCCGCGATCGTTATTTGTAAAACCGGATTTCGTCTCCGTGGCAACGAGCCCGGTCGATGCCCGCATTGTCTATGCAAAGGCCAATCAATCCTCGCTAAGGTCGCCCCTGTACAGTCATGATGGCGGAGAAGTTTGGTTCAGCAGCGCTCCCCTTGAGGAGACGACGGCATTCCTCAGCAGCAAGAGAGAATTCTGGTTTTCGGCCCCGTTTTCACCCCACCCGGCCGACCCCCTGAGAGTGATAACCGCGGCCAACGGCGGCGGGCGGATTTTGGCAAGTGGTGATGGAGGCCAGAAATGGCAATACTCCGGCGCCGGCTTCACCGGCGGACGCATGATGGACATGGCCTTTCCGGCCCCGGGGGAAATTGGTCTGTTTCTCACGGATTTTGGCGTGTGGCACTCGGACAATGCGGGGGATACCTTCCGTGACCTCAACGTGAAAAGAATTTCCGGTTTGAGTTCCTCCTCAAGGGGAGCAATGCGGAAAAAGACCATAGTTGCGTCGATCGGCGGCTGGGATCGCCAGGTCCTTACCACCAGCCGGGATGGCGGCGAGAGTTGGAGTGTTTTCGATCATGCCGCCGGTGTATTTCCTCTGGTGGCATTTCACCCGACGAATGACGAGGTGGTCTATGCCGGAGATTTTTTAAGCGAGGACGGAGGCCGCACCTGGCGACAGCTCGAACATGCCGTTTGGGCCGTGGATGACGGGGATGGCGATCGGATTTTTTCGGTGGCGGAAGATCGGCAGGGTCGCTGTCGGGTTCTGACCTCGAAAGACCGGGGGCGGACTTGGACTCACCTAAGCGATTGTCCCTTTCCCAAAAAATCCGTGCAGCAGGTCGCCTTTTCCTCTCAAGGGGGGCAGCAACTTTTGTTTGCCACGGCTAACGGGTTGTGGCTGTTCTCCGATGGCATCTGGACGAAAAAAGGAGCTAAAAATGGCCTGGTTGCCGATCGGTACGGCTTGAACTATGTGAGTAGCTTGGCAATCGACAAAACTCAACCGTCCCGCATTTACGTGGGACGCCGTTCGCCTGGGTACGGTCAGTCGAATGGGGTGTTTCGTTCGTGCGACGGAGGTGCGAGTTGGCAAAACGTGACCGCCGAACTGGGGCCGGAACTTACGGTCTGGGCGGTCAAGATCAGCCCGTATAACGGTGATGTCTATATCGGGACCTCCTTGGGTACTTTCCGCCAGCACCTCACGGCGGGGGAAGATTGCCTGGAAGAGCGGCCTGCGGGGATCGTGGGGGCGTCTCGGCAGACCGGGCCGGGAGCCAGACGATGAAAATCCTTTTGGCCAATAAGTTTTTTCACCTCAACGGTGGCTCGGAGCGCGTCTTTTTCCAAGAGCGGGATTTTCTCAGGAACAGCGGTCTGGAAGTGGTTGACTTTTCCATGCGTGACGAACGGAATTTCGCCTCGCCCCAGGACGAATATTTCATCGACAAAATCGATTACAATTCGCTTTCCGGCTTGGCCGGCAAGTTGAAAACCGCTCTCGCCTTCATTCATTCCGGAGAAGCGGTAAGGAAAATTGAGAAGCTTGTCGAAAAGGAACGTCCCGACATCGCCCACCTGCACAACATCTACCACCAGCTGACCCCCGCGATCATCCCGGTCCTGAAAAGGTACGGAGTAAAGGTGGTCCTGACCCTGCACGACTACAAGCTGATCTGCCCGTCCTACCTGGCCCTGGACAAGGGGAAAATCTGCACGGCCTGCGATGGTGCATCCTTCGGGAAGGCGGTCAGCCGCCACTGTCAAGGGTCCCGAGCCCAGGAATTGCTGCTGATGTGTGAAGGCCTGTGGCACAAGTGGCGCAAGAGCTATGAGCTGGTGGATCTGTTCATTGCCCCCAGCAATTTTCTGGCCGATCTGACTGCCCGCAGGATACCCAGGGAGAAAATCGCGGTGTTGCCCAACGGTATCGACCTGGATGAATACCGGCCCCACTACAGCGATCAAGGCTACGGCCTCTACTTTGGCCGCCTCTCAGCGGAGAAGGGTATCGAAACCCTGCTGACTGCGCATGCCAGTCTGGCCCATCCCATTCCGCTCAAAGTCGCGGGCTCGGGTCCACTGGCCGCGCAACTCGCCGCATCTTATCCGGGTGGCGATTTTCTCGGCTACCGGAGTGGGGTTGAATTGACCAGGCTGATTGGCGAGGCGGCCTTTGTGGTGATGCCGTCCGAGTGGTACGAAAATTGTTCCATGGCGGTGCTGGAGGCCATGGCCTTGGGTAAGCCGGTGATCGGCAGCAATATCGGCGGGATTCCCGAGCAGATCATCGACGGTGTAACCGGATGCCTTTTCCCCATGGGCGATGTCGAGGCGCTGGCGGATAAAATGAGCTGGCTGGCGGGGGACAGGGAGAAACGGCAGGCGATGGGGGTGGCGGCCCGGGGTAAGCTGGAGAAGGAGTATTCGTTGGCCGGGCACTGCCATGGGCTGTTGGACATTTACCGTCGCCTTCTCTCCTGAGCTAATCCCAATTCGCTAAGCCCAAGTACACATACCTGTTCATGCCGTCGGTATGGCCCCATCTCGCTGAGCGCATATCGGGTGGGCTGGAGCCGTTGCTTAGCGCCTGGTGTCTTGCCGGTCTACTCTTCCCCGTAATGTCGCAGAACGGTCTGAGCGGTACCAATACGCGGCTGAAAAGCTAGCTCCCTAGTCTCGGGTAGATTTCGTTTTGCACCCTGTAATCCCCCGCACTTGCCAGCTTGGGCCGACAGCCCGGAAATGCTATTTTTTTATCGACTGCCGGCACGACAAACCAAAAAAAAACAAACTCGTAACGCCAGGTTAATGCCCAGCGGGCATAGTGGCCAAGAGCAACATCCCCTCGGGACCGCATCACTGAGCCATCCTTTGGGTAGGGGTATTATCTTAAGTTTCTAAACTGCAATTTTTAGCCTGCCTGGCTGATCACCAGGTATTCCCCCAAAAGATCAAAACCAATGCACAATTATCAAAACGTCGTATGGCATCAAGCCACCGTATCCAAGGAACGGCGGCACATTATGAACGGTCATGGCAGCGTCAATCTCTGGTTCACCGGGCTTTCCGGTTCCGGTAAATCAACTCTGGCCCACGCCGTCGAGGAGCGATTGCACCGTATGGGGTGCCGGACCTTCGTCTTCGATGGTGATAACGTCCGCCATGGCCTCTGCGCCGATCTGGGCTTCTCCCCGGAAGAGCGGACGGAAAACATCCGGCGCATTGGCGAGATGGTCAAGCTCTTTCTGGAAGGCGGCGTCATTGCCCTGACCGCCTTCATCTCCCCCCTCCGGTCAGATCGACAGCGGGTCCGGGAGCTGATCGGTCCGGAAAGTTTTCTGGAGATTTACTGCCGCTGCCCCCTGAGTGTTTGCGAGGAGCGTGACGTCAAAGGGTTGTACCGTCGGGCCAGGGCAGGAAAGATAACTAACTATACCGGGATATCCGCCCCCTACGAGGAACCGGAGTACCCGGACCTGCAGCTGGATTCGAGTGCCGAATCGCTGGAGGAGTGTGTATGCCAGGTGATCTTGCTCCTGGAGAAACGCGGTGTGATTCAAAAATAACTAGTTCGTAACCGGATTATAACAGACCTCCGGCAGTATGATTCGATCGTAACAATAATCACCAGGTCGGTGGATTTGGCCACAGTTCGGGAGGTTTTCGGGACACCATGGAAGCTTGTCTTATCGTCACCTATCGTTGCAATGCCAAATGCTACATGTGCAACACCTGGCGGCACCCCTCGCGCCGGGAAGAGGAGTTCAGCCCGGAGCTGGTTGGCAAGCTTCCCGGTGGTCTGCAGTTCATCAACATTACCGGCGGCGAGCCTTTTCTCCGTCCCGATATTCAGGAGATCATCGCGGCGGCTCTCACCAAGACCAAACGGCTCGTGATCAGCACCAACGGTTACTTTACCGAAAGTATCGCCGATGCCGCAGCGCGGTTTGGCAATCGGATCGGGTTGCGCATTTCGCTCGAGGGTTTGCCGGACGCCAATGATGAGTTGCGCGGCATCAAGCACGGCTTTGATCATGGCCTCCGCACCCTCGGTTCCTTGCACGCGATGGGAATGAAGGATATCGGCTTTGGAATCACCGTGGCCGACCGCAATGCCGGGGATATGATGGAATTGTACCGGATCGCCAATGCCATGGGACTGGAGTTCGCCACTGCCACTACGCATAACTCTTTCTACTTTCACAAAAATAATAACGCTTATCAGGATCCTGATCGCGTCGCCGCCGCCTTCGAGGAGATCGCGGTTGCCCTGCTCAAAACCGGTCGACCAAAAAACTGGTTCCGGGCCTATTTCAATATGGGATTGGCTAACAAGGTGCGAGGCAACCCTCGACCGCTACCCTGTGAAGTGGGTACCGACATGTTTTTCGTGGATCCCTCCGGCAATGTTATGCCCTGCAACGGTTCGGATCAGCCCCTGATCATGGGCAACCTACACGAACAAGGCTTCGAGGAAATATGGCAAGGTCCCAGGGCCGCTGAGGTCCGCCGGCAGGTGGCGCATTGCCCAAAGCAGTGCTGGATGATCGGCTCCGCGGCGCCGGCCATGAAGAAAAAAATCTCGGTCCCTCTCCGGTGGGTGCTACGCAACAAGCTGCGACTGATAAAAAATCCCCACAACACCCGTCTCGATCCGGTCAGTGGTTAATTCGCCATGAAAATATTTGTCATCGGCACTCGTGGCATCCCCGATATTCCCGGCGGCGTTGAAAAGCATTGCCAGGAGCTTTATCCCAGGATCGCTGCTGCCGGCCATGAGGTTATACTGGCAACCCGCAAACCATACGTGAAGTCGCAGAGTAAAGGGTGGCGGGGCATCGAACTGCTGCACTGCCATGCCCCGCGCCGGAAGAGCCTGGAGGCCATAGTCCACACCCTGCTGGCCATCCTTAAAGCCCGCCGAAGAAATCCCGACCTGGTCCATATCCACGCAGTCGGTCCCGGTTTGCTGGTGCCGTTTGCGAGGCTTCTGGGGATGAAGGTGGTGGTCACTAACCACGGCCCGGACTACGACCGGCAGAAATGGGGAGTTGTAGCGAAGATCATGCTGCGGCTTGGCGAGTATCTGGGAGGTCGGTTCGCCCATGAAAGAATTGCCATCTCCTGGGGGATCGCCGACCTCATCCGGCAGCGCTGCGGTCGGGAGAGTAATCTGATTTTCAACGGCGTTGCTTTGCCGCAACCATCGACCACCTCAAAATTTCTCGAAAAGAACGGCATCAGACCGGGCGGCTATCTTCTGGCCGTGGCCCGCCTGGTTCCGGAAAAAGGACTGCACGATCTCGTGAAGGCTTTCTCCAGTCTCCGGATTGACCACCAACTCGTCATTGCCGGTGATGCAGACCACCGGAGCGAGTACTCGGAAAGTCTTAAAGAGCAGGCCAGCGAGGATGATCGCATCGTGATGACCGGCTACATAACCGGTGCCGATCTCAACGAAGTATACAGCCACGCCAGGCTTTTTGTTCTCCCTTCCTATCACGAAGGCTTGCCCATAGCCCTTCTCGAGGCTTTGAGCTATGGCTTGCCCGTCCTGGTTTCCGACATCCCGGCAAACCAGGAGGTCGGTCTGCCAGGGGAGCGTTATTTCCGGGTCGGGAATGTCCGTGATCTTCAGGGGAAAATGGCGGCTTTGCTGGAACAGGAGATGGATAGTGCCGAAAAGGCCTGGATAGACCGGCAACTTACCGAAAAATACAACTGGGAAATCATTGCCCGGCAAACCCTGGCAGTTTACGAAAAAACGCTTGCGGGAGAACAATAGTCATGTCGATGAAATCTGGAATTGCCGGGGCACTGCTCCTGGTCAGCGCTATCATTCTGAGTCCCGCGATCTCCTTGGCGAAAGACAGCCCCAAATCGGCGGGCAAAGGTGCCGAAGCCGAAAAACCAGCGGCTTCGCTGACGAAAGATGGCAGCAAATCGGCTGGAAAAGGGGCCGAGGCCGAAAAACCGCCAGTTAACCTGGCGAAAGATGGCGGCAAATCAGGGGTTAAAGCTGCCGAAGCAGAGAAACCCCCGCAAAAACTGGTTCTGGTAAGCACCCTGAATTCGGTGCAGGCCAATCAGGAATTTCAGCGTAACGTCCAGATCCTTCAGGGCCAGCGGCAAAGGGCAATAGAACTAAGGAATCAGATCGGTCAAGCCCAATCGGAAGACCTCAAGAAAAGCCTGCAGGTGGAGCTAGACCAGGTCCTGAAAAAACTTGAGGAGGACAACCAAAAAATGACCAAGGCCTATGGCTTTTCACTAACCCGGGATTATGTGCTGGTGGTCGAAAAGGCCCATATCTACATGACCGTTACCGAGAAAGAACTCTCCGAACTCGAGAAGGAGCAGGCCTCGAAAAACTCGAAGCATGATTAACCGGGTTGCCGTGGCCTCCACCGCGTAATCTGGGCTGGTCCATGTCGCCGAAGGCGGCGTGGACCAGCATATTCGCCAGGCAGCTAGTTGGTTCATGCAAACGTGATAGTTCTGTTGTGCCGGCGACCAGAGCCGAACCTCAGCCCCTCGTGGGCGTCCCTGCCCCCTTTGAACAAGGTGCCGAGTGCTTCATAACAGTCATCCCGGCCTTGTCGAACCCAATTTTAATCAAGGCCAAACCCAACTTTAACATCCGGCCGGTAAAAGTCTCATATCAATCGCGTTATCTCCCAACCGGCGAATTTTATGCCGGTCGGAGTTTTCTTACGCGGACTTCATTCAAGCAAGCAAGACTTTGCAAGGAATCAGCTCGGCAGCCACGATGAATTCGACCGTGCCACATACAGACCAGGCCCGCACCCAGTACCTCTTGGTCGGGGCTATTCTTGCGTCTTTTATCATCGGCTTCCGTTCCGCCCTCACCGAATTGACCATTCGCTGGGATTCCGGCGACAACAGCTATTGTTATCTGATTATTCCGATCTTTCTTTACCTGTGCTGGGAACAACGCAAGACTTTCCATTACGGCGATTTTTCCTTGCAGCCTCTGGGGCTCATCCCGGTAATTCTTGCCCTCGGCTTGATTTTTCTCGGAGAGTTCGGATCGGTCGAAACCTTAGTCTACGCCGGTGTTCTGGGCTGCATTATCGGCACCTTTATCTATCTCTACGGCCGGCGGACCCGCTCGTTGCTCTTCGCCTTTACCATCCTGGTTTTCATCGTTCCTCTGCCTCCCTATCTCAATAATCTGCTGACCTTCAAGCTGAAAATGTTCGCCAGCGCCATGGCGGCGACCCTGTTGCGTCTCTCGGGAGTTTCCGTATTTGTCGAGGGCAATATCATCGATCTTGGCGGCAACCTGCTGCAGGTCGTCGATGCCTGCAGCGGTCTGCGCTACGTCGTACCGATGTTGCTTATGGCCCTGTTGATCGGCCAGTTCTTTAGCAATCGGTTCTGGAAAAAACTGCTTCTGGTGCTGGCGGTTCTGCCGCTGACCATCCTCATCAACGGTCTGCGGATATACCTGACCGGCATGCTGACGGTCTGGGGCCACCCGGAACTGGCGGAAAATTTCTTCCACGATTTAGCCGGGGTGGTCTTCTTTCTCTTGGCCGGCGGCGTCCTCCTGAACAGCGCCCGGGCGCTAAATAAATTGGGCGCGCCGCCCATTTCCTCCCCCTACGGGTCCGGTCGACAAATAATCGGGACCAAGATCATCCCGTTCATGGCTGGCACCATGCTGCTCTGCCTGCTTTTCTGGCTCGGCAGTTTCGCCCTTAGCAGTCACGCCAAAAATCTTGTTGTTCCGGCCCGTAAGACCTTCGCACTATTCCCCACCGAGATTGGGGGCTGGCAGGGCGCTAAAATCAAACTGCCGCAAGAAATTCTCGATGAACTCTGGGCCGATGACTATATCGACCTCGATTTTACCAGGGCCGGTCAGGCCAATCATATCTTCATGCTCATCCCCTATTACGGCTACCAGGAAACCCGCCATACCGCCCACGCTCCGGAATCATGCCTGTTGGGCAGCGGCTGGTCGATTCTCGACTCAAAAAGAACCGACATCGAAGTCGCTCCGGGCAAAGAGGTCCCGGTCATGAAATCAATCATGCTTAAAGGGGACCAGCGTTTGATCAGCCTGTACTTCTTCCTGCAGCGCGGCCAGGTCATCACCAGTCCTTGGCACAACAAACTCCAGCTCATGCTGGGGGCCATGCGCGACCGGCGAACCGATGGTGCCCTAGTCAGGATTGAGATGACCGTGGACGCCGGACAATCCATGGAACAGAAGGATTTGGAACTACAGGAGTTTTTCAAGCACCTGTGGCCCCTGCTGCCCGAGTACGTTCCCGCCTAGACGGCAATATGCAACAACTGATCGGAGTATTTTTTCGTAAATCATGATTCAGCAGCAGGTCTACATAATCAACACGGTGCTCATGGTGGCGGATGCCCTGTGCATAATCGTTGCGGCCTACGCGGCCCATTTTGTCGGCATTTATTTCCTGGCCGGATTTGAACCCTTTAGATCGTACATCTTTTTGATGCTGATTCTTTCGGTCATGTTTCTCAACAATTACTTCATGGGCCGCTATAACTTGTACGGCGACAGGCCTCATCCGACAACTTTGACCATGGTCCTGGCCATCACCAAATCGGTACTGGTCGTGTTTATTGTTCTGACCGCCACGATCTTCTTCCTCGGGCTGAACGAGATCAATCATTCCTTCATCTGGCTCTTTGCCTTGTATGCCTTGATTCTCATCCTGGTGGTCAGGCTCCTGGTGCATTTTTATGCCACCAGGGTGTCCGGGAACGGCGTCAATTCCCGAAAAATACTAGTGGTTGGCGACATGGAGCGGGCCAAGCTGGTCTCCAGAGCCCTAGATAATCAGCTGAGTTGGGGCCACACGGTCGTGGGCCATCTGAATGTCGGGGAAGGGGAGGAGGGTGCCTCGGACTTCGAGGTCGCGACGCTGGTAAAACACCTTAAGGCGCAACCCATTGACGAAGTCTTGTTCGTCCTTCGCCGGTCAAGCCGGCTGGACATGAACGCCTGCCTGGACATCTGCCGTAAAATGGGGGTTTCGGCGAAGATTTTGCCGAGTCTCTGGACCCCTGACGGCAACGTCTTCTCCATTGATGTCTGTCAGACAATCCCGTTCCTCAGCCTGCGGGTTGATAATTTCGACGCCCAGGGCCTCCTTTTCAAGAGGGTCCTGGACTTGTTTGGCGGCGCCGTCGGCGGGGTCATTTTCCTGCTCTTCTTTCCCTTCGTGGGGCTGGCCATCAAGCTTGATTCATCCGGTCCGGTCCTCTTCAGCCAACTCCGCAAAGGCCGGCACGGGCGGACCTTCAAACTTTACAAGTTCCGGACCATGTACTTGAACGCCGAGGCCATGAAACAGCAACTCATGGAAAGAAACGAGATGCAGGGGCACATGTTCAAACTGGCCGACGATCCGCGCGTCACCAAGGTCGGTCGCTTTCTGCGGCGGACCTCGATTGATGAGATTCCCCAGTTCATCAATGTAATCAGAGGCGAAATGAGTCTGGTCGGCACCCGGCCGCCGACACTTGACGAAGTTGACAAATACCAGCCGGAACACCTGAAAAGGATCGCCGCCAAACCGGGAATCACCGGGATGTGGCAAGTTTCCGGCCGGAACCGGGTCAATGATTTCGAAACCGTGGTGAAACTGGATTGCCAGTATCTCGACCACTGGAGTCTCTGGGGGGATGTGCGGATTCTGTTCAGAACGATCTGGGTGGTGTTGCAGCGCAAGGGCGCGACTTGACTCCAAAGCAGGTTCAAGCTGGCCCGCCGGCAAGGCCGGGCAACCGGCAATCGCTAACAATATGCAGGAGAAACAATGATACCTACAAACAAAAACAAATGGGCCGCCTGCCTGGCGATCGCCGCATTGCTGCTGACTTTGATCTCTTGCACCAGCCCCGAGAAAAAGAAAACGAAATTCTACGAGCATGGGGTGGAACTCTATAAACAGGAGAATTACGGCAAGGCTAAAGTCGAGTTCCGCAATGCCCTGCAGATCGATCCCAAGTACGCCGATGCTTACTTCATGCTGGGGAAAATGGCCATGGACGAGCAAGATCCCAGGTCGGCATACGGCAATTTTTCTCGCACCCTGGAGCTCAACCCCGCTCACCACGGAGCTAGCCTGCAACTGGCCAAACTCCATCTGGCCGGGCATGACCTGAAGGGCGCCGAGGAGAAAATTGCCGCCGTTCTGGGCGCCGACCGAGACAATTACGAGGCGCTACTGCTGGAGGCGACGGTTCAGATCATCAAGGAAGACCCGGACCGTGCGGTGGTGATGCTCCAGAAATTGCTCCAGCATCGGGAGGCCACCAAGGAGGCCTATGAACTTCTAGCCGTCGCCTATGATAAACAGAAGCAGCCAGGCAAGGCGGAGGAGGTTCTCAACCGCGGGGTGGCTGCCTTTCCCGACGCCATCTCGACCCGGATAATGCTGTCCAGGCTATATATCGGTTCCGGACAGAAGGCCAAGGCTATAGACACCCTGGAGAAGATGATCAAGGTCGATGCCCGGTCCATGGACAGCCGGCTTGAGTTGGCCGTCATCCTCCTGAATTCGGGGGACCAGGAGAAGGGGGTGGCGGTCCTGCAGGCGGCTGCGCTAATCGATCCCGGGAAAGAGGATAACTGGCTGAAGATTGCCGATTTCCTGGCCCAACGAAACCTGCCCAAAGAAGCCCTGAACTATCTGCAGCAGGGACTGACCAGTAATCGCTCAAGCTTCCTGCTGCGGTTCCGGCTGTCAGATTTGTACGTCTCGCAGAACCGCTTTGATGACGCCATCAAGATTAACAAGGAATGTCTGACTCTGACCAGAGACGAGCAGGACCAGAATTTGGCCCGGGCCCACGACAACCTGGCCAGGATCTACATCATGCTCGGAGAGTTGGAACAGGCGGAAAAAGCGGTGCAACTGGCCCTGAAGAGCAACCCGAAAAGCGTTGATGCCCATTTTACCCAGGGGAATCTTTACTTGCAGCAGGGCCGTCCGGGAGACGCTGTTTCCGAATTCCGCTGGGTGCAAAAGGAAAAGCCTGAATTCATCGCCGGTCGGACCCGTCTGGCGGAAGCCTATATGCGCAACAAACAGCCGCAACTGGCTAAGGACTCCTTGCAGGAGGCCAGACGTGAATTTCCTGACAATTCCGATCTGGCTATGACCCTGGCCAGGATTTATCTGCTCGAAGACGATTCCCGGGAGGCGGTGGATCTGTACCGCGACATGCTGATCCGCAATCCCGGTGAGCAGCAAATCCGGGCCGAACTGGGCGATCTGTATCTCATCAGCAGGCAAGACGACAAGGCCCTGAAAATCTATGAGGAAATTAAGAAGACAACCCCGGAAATCCCTGTCGGCTACCTCAAAATGGCCCAGTGGCAACTGGCTCACAAGAATCCCGGGCAGGCCATATCCATACTGACCGAAGGGCTCGGCCGGCTGCCGGATTCCCAGCCTTTGATGGAGCAGTTGGTCCAGGTCTATATCCAGGCAGGAAAATTTCGGGAGGCTGAAGCCTTCTGCCGGAGTCTGATCCAGAAAAATCCGCAGAGCTCCTATCCATACAACCTTCTCGGCACTGTCCAGATGAAGGAGAAGAATCTTTCCGGGGCTGAGGCCTCATTCCGGCGGGCGGCGGGTTTGGACGAAATGTGGGCGGCACCGCTGGAAAATCTGGCGGTGGTCTTGCTCTTACAGGGGCAAAAGGACAAGGCGGTTGCCACCTTCCGGGAATCACTGCGGATCAACCCGCGCAATCCCGTCCTTTATGGGGCTCTGGCGCAGATTTACGAGCAGGAAGGGGACGTGGCCAAGGCCAAGGAACTCTATGAAAAAGGGCTCAAGGAACTGCCGAACGATTGGTCGGTGGCCAACAATTATGCCTATCTTCTGGCCCGTACCGCCGCTTCCCGCGAGGAATTGACCAGATCCCTCGTCTTGGCCAAAAAGGCACTGCGCCTCGACCCGGAAAATCTCTCGGTACTCGATACCATCGGCTGGGTCCTTTACCGCCTGGAAGAGTACCCCCAGGCGGCTACTTATCTGGAAAAGGCCTTGGCCAAGGGGAACCCCCCGGCCGAGCTCAGTTATCACCACGCCATGGTTATGTACAAAAGCGGTCAGAGCGCCCAGGCCATCCGCTCCCTGAAACAGGCTCTGGCCGGGGACGCGCGGTTCCCCTGGCGAGACGAGGCCGACAAGCTTCTTAAAACCTTAACCAATAAAAGCTGATACTCAAGGTCGACGCGACGGGAGCGCCAAGCTCACGGATGCGGGCAGCTTCCCCAGGAGGAAAAACCAATGCGTAACTTGATCCATGTCGTTCTGCTGTGCGTAACACTAGTAGCCGGTGGCACGGCTGCGTGGGCCGACGAGGCAGCCCCGGCAGCCCCCGAGGCAGTTGGCGTCAATCATTACCTGATCGGAATTGGCGATGTTCTCGATATCTCGATCTGGAAAGACCAGGATTTGAGCCGACAGTTGCCGGTACTCGTGGACGGCACTATCAGCCTGCCCCTGGTCGGCAGCTTCGTGGCAGTCGGCAAGACCGTGGATGTCCTCGGCCGCGAACTTTCCAGCCGTCTTGGGCCATATATGCACGATCCGATTGCCACGATAAGTGTGATGCAACCCAACAGCATGGTCATCTATGTCGTCGGCAAGGTCGCCCATCCCGGCAAGTTCACCATGTCCGGTCCGGTGGATGTGCTTCAGGCCCTGGCCATGGCCGGCGGTCTGACCCCATTCGCCAAGGCCAAGGAAATCCGGATATTTCGGGGTAGCGGTGACCTCAGGAAGGAGTTTGTCTTCGATTACAAAGAGGTCTCGAAAGGTGAGCAAATGCAGGACAATATCCGTCTCGAACGAGGAGACACGGTTGTCATCCGCTAAAGATCAGGCTTCCATGAAAATTTCAACCTCCATAACCGCCGCGACCTTGGCGCTTTGCTGTTGTCTCCAGGCCCCGGCGGTCGATGCCGCCCCGCTGAGTAACATTCAGGTTAACGGCTCGCTGGCTCTGGAAGAAAAATACAGCGACAATATTACCTATACCGTTGTCGACCCCCTGCCGGATTTTATCACGGTCCTCACTCCCAGACTTGAAGTGAAAAATCTGGATGAACTTCTGGACCTCAAGGTGGAAGGGGGAGTGCGATATACCGACTTCGCCAAGCATGACGAATTCGACAACACCGATTACGACTTCGGCGGCAGCACGGCCTATAAGTTCAGCGAATTAACCGAATCCAAACTGGCGGTTTCCTACAAAAAAGACAGCCGCATCGATCAGCTTCTCGATAGTAGCGGCCTGTTGATCAAAGGCCTCTCCGGACGCCGGCAACTTGAGGGCCGGTTCGCCGGCGGGCATTACTTCAATGAAAAGACCAGACTCGAGGGGAATTATTCCCTGAGCAGAGACCGGTATATCGACCAGGGCAGGGTTTTCACCTATCACCAAGGGGGGCTGACTGTCAGGCGCGGCATCAACAACCTCTCGGAGGAAACAGTCGCGTTGGCAACCCTATCCGGGGGATATTACGATTATGAATATGTCTCGATTTTACAGATCGCGCCCCTGGTCGGTTTTGAGAAACATCTCAGCGAATCATGGGCCCTGACCGCCAACGGCGGACCCAGGTACACCCGGACTAACTATGAGTCGGAAGCCTCCAACGATGAGACGGACTGGGGCGTCTCGGGCCAATTGAACCTGCATCGCCGAGGGGAATATGACAAGGCCGAATTATCTTTCAGCCACGAATTAGGACCCCGTTATGATCAGGATGGCGGGACCCTGCAACGCACAAATCTCGCCGCCTCCTATGCCTACCGTTGGACCCAGGACCTGACCTGGCGGTTCGAAGTCCGCTATCTCCATCTGCGTTCGGATACCAACCTTATCGGCAAACGGACGGTCAACCAGAACAACTACATGGTGCTTCCGTCCATAAGCTATGCGATCAGCGATGAACTTCGCCTCGATTGCACCTACGACTATCTGTACGTCGACTATAGAACCGACCAGGGCGAGCATCTGACCAGGAATCAAATTGTGCTGCGGCTGACCGGAACGCTTGATTTGACGGACTGGCCTTGGGGTAGAAAATCGAAGGCAAAAGTATTGTGAGAAAGCACCGGCTCCGAGAATACCTCGGGTTTTTCGGGTGAACCGGGTGAAACCATAAACAAGCTAGGACTTTGGGCGGAATAAAAATGGAAGAGAAAAGTTTTTCGGTTAACGACTTGCTTGAGGTATTGAAGAGACGCAAATGGTCATTCGTGGCGCCGTTTCTTCTGGCCCTGATCATCACCGCAACGGTTACCATAATGTTGCCGCCGATCTACAAGTCCACCGCCACTATTCTGATCGAGGAGCAGGAGATTCCCCAGAACTACGTGATGACCACGGTCACCAGTTTTGCCGAACAACGCCTGCAAATGATCAATCAGCGGATCATGAGCGCCACGCGCCTGCAGGAAATCATCGACCGCTTCAATCTTTACGCCGACCTCAAGGATAAAGAGTCCCGGGAGGAGATCATCGATCGGATGCGGGAGGACATCCATCTGCAGCCCGTGGATGTCGATGTCATCGACCAGCGCACCGGTCGTCCGACCACTGCCACCATCGCCTTTACCTTGTCCTACGAGGGCAAGAACGACCCGGCCAAAGTCCAGCAGGTGGCCAACATCCTGACCTCCTTCTATCTCGAAGAAAACCTCAAGGTCCGAAAAAAGCAGGTAACCGAGGCCTCCGAATTTTTCGCCGAGGAGATGAACAAGGTCAAGAATACCCTGGTAGAACTTGAAGGCGGTATCGCCGATTTCAAGAAGAGGCACATGGAGGCCCTGCCGGAACTCTTGCCGATGATGACTCAGAAACAAATGAACGTCGATCTCAGCTTGGAACGGCTGGGCGAACAGCTGCACAGCCTCAGGGAACGCGAGAGCACTCTGCTCGCCGATCTGGTGGTAACCCCTTCGCTGCACGATTATCAGAAAGATGAAATCGAGGACATGAAGATCCGTCTGGCCCAGTTGCAAACGGTTTACACCGATACCTATCCAGAGGTCCAGAAACTCAAGAATACCATCGCCGACCTTGAACAGCAAAAGGCCAAGCCAAGTCGGGCCGGTCTTTATGCAGCTGAAACACCGGATAATCCGGCCTTTATCAGCCTTTCTTCCCAGCTGGCCAGTGTGCAATCGGAGATCAAATCGCTCCAGGCGCAATACGCCCAACTGGAAGCCGCCAAAATCGTTACCGATAAGAATATTGCGGCGGTGCCGGCCAATGAACGGGACTACCAGTCCCTGGACAACGAGCGGCGCAATAACCAGCGCAAGTATGACGACCTCATGGGCAAGCTTCAGGAGGCCAAGGTGGCCCAGGGGCTCGAGAATGATCAGAAGGGTGAGCGCTTCACCCTGATCGATCCCCCGATCACTCCGGAGAAACCCTACAAACCCAACCGGCTGTTGATCCTGCTGGTCGGGCTGGTTCTCGGGGTTGGGGCCGGAATTGGAATAGTGGCGCTGAACGAAGTCAGTGACGATAGCATTCGCGACACCTTCCGTATTCATCACAACCCCCTGTTGCCGGTTCTGGCCGTCATCCCCGAGATCGTCTCCCCCAGCGAGGCCCTGCTTCTGAGCCGCAGGAAAAAGGCGGTCCTGGGAGTTTCCGTTGTGGTCTTGATTATGGGGGCCACCGCCATTCAGCTGTTTGTCATGGATTACCAGGTTATGTGGATCAAACTGATGCGGCATCTGGGCTGATTTTTCCCGGTTGTTAAATATTTAAGGAATAACGCAAGGAGGTAAGAGCATGCAACACCAGGATATAGTTCCTGATTCAAATGATTTGGCCCAGCCCCGGCTGTCGGCCGGCGCTGCTGGTCACCGGGGGAACAACGGTAAATCCGGAACACGGGACAGAATTTCGCCCGCCTATTCCCGCTCTAAGAGGGCGGAAACCTTCATCCCGTCGCTGATCGAAAACAAGTGCGTATGTATCTCCCCGGAAGCAGCCGAGCTGGACGCCTACAAAAGTTTGCGGACCCAGATTCTGCAGAAAACCCGGGGGCCTGGACACAACACCATCATGGTGACCAGCGTCGGTGCCGGCGAGGGCAAAACCCTCACGGCCATCAACCTGGCCCTGACCATGGCCCGTGACTACAGCCATACGGTACTGCTGGTCGATTGCGATTTGAAAAAGCAGGATGTCCACAAGATGCTGGGCTATCAAAGCAGCTTAGGCCTGGCCGACAACCTGCTGAAGGACACGGCGCTACCCGATCTCATCGTCTGGCCGGGTATCGAGAAGCTGACCGTCATTTCCGGAGGCCCGGCCATAGCGGAGAGCACCGAGTTGCTCGGCTCGCCGCGGATGAAGGACCTGATCGTTGAAATCAAGGGGCGTTACCCCGAACGCTATATCATCTTCGACGTCCCGGCCATTCGCGACAGCCCCGATGCCGTTGCTTTTGCGCCGTTGGTCGACGGCATCGTGGTGGTGGTGCAGAGTGGTGTGACTTCCGAGTCCGAGATGAAGACCGCCTTGCAGATGCTTCCCAAGGAGAAATTGCTCGGACTGGTCATCAATCGCAAAAAGGGCAATACGGCTCGTCATACCTCGTGAGGCCCGGCTGTCTCGGGAGATTTGCGGCTCAAGCTGGCAATCGGCGGATTTCGGGGGAAGAAAGACCGCTAATGGCAGGGGACAAGTGTTAAACAGCCAACGGTCCCAGTTCGCTGGTCAGTCAAAAAGTAGCCGTCCGAAGGCAGCAGGATGGAGGGAGGAAAAGGTCATGCCGGGCGAAACTGAAATCGTGGCGAAAGGAAACATCCGGGTGCGGAAAAACCTGAAGTGTGATGAAAACCGTCTCGAAGGCCAGGTGGAAAAACTGGGCAAGTTGATCGATTATCTGCAGGCCATCAAAGATGATGAGATGACCGGATATATCAAGATCAACTTCAATCAGGGCAATATCTGCAAGATCGAGAAGTACGAAGAAATTCTCAGACGCTGAACCGTCTTTGGCATCATTTTGTCAACCGGGCAGAGATTAAATCAAACTTTAACCGAACATTGACAGACCATTAATAATGGCAGAGTTTAATGATCTTCAATTGCACAGGGGTGAACCCGGATGCCGGGGCGATATTGGGATTTGAATTGACATAAGAGTTGTACGCTTCTTCTAGGGTACTTTGCTGATCCGCACAAGGCGGAGATCGGAAAGCCTAAAACAGACGGGATCTGTTTTGGGCTTTTTTTATGCCCGGTCGCGTCGCAGGACGAAAAGGAGGTGGAGAGGTCAGCAGGGAATCCGAGAAGAAAGTTCGGACGTTGTCAGCAAGTTGAAAATTTAAGATTGGGCCGGTTCTCGAACCGGCTCGCGAATAGCAAAAACAATACACAGAAAGAGGATTTCAATGAAAAAGTTAGCACTATTTTTGGCGATGGGCGCCATGATCGTTGGCGGGGCCAGCCAGGCCTTCGCTTTGACCTCGGCGGATTTCCAGGGTTCGCTGACCCGGGTTGTGACCGACCCGACCCAGCTGGAACTCTATACCGATCTGGGCAAGAGCAGCACCGTCGCCCTGGACACCCAGATCAGCAACGGGGGTTTCGCCCTGAGCGACTTCAACGTCGGCACCGCCTGGTCCCAGGTCAACCTGTCCTACTTCTCCAACTACATGGTAAAAACCGGTGCTCTCCCCACATCACCCTATCAGTATGATATCTACTTTGCTTCCACCAATGCCAACCTGACCATGACCGGCGTCAACACCTCGCAGACCAGTGCCTTCAACTCCGCTGCAGGCAGTGTTTACGGTCAGATGGCCCTGGGCGGCGTCATGGGTTCCACCAGTGCGATCCTGCCTTCCAACCCGAACAGCTTTACTTCCAAGTTCGGCACCACCGGTTCCTTCACCAACCTGTTGAACGACGGCACCTCCGGCAAGGTAAATCTGGCCGCCTTTGACGCCGCCGGCATCCAGACCGTCGACATGTACCTGTACCACATCACCAAATTGGGCACCAGCGCCTGGAGTATGGTTGGCGCCAACGGTGAAAACTATGCCTACGTCATCACCACCTCGGAAGCCGGCTATACCACCGTCAAGACTGCCGGCTCCACCTCTCCGGTTCCGGTTCCGGCCGCCGCCTGGCTGCTGATTTCCGGCCTCCTGGGCATTATAGGCGCCAGAAGGAAGAACAGTTAAGCAGAAGCACTATTACCTAAGAAGATGTCTGTTAAGAAGTTCAAAAACCAAAAAAAGTTAGGAGAAAGAGTATGAAAAAGATTTATAAAGTGTCCGCCTTGGCGGCAACCGTTCTCAGCCTGGCGGTATCCGCCCAGGCCGCAACCGACTATTCGGTCAACCTGGTGGGCGCCTCGGCCCAGGGAACTTTCTGGAACTCGACCCGTGAAGTATGGCTTAAGGATGTCAACGGCATGAACTGCGCCAGCGTGGTCAAATACGGCAGTAAGGACAACGGCGCCGCCGTCGGCACCAGCTGCACCCCGCACGCCAGCACCGGCGTCACCCTGGCCGCCGGCGACCGGCTTATCATGCGCTACCGGGCTCAGGCTTCGATCTTCGGACCCAAGGCCGTTAATGGTGAAACCATCGCCAGTGCCTCCAACAAGGACGATTCAACCAGTGCCGCCTGCGGCGCCGGCCAGTACGCCCTGATTGATGTTAACACCGCCCCGGCCAGCAGCGCCGCCGCCACCGGCTACAACAAATGCTACGACATCACCTTCGGCGCCTCCGACGTTTCCGGCGAGGCCTTTGTTCAGTCTTCGGTCGGCTATAAGTACGGTCCGACCAGCAACCTGGTCGATTATATCGGCGGCGGCGACCCCCTGGACTCCTACTATGACGATGGCGAGAACGCCTACGCTGGTTACGACACCAGCAACCTGGGCAATGTCCGGCCGGTGGTCGTACCCTTCTCCTTCTTCGTCAGCGATGACGTGATGAACATGGACGGCGACACCGATGTCACCAACGACTCCCTGACCCAGCTGCAGGCCGTTCTTGCTTTATCCGGCCAGGCCACCACCTGGGAGGATATGGGCATCGACGCCGATAACAATCCCGCCACCGATACCAAGTTGACCCTCTGCATGCGCCAC
Organism: Deltaproteobacteria bacterium; assembly: GCA_020056965.1. Classification (GTDB taxonomy): domain Bacteria; phylum Desulfobacterota; class Desulfobulbia; order Desulfobulbales; family JAGXFP01; genus JAGVGT01. The sequence goes on from JAGVGT010000094.1 coordinate 20,458, forward strand.
GCCGGTTCCGGCACCCATGCCACAATGGATCATACCGTTCTGCATGGCGATAAACCCTCGGTGAAAAACGAAGACATAGATGGGGCCAACGGCGCCATTGTCTGGTTCAACGAAGGCTCCTCCGACGTGACCGCCTGCATGACCTACGGCGGACCGGCTTACAGCAAAGGCACCACCGTCGATGGTCAATGGCCGACCGCCTCTTCCTACGCCCTCGGCTATGCCGACAGCGACAAGTGCGGCTTCGAGAAGACCAAGGCCCTGGCTCTGGCCGCCGGTCACACCTGGTCCTCCAGCTGCAACGCCAACGGAGGCACCGGCCTTCAGGTCCGCAGAATCAATTACCAGGGCGTGGAAGGCAACCGGGACAACATCAAGAACTGCCGCTACCCCTTCTTTGCCGAGCAGTACCTCTACTACAACCCGAACACCCTCAATCCGGTTAACGGCAGCGGCAACCGTGACAAGATCCACGCCAACCTGAACACCTGGATGAGCACCCCCGCTAATCTCTCCAACGCCGTAATGGGGGCCTCCGCCACCCAGCCCACCTTCTGGGCCACCCAGCAGGAGATGAAGTGCACCAAGACCACCGACTTCGAGTTGGCGCATAAGAAGTAATTCTTCCTCTGTATTTTTCCCACTGAGGGGCCGCTTCGTTTGAAGCGGCCCCTTGCCGTTTCCCTCCCTGAATATGCGCTGGCGGCAGGTAAAACCTTAACCGAAGATTAACCCAAACCTAATCAGGCTGGGGTATTAATCAGTTCCTTGGCAGCAGCCATTGCCTTCCCGACCGGCACCAAACCCAGACATTCGGAGTCACAAACTCATGAAAAAAAACCGAAATTTCCCCAACCGAACTCTGCTTTTTCTTGCCGGCATCGCCCTGCTGGGCGGGTGCGCCGCCACCCGGCCCCCCATTGTCTCCCGGTCGCTTGCACCCCTGACCACCGGGGAGAATGTGCGAGTGGACTATACCTGCCGTTTGGCCGGCGGCGCCCTGGTGGCCACCACCCGGAGAGAGGTAGGCGAGGATGCGGCCCAATCCAGGTCAACCATCTTTGCCCCGCCGAGCGCCTACGGTCCCGTGGCCATGGAAGCCGGGAAAGAGACGGACTGCAAGCCCTGCGACCGGGACAAACGATTTTTCCAAGTGGTCCTTGATGAATCGATCCAGAAGCAATTGCCCGGCCTCATCCCCGGCACCCCGGCTGCCCTGCGGTTGGTGAGCGATGAGGTGTTGATGGATGAGAAGAACGGAACCTTGCTGATGCGCCGCCGCCAGAGCCGACCCCTTCGCCGCCCGGTGCAAATGGACAGGTTGATCGAGCTGCTCGGCCACACTCCGGAGGTTGGGGAAAGGGTCGCTTTCGACCGCGCCGACGCCATCCCTTTTAAGGTGGCGGAGATCGCATCTTACGGGGCGACCCTGGAATATGAGGTGCAAGTCGGGCAACCTTTTCATACACCCTTCGGCCCGGCCCGGATCGAGAGCATGTCCGACCAGGATTTCCGGATTTACATCACGCCGGAAAAGGGTCGTCTGATTCGTTCCGGTGGCCTGATCGGCCGGGTCGTCGATCTCGATGAGACCAACATGAGCCTGGATTATCGCAACCCCTTTGGCTATGAGCAGCTCGAATGCGAGGTAAATGCCTTAGTGGGTGCCGACCTGGGTAATGATCCTAAGGTCTCGGGCCAAGGCAAGAGCGATGGCCGATAGGGACCGGATGAGCTGTTTCCGAGGCCATTGTCGCAACCGCCCCGTTTGATTCCTGTGATTAGAGCTTCAAGTTTATTTTTGAAATTTCAGAGAGGTAATTGCTGGCCATGCTGACGACCCCACGATTTCTCCGTTCGGGCAGTTTCACCTCTTTCGTGGTCCTGCTCCTGGCCCTACTGCTGACCCGGACCTTATGTCTTGGTGCCCAAGAGGTTCCAGAGCCGGGTGTGCAACGTATTGAATCCTACCAGGTTACCGGTAATACCATCATGGGCGAGGCCGAGATTGGGCAGGTTCTTCAGCCTTTCATCGGCCTGGAGTTGAACCAGGATAATCTTGAAAAGGCCCGAAAAACGCTTGAGCAAACCTACCGCACCAAGGGATATCCTGGGATCCAGGTGAATTCCCCGGAGCAGACCGGCGAAGGCGGGTTGATCCGGTTGGAGGCTGTGGAAAGCACCATCCGCCGCGTTCGGGTTACCGGCAATCAGTACTTCACCATGGAAAGTATTAAAAACGATCTCCCTTCGCTCGCCCTGGGCAATCAGCTCTTTGTCCCCCAGTTGCAGATAGAACTCAATCGTATTAACCGTAACCGCAACCTGAAGGTCGCCCCGGTCCTGCTACCCGGCAAGGAGCCCGGCACCATCGACGTGGAACTGAAGGTCAAGGATCGTCTGCCACTTCACGGGTCGCTCGAACTAAACAACCGATCCAGTCACGATACCAGCAATCTCAGATTCAACGGCAGCGCCCGCTACGAAAATCTTTGGCAGATGAACCATTCTTTTCCCTGCAGTATCAGACTTCTCCTGAGGAACTTCAAGAGACCCAAGTTGTGGCTGCTTCCTATATCTTCCCATCTCTCTGGCGTGCCGATGATCTGAGCGTTTTGTACGCGGTGTTCTCGGACAGCCAGAATTCCTTCGGTGAAGGCTTCCAGGTCTTGGGCAAAGGTAACATTTACGGCTTCCGCCAGGTTCTGCAATTGCCGGCGCAGGAGAAATACAGTCATACCCTCACCGTCGGTATGGACTACAAGGATTTCGATGAGACCGTCGGTTTTGCCAATGGCAACGCCGCCGTAAAAACCCCGATCAGCTATATGCCGTTTTCCGTCTCCTATGCCGCCTCATTGCCGGACGCCACCGGCTTTACCCAGTTTTCCGGAGGTGTGAGCATGATTTTTCGGGGAATGGTCACGGAGAGGCGGGAATTCGAGGACAAGCGCTATCGCGCCCGGGGCAATTATCTCATTGGTACCCTGGGGCTGGAGCGGCGCCAGAAGCTGCCCGCCGACTTCGGTTTCTACTGTAAAATCGACGGTCAGCTGGCCGATCAACCCCTTATCGCCAATGAACAATACAGCGCCGGCGGCATGACCAGTGTCCGCGGCTACAAGGAAAGCGAGGAAGTCGGGGACAACGCGGTCCATACCATGATGGAATTGCTCTTTCCAGAACTCGCCAGCCACTTCAATTTCACCGGAGTGATCAAACGCATGGCGCCGTTTATTTTTTACGATCAGGCCTATCTGGCCATCCGTAATCCCCTGCCTGGCACCCCGTCATTCTTCAAACTGAACGGCGCCGGGGTCGGGTTGCGTTGCCGTTTTGCCGGGGATTTTGCCCTCGAAGCCGATTGGGGGGTGGCCTTGTCGGCCACCGAAAAAACTGACAGCGGTACCCAGAGGGGTCAGTTTCTCCTCAAGTATGAATTTTGATGACTTCGCAAAAAGTCGTAATAGGCCAAATTGCCAACGATAAATCAACTAGTTATTTGGCACTGTCCGTCGTTCTCGCGGCTTTTTGCGAGGGCGACAATTTTAGCCGGCCAGCGTCATCCCTAGCATGAGAATAGCCATGATTAATAAAATCTTCAAACGCACGCTGGCCCTTGGCCTGATCGTGAATCTCGTGGTCTCGCCGGCATACGCCGCCGATGGCGCCGCGATCTTCTTCGGTTCCGCCCTCAATAACATTCTGCCCAGACCGGCAGCGACAGCCCTGCCCACCGGTTTTAACCCCGTGCAGGGGTTCCTGGACGAACTGACCGTCAAAAGCGGCGATACTGTCGCCGAGATGACCGTGCACCAGACGGAAGACAAGGCCATTGGCGAATGGCAAACCTTCGACATCGGCGAAAAGGCCTGGGTGCACTTCGACCAGCAGGGCCATACCGACTGGCAGGCGCTGAACCGTATTTACGATCAGAACCCCAGCCAGATTTTCGGACGGCTCACAGCCGATGGCGGGGTCTACCTGATCAATCAGAACGGCATCCTTTTCGGCAGTACTTCCTCGGTCAATGTCCACAAACTGGCCGCCTCGGCCTTGAATCTAACCGACGAGAACTTCCGGTCCGGCAATATGGTTTTTGACGGCACGATAAATTACGATGCCCTTAATCAGCCGGATTGGCAGGCCGGTCAAGGTTTTGTCGTCAATCAGGGAACCATCAATGTCGAGTTGACCAAGGACATAAACGGTCAGCAAACCGCCGTCAGGGACGGCTCGGTGATCATGCTCGCCCCGTACGTGGAGAACAGCGGCGCCATCAATGCCCCTTTCGGGCAGATCGTCATGGCCGCCGGCAACGGGGTGGTAATGGCTGCCGACAACAGTGCCGAATACCGAAACGAAAGTATGGTTGAGACCATCGTCGCTCCCGGACTCAGTTCGAACGCCGTGGGCGGTCTTCTCGAAGCCCATAACGGTCGGGTCAGCCTTTACGGTGGCCAAGTGGAACAAGACGGCGCCATCGTTGCCGCTACCTCGGTTTATCATCGCGGCCGCATCGAATTGCTGGCCACCGATTCGGTCAGGACCGGAGTCGAGAGCGTAACCGCCACTCCCGTCTCGGAAAATAGCGAAAAAACCGGGGCGGATTTTGTCCACCGGCCGGGGGAAATTTACATTGGCGGCTTTGGCTCCGGAACCATCCCACCGGCCACGGTGGAGCTCAATGGCCTAATCCTGGCTAATTCCGGGGATGTGCAAGTCTTTGCCCGGGAGCGGATTTTTATGGGCGAGGGCGCCCTTATCGACGTCAGCGGCATCTGGGCCGACCAGGACCCGGCCGACCAGTGGCACACCATCCAACTTAACTCCGCCCAGTTGAAAAACGACCCCTTGCTGAAGGGCGACAACAGCCTGCTGTATCGCTCGGAAATCACCGTCAACGAATATGACGGCAGTAACATTGGCGACTTGGGCGAAGCCTATCAAGCGTCCATGCTGACCAGCCTGGAGAAAGCGGTCAAGGGGGGCAGCATCAGCCTGCAAGCTGCGGATGGCGATATCCTGGTTAGCCAGAACGTTGTTTTCGATATCTCCGGCGGGGGGCTGAAAAATGCGGATAGTGTAGGTATCGGCACCAGGCTGGTATTCAACGACCAGGTTTACAGCCTGGCCGATGCTCCCGCTTACCTGCCTTACGAAGCCTTTGCCGATTATTATCAGAAGGATTATGCCCGCTTTGGTCTCAGCGAGACTTACCGGGGCCTCTATACCGGTGGGGCCAACCCCCTCTATGATCACATCCCCAGCCATATCGAAGGGGCCGACGCCGGGAGTCTGAAACTGATCAGTAGTAACTTTGTTTTCGATGGCAGCATCATCGCTAACCTGGTCATCGGTCCATACCAGTATTACGACGCCAGCCTCTTCGACGAAAACGGCCTCATCGAGATCGACGGCAAGCAGTTCTCCGACCGCTATCGCCGACCGCAAGGAGGCACCCTTCAGCTCGGCGGCCCGGCATCAAGCAGCGATGTTTCGATCAGTGAAAAAGGCAACGTACTCGGGGAGGTGATCATCGCCGGCAAGGAAGAAATTCTGGCGACGGACCAAGCCACTCTGCCGGAGGGCTTCAACCCCAGCCAGGAGCGGTCACTTGCACTGCCCAGCTATCTTGCGGCCGAGACCATCAACGCTTCGGGGATCGACCGGCTGATCATTAATTCGAATACCCTGGTCATTACTAAGCCGGGCACGGAATTGCGATTGCCCACCGGTGGAGAAGTGGCGATAGCCGCCCGCCGGATCGAGCATTACGGCGAGATTGTTGCCCCGGCCGGGACCGTGGCGATGACCATCGAGTCCAATTGGACCGAAGTGCCGTCGCATGAATCGTATCAAGAGCTGGAACAAAGGATCTATCTGGCCGACGGCAGCAGGATAGACACCTCGGGAGAGCGTCAGGACAATGCGGCGGTCGTCGAGAATGGCCAGAGTCCCGTTCCGGGTGTCCAGAAGGCGGGCGGGTCGGTCCTGCTGCACGACAACACTACGGATAATTTTGAAAATATTTACGACCTGCCCCAGGGGGACGGCGTAATTGTTGCGACCGGGGCGGAGCTTGACGTCGGCGGTGGGTATGAAATTACCGAGAAGGGTGCCATGCGGGCCGGGAACGCCGGCGAGATCGTCATCTCCGGCAGCAATGTGGTCCTGGATGGCATTCTTAAAGGGTATGCGGTCGAAGGCGGTAACGGCGGCAGCATCAAGATCTTCGCTAACAATATTAATATTGTCGAACCGGGTCCGGCCCCGGTCGGCATTGGGGCCGACGACCCTCTGCCCGTGCTTGATTTTGGCCACGACCCCGCCAGTGATCCCGAAAACCAGTTCGGCAAAGGCCTGATCGTCGCCGGCGACCGTTTTGTTGACACCGGCTTCAGCCGGATCGGCCTGAACAGCGTCTTCGGCCTGCAGGTCATGCCCGGGGTGAAAATTGACGTTTCGACGGTCAAGGAAAGCGCTTCGGCGCTGCTGGTTCCGAATCATACCGACCGTCAATACCTCGAAAAGCCGGAATACCTGGCCGGCGCCAGTTCGCTTGCCCTTGCCGCTGGCAAAAAGCTCGATCAGCAGACAAATCTCGTTTATGGCAACGTCTATGGCGGCGACTATAACATTGCCAGGTTGACGATGGGCGAGGGCAGCGGGATCAAGGTGTTGCCGGGCGGTAGTGTCAGTCTGAAGGGCAAGGATGTATATCTGGCCGGCGAGGTCAACGCACCCGGCGGCCAGATCACGGTTCAGGCGGATAGCGGCAATCTGCTCATCGCCGGAACCGCCAAGCTGCTGGCGCCTGGTTACGTCTCGCCTTTGGCCATCGACGCAAAGGCTGGTCTGCCGATGGTCGAGAAGGTCATGGACGGCGGGACCATCTCCCTGCGCAACGAAAGTGCCAACGGGAACCTGGAGATTGCGGCGGGCGCGGAACTGAACGTTGACGGAACCAGGGAAGTTTTGATCGGTTACCTCAATAACCAGGGGAGTTATCAGGGGGTCTCCGGAGCCGGGCGGGCCGGCTCGATCACTTTGGTCACCAGTGGCGAGTTGACCCAGAATGGCAGCCTCTCCGCCCGGGCCAATTTCCCCGGCGTGGTGAACGGCAGCCTGCGGGTGGAGATCAACAACCCCACCGAGGGTTTTGCCCTCAGTACCCCAGGTCTTTTGGCAATTTTCCGCGATAACGATTTCTACCAGTGGGAGTTTGCCAGCAGCCGGCAGATCGTTTTTGATGAGAACCTGGAGTTGGCGCATGCCGGGAAAATCGTTTTCGATACCCCGCTGTTGCTTGACCGCAACGGCGCCCAGGTCACCATCGCCGCCGACTGGCTCCGCCTGCAAAACACCTACTTTCCCACGGCCCGGGTCTTGGAGACGGGCACGGGCAGTATCCAGCTTACCGGCGGTTATCTGGAAGTAGCCGGATCCGTGGGAGTAAGCGGGGCCGAGAGCATCGGCCTGAACTCCAGGAAGGATCTGAGTTTCGCCGATTATTTTTATCAATCCTCCGGGAACAGCGGCAGTAGTTTTTACCAGGGCGATTTCATTACCGCCGGTGATCTGACCCTGCAGGCAGACCGGATATTCCCAACTGCATTCAGCGAGGTCAACATCCAGGCGGCCGACCGGTTGACCATCCTGCCCGGTAACCCGGCCGCCGACGGGATTATTTATTCAGCTGCCGGCCGCCTGACACTTCAGGCCAATCGCATAGACCATCAGGGATACCTGGCTGCCCCGCTCGGCACGATCAACCTGATCGGCACGGGCAGCCAGAGCCGGATCATGCTTAGTCCCGGCAGTGTAACCTCGGTCGCCGGGCTGGATGGCATCGTCGAATTCGGCGCTCTCAACGACACCGGCGAATTCTGGACTTATCTGCCCAAGGAATACGCCGGAACCGAAAAGTACGCCAATGTTGAAGGTGCCCCGGAAAAGAACCTGGTTCTGGAGGGTGACGAGGTCATCGTCAGGGAAGGCGCCAAAGTTGATCTGTCCGGTGGTGGAGCAATTTTTGCCTATCGCTACCTGTCCGGGCTCGAAGGAACCGTTAATCCCCTGGTCAAGACCGGTCAGTATGTCCTGGTGCCGAAGCTCGAACTGCCGGGAACTGTGGTTCATTTGGCCGGCAACAGTCTGGTGGCAGCTGGAACCTATTCTGTCCTGCCCCTGGATAGCGGCAATGCCGATAATGCCAAATATGCCTTCTTGCCAGGCGCTTTGATCATCTCGGACCAGGGGGCGCTGAGCGGGGCGTTGCCGGGCACGACCTCCGAAGGCTACGCGATGGTGCAAGGTTCTTTGGGGGTCCGCGGCTTGGCGACCGACCCTGGGATGCCCCGTGGCTTCTCGGTGCGGACGGCGGACGAGGTGATGAAGGATGGCTTTTTCCAGACCAAGAAATTCGTGGGCGGCGACGGCGGCTCCTTTGAACTGGTCGGCAAGCAGAGCACGGTTACCTCCATCCTGGAAGGGGCGGTTGACGCCCACGCCCTCGAAGGTTTTCGGGGTGGAACCTTCACGGCGGCGGCCAAGCTGGTGGAAATCGGCGCCGAAGCCTCCGGGTTGCCGGCTGACTTCACCATCGATTATGAACTGCCGCTTGATCTGCAGGGCAAACTCAACATCAAGGATACCACCCTCACCGGCAATGGCTTCTCCAAGGTTGTCGTCGGCGACACCGACATAACCCGCAGCATTATCGTCAAGGAAGGCAGTCAGGTCATTTCCGAAAATGTCTATCTAAACGTCGGCAGCGGCGACCTGAACGGGGTCACGGTGGCTGGAACCATCACGGTCGAGGTGGGGGCCGAAATTCATGCCGTCCAACCTGATGCCGGGGGTAGCGGCAACTCGGAGATCGTCTTTACGGCCGATGCCCACAACCTGGATGCCACCACCATCACCCTTAAGGATGGCAGTCTGGCACATGCCGCCGATCACCTTACCTTTGACACTGACAACCTGGTGCTGGAAGGTGCCGACCGGTTGCACATCGACCATGGTGGGCTAACCCTGAAAAGCCGCCGGATCGTCTTCGGTGACGCGGGGGCGCTCCCCGCCGACAACCTCGGGGGGCTTTTTCTCGATAGCGCCCAATGGGACCAGTTCGCCACCATCGAAGAGATCAGCCTGGACAGCGCCACCGACATCCTCTTTGCCGGGGATTTCAACCTGACCAGTCCGGCTCGATTGTTGTTCGATGCCCAGAGAATTGGCGGCTATCAGGAAGGCGGGGGCGCCGAAGTGAGCGTTTCCGCGCCCTGGATTACCCTGATAAACAGCAAACCAACGTATGTCGAGAGTGAGAATCGTCCCTGGTTGGCCAGTGTTGTTGACTTGGGAGCGCCGGCCGGCAGTGTTCTGGTTGGCAGGGCCGATAACGGCATAACTTTAGGTTCTGGTGATCTGCTCCTGCAAGGGTTTGCCGATGTCCGCCTCGCGACCGGAGGGGATATCGCCTTGACCGGTCAGGCCTTCCAGGGCAAAGACCTCAGAGAGGCCGCCATCTACAGTTCCTCGGCCTTGCGAACCGCCGGCAACCTCGATCTGAGCGCGGCCCGGCTCATCCTTGACCCATTGCAGGATGGAAATTACAAAGCGACCGACTATCTACTGGCGGTCGGCGAGGTGCTGAATATCAGTTCGGGCCCCGGGGCAACGACCGGAGGAGCAGTGGCTCGGGGGGGCAGGCTTCGGATCGAGGCCGATACCATCAATCAGAACGGGATCATCGATACCGTCTCCGGCACCATCGATATGAACGGAGTAAACGTCAACATCGATGGGTCGATCCGCGCCGTGGGCTCCGACTTCTCTCCGGCCGGCAGCATTACCATTACCGCCGCTGAGCGTTTAACCATCGGGACGATCGGCAGCCTTGACGTCTCGGCCGGGAGCCAGGGTGATGCCGGCAGCCTCGTCTTGCTGGCTCCGGCCGCCGACCTGGTCCTGGCCGGGCGATTATTGGCTTCAGCCCCAGAGGGCGGGCGGGGCGGATCCCTTCAACTGGATGCCAAGAACCTTTCCGGCCTTGGCGGGGGCCTGAATTTCGACACCCTCAACACCCTTCTCGCGGCCGGCGGCTTTACGGACACCATCGATGTCCGCAGTCGAACCGGTAACCTCACCATCGGCGCTGACCAAACGGTGACGGCTCGGACGATAAAGCTGGCTGCTGACGATCAGGCGAATGGCAACATCGAGGTCTACGGGGTCATCGAGTCCAGCGGCGCCGATGGCGGGAGCGTGGAGCTGGATGGTTACAACAACGTTACCCTGCATGACAGCTCGCGGATCAGGGCGAGCGCGCTGTCAACCCAGGGCGATGGCGGCCAGGTCTATCTTTCCTCCCGGCAGGGTTTTGTCAATCTGAACAGCGGGGCGGGAATCGATGTCTCGGCCGGTTCTGCGGCCTCCGCCGACAAGAGTGGCACCGTCAAATTCCGGGCCAAGCGCAACGCCACCAATAACGGCGCCAACCTGGATCTGCGGGGTACAATTACCGGCGCCGGCCAGGTTGAGGCCGAGGCCTTCAAGGCGTACACCTTCACCAGCATCGGCGCCACTCAGCTCACCCAGATGAAGAACGAAGCCACCAGCTACCTCAATGCCCCGGCCACCATTTTCAACAATCTCCAGCTTGCCGATCCCGCCACGACGAGGCTCGAAAACCGGGCGGGAGTGGAAGTTGTCAGCAGCACCAATCTCTCTCTTGATACCGCCTGGACCCTGGCCAACTGGCTTGGTACAGGCTATACCCCGGCGAATGTGACCTTGCGGGCCGCCGGCAATCTCGACATCAAGAATAATCTCATCGACAAACGGACTACCTCGGGTACTCCCGTATCCCTTAATTACCTGGATCCCGTCAACAAGCCTTCCGCCGATCTTACCCTGGTGGCCGGGGCGGATCTTACTGCCGCCGACCTCCTGGCCGTGAACCGGAATCTAGCCCAATCCACCACCGGGAAACTGACCATTTCAGACAACAAGAAGGTCTATACGGAAAGCGGTGATATCCGTTTCGCCTCGGCTGCCGATACCACCATCGGTCTTGCTCCCGGCGCTCAACTGGCCAACGATCCCACCCCTTGGCTGGAAGCAAAACTCAGCTCCACTCTGTCAAGCTATCGGGGCAATATTCTGGGTCGAGTCGGCGGCAGTTTGACCACCAAGGGGGTCGTGCAAACTGCCTCGGGAGATATCGACATCGCGGTCGGCAATAATCTTTATCTGTACAACCCGATCGGCGCTTCACAAGCGCTGATCGGCGCCATCCGGACCACCGGCCTGCCGCAACCGCTTACCGCCGTGCAGGGCAAGGAAGATGTCCGGAGATTTTTTGATTACGCCCAGGGCGGGGACATCCGGATCAGCAGCGCCAACGACATCCTAGGTGGCGAGACCTCCATCGGCGTCAACTGGGACAAATGGTGGGCAACCGAGAATAGATGGAGCGCAGCCTACCCCTCCGGATCCGGCGACCCTGCCACTCTGGGCATCGCCACCATGGGCGGCGGCGACCTTAACGTGGCGGCCCGGGGAGATATCAACCTCCAGATCGGCGCCTTTGGTCGCGGCGACCTGCGGGTGACCGGCGGTTCCGACCTCAACGGCCGTTACCTGGTAAGCGATGGCGTTGCTGATATCTATGCCCAGGGCAGTTTCGGTACGCTTAACGATGCCCAGCATCTTGAACTTATGAAGGGCTCCATAAACCTCACCGTCGAAGGCAACCTGACCCTCGGCACGATTTTAAATCCCTCCTATGTTCTGGGGGAGAAAAACAAGTCTGCCTCCAGACTCATGGGCTATACCAGCGAGAGCACTGTGAATCTGGCGGCTTTGGTCGGTGACGTGTCGATTTCCGGTAAGGCCTTTCCCATGGAAAGTTCAACCGCCCTCAACGACATTCGCAATGCCCTGACCGCTCTGCCGCCTTCCCTGGACATTCAGTCGGGACGCGATCTTGTTTTCACCACCAAGGCTGGCACCAATCTGCAATTGGCGCCCTCGCCAACGGGCAATCTCGCCCTGACTGCCGGTCGAGACATTTACGGAACTACTCTGGACAGCAACGGCAACCCGATTACCACCAGGATCAAAATGCGCCAGGATGACCCGGCTGGGTATTACGGTCTCCAGTCGGGCGGTCTCCAGGATCTCATGCCCCTGGAGCCGCTGCACCAGGACGATACCGCGCCGGTTTTGGTCCAGGCCGGCGGCGAAATCCGCAACCTCAGGCTGGAGTTGCCGAAAAAATCAGAGATCGTTGTGGCCGGGGATATCCTGGACCTTGAACTGCAAGTGCAGAACATCAACAGCTCCGACATCAGCAAGGTGACGGCGGGCGGCGATATAGTCATGGGCTCTTATGAGCGAACGGATAATTCCGGCACCGGTTTTCGCTTTGCCGGCCCCGGAGCGGCAGTGGTCATGGCCGCCGGCAATATCAATCTCGGCACTACCGCCGGTATCCGCACCATTGCCAATGGCATGGAGGGCGTGACCGGTAGTATCTGGGCCACCGGGGTCCATCCCTATCTTTCCTCCGAAGGAGCCGATTTATATGTCCTTGCCGGTTTTGCCGACGCAACTACCCCCGCAAGGATTGATGGCTTTTTCGACTCATTGCGCGGCCAAGGGGTTGAATTCTCGCAGTTGATGGCCATGGGTAAGGTGACCGAGGCCAGGGCTTTGGAGGCGACGGCCAGGGCAGAGCTCATCGCGGCCCTCCTTGGCGATGCCAATCCCCAAGTCATCCCGGGCGTCGGTAACATCAGCATGACCCAGTCTTCGATTGCCACGGCATACGGCGGCAACGTCAACATCCTCGCCCGCGGACGCATGGATGTCGGAGGTACGTCCTTCTCTCAGCGGAACAGCAGCAGCGGCATCCGGACGGAAGCCGGCGGGGGGATCAATATCTACGGGGTCGGCGACGTCAATGTCAACGAGTCCCGGGTGATGACCTGGATGGGTGGTGATGTCACGGTCTGGTGCGATGGAGACATCAATGCCGGCCGCGGCTCGAAAACCGCGGTGAATGCCAGCGGGGCTGCGGTTGCCCGGGTAAACGAGAGCGGGGTTTTCGAACTGCAGAAAAAGCCTGCGGTCGGCGGCTCCGGGGTCAGGGCGGTGACCTATGACCCCGACGGACCAAGTGGCCAGCGGCAACAACCGGAGCCGGGCAATATCTACCTTTTCGCGCCGAACGGCACCATTGATGCCGGCGAAGCAGGCATTGCCGGCAACCAGATTTTCCTGGCCGCCAATAAGGTGCTTAATGCCCAGAACATCACTTTTTCCCAGTCTAGTATCGGGGTTCCGGTTGCCACCGACGTCTCCGTGAACCTGGGCGCGATCAGCGGGGCCGGGACGATGGCCGCGGCGACCAATGAAGTGAGCAGGACATCCTCGGGTCTCGATTCAGTTCGAGAGCAGGAACCGGTCTTGGCGACGCAAGACTTGGCCGAGACCCTGGTCGCCAAGTTGCTTAAGGTTGAAGTAATTGATTTGCTAGATGATTTTACAAACAGAAACAAGGAGTAGTGGTGCCATGAAATCAATCGGTAAATACGCGTTTGCAACCCTTTGCTTGTTAATGACCCTGGCCTCCGCCGGTCAGGCTTTTGCCTGGTGGAATCCGGACTGGCAGCACCGGGTTAAAATCAATTTTGACACCTCACCAGCCGGGGCCAATCTTGCGGGCCTGCTGCAGGAAGTACCGATGCTCATCCGGCTGCATACCGGCAACTTCGATTTTACCAAGGCCAAGGAGGATGGTGCTGACCTCCGTTTTGTCGGCGCCGACGACAAAGAGCAGTTGAAGCATCACTTCGAGAGCTACGACCCCTCTGCGGAAATGGCCCTGGTCTGGGTGAAGGTTCCCGGGCTTGACGCCAAGGGTCCGAGCAGCATTTTTCTTTATTACGGCAACGATAAGGCCGTGCAGTCTGAAAATATCGGCGGCACCTATGACGTTGGCCAGACCGCTGTCTTTCACTTCAATGAAACCAAAGGAATGCCCGTCGATAGTACGGCTTACCAAAACAACGCCTTGCAGTTCCAAGGCGGACAGGGACTGCCGGCCCAGATCGGTCGCGGCCTCAATCTGGCCGGGGCTCAGGACCGGCTGGTTTTGCCGGGGAAAGCCTTTAAGCTCGACAACGGTTTTACCTTTTCTACCTGGCTCCGGCTCGCGCGCTCCCAAGCGAACGCGCCGCTCCTGACCTGTATCAAAGAGGGCAAGGGACTGCGAGTCACTTTGGCGGGAGCTACGGTTCAGGCCAGCCTTACCAGCGGCGGGAAAAACTACCAAACCGCCTTTGCCGGCAACCTGACCATGGATACGTGGCATCACCTGGCGGTTGCCGGGGCCAGCGGCGGTGACCTCACGGTTTATGTGGACGGTAATGCGGTGGCCAGCGTCAAATTGCCGCAGGGGCTACCGGACCTGGGCGCTGAGCCGGTCATCGGCGGGGGGGAAACGGGCGGCGCCTTTGTCGGTGACCTCGACGAGGTGGAGCTCTCCAACCTCACCCGCACCCCGGACTGGATCATGGCCACGGCCAGAAGCCAGGCGCCGGGCGCCGCCGTGGTCACCGCCGCACCGGTGGAGGAGAATACCGAGGGAGGCGGAGAGGGCAGCGCCTATTTTTCGACCATTGCCAAGAACATTACCGTCGACGGCTGGGTCGTCATGGCATTTATGGCCGTCCTTTCGGCCGCGACCTGGATTATCATGATCGGAAAAAGTTACTTCTATTACCATCTCAACCGGGAAAACCGGCATTTTCAGCAGGTATTCAACCGATTAACTGAACATCAATCTCTGGAGGGCCGGGACCAGGAATTCGTGAACTCCCCTCTGTATGTCATCTATCAGGACGGATATCGGATGATGCATGAAGACCACCCCAAGAACCCGTCAGTGGAGCTGTCAAGGGCATCAGCAACCGGCCAGGAGAAGACCTTCCTGTTCATCATTGATAAGTGCTACCTGAATGAGGTCAAGAAACTCAACAGCTGGTTGTTCATCCTCACCCTGGCTGTTTCCGGCGGCCCCTTCCTGGGATTGCTCGGCACCGTCTGGGGGGTAATGAACACCTTTGCCGCCATGGCCCAGGCGGGCGAGGCGAGTCTGCTGGCCATCGCGCCCGGCATCGCCTCGGCCCTAGCATGCACGATTATGGGGCTGCTGGTGGCCCTTCCTGCCCTGTTTGGTCACAACTATCTGACCGGCGTAGTCCGGGGGTTGACCCAGGACATGAATGTCTTTTTGGAAGAGTATGCCCTCAAGGTTGATAAATTCTACTGGAGTGACGTGAAATGAAAAAGGATCTCTATCATCACGAAACCTTCGACGATATCAATGTCACTCCCCTGCTGGATCTGGCCTGGTGTCTGCTGGTTGTATTTATTCTCGCCATTACCGCCGCAGTGCAGGGGATCAAGGTCAACCTGCCCAAGGCCAGCGCCAGTCCTGTCGTCCTGCAAAAGCCGAAGACCAAATCGATCACGCTGCATTCCAACGGGCAGATTTATCTGGATGCCTATCCCGTCAGCATGACCGAACTGGAGTCGATGCTCCGCAGTTACCGGGCCGCCGACCCCGATCTGCCGGTAATCATCAAGGGAGATGACCAGATTTACTATCGCAAGGTCATTGAAATTCTCGATCTGTTGCAAAGACTCGAGATCACCCAGCTCGGCCTAGTCACTCAGAAGGTCGTCAAGTAACGTTATTAACGAATTGCACATCAAGGGCCGGAAGTTATTCCAAAGCTGGGCAGTGCCCCGCTTCACTATTCAACAGCGATAACAAAATAAATGTCAAAGCGGAAAAATTCCATTTACGTGATCTTCGGCGGAGTGGTTCTGGTGTTGTTACTCGGGGTCGGTCTGGTTATCAGTCTGCTGATGAGTGACGATACCGGTTCCAAAACGAGACGCATCAATGCGATCACCATGTTGAAGTCCACTCCGCCGCCCCCCCCCCTCCGCCCAAGATCGAGGATAAACCGCTTCCGCAGCCGGAAAAGACGACGGAAATCGTTGCTGACCAGAATCCCACGGAGGCCCGTGAGGATCAGCCAAACAATGACGATGCTCAGCCGCAGGGCGACACGCTTGGCCTTGACGCTGACGGCACGGCGGGTGGTGATTCCTTCGGCCTGGCGGCCCGTAAGGGTGGGCAGTCTATCCTTCTCGGCGGAGGTGGGGGTGGCAAGGCTTCGGCGATGAGCAAATACGCCTGGTATACACGGCGGGTCAAAGACGAAATGGAAAAAATCGTCAGAAAATACCTGGAGAAAAAGGGTGGTATCCCCAAGGGGCAATTTGAGGCAATTATCGCCGTGCAACTTGATGATCGTGGAGTGGTTACTAAATATTCGATCATCGAGCCCTCCGGAAATCCTGATTTTGACGCAGCGCTGAAAGAAACCCTGAGTGCAGCCGTCATGCAAGATCCGCCGCCGCCGGAGATGCCTCGGGTCATCAAATTGAAAATCCTTTCCCAGGGTTAAGTTAAACCAATAAGTGAGAATAACGACCATGATGAAACTAAGCAGGAGATGGGCCGGTTGCGCCCTGTTAGCGACAATGATTGCCCACGGGCCTGGCCTGGCCAGCGCAGCGGAGGTGGGCAGCGTCGAGAGGCTTGTGGAGATGCTGTCGGCCAAGGGAATTATCACAGCCGCCGAAGCCGATGATTTCAAAAAACAATACGGTACTCCGACCGTAAATGAAGCGGCTGGCGGCCTGAAGGATGCCCAAGTGGACGGCCTGGTCATTGACGGTATTCTTGACAAACTGAAGGAAATCGATCGAACCAAGACCAAGCACTGGACCAATCGCCTCATTTTCAGCGGCGACATGCGTCTCCGCTACCAGGCTGATTATTTTGATAAAGGCAATCACCAGGGATTCGTCGACCCGAACGACCTTTCCGCCACCATTCCGCAGGAAACCAGGCATCGAGGCCGGTTCCGGGTAAGGCTGGCGGCCGAGGGCAAGGTGAACGACCAGTTTACCTCGATGGTAAAAATTTCGACCGGCAATGAAACCGACCCGGTTTCGACCAACGACACCCTTGGTGATTATCAGAATAAGGACAGCGTGGTCTTCGACCAAGCTTACATCCGCTGGATGCCGGATTACTTTCCGCTTTCCGTCTGGGGTGGCCGGATTCAGAACCCCTGGTTAAGCACTGACCTGGTCTGGGACACCGACTTGAACTTCGAGGGAGTCGCGGGCACATACTCTCCGCAAATCACTCAGAATCTGGACGGCTTCCTGACCCTGGGAGCTTTCCAGATCGATGAATTTGCTCGGACCCAGAAGGATAAATATCTTCTGGGGGCGCAACTGGGATTGGCGTCCAAGCTTGGCAACGGTCTCCTCGGCAAGATCGCCGCGGCCTATTACGACTACAAGAACGTCACGGGCGAGGGGGTTGCCGCCAACTGCCAGTCCCAGACCTGCGAGTCGGAACCGCAGTTCATGCAGAAAGGCAATACCCTGTTCTATCTCGACCCCGCCAATACCACCGTCGGGCTGGCGGCCAATTTCAAAGAGCTTAATATCACTGGAGAATTGGATGTTTCGGTTTTCAATCCGGTCCACGTCATACTCACCGGCGATTATGTGAAGAATATCGGCTACGACTCGGAAGATGTGGCTCGGCGGGTTTATGGGAGTACGGTAAACAGTGCGGCCAGCGACAAGCAGGACCAGGGGTATCAGTTCGGTCTGAGCGTGGGATATCCGCAGGTCCGCGACTCCGGGCAGTGGAAAACCTACCTGTTTTATAAACATCTCGAAGCGGACGCGGTACTCGATGCCTTCACTGATTCCGACTTTCATCTAGGAGGCACACACTGCAAGGGCTGGATCCTGGGCGGCGAATTGGGCCTGGGCAAAAACACCTGGCTGACCGGGCGCTGGCTGACTTCCGATGCGATAAGCGGTCCCCAGTTCAGTGTCGATACGCTCCAGATCGATTTGAATGTGAAATATTGAGGAGGAAAAAATGAAAGGGGCGATGCCAAAAATATTAATTCTGCTTCTGCTGCTGACTCTTGGGGCCGCGGGGTGGGCTGGATACCGAATTCGCGTACTCAAGGTGGAAAATGCTGGCCTGCGAGAACAGAGCGTATCTTTGGAACGAAAGATGCGCCAGTCGGTGAGCAAACTGGATGAGCAGAGAGCCGTGGCTGATCGGAACGGTAGCGCCAAGGCCAACCTGGATGGCGAGTTGCGGGTTGCCGAAGCCAGAATCCATGAGTTGACCAATAAATTGGCGGCGGATAAGGCCCGTTTGCAGGCAGAGGCCGATAAGCTCAGGTCCTCGGGAGAAACTGCCGCGACCAGCCATCGCCAGGAAATGGAAAAGTCCAAGGATGCTGTGGCCCAATGGTCTGCCAAATATGAAGAACTGCGCGCTGACAGCAGTACCAAGCTCCGGGAGCGCGATGAGAGGATTGCCTCCCTGACCGGTGAGAAACAGAAGCTTAATGCCAAACTGGAAACCGAAAAACACGAACATGAGTACTGCCGGCAGGCCAATGGTCGTTTTGCTGATCTGAGCAAGGAACTGCTGGAAAAGTTCGAAAAAAAGGGCGTCTTTGATACCCTCAAAAGGAAGGAACTATTTACCCAACTGAGCAAGGTCGAATTGGAGAAGCTGATCCAGGACTTCAAAGACAAAATCGATAATGGCACCCTTTAAACCAGTTCACAAGGGAAGAGCAGGCACTGTCTACCTGAATAAAATTCTGGAGTTGATACCAGGCCCGCCCCTATATCTTTGTGCAATAGTGCTGGTCACTGTGAACTTGGGGATCGTAGCCCAGCAAGAGCTGCAATATTCCCAACTCCAAGGACCGCTGGAGATGGCGCAGGCTGTGGATTGCCTGGAGGCCCCGGTATATTCGCAAAAGCAAACTCGGGTGACCGGCGAAATCACTGCCCAGGCAACACCTGGGGAAATAGTAAAATCCGAACGGCCGGTCGGCGCTCTGGATCCGGCGCCAAGTCTTTACGACGATATGACAGCAGAGTCGTCTTATCAATCATCCCGTCCGGTCGCTACCGGAGCAATAGCCGACCGGCCGGGACGAGACGAAAATTACCCGGCACGTGCAGAAGGTGCTTCCTCTTGGGTCGAGACAAGTCCGTCGAGCGCCAAGGCAATCCACCGAGTCGGCAACACCGCATACGCCAGCAACAGGCAGGTGTCCTCCACTTACCGACAGGTTGGCCCAGCCGGACAGGCTTCGTTCCCAGCCATATCCAGGTTTACAGGCTCCGGCGTCTTGCCGGAATCACATGAGCAGGCCATGATTATCCTGCTTGATAATAAGGTGAAGTTAGAGCGGGAGATTGAGCGATTGCGGATCAGGGTGGCTAACGGCGAAGCGGACCATTATTACAATATGTGGATAAAAGTTAAAAATCCACTGTATGTCGTTCATGACAGTAAGCGGATCGAGATGTATCAACAAGAACTGAATGAAATTTTAGACAAAATAGCTGATATCGCTTCATACGGCTGAGGCTGGCAGCTTTCGCCCATCGATCAAGTGTTGTCCGTCCCGGCTGGATGTTGAACAAAACATTATTTCCCCATGCCGGGCAATATTTTTTCCAATTGTTTCGTGTAGCGAATGGGCGACCCTATTTACAGGCGATATTTTTCTCTGCCCTTCCCGTCTAAATAATCCTGGCAATCCCTGCATAAAGTGGCAAAAGGCATGGTTCGCAAGGGATCAGGCTGAATTGTAATATGACATTCAGAACAAAAGCCATATCCCCCCCCGGCGATTTTTTCAAGAGCATCGCCGACCTGCTTGATCGTCCTGCCGGGTAGCGATTCCATCTCAATTACATTCAGGTGATTGTGGTAATTATAGGTTTCTCGGCGGTTGTCGGTTTTCATACTGACTCCTATCTGTTTTAAGTTCTTGTTGCCCCTTGCGAAGCTAGTTCTGTTCATCTTATCCGGCCATGGTTATGGGTAAATTAGAAAATAATGAATAATTGATTAGAGCAGTAGGGCTGGGTTTGATAGACGCCGTTGCTCTAGAGCTTCTCAATCAAGTCGCTGGCGGAGTCGAGCCATTTCATAGGCACTATCCTGCGCCACGCGAGAGCCACGGTTTTAATCCGGATTATCTTGACCAGGGAATCGGGGCCGATCGTCGCCTTGGTGGCATCAATCGGATCGAGCAGATATTAGCCGATCGTCCAAATCTACCGCTTCACGCAATTTCTGCTGTTGATCGGGTAGGTTTCCAGCGCCTTGGCCAGCTGGATACCTCGCGCAGATAATGATTACGCTGATTTTCCGGCACCAGGGGCATGACCACCATCGAGACCGGCTTGCCGTCCGGCGCCCCGTAGTCGATGTCTATTAGACTCCCGCCTATCACACACATGAGATTTTCATCGTAGGACCCTCGGGCATGCGGCGTGGCCAGCCGTTGCCGATGGCGGAGCATGTCCGCCCGGAAACCCAGGCGCTTTAGTTGCGACAACTTTGTTTGGCCCATCCTCGTCCAGTCGCCGGGCCGCCGCTTCGCTCTTGAGCTCCAGCAGGTTGTTTCGAGTCTTGCCAAGGCCTTCTGGGCTGGGTTCATGCAAAGCTCCACACTGCCGTTCATGGTTGTCCAAGACCAAGGGAGGCTGAACCTCGGAGTTCTCTATAAATCTCGCCAATAGGCTTTTCCCATATCGTATACGCCCTGTCGCCTGATGAAGGTGATGGCTCCGGTCAAGATGGTGGCGATTTAGGTTAGCTGATTACTATGATACTACAGTTTTCCTATATAGAAACTGCTTGGTAGTGTCCATTACTTAAATAATCATAATGAGCATATAATTGTTTCTTAATCTAATCCTAATGTATCAGGTGTTATATCAATAAAAATTGACAGACAAGTGCAAAGCGGCCTAGGATTGCTGCTTGTTTTGCACACTTTACCTAATGCAGACTCAATATCAATGAAGGAGAAGTCAGATGTCTTCACAAGAAAGAAAGACTGATTTGTACCTTTCCACCACCGATACCGCCAGCTTATTTAGAAACTTAGCGACCGCGATAGAAGGGGGTGACGAAAAACTTCTCAATGATCTCGGGATCAGCATCAAGGACAGCAAAAAGATCAAGCTGGAGATCAAGTGCGGGGAAGAGAAGCTTTCAGTAAAGGTCAAGGTCAAGAATAAAGCGGTCGAGGCTGAGGGCGGTGAAATGACGGAAGCTGGCGAAAATGTGCCCAAAAAACCCGGCTATAAACCACTGAAAAAGAGAATGTCGGGTACCTTCAAAAGCATCAAAAAAAGCTTGTTGGCCGCGACCCCTCCCAGCTCCGAAGACCTGAACCTCTTCCTGGAAGATGCGGCGGAAATGGTCACCTATCCGGGATTCGGCAACAAATATTATCCGGCCTTTACCGAGGCCTGCCAATACTTTGAAAAGGCTGCCGCTGCAGGCAATCTGGAAGAGATGCTGATCGCCTTCAGTAAAATCGATGTCTGCCGATTGGCCTGTCACGACCGCTACAAATGAATGGCTCGTTGCGCAAACTAATCTATTAAAATCACCGGTCGGAGTTCTCGCCCAGCCTTGGAATTTAAATGAAATTGGTAATAAGTAAGCAAGTCGTCAAGTCTCTTCGGCATCGGGTTGAAGGACAGGTCGCGGACGTCAGTCAAGAGGACGAGGAGAGATTTTTTAGAGTTATCTCGACCGACCTTGACGAAGAACAGCGCCGGCGGATTATCGCTCCCATCCGAACCTATCCCCGGGAGGAGAGTGTTCTGGCCGTGCACTGGCACCCAGAATTCGTGCCGCAGGAACTGATTGACCAACGACTGGACCTGCTCTATCCGAACCGCAAAGAGGAACTGATCATTCCCACTCAGCACAATCAGTTGCTCACCCGCGGTTCCTTCTGCGGCGCCGAGGTGGATTGTTATTCCAAAGGCTTCAAACGCAAGGTTCAGTTGCTGGTCCATTTCGACAAGAAGAACCTGAATCGAGCCGGCACCTTCGCCTCGGCCCTCGAACACACCTTTCAGTACAGGTCCTCACAGCTTTTTGACCTCATTAATACTCTAACCAAGCCGGTCGAAGAACGGTTGGAGCGGGCCGCCCGGGAAACCGGTGCGGCGGCTGGGGTTATTGATCTGGTCCGGGGGGAGACCGGCAAGGTTGCTAGGCTTATTGATCTGCATTTCAGCAAAATTCCGAAGGAATCCATAAAAAACAAACTGCTCCGCGATTATCTTGATACCCTCCGCGGGCACTTGGGAGATGACCTGGTAATCCGCGCCCAGCTTTTCCTGCGGGCCGTTAAACAGGAGGTCAAGGCCGGCTTCCCGCTTACCTATTTTTACCGCACTTCGGAAATCATTGAGGAAGCCCGCGCCATCGGGGCCGGCATTGTCATACCTCATCCCGAGCAGTTCTGGCCGATCTTGCTGGCCGAATACGACGTTGATGGCTACGAGGTGTGGAACCCGCAATCCCTGGAATACACAGACTTTCTGATCTCGGTGGTGATCAATAAAAACAAACAGCCGGGAATTGCAAAACGTAAGCTGCTTATTTTCATGGGTGACGACACCCACATGGGGGAAAAGGCAAGGGGGCCTCTGTTGCAGGATGAGTTGAAGTCTTGCCGGGAAATAGGTCTGCAGCCACCCTGGGATGATCTATTGATCCGGAAGAAACTCGCCATCGCCGACATGGACCGGCACAAGGTTATTGCTGAATACCGGGACCGATTACGAGGATGAAGATGATTGCGGCAGAAGAATTTAGAGAACAATAGACATCTATAAAGGAGACCTGTCATGGCTGAACAGAAATTCATTTTTGAATCCATCCAGGATTCGGAAACCATTAAGTCCTATCTGGAATCAATCATCACCGGCATTGCCAAGAAGAAAATCGTTCTGAGTACCGACGGCGAGGATATCACCCTGCATCCAAACGGTCTCCTGAAGCTGACCGTCAAGGCCCGTAAGAAGGCCGACAAGAACCGGATCAGCATCAAAATGGCCTGGACCGACGAACGCGCCAGATTGGGCGACCACAACAAGACCATCGAAATTAACTCCTGATCGCCATTTCCTCATGCCGATTTTAAGCAGTCTCGACGAAAACTTCCGTTTCATTATTCTGGAGGTCGCCGAGCAGGTTGATACTACCTGCAGCTTCATGCAGAGTAACGACGATAAATTATTTGAAAGAATCGTCTCGCGCGATGACTACATCGATAATCTGAAATCAGTTATTGAAAACATCATCTTCTCGAAGATTCATCTCGAGCACTCTCTGGACCAAAAAGCGGTCAACAACATCCGCGCTCAGAACACCATCTGTTCCAACCTGGAGAAAATCGCCGACTTCTGTGTCAACATCGTCAGACAGGTGGGGCACATTAAAGATCATTCATGCCTTGATGAATTCGAATGCCAGCAGTTTTTTGAGGAGATTCGCAAGTGCTTCCCGCTCATCCTGCCGGTTCTTCAGAAAGGTGATTTGACCAAGGCTCTCATTATTTGCGAGGCCGAGTTGAATCTGGACCGACTGTACAAGCACAATTTCGATCTGGTTATGGCCAAGTTGCGGGTCGAGAATGAACCGGAAGACTTGATCACTTTGCTCTTTATCTTTCGCTATCTGGAGCGGATCGGCGACTCACTGCTCAACATCGGCGAGGCCCTGCTTTATGCGATCCTGGGTGAAAAAATCAAAATCACTCAGTTTGAAGCCTTGCAAAAAACCCTGACCAAATCAGGCTTGACGGAATCGCTGCACAAACTCCGCTACGAAACCTATTGGGGTACTAGGAGCGGCTGTAATATCAGCCGCATTATCTCCGGCGACCCAATAAACGAACTGCGGGCCCAGGACGGCATCTTCAAGGGGGGAATCACCAAAAAAATTCGGGCCGAGAAGGAAAATCTGGAGAGATGGCACAAGATCCTGCCAAGCCTGACTCCCCGGATTATCAGTTACCATGAGGAGGCCGGCAAGGCCGCCATGCTCATGCAATTCATGTCTGGCCTGACCATGGAAGAGGTGGCGCTGACCTGCGACGAGGATGTGGTGGCCGGAGCCCTCAATCGTCTTGAAATAACCTTCTTGGACATCTGGACAGGGACTTTGGTCGCGACCCCGAGCAAGAGCGATTATACCGGCCAGCTGCTGGCCAGACTGAACAACGTCAAGACCGTCCATCCCCTCCTATTCAAAAACACCATGCAGCTGAGCGGCAAGGCGATCTGCTCCACCTTCGAACTGATTCGTCGGGCCGCCCTGGTGGAAAATCAGCTGGCCGCTCCCTTTACCGTCTTCATCCATGGCGATTGTAATGCCAACAACATCATCTTCAACCAGGAGACTAGAACAATCCATTTTATCGACCTGTATCGTTCCAGGCAGGCCGATTATCTTCAGGACATCTCGGTATTGCTGGTTTCCTTCTTCCGGATGCCACTTTTGGCTGGTCCGATTCGTGAACGGATCAACTGGATCATTGAGCACATCCTCTACAGTTCAAAGACTTTCGCCGCGGATAATAATGACCAGACCTTCGATACCCGGCTGGCCCTTGGGCTGGCCCGGTCATTCATCACCTCGACCCGGTTTGAACTGAACAGCGAATTCGCCAAGGAAATGTTTTTGCGTGGTCTTTACCTGCTGGAAAAAATCAGCCTGCTCAAAGAAGGGGAAATCAAGGAGTTCACCTTGCCCCATGACGTTTTGTATTACTGACGGGGAGTTATTATGAAAATTGGCGTCATAGGCACAACTGGTGGCTGGTCGTCCGAGTTGCTTGCCGACACGGTGGCGGAGCGCACCGGATTCAGACTGCTTGTTGATATGGATCATGTGGTACTCGATCTTGAGCATGGCACTCTGCGCCATGGGGATATGGATTTAGCTGGATTCGATGGATTGATCGTTAAGAAGATCGGTCACCGTTATTCCCCGGATTTGCTTGATCGCTTGGAGATGCTCCGTTTTCTTGAGGCCAAGGGGGTAAGGATTTTCTCCTCGCCCATGGCGATCATGCGGGTGCTGGACCGCTTGAGCTGCACGGTAACTCTGCGCGCACAGAACATTCCCATGCCGCCCACGGTGATCACTGAGAGCGTTAAACTCGCCATGGAGACGGTCGAGCGATATGGGGAAGCGGTGTTCAAACCACTTTATTCCTCGAAAGCCCGGGGGATGAAAGTAGTAGTCGCCGGTCCCGGGGCCAAGGAGGAGATCGAAGATTATAAAGCGGTAAACGTGGTGATGTACATTCAGAAAAAAATAGATCTGGGCAGCCAAGACTTGGGGGTAGTCTTCCTGGGTGGCGAATACCTCACTACCTACGCCCGCTGCAAAAACGGGGATTCCTGGAACACCACCATCGCCTCTGGTGGCAGATATGCACCGCATATCCCATCGAGGCAAGTCTTTGATCTGGCGAAGCGGGCTCAGGCCCCTTTCGGGCTGGATTTTACCTGTGTTGATGTGGTGGAGACCGCAAGCGGGTCGGTGGTTTTCGAGGTTTCCGCCTTCGGTGGGTTTCGAGGGATTAAGGCAACCGGTGATATTGACCCGGCGGCTCGTTACGTCGACTACGTTCTTGCGAGGCTTAAATGATAAATATACCTGTCGATACCTGCGCCAATCTTACGGCATCCCTGCGGAAGCGTTTCCCCACCAGGCACCGGCTTTTTCTGGCCTTTGACGGTTGCTCTTTCGAGATCCGGATCAGCAACCGCATCTTGCTTGAGAAACTCTACCGTTATTACAGGCCCTTTGTAGCCGGGTCTGGCCCGGTGGATGTTCTGATCACCATCCACCAGGCCGATGTTGATATTTCCGCCGCCTATACGACCAAGATGCCTGAGTCCGGCAAAACGAAGATCAAAGAGGAGTTCGTCGACCTACCCGACGGCCGCATCGTTCGCAAACGCCTTACCCGCATGCTCTTTGTCTTTGGCGGCATGAACAATCTGGCCATCGGTCCCTGCACCGCCAATGATAACCAGGTGGTCAATTT
Source organism: Deltaproteobacteria bacterium (assembly GCA_020056965.1). Classification (GTDB taxonomy): domain Bacteria; phylum Desulfobacterota; class Desulfobulbia; order Desulfobulbales; family JAGXFP01; genus JAGVGT01. The sequence goes on from JAGVGT010000094.1 coordinate 46,557, forward strand.
CATCAACAACCGCTTTATCGAGTGGAAGTTGAAACGAGGTTGTTTGCTCGGGCATGCGGCCGGAGTGATGCACAATGATCGTGGTCTAGCCCTGGCCGGCTTTTCCGGCATGGGCAAATCCACCCTGGCCCTGCACCTGATGACCAGGGGGACCAATTTTGTCAGCAACGATCGCCTGATGGTCAAAAATACCACCAATGATTGTGTGACGATGTGCGGGGTGGCCAAATTGCCGCGGGTTAACCCGGGGACGGTGCTGAATAACGAAAACCTCACCAGCGTAATACCGGCCCATGAGCGCCAGCGTTTCTCCCGGCTCTTCGGAGAAGATCTCTGGTCCCTGGAGCACAAATATGACGTCGATATTGAAAGATGCTATGGCCCCGAGCGTTTTATCCTAAGCGCCCCGCTCGACATCCTGGTGATCCTGAACTGGCGCCGAAACAACAGTCCGGTTCAGGCCAACCGGGTCACCATGGATGAGCGGCCGGACCTGTTGCCTGCCTTCATGAAGGAAACCGGTCTGTTCTATTCACCGGCTGATCACGAACCCCACACTTTTCCAGCCGAGAGTTATCTTGAGCTGCTTCGCGAGGTAACGGTAATTGAACTCAGCGGTGGCGTCGATTTTGGACGCGGCGCCGATATTTGTATGGATTTCCTCGATAAAGGTTAGGCGTAAGTTATGCGGTTGATTCTTAATAGAGAAATTGAGGTTCCGGATCCCGTCAAGCTGAGCCGGTATGCCCGGATGCCGGAACTCGGCCCGAAAATCCTCTTCTTCAGCGGGGGTTCAGCCCTGCGGTCCTTGAGCCGCAAGTTGATCGGCTATACCCATAATTCAATTCATCTCATCACCCCTTTTGATTCCGGCGGTTCCTCGGCCGTGCTTCGCGAGGCCTTCCAGATGCTCGGCATCGGCGACCTGCGCGCCCGACTCATCGACTTGGCGGATCAGAGCCTCCAGGGCAACCCCGAGGTTTACACCCTGTTCAGTCATCGCCTGGCGCCAGATGGAGAGCCTGGAGAACTAGCGGTGGAACTGGAGTCCATGGTCAGCGGCAACCACAGGCTCCTCCAGAATATTCCCGATCCGATGCGCAAGATTATTCGCAATCACCTCTATCGCTTCCGGCAGGAAATGCCTGATGGTTTTGACCTCAGACGGGCGAGCATCGGCAACCTCATCCTGGCCGCCGGCTTTATTGAAAACCGGCGTCATCCGGACCCGGCGATTTATATCTTATCCAAGCTGTTGCAGGCGCGGGGGATTGTCCGCCCGATTTACAACTCCTTTCTGCATCTTGCCGCCCTCCTTGATGACGGCAGCACGGTGGTCGGGCAGCATCGCCTCACCGGCAAAGAGGTTGCCCCGTTGCGCCACAAGATCAGGGATTTGTTTCTGGTTGCCGATGAGCAAGATCTTCGGCCGGAATACATCGCTATTCGACCGAAGGTCATGGAACTGATCGCCGCCGCCGAGTTGATCTGCTACCCCATGGGCAGTTTTTATACCAGCGTGATCGCTAATTTGCTGCCCTCCGGGGTTGGCCGCGCCATTGCCGCCAACCGCAGCCCCAAGATTTATATCCCCAACACCACGATGGACCCGGAATGTATCGGCATGGAATTAACGGAACAGGTGCAGAGACTGGTCGAATTCGGTTGTCGCGACGGCGTGGATATCACACCTGCGGATATCGTCAACTTTGTCGTCATTGACAGTCGAGGCGGTTCCTACCAGGGCTACATTGACCATGAGAAGTTAAGAAAACAGGGAATCGAAGTGATTGATTGCCGACTCATCAGTGAAAGGTCAGCCCCTCTTATAGATGAAGATCTTTTGCTCCCGATTCTGCTGTCACTGGCGTGAATTTGCGCAGGCCCGTGCTGATCTTCGCAATAACGAGGAAACAATATGTTTTAATTCGGTTGGCCGATCGGGCCGATTGATTGACGGATTGATCAGCATTGCATGCGTTAGGGATATGCACCCATGGTTGTTGAAAACCTCCAAACATACTCATCCGATCATGAAAAGAAACGGCACCTTTCCGCCATAAAAATGCTTTGTGAAAAGTTTTGTAAACATGAGGATTATATCCGGCCCATTTATGAGGAAATTTTCATAGAGATGAATCGACGGGCAAGAATAAAGGATTATCTGAGTATTTTGGTTTACCGGACGGTATACGACCTGGCCAAAAAAAATTGGCGCCTCAGCAATCACAAGTAATTGCGTTGTCTGTTGAATTATTTAGCGACTGCGCTCCCGCAAGTCTCAAGGGGCGATAGATTAATAATCAATAAGGAGGAGCAAATGGAAACGGACAAGATTGAACTGAAGCAGATTCAAAAGATTGCCGAAGTGGTGATTTATCTGGAAGGGTTGATCAAAGGTTTCAAGGAAGGCAAGATCGTTGTCCAGAAGGGCGAGGGTTTTGTCAGCTTGGTCCCGGCTGAACAAGTCACCGTGATGGTCGAAGCCAAAAAGAAAAAAGACAAGGAAAAATTTTCTTTGGAACTCTCTTGGCATGCCGCCAACGCCAATCTTGAGTCTGTCAGCATAAAAACTGTGGAGCCGGTTTGCAAAAAGGAGTCGGTATGCACAAAAAAGTCTGAGGTTAAGGAAGAGAAAAAACCGGAGGCCAAACCAGTTGAAAATAAGGCTGAAAAGCTGATAAAGGAAGACGCCAAGATCAGTGACAAAAACAAGCCTGCACAAAAAGGTTAATCGGTCTTCGGACTGGCTTCAGGCCGGGGTTGATGTCACAGACATAAACCCCGGCTAATAACAACTGGGAGCGGTATGAAAATCCAGTGCATCCATTTCGATCTTGATTCGGTCCTCTACCTGCCCTCCGATTTTCTGCAGTCTGCCCTACGGTTGAGCGTCCAGGCCATGATCCAGTACGGCCTTAAGGCCGATCCTCAGGAGGCCTTGGATGTACTGCTGGCGATTCGCAGCGAGGACTCCAACGCAGCCGACCACTTCAATCGGTTAGTCGAACATTTCAACGGCGAATATGATCCGGTGATCATTGCAGCCGGGGTGGAAAAGTACTGGGACAGCAAGCAGAGCAACATGCTTTGTACCGCCAATGCCTTCTCCGTCCTTCGCATCCTGTCCAGGAAATATCCTCTGACCATTGTCACCAACGGCATACCGGTCAAACAGGCTGGAAAACTTATTCGTCTGGGTTTATGCCAGTTTTTTATCGACTTTGATCCCCTTTCTGGACTTGGCAGGAAGCGGATTTATGCCACGGCCCGGGCAAACGAAATGAAACCATTCCCCTTTCTCTGGGAAAGAGCGCAAGGGGAACTGAAATTCGATTACCATCGTTGCCTGATGATCGGTGACCGCTACTGGGCCGATATTTTTGGCGCCAAAAGGCTCGGGATGACCACCATCAAGATAACCCAAGGTGAACACCGTCATGAGAGCAAGGAAAAGGCTCTGCAACGCGGGATGAGCAAGCCACAACATCTGTCTGGAAATCCCGAGACTATTCTGCTGCAGATGGAGCCGGATTATATCATCGCTGATCTCATTGAATTACTAGCGATTGTTGAGCAGATCGAAGCAGCATAAAAACCTCCGGAGTCCTTAGTTTTCTGAAACGAAACATGGGTGAAGTATCTTGGTTCGCTTTGCAGTATGCAAACCTGATAGGCGGGGTGAAGAAAACTACCACTAACGTGAATCTGGCCGCGCTCTCCGCCGCCGAGGGTTACCTAACCCTGCTCTGGAATCTGGACCCCAGGGTTCCGTCGCCTTTCTACTCGGTGTCGACAGCAGCGAAGAGATCGGGGGAATTCTGCACCTTTGTCCCCGCTGATACATTCATGAATATTTGGCAGATTACTAACCGGATATTAATCGTAACCGGGTATTTTGTAGAGCAAGAGTTGATTGCTTCTCATCTCATCGGGAAGGTCGAAAAGCCCCGCTCCGGCTTTTCGACCTTCCCCCTCTTTTTTTCTCCTCACGCAACTATCTGAGCTTAGAAAGGAATCTGCATGAGCCATGAAAGCCGGTCCGAAATATGGTTGGTTAGACACGGTCAGAGCGAATCCAATGCCAATTTCCCAACCGTGGCCCCGCAATCCTCCGGCCTGACCGAGGAAGGCTTGCGGGAGGCCAGCCGTCTAGCGGCGACCGTCAATAAGCGACCTGACCTCATCATCGTCTCCCCTTATGACCGCAGTATCCAGACGGCCCGGCCCTTGATCGAAAAATATCCGAACTCACCGGTGACCGAATGGCCGGTTCAGGAGTTCACCTATCTTCCCCCGCTCGCCTATCAAGGCACCACGGCCGCAGAGCGTCGCCCCGAGGTAAACCGCTACTGGCTTGGTAACGATCCGCACCTCCGCCAGCCAGGCGCGGAAAGTTTCGTGAATTTCACCGCTCGGATTACAGAGAGCCTTACCCGCTTGCGCCGGCTGGAAGGTTTCACGGTTTTGATTAGTCATGGTCATGCCATCAGATTGCTTTGGCAGTTGCTGGCCAGCGGACCGGCATCGACCCCCGAGCAACAGATGCGTACCTACAACTTGCTGCGGCTGGCGGTCATAGTCCCCAACTGTGCCACTCTTAAACTCCGCTTCGGCTGCACCGGCGAGACCTGGATGAGCGGCTTCATCGAACTGCCCTGACCACCCAATATGTGGCGCCTTGCTCCAGCATTATAGTTATTTTCCATCCGGAAACGGTCTTTTCGCCCGATCCCGGCGTTGCTCAATTGCCGAAAAATGCTCATGTGCCCAAGTACGCTCCACTTTTTCGCCGCACTCGCGCCTTGGTCTCGAGCTAAAATCCGCATTTCCGGATGGGAACTCGTTACGGGAACAGACGGGGTAATCCGGTCAGGGCAGTGCAGATCTGAACATCCTCCTAACCGACGCCTAATATTCCTTGCTTACTTTGCTAATAAGGGCCGAGCCGGCTGGCTGTGGCCGGTCATCAACGACACTGCAACTCTGAGCAATTAGACTGGAGGAAGGATGGCGGCGCGCAAGCGGAAGAAACTCTATGTCTTAGATACCAATGTTGTTCTGCATGACAGTACCTGTGTCTACCGTTTCGAAGAGCACGATATTGCCATTCCCATCACTGTCTTGGAAGAGCTTGACCAATTCAAGAAGGGCAACGAATCCCTTAATTTCCATGCCCGCCAGTTCACCCGCCTGCTCGATGAACTGAGTCACAGCAAGCTGTTCAACGGCGGGGTGGAGATTGCCGCCGACCTGGGGCGGCTCAGCGTCAAACTGGAACAGGATTTTCACCCCGATGTTATTCGCAACTTCCCGGAGAATAAACCGGACCACCGGATTCTCAATATCGCTTTTTGCCTGGCCGAGGAAGATCGCAAGCGTCAGGTGATCCTGGTTTCCAAGGACGTCAATCTGCGCATGAAGGCAATCTCCATTGGCCTTGTTGCCGAGGACTATAAAAACGATCAGGTGGAAAATCCCGGCACCCTTTACAAGGGCCACCGGCAATTCGAGGGACTTTCCGACGACTTGCTCTGCAGACTGTTCAGCGAAGGTGGCAGCCTGGAGCTGTCTGAACTTGACAGCAAGAGCGACGTCCTGCCTAACGAATTTCTGGTCCTGCGCAACGGCAAGCGTTCCGCCCTGGCCTTTCATGACGCCGCCGGTGGCGTTATTCGCCGCATCGATAAGGAAATCTGCTACGGTATCACCCCCCGCAACGCCGAACAGACCTTTGCCCTGGCGGCTTTGCTCAACCCCTCGATTGACCTGATCACCATCACCGGCAAGGCCGGCTCCGGCAAGACTCTGCTGGCCCTGGCCGCCGCCCTGCACAATCGCAGTAACTACCGGCAGATATTCATGGCCCGGCCGGTGGTGCCGCTCAGCAACAAGGATTTGGGCTTCCTGCCCGGTGATGTACACTCCAAGCTCGATCCCTACATGCAGCCGCTCTATGACAACCTTGCCGTTCTGCAGATGCATGAGAACAACGGCCGGGCCAAGTGCATCAAGGACATGCTCGCCGAGGAAAAACTGGTCGTTACTCCCCTGGCCTATATCCGGGGCCGGTCACTGGTGAAGATCTTCTTTATCGTCGATGAGGCCCAGAACCTTACCCCCCACGAGATCAAAACCATCATCACCCGAGCCGGCGAGGGTACCAAGATTATCTTTACCGGCGATATCTTTCAGATCGATCACCCCTACCTCAACAGCCATTCCAACGGTCTCAGCTATCTCATCGCCAAGATGCAGGGCCAACCCCTTTACGCCCACATTAACCTGGAAAAGGGCGAGCGCTCTCGTCTGGCGGATCTGGCCAGTTCGCTGCTCTAAGCTCCAAAAAAATAAAGCGCCGCCTTAACTAGGGGCGCCTTGCCTGTCTCTGATAACTGATGAGATCGGGAAGATATTTTCATGCCCGGCAGTCATGACGCATAGAGCTCCCTGTCTAATCGAGTTTTGGTTAACTCTACATAGAATCACCGAGGAGCTCTGGCAGAAAGGTGCTCAGCCAAGGTACGTATGAGACGAGGAGAACACCAACGAGGAGGATGGCGATCAGAGGCAGGACAGAGCGGATCACCTCGGGCATGGGCTTGTTGAACCGATAGGATGAGAGGAAAAGATTGATGCCTACTGGCGGGGTGAGGAAACCCAGTTCCAGGTTGGTCAGGAAGATGATGCCCAGGTGAATCGGATCCATGCCGAACTCTACCCCGATGGGGATAATCAAGGGGGCGACCACCACGATGGCCGAGTAGATATCCATGATGCAGCCCACCACCAGCAGGAGCAGGTTGAGGCAGAGAATCATCGCCCACTGGGAATGGATGAATTGCCGAGCCCACTCCACCATCAGTTCCGGCACGTTGGCCGTCAGAAGGTAGTCCGAAAAGCCCATGGCCACCCCGAGGATCAGCAAAACCCCGCCGACCAGCAGCGAGCACTCCACCATGACCTTCGGCACTTCCCGGAAGATGCCCAGATCCCTGTGCACCACGACCTGTATGACCAAGGTGTAAAGCACGGTTATGGCCGCCGCCTCGACCTGGGTCGCCAACCCGCTGAACAGGGCGATTAGCGCCACCACCGGCACCAGCAGCTCCCATTTGGCCGCCCAGAAGGCGGATCGGAGTGGGATTGCCGGGGTGCGTGCCGTGCCGTCTTCTGGACGAACGAGCCTTGCCGCCTTGGTGGCGCCCCGTTCGTCTGAGATGATACCCCAGCCGACGACCATCGCCAGAAGCAAGAGCCCCGGCAGCAAGCCCCCGAGAAACATTTGCCGCACCGAGATCTCGGTGCCCACCTGAGTGGCCATTACCGCATAGAGAATCACCGGCAGGCTGGGCGGGAAAAGCAGCCCCAGAGAACCGGCGCCGGTGATGAAGCCCAAGGCGCGGCTTTCGGAATAACGCGCCTCAAGCAGGACGGGCATCAGCAGGCCACCGAGGGCCAGGATGGTAACGCCGGAGGCCCCGGTGAAGGCGGTGAACAGGGCACAAACCACCGCCGCGGCGATGGCGGGGCCGCCGCGCACTGCGCCGAAAAGGGCATCGAAGAGGGTCACCAGTCGCCGGGAGGCGTTACCCTCGGCCAGCAGATAGCCGACCAGGGTGAAGAGCGGAATCATCGGCAGGGTGGGCTCCACCGTCAGCCGGTACTGGTTGATGGCAATCATGGCGATGGGCTGGCCGCTGGACCAGAAGAGGATCAGAGCGGCGCCGCCGATGGCGGTGAAGATGGGGGCGCCCAAGACAATGGCCAGCAGCAGGGCGAACAGGGCCGGTATGGCCAAGGTCTCGGGCGGCACCACGTTCTGTACCCCGACTCCGAGCAGCAACAAGACCAGGGCAGCGGCCAGGGTCCGGCCACCCCAGGTCGATGATGCGGCCAGCCAGAGCCGATAGGCCACCAGGGTGAAACCTACCGGCAGGACCAGCAGGACCGGCCAGAGGGGCAGAGCGCCGATCAGCAAATCCTCAGAGGCCCTTTTGGCCAGGATAAAATGGAGGCTGCCGATCAGGAGAAAGATTGTCACCATGGTGGCGAAGGCGTTGGCGTAGATCTGGGCCGTCGCCCGCCACACCCCTTTCAGGTAGCGGGTTAGTGAGGAGAGGGTCAAGAGCTTGGACTGCCGAGCCGCCACCGCGCTGCCCAGCATGGCCACGTACAGCACCAGATGCTGGACAAACATGATGGAGCCCGGGATGCCAAGGTCAAACGCCTTGCGGAACAGGCTCTCGCCCAGGGGTAGAATGATGATGAGGGCAATGGCCAGGCAGACCAGAAAATCCTCGCTGCGGGCCAGGAGCGAGGCCGGGCGGCTAAGGGTCTCAGTTTTTCTTGCTTCCACGATACTCCTTAAGCAGGGACTCTACCCTGTCGAAGGTTTCGGCCGGCACCAGATTACCCCGGATCTTCGGGAAGATCCGGGCCATTGCCTGCTGCCATTCCTCCTGCTCCTTAGGCGTTGGGGTGTGGATCTGCAACCCCTGTTTTTTCTGCATTACCGCCACGGCCTCATCGTTTTCACGGCGGCCGTCCCGCCTGATTTCCCGACCGGTTTCGGCAGCGGCGGCCAGTAGCGCATCGCGTAACTGGGGCGGCACCTTTTCCCAACTCTTGGATCGGATCACCACTCCCCCGACGAACGGCCCCCAGTTGATCGTCAGCATATGTTTGGCCACGCTGCTGAACTGGGCGGCATTGGCGGCGAAGGGCGGCGAAGGGATGGCGTCGATGATGCCGGTGGTCAGACCGGAGAGGATGTCATTGGGCTCCAGCGGCACCGGGGTGGTTCCCCACTCCTTCATCAGCTCCAACTGGTCGAAAAAACCGGACCAGACGAAAACCTTCATCCGTTTCAGGTCGGCCGGGTGGACCATGGGGGCCACGGAAAAAAACCGGGTCCAGCCGACGTCGGTCCAACAAAGGATCTTATAGCCCTTCTGTTCCATGCCCTGCGCCAGTTCCGGCCCCAGCCGCTCCATGACATAATCGACTTCCTCCAGGTTGCGATAGACCAGGGGAATACTGTTGAGGCCGGCGGCCGCCCGGTTGATGTGGATGAGGCCGCTGGCGGTGATCAGGGAGGCGTCGATGCCGCCCACCCCCATCTTGTCGATGATGGCCGCCTCGCCGCCGGCCCGGTAACTGCCGATGACCGTGAGCTTCACTTGGCCGCTGCTGATTTTTTCCCACTTCTCGGCCAGCCTGAGCAGGGCCAGATAGGGGGTGCTGCCGGTGGGCGCCAGGGTCACCAGTTTGATCTTGACCACCGAGCCGGTAACACTGTCCGCGGCCCGGCATACTCCGGTTGCCACGGCCAGGCCGAGCAAGGCGAATAGTCCCAGAGCTCGTAATATTTGCATGTGACACCCTCTCCTTCAGTCAATAAACAGTTTATCCAGACGTCCCAGCAACCACCGGGCGCGACGCTGGGCAAGGACGTTGGCCAACCTGGTCTCCGGGGCAAGCTCGGGATCGACCCAGAGGGCCTGCCACACCAGCTGGAGGAATTCCGGCTTATCCTGGTTGGCCAGGGCCACGGACTCGGCCAAGGCCAGGTAGGGAGCCGCCTGCCTGCCGCCGGTTAACTCCACGGCCCGGGCGAAATGGCGGCGCGCCCTCTCTTCTGGCCGACCGCTCCTACCCACCCGGTTCATTTCATAGGTGATGAGAAAGGTGTGGAGGCCGCCGCGGTCGTGGTCCGGTTCCAGTGCCTCGGCCCGGTCGATCAGGGCGTCAACGCAGGGCAGGTCGGCGACCAGGTCGTTATCCTTGCCGGCGGCAATGGCACCGGCCCAGGAAATGGCGGTCCAATAGAGGGCCGGCACCTCTTCCCGGTCGGCCAGGTTGCGGACGGCCAGGGACGGGTCGAGTCGTAAAAGATTGGTGATGCCGGGATGACGCACCTCAAGGGCGCGCAGCCCGTAATCCCGCGCCCGCAGAAAGAGGCGTTTGCCGCGACCGCGCAATTCGCCGACCCGGCTAATCTCGCCGTCCTCCGCCGCCTCCGCATCCTGCATGACAAAGGCATAGGCATACTGGGTAAAACCCCGGGAACAGGCAAGAAGCAGCGCTTCCTGCCGGGGATTTTCCGTCAGCAGGCCTTCCATTAACTTGAGGCCGAAGGGCACCGCCGCTCGGACCAGTTCAGGATCGTTGTCTGCCGCAAAGGTCGAGCCGCTGGCCGCAATTGCTTCACCAAAGCGGTCTGCGGCGGCGCTCTGCAAAGAACAGCCGGTGTTCAGGAGAGCCAGGGGCAACAGCGGCAGAAGGAGGCAAACCAGAGTGGTTCGGGTCCTGGCAAAGTTATCTATGCTGATGGTGCCACCCCATGTTTGGCTACTTGATAATTCCGGCAATTTTCAGAACGAATTTAAGGCTGGCTGCGGTCGTGCTGACAGAAAATTCGGGCGAATGTTGCCCTGAGCGCACCTCCATGCCGCTCAAATGCGGTCGCGATGGACGTGGAAGGTCATCACGGCCCCGGTAACGGTGCTGCGGCCGGTGTAAAGAAATATCCCCAACCACAGGGCTTGGAGCATGAGAAGTACCAGAGGCTGCCAAAGAACAGCGAGACCGGTTTGCACTACGGGGGCCGCCAGCTCGGCGAGAGGCGGCAAGGTGACTATGGCCAGGGGGCCAACCGCCAAGGCGGCAAGGGCCATGAGTTGATATGCGCTGAGTTTGCCGCCGCCACGATAATCAGCCCGCATGGTTTCGGAGAAAGCCCGCCAGGCTTGAGATACCGTTAGTGTTAACAGCAATGCCGCGCCAAAATACCCTGCCAGGAAAAGCCAGAGGCCAATCACTCCGGTGGCGATGTATATGGTTGCGGTCACCGCCTGAATCGGCACCACCGGCACACCTTCCAGACCTGCGGCATAGGCGATTTTTTTGGTTGAGCCCCTGAAGATGAAATGCCATTGGCGGCAGAGGCGCTGAACCCAGAGGGAAGTGGCGCTGAGCGGTTTTCCGTAACAACAGCCGAAGCTGATACAGGCAAGTCGGCCGATGCCTTCACCGAAGATGTAGGCCGTGGTTAGAGCCGCCAGGGCCGGCACCAAGGGCACCGTTTCGGCAGGTGATGTCGCCAGCAAGCGGTTAACCGCCAGAACTGCCACCGGCATGAGCAGCAAACCTACAAAGGAAGCGCCACCGACGGTAAAGGTGTGGCGCTTGCCCTCTACCAGCCGGGCAACTATCCGAGCGGCAGGAACCGCGCCGGCCAAGACGATGGAGATCAGGCCGATAATCATGTGCAGAGGCAGCCCAAGGGCGGTAAGCATCACCAAAAAGAGGGCGACTGCAAAAGTGGTTCCGGAGGCAAAAAGGAAACCATAAGTGGTCAGGTTGGTCCCATGCCATTGGCCATGCTTGTCACGACTGAGCGGGACCGCAGCCAGGATTTGCCAGCGCTCACGGGGCAAAACCTTAAAGCAAACAGCGAGGAGTATTACCAGGCCAATTCCCAGGGTCAGAACAAAGGTCATATTGCTCATATGTGGTTCTCCCTGGTGGCCAACAGTGAACGGACTGCCACCTCAGTTTCCGCCAGGGGCTTGCCGAATCCGGCCGTGAAGCGGCTTTGTACATTCCGGTTATGCATGTTGGCAATGATGTCGGCGGCAAAGCAAATCCGGCCGGGCTGGAAGAGCAGGACATCGGTGCTGCTCCCCGGCCGGTAGAGGCTCTTGGGTTGACCCTTGCTAAGAAACATCCCGACCGTCACCGGTTTCGGACAGCTGTAGCGGTCGGAGCTATAGCACTGCACCACCTCGCCGATCATCAGGGCGACCACCTCGACCATCGCCACCAGGCCGACGCCGGTGCCGCCTGATACATCGGTGTCGATGATTGTCACCACCCGACTGTTCTTGGAGTAGGGGGTGACCATCCCGACTACCGCCCCGGGGTTGCAGGCATGGCAGGTGCCGTCGATGGTGTAGATATCGAGAACCTCGCCAGACACCGGAACATGGTTGTAGTGGTATTTATCGGGGGTCAAGCGGCAGACGGTGAAGTCGCCGTCGTCGAAATAGGGCTGCCAGGACTTACCCTCGCCACCGAGGAGTTCCTGCCAGGAAAAAAACTTTTCCTTGAGATAGAGGAGGGAGCCCTGAGCCAGGGACCCCACCATCAGCCGACAATCAGCTGGGGCGACGATGGTCGCTGCATCCTCCGGCATCGGACGGCATTCCCAGTAGCGAATCCGCCGTTCAAAGATCTTTCTTGAAGTATTGAGGCGTTCCAGGGGGTCGAGACACTCGGCCAGGTTGACCCCGCATGATTCCAGAAAACGGCGGTTCCCGAGGAGTCTGGCGGTGAGCGGCAGATCGAAGTTGAGGTAGCCGAGTACGGCCGAGCTATGGCTGCCGGTCAGAGCTCGAAACAGCCACGGCGCGTTCTCACGCACCCGGGAGTAGAGAAAATTGACTATATGGTCAGCAAAGAGTTGCTCGGTCATTACCGCGCCACTGAGCCGTTCGACGTACTGGTGGGTCATGGTTGAGGTCCTTTTTTTTTCGACCAGTCGGAGTTGTCTAACTGGTCGGAGGGTGCGATTTTCAAGCGGCGGCCGCCACGTCCAAGACAGCAACGCCGGCAGCGAAATGCTCTGCAAGCAGGAGCAGATGAATGAGATCCAGTGTGATGGTGGGAGATGGATTGTCCCCCACCTGTTGGCTTCGGCATTCCGCCAGGAAGGCGCCGACTTCTCGGCCTCTGAGGATTTCACCCAGAGCCTGGCGGGTATCTGCATCTCCCGATTTTGACAGTTCATCAAGGTCGACACCCAGGATGTCGATGGCTTCGCAAAAATGTTTTCGGCTCAGGTCTTCACGGTAATATTTTTCGGCGGCTCGGTTGAAGTCGTGACCCCTGGCCTTGAGCGGTGAGGACAAGCGCCCAGGGAGGCTGTTGAGTATTTCCTCTGTCAGCCTCCCGGAAACCTGGAGCCGGGGATTGCGGATCCGGGCTTCGAGATCACTCAGCGTTTCCCCAAGGTCAAGCATTTCGACCAGGTCGGCGCCGTCCTGGCGCAGCATGGCCAGCAGGCCCAGCTGGAAGGCGGTGGACTTTACCCGGAGGTAACCGGGATAGCGGTGGCTGGCGCGGCTGGACTTGACATGGGAGAGAATGCGACGCATAAAGCGGTTCGCCGTATCCTGGCGTACGTAAAAAGTGGGAATGCCGATGGCTGTACCGAAGAAGAATTGGCGACGCTCGCTTTCCACCACCGGCTGATCCGGGATGTCATCGTGGCTGCAAATCCCGTCGGCCATGTATTTGTAGGCCAGGGCCTGCAACAGCATCTGCAGGTTGGTCGCTCCGCCCAGGTCGCCGGTCAGGTCGGCGAAGAGAGAATAAAAGCGCCCCTCGAAGCCGGAAAAGCCCATGGTCTGGTATTCGCGCGGTTTAATGGGCAGGTAGAGCGACATCCGACTGTCGAAGACCCCGAGATGTTCGAGATCTGCCTGGAGCTTCTGGTAACTCCCAATTTCCCCGTTTAAAGCCGGGCTCCGTTCGGTGCTCATCAAGGCGACCAGATAGTCGATCAGGCGAAAATCCGGAACATAATCACCCCGCAATAGGAATATCCGCCGAATCGCCCCGTCAAGCAAGGGCGGGCCAAAGGGGGTCTGAGGACGGCCGAAGATGCTGTTGTCGGCCTTCTTTTGCCAGCGCCGCCAGAGCATGCGCAGATGGGTGTAATCGAGTTGGTGGGGCAAAAAGCCCAGCACCCGTTCTGGGTGGAAGTCGGCAAAATCCAGGCGATATGGGGCGGCACTGTAAGTTCCGACAAAGAGCGGCAGGAAATGTTCCATGATTTTGACGGCCAGATCGGCCAGGTATTTCTCCTGGGGCCGACCGAAACCGGAGCCTGAATCGGCCAGATGCGCAGTCAGGCGGCGACTGCCGAGACTGATGTGGACCCCGTTATTGGCAAGGCTGATATTCGAGGTGGTGGGGAGCACCATCAGGTTGCTGGTGATAATTCCGGCTTCCCTCATCTTGGCGACGGCATTCAGGTGACTGCGGCTCAACACCTCGTGGCAGAGCTTCATGTACTGGTGTTTGCTCTCCCCATGGTTCCAGCCCGACAGGCAGGGACTCATGAACAACTTGCGGTAGTAGGAATCGGAAATGGCCTCGTTGAGCCGTTTCTGGCGGATCGGCGGATGGGGCGAGAAGAAAATCATCGCCTCCTGGCCATTTTCCTTAAGCCGGTAACGCTGATTTGCATGCATGACCAGGAGCTGGGTGAGCAGGTGACGTTTGGCGGTTTCCGCGGCCAGCAAGCGGCCGTTGCCGGTGCTTGGGTGGAGACTTGAAACGTGGAAGGAATAGGTCTCAGGCGAGGTGTTGTCATTCAGGAAGTGGGCCATCAATCTCTGCCCTGTCCTGAGGATAATCGGGCTGAGCTGATCAGCTTGACCTATTGCATCGGCCAAGGATAATTTAATCAGGTAGCTGATCGGGATCCGTAGATAGTCCGCCCCGGCCTGATGGGTGAAATAGCGCTCGCGATCACTACGCGCCCCGGCCTCTGGCTTGGCCTTGTCGGCCAGCAGATCATGGTCGAGTACGGTCAGTGCGTAGGAGCCGAGTAAGGCGGTGGGAAAACGCACCCAGGAATTTTCCCAGACTTGATCAGGATTATCGTCAAGATAGCGTTCGAGATCACTCACCACCTTCCGGGAATTATCGCCGGACATGGTGCGACGGAGGGCATTGGCAAAGTAATTGGAGGCGAGAATGGTCCTGGGCAGATCTACATCCTCCTTGGTGCCGTGAACCGCCACTTGGAGCTCGCATTCCGATCCGGCCGTGGTGTCGCCGACCGCGAACGGGAGCGTCTCGATTCGACCGTTCTTGACACCAAGCAGAGCGAGGGACTCGCGCAGGTCAGGCCGGGAAGGTGCGGCCTTGGGCCATTCTCGCAAGGAGGAGAATACCGGGGGAAAGCTCTTGCTCATGGGCAGTTACCTCCGATAATGTTTACGGCAGAACCAACCTCACCATGCTAAGGCTGCCGGTGTTTCGCTGAAAACTTTCTGGAAGGTGTGGGATGGACGGTAATCTCTGCTACGGCTCAGAAAATAGGGGCATCTTTCGTGGCTGACCGTGCCGCAGAGTTGAGCGAGATCACCGACACTGGGAACATAGAGATGGTTGCGGGCGGCGCAGGAGGCAACCGACCAGGTGCTCCCGGTTGTTGAGTAGTTGCGAAGGTGGAGACATGTCATGGCGGAACTCATATCGAGATGTTTGCAGTGCTGTTAGTCGCTTAAACTGATGATATCCGTCTGATGTTAGATTGCGGTTAAGTTCTGATGAAATTTTCGTATAGCTAAAAAATATCCCTCAGTAATTTTGATAACTATTTGACTTTACACTGGTTTAGTGGGCGCCTGGCTAGGCTGCAAGTTTTAAAATAGGTCGCTTCGAAATCGGCCTGGCTTTGATATCCCAAAGCCTAGAGTACCCATACTCGTTGATATAAGCGGGTGAATCCCCCTTGGAGTAACACTTCGCTAGGTAGCTTGCCCACTGAAAGCAGTGTTCAAGCATCTGCTGAAACACCGGGGAATTCCTAATCAGTTGGACTCCACCATATCCGTTATCATATACGTTTGATCTACACAGCTGGACATAACCGTTACCATCCCTACCTAAGCGTCGCCCCCATAGCTCGATAGCCTTTGCATGGAGACCATGAACGTTCTGGGTTTTGTTTCCATCTAGTAGCACCATAATATGGTAGTGAAATTGGCCGGTAGAAGATCGCTCTCTTACCCAGAGATATTTTGGATCATGACCAGCACGCTCATAATGAGTCATCAATGCCTCTGTAAACATCGACATTAGCGCGTTATTATCAGGATACATTCCCGAAGAGTTGGCTGGATAATTCAATTCGAACATGGTGAAGAAAACCTTGCTGTGATGCTTGGTCATATGGTCGAGTAAACCGAAAATCTTATCGAGAATCACTGTGCGAAAGCCCTGATCGTTTTTGAATGTGGTGCTAAGAGGATGACCGTTGTAATTGTTCTCTTTTGTGATGTTTCCCATCTTGATACTCCTTTTTTGTCTAGGTTTATGATGTTGAGCATGGCAGTACGTCGTTATGCTTTATGCCATGTTTATAGCTACATGTGATTGCTTGGTGATGGTTGGTGCTAAGTGATGGATGGTGTTTGCGGAATGCTCTATGCTATGAAGCTTATATATAAATAATAATACTACTAACTACCTGAAATCACGTCTCTGTAGACCCTGGGGTATCCGTGGGCATCGAGTTGTAGTCTCCAGCATTTCCGTCATAATATAGTTGTCGGAAATGTTTCATGCGGTGCGTTTTTATTTCAATACCCCATCGTATAGAGAGCATGAGTGTTCCGCTGGGACTGGTCAAAACCGGGGATGGTGCGATTGGGGAGAGGTGCTTGGGAGAATAATCTAGGGGCTGTGCAATGCTGAAGGCGATAAAATGTCAAGTATGTGGCCGAGTATGAGGGGATAGACCAGGAAGCTCTGCTGTGATTGAATGTCTGGATAAAAGCGTGTCGAAAATGGCCTGGATTTCGGCCCAAATGGCGACATTCTGGCCGAGTTCACGGTTCAGCAGGCCGAATATATTGCCATGTTTGGCGTTGGTAACTTGGTGTCAGAGAATACCAGTCAATCCAATCTTTTCACCAGGCCCAGAATGAGCAGGAGTGGTCTGTTGGAAGTTCTTGACCGGATCAACCATCGCTGGGCTAATGATACGCTCCAATACGCTTCCGCCGGGCTTGCAAAGCCATGGCAGCACTAGCGGACAATGAAGTCGCCATCTTATACGACTAACTGGGGGCAACTTCCGGTTGTTAATGCGTCCGGCTTTGACAAAAGAATGATGCCAGTTCGTTGCCTGGTTTTTTATAGTGACGTCCCAGCTGCTGTCGAGCCAAATGGGATGATCTTTGCTCCTGTAGCTAGTCCTTCCAAATAATCGCCCCAGGACTGCATGAGCTTTTTCCGCTCCGATAAATATTCTGCGTGGCAATAAGCAGCCTTCACTGAGTTACGTTCACCGTGGGCCAGTTGCCTTTCAATCACATCGGATGACCAACCCATTTCATGCAGGCGGGTTGAGGCCATAGACCGGAAACCATGCCCGGTCATTTCCTCTTTTGGGTAGCCCAGTCGCCTTAATGCCGCGTTGACGGTGTTGTTGCTCATCGGCTCAGTCCCGGTCCTTTCGCTGGGGAAAACGTATTTATCGCCGCCGGTTAGTGGTTGTAACTCTCGCAGGATTTCGACGGCCTGCCGGGATAGGGGGACAAGGTGCATGGTCTTCATCTTCATCTTTTCCGCCGGAATGCGCCACTCTGTCGCCGCAAAGTCGATCTCCGACCATTCGGCATGGCGTAGCTCTCCCGGGCGGACAAAGACTAGGGGGGCCAAGCGCAGTGCGCACCTTACGACTAAGCCGCCGCTGTAGCCTTCGATGGCCCTTAGTAGTTCGGCTATCTTTGCTGGTTCGATAATGGTTGGATAATGTCTTTTGCGGGTGGACCTCAAGGCCCCGCGCAGGTCGGCGGCTGGGTCGCGTTCCGCTTGGCCGGTGGCAATGGCGTAGCGGAAGATCTGTGAGCAATTTTGCTTTGCCCGGTTGGCTGTATCAACCGCGCCCCGGCTTTCGATGCGCCGCAGGGTGGCCAGGATCTCGGGGGCGGTGACGGTGTTGATCGGCTTGGCGCCAAGCCAGGGGAAAATGTTCTGTTCAAGTCGGGTAATGATCTTTGAGGAATGGCTTTCCACCCAGGCCGGGGACTGCTGGGCGAACCATTCACGGGCCACTGCCTCAAAACTGCCTTCTCCAGACTGAACAGCCTTCATTGCCTTGCGGTTGTCGCTGGGGTCAATGCCATTAGCAAGATGCTTCTTGGCTGTATCTCGCCTCTCCCTGGCCGTAATTAAGGAAACATCGGGATAAACGCCAAGGGCGAGCACCTTCTGCTTGCCCGCGAACCGATATGCAAGCCGCCAATATCTTGCCCCTTTCGGACTGATTTCAAGATAAAGACCGCCGCCATCAGACAGCCTTTGAGGTTTTGCCCCGGCTTTGGTTTGCCTTACTGCCACATCAGTTAGCGCCATTTGTTGGTATCTCCTCTTGTTGGTATCGCTGATACCAACAAATATACCAACAAAATACATCGGATTTCAATAAATCATATCGGATTACCCTGGACAGAAAAGGCAGAAAAAAACCCACCTTCCTTTGCTGGAAGCGGGTTTTCTGGACTTTATCGGACAGTGTCGGATATTGACTTGGTGGAGCTGAGGAGGATCGAACTCCTGGCCTACGCATTGCGAACGCGTCGCTCTCCCAGCTGAGCTACAGCCCCATTGACTTCATCCATAAACCACGGTCGGGCTTTTTCGTCAACAGGCTTGTTTCCCGGCTCGGCTTCTCCGGCGGCGCGACCTTGCCCGGCCGGGATTTTTTCGTCGCGCGGTGGCCGGTTTTTGCGTGAAAGTCCCGGCGAATTGATTATCCTGCCGGACATGCAAACCCGCCGCCCTTACCATCACTCTCTCCTGACCGTTGTCTTCGCCTTGCTCTTCTGGCTGATTGCCGCGCCGGTTCGGGCCGGCCAGTACAGCCAGCCCGGCTTCTATACCCCGGAGGTGCTGAAACTCGCCAACGGCCTGACCGTGATCCTCAAGCAGCGGGGCGAGGCCCCCAATGTTGCCCTGCGGCTGGTGGTGGGGATCGGCCACGACGATTTCCTTAAAGGGTCCAAGCAGACGGCCCACATGCTCGAACATCTCCTCTATATGGGCACCTCCAGCCATGACGAGACCGAGATCGACCGGCTGGTCCAGGACCATGGCGGCTACTCCAACGCCTTCACCGGCAACGAGGAGACCATCCACCATCTGGACATTTTCAATCAGTATTATCTCTGGGGGGTGGACTTCCTCTTTGAGCTGTTTACCGATTCGAGCTTTTCCGAAGAAGGGGTCGGGATGGCCCGGGAGGTGATCGGTCGCGAGGACGGTGGCCTGCCCTCGTCGCTGCACCGCTGGCTATATCAACTTGAGATCACTAAGCCGCCTCTGGAGATGGCCTTTGCGCGGCTGCTGCCCAACCCCGGTTACCAGTTTGGTCTGGAGACCTGCGAGCAGATCAGCCGGGCCGACATCCTGGCCGCCTATCAGCGCTATTATGTGCCGGCCAACCTGACCCTGGTCGCGGTCGGCAATTTTGACCGGCAGGAACTGCTGGCGCGGATCGCGGCGACCTTCGGGGCCTTGCCGGCCAAACCAGGGCCGGTCCGGACCGTCTGGGAGCTGCCCTATCCAGCTGCGGCCGAGCTGGATGGGACCTTCGCGCCGCTGCTCGACACCGAGGGCAATGTCCAGCTGATCTTCCGCACCGACGGGCTGCTGTCGCCGGATTTTCACGTGTTGCAGGTCATCGAAAGGTACCTGGGGCAGAAGATTTTCGAGGAGTTGCGTTTCAAGCGGGGGTTGACCTATGATTCTGGGGCCTCCGGCTATTCCACCCGCCAGTGGGGCACCCTGGCGGTGGGTGGTTCGGTCGACATCGAGCGGATGGGTGAGGTGCGGGGGCTGATCGAGGCGGAGCTTGATCGCTTGCGCTCCGGCCAGGTGGCGGCCGGGGAGATCGACAAGTCCCGGCAACAGATCCTTTTGGCCCTGGCCAGCGGCTACGAGAATAACTCCGCCTTTGCCGACTATTACGCCGGGGCGTTGGGCGAATTACAGAACTTCGGACAATTCCGCAACTACGAAGACGCCATCGCGGCGGTGACCCCGGCCCGGGTGGCCGAGGTGGCCGCCCGCTATCTCCGGCGGGACCGGACCATAACCGTGCTGAGTACCCCGACCATCACCATCGAGGGGTTGGGGGGTCTGGCCGGGCTGGCCGCCAGTGGGGCTGTCCTCCTGGGCGGGGGCCTGTATTTATGGCGCCGGAAAACCCGGAGGGCGCCCTGATGGGGGGCGCAAAAGCCGCAAAGGTTAAGGAAACGGTGCGGATCGCCAAGGTGGTGGCGGGCGGTCAGGGGCTGGCCCGGACCGCCTCCGGACAGGTGCTGCTGGTTCCGGGGGTGCTGCCCGGCGAAGAGGTGGTGGTTAAGGTGTTGCGGGAGCGGAAGGGCTTCCTGGAGGCGGAACTGCTTGAGATTGTCAGCGGCCACCCCCAGCGGGTTGCGCCGCCTTGCCCCCATTTCGGGCGCTGCGGCGGCTGCGACCTGCAGCATGCCGCCTATCCCCTGCAGGTCGAGATCAAGAACGGCATCTTGCGGGAGCAGCTGGAGCGGGGCGGGGCGCTGGAGTTGGCGGCCCCGCTGGCAGCGCCGCTGGCATCGCCGTTGCCTTTCGGCTATCGACAGCGGCTAAGGCTACAGGTCGATGCGGACGGACGCTGGGGTTTTTTTCGGGGCCGTACCCACGATCTGGAGGCCATCGCTGAATGCCCGCTGGCCGGGCCGGAAATCAATGCGGTCATCCGTGACTTCCCGGCCAGTCCGGCCTTGATGCGGCTGTTGAGTAACGCCCAGGAGGTCGAGGTCATCGCCAGCCCCGGCGACGGCAAGGTCGTGCTGATCTTGCACTTGCGCCGCAAGGCCCGGCCGGCCGATCTGCAGGCGTCGGCCCGGCTGGGCGCGGAGCTTGTCTCGGTGAGTGCGATATTCCTGGAGGCCGAAGGCCAGCAGCGGCTGGGGCCGTTTCCGGAGGACACGGCCGGGGAGGGTGGTGGCGAACGGGGGCTGGTCTGTCTGGATTTTCCAGCCCTGTCCGGACTGGGAGTGCCAGACTACCTGCTGGTCCAGGAGGCCGGCGGCTTCTGTCAGGTCAATCCGGCCCAGAACCGGCGGATGGTTGAGCAGATGCTGGCCTGGCTGGCCGGCTTTGAGGTGACGACGGCGGCCGATCTGTTCTGCGGGATGGGCAATTTTTCCATTCCGCTGGCCCTGGCCGGGATCGCGGTGACCGGCTCGGACCTGCAGCGTTCGGCCATCCGCAGCGCGGCCCGCAACGCCGAAGCGGCCGGGTTGAGCAACTGTACGTTTATCCAGGCTGCCGCCGAGCAGGCCGCCCGCAAGCTGGCCGAGGCCGGGGCGCACTTTGATCTGGTCGTCCTCGATCCGCCCCGGCGGGGTTGCGCCGAGGTCATCCCCCGGCTGGCCGGCCTGGGGGCCGGTCTGCTCCTCTACATATCTTGCGACCCGGCCACCCTGGCCCGGGACTTGGCCGGTCTGACCGGGCAGGGCTACCGGCTCGAGAAAGTCGGCGTCATCGATATGTTCCCGCAGACCGCCCATCTGGAAAGCATGGTGCTGTTGCGCAAATGAGCCCGAACCCCTGGCGGCCTATTCTGGCTGGAGTCCGGTTCCGGGCCTAGGCTCTCCGGCGCTGGCCAGATAGGCGTTGAGCTCCGCTTCGATCCGGCTCTCCGTCTCCGGGCCCAGGAAATGCACCGCTACCACATCTTGCAGGAGGCAGGTGCCGATGCTGCACTTGGTGCAGCCGATCCCGTATTTCTCGAGAATGTCGCCGATGCCGGCAAAGTCGGCGATGGCCTCTTTGATGTTCCGCTTGCCCAAATCTCCTTGCAGTTCCATGTTGCCTCGCTCCCGGTCCTGGTTTTCTTGGATTTTACCCAAACCGCGGTCGCGCCTACATGACTCAGGTCAACAGTTGACGAAAGTAGTCGTCGAATGAAAGGTTTACTTTTTCGGCTTTCGGTGTTCCTGGCGGCCGGGTTTTGACCGGCAGACGCGGCAACGCGGATCACTGCACCCCTGGCAGGAAAAACAGTCAGAGCAGGGATGCTTTTTCTCGCTCTCCGCCGCCTTGGGAATGTACAGCAATCCCTTGCCGTCGGGCAGTTTCTCAAAGGCCATTCACATCCCCCCCAAAAAAAATCAGCACAACGACCGGACACTAGCCGGTCGTCGCGGCTACCCAAGGGGCGCTCTAACCCGCGTCACCTCCGGCGGCCGCTTTGCGAGAACCTCGTTCAGACGTGAATGTTGGGGCCGAGGTTCCGGTACGCCGTGGTTAGTTTTTCGGCCATCACCGTGAGCCGTGGTCTTTCAACGGGGGGCGCCTCGAATCCGGCTCGCTCTACCAAACTTTCCAACATATCCACGTCGGACTCCAAGGACCGGCACCATTCGCCCCGGCAAACCGAACTAAGCTCAAGGGTGTTATCGATCCTGTTTTCCAGTCTATTTAAGATGTAGGTTGTCATTTGCGTCCTCCTTGCATTGGTTCTTCTCTATGCTGAGAAGATAATGCCGGTGGCGGCAAAAATCAGGGGGAGGTTCGAAAGAGGGTTGCGGCGGCCAGCAGACCGCCCAGGCCCGAGGCGAGAAAACAGAGGCGGAAGCCGGTCAGCCCCAGCCCGTCGATGAGCAGCCCGGCCAGGATGGGGACCAGGCCGGTGGCCAGGGAGGTGGCGATGATCCAGATGTTGGTGTAACCGACCCGTCCCGGTTCGCGGACTTGGCCGAGCATGTCGCGGGTGGCCATGGTCGTGAAGGCGGCGTTACAGAAGGTACTGCCGATGACCACGGCCAGGGCCAGTCCGTCGGTCCAGCCCCGACCGGGCAGGAGGGCCAGCCAGGCCAGGGCGAAGAAGGAGTGGGTGAGCAGCATCCCGGTCATCGCCGGGTTGCTGTCGTTATGGCGGGTGGCCCGGTTGACCCAATAACCGATGAGCAGCGCCACGGCCAGACTGCCGGCGCCGGCTAGATACATGATGCGCCGGTCGGAATAGGCAAGAACGTCGCGCAGGTACATGACCGCAACGCTGCTCTGCCCAGCCAGTACGGCCAGGCAAAAAAAGGTGCGGGTCACGAAGCGCATGTAGGAACGGTCCCGGAGGATCGGGCCCAGCGCGAATCCTCTGGGGGCACCTGGCACCTCCTCGGCCTGGACCTCACCGCCGGGGATGCGGTGCATCAAACCAACGCTGGCCAGCCCGGTGACGATGCCCACCGCGTAGATCAGGAAAAAGCCGCCGAGTTCGCCGCGCTGGCCGAGGATGGCCCCGCAGCCCACCACGACCAGAATGGTGACGACCTGAGCCAGGGCGGTTTCGGCGGCCAGGTAGCGGCCCCGCTGATGGGCCGGTAACACCTCATGCAGCCAGGGGAACCAGCCTCCGACACTGATGGCCCTGAATACGCAGAAGCCGAGGGTAGCGAAAAGCAGGACCAGCCAGCCCCCCGGTTTGCCTCCGAGCTTCATGGCCCAGGGAATGGCGATGACCGTTGCGGCGAGGAGGTTTCTGAGCAGCCAGCCCCAGGTGAGGAGACGGCGCGGCCCCAGCCATTCGACCAGCGGGCCGGTGAAGATCACCAGCAGCATGGAGAGGGGCATGAGGCCGATCAGCACGCCAACCCAGGCCGGCGGCATGTCCAGGGCGCGGCCGAACAAGACCAGGGGCGGGCCGACCAGACATTGCCAAGAGATGACGTTGATCGTCGAAAAGTAGAGGAAACGGCGGGGTGCCGACGGCAGTTCCCGCAGGCCGGGGAGGGACATCATCAGTGGGGCCGGGAGTAGTGGGTTCTGGTTCAGTCCGGCCGGCTGATCCGGTCCATCACCGTTTTCACGTAGGCCTGATGGGCCGGGTCTTCACAGAGGTAGATGAAGTCCTTTTCCCGGGTGAGGACCGCATCGATCAGGGCCTGGCATTGCGGATCTTCAAAGCGCCGCAACCCCCGGGTCGCGACCTGGAGGAGTTGCAGGGAGTGGCGCAGGTTCTCCTTCCGGCGCATTTCCTGGTAGTAATTTGAGTCGGGGTTGCCGAACTCCTGGACCACCCCCTGGACGATGATCCGGGCCGATTCGCCGCCCAGCAGGGAGAGGAAGATGATCAGTTCCCTCTGCAGGTAAAGGAGGAAGCGCGGCTGCATGACGCCCTCCTCCGTATCCTGCACTGAGGATTTGAGCAGGAGCGCCTCGGTGATGCGGCGCACCTTCTGGATCAGGCATTCCTGGTTCTGGCCGAAGAATTTTACGGCCTCGGCGACCATGTGCTGATTTAGCTCCTTCTTGACCAGCAGGGCTTCGTCCGGAGTAAGTTCGATATTGCTGGCGCTCGCCAGATAGGTGCGGCGAAGCAAAATATTACCGAGGATGAGGCCGTTGCGGTCCGAGAAATTGATCACCGCCGCCTGGTTGAAGATGTCGGCGAGCAGTATCCCCAGCGCCTCCTGGGGCTGCTTGAGTCTGACCACCAGGATGTGCAGGGCGTTCAAGAAGGCGACCCGGTCGTTGCGCAGCGGCAGCTCTTTAAGATAATGCCAGAGAAACTCGAAAACCTTGCTGTCGTAGCGCACGAACTCCGGGATGTTCTTTTCAAAGAAGTTGCGCCGGAAGTGGCCATTATCGTCAAAGCAGGCCCGGAGCAGATCGAGCAGATGGGCGGCTTCTTTCTCCGTGACCTTGAAGTTTCTGGCAATGACCGAATAATCCTCGGAGTCAAACAACACCAAGCGGTTGGCGATGTCCTTGACCTTTTTCTTGGTGGTGGAGCGTTGCTTGAAAAATCTGAGCAGGCCGAAGATTTTTTCGTGGAAAGACCATTCGGTCTTATGCCCCTCATCGTTGACGGTACTGACCTCGCCGTCCTGGATGGTGAGGTTGTCGTAAACGGTGTCTGATACTCGGTCGAGGCCGGCTTCAATGTTCTGCAGCGCCTCGCCTTGCAGGGTCTCCTTGTTGGTGTTTTCCGCCGCGAGGTTAAGGAAGTCGCTGGCTTTGGTAAGTCGCTTGCCCATGACCTCGGTGCGGATATTGGCGTAGCCGCCGCTGTTGATGCTGGCCATGACCTCGGAGGCCATGCGCGGGTTGCTGCCGTATTTGGCCAGAACGAATCGCGAAACCTGGACGGTCTGGGCGGTCTGCTTGCGGTCGTTCTGGAGACTGTGGGCCAGCCACTGGACATTGTTGATCTCGATCGGGGGCCTTTTGAGCAGTTCGCGATAACGTTTAGATGCGAAGACCACATCATAGGCAGTGGTGAAGAGGTTTAGTTCTTCGGCTGGTTCCGGTCCCAGTAGTTTGGGGCCGATTTGATCGACTAGTTTTTGCAGGGCCGCCGGTTTGAGGTTGTTGATCGCCGCCAGGGTGGTCAGATTAATACTGGGACGACCGTGTTCGTCGTTGACCACCGGGCGGTCGGGGTCCTTTTCGGCCGAGAAGTAGCGAACCAGTTGCCGGATATTCTCCTCAATCCTTTGGTAATCCTCTTCGTCACCTTTTCCGATGATTATGGAAAAGTTGAAAATTTTCATGGCGCTGAGGGAATTAAAGGCGTCCATGAGTTTGGTGTAGATGGCGGCACCGTGGGCTTTTTCTCTTTCGGCCACAATTTTGGCGACTTGGAAATCGAGGAGGAAGTTGCCGAAGGACAACTCGTAATCGTAAGTTTCCGAGCCGACCTTTCCCGATGGGCATTGCTGGCCCCGGAGGCGGCAAATGATCCTGCCGTCAAATTTGGGGAATTTGGCGATTCTTTTGAGGGTGCCGACAAACACCTTTATTTTCTGGTCGTTTTCCTTGGCCAGGACGGCGAAACGGCTGTTGGCCAGGATTCCCACGAAAAGTCCGGTGGCTTCGGCCAGGAGAAGGCGATAGTAGTCCAGCAGCTTTTCTTCCTGGTTGAGCAACTGCATGAGTGCCGAGGAGGAGGCAGTGGATTCGGTGGCCCGGGATTTTTCATCCAGTCCGGCGAATTGCTTGTAGAGTTGCTGGGCCGAGTTGTCGAGAGTGAATGACTCGTCCTTGTTATCTGTCTGCAGGTCTTTAGTCATTTGATCTTAAATGATACTTCGTATTAGGTTGGTGACGCACAAAGAGCCTGAGTGTCAGCCTGCGGCCTCAAAATTTGGGAGTAGACCGACTTTCGATCAACCGACGGTCACATGATAGCACACGGTCGGGTTGGCATCAATCGCTGGCTGAGGATATCTTGCTCCCGGCGAAATTCCTTGGTCGGCATTGCCTTACTTT
Organism: Deltaproteobacteria bacterium; assembly: GCA_020056965.1. GTDB lineage: Bacteria > Desulfobacterota > Desulfobulbia > Desulfobulbales > JAGXFP01 > JAGVGT01. The sequence continues at coordinate 72,624 of JAGVGT010000094.1, forward strand.
GTGAGGAGCGTGCTGATTGGAGTGTAACTGTGGCTCAGAAGTTTCCGCAAAATTGCTGTAATGAAGTGTGTTGTGTTATGTAATGCATTGTAAATGTGTTGCATTTGGCAAGCCAAGGAAGCGCGGCTTACCCCGTTGCACCAGAGATTGGCACTGAAGTGATCCTTTGGGAAAGTCGATTAAATTGTATAATGAAGCTGTGCTCTGGTGAAACCATCTAATAATGTTAATGATTTTTCTCTTTCTGACTAAAAATCTCTCTTGAAATATTTGAAGGAAGGATGTTTAATGCGCCCGTTTTCGCCCGGACCCCCGAAATAGTTCGGAGGCCATCACGCGAAGATTAGTTAGCTCGGCAATGGCGGAGCGAAATTGGAGGAGAAGCAAAAATGAAGCGGCTAGTGGCAATTCTGGCAGGTTTGGTCATGGTGGCGTCTTTGTCGGCATGTGGTAAACAGCCGGTTGAAGAAATCAACGCCACCAAGGCGGCAGTTGAAGCGGCAGCAGTTGACGGTACCGTATATGCGGCCGAAGATTACAAGCAGGTCAATGATTCTTTGACCGCTGCCATGGCAGAAGTAAAGGTGCAGGACGAGAAGTTCTTCAAGAACTACGACAAGGCCAGCCAGATGTTGGCTCAGGCCAAGGCTCAGGCCGCCACTGTTAAGGCTAAGGCTGAGGCTGAGAAAGAGCTCATGAAGCAGAAGGCTATTGCTGATCTGGCTGCTGCCCAGACTGCGGTTACCGATGCCAAGGCTCTTCTCGACAAGGCTCCTAAGGGTAAGGGTTCCGCCGCCGACGTTATGGCCATGAAGGCCGATGTTGCCGGTATGGAAGCTGCTATGCCCGAGATTCAGCCGATGATTGACGGCGGCGACTACATGGGTGCCTCTGCCAAGGCTGTTGCCATCAGCGAGAAAGCTGCCGGCATCACTGCTGCGGTTCAGGAAGCCATCGATAAGAAGGCTGGAAAGAAGTAAGAATTAAGTACTCAGATGTCTCGAACGCTGCAAGTTGTCTCGGTCTTATTGTTAGCACTTGCAATATCGTTCGGGTGTAGTGAAAAGCCGGTCCCTCCCGAGGTCCAGTTGGCCATCAGCCAGCAGGAAACTCTGCGAGGGGCCGGCGTTTCTGTTTATGCCCCCCAGGAATTCCGTATCTATCAAAATGAAATCACCGCGGCCCAGGAAACGTTTGATGCTGAGCGGCGGCGTTGGTTGTGGTGGCGTGATTACGACAAGGTCAGCGTTGCCTTCCGGGATGTCATTGCGCATGGCGACAAGATTTCCGAGAAGATCAAGTTGGCCCGCAAAGAAGAGAGTGAATCAATATCCAGCCAGCAGCGCGATCTTGCTGTAAAACTGGCCTTGCTCCGGAACTTGTCGGAAAATCTCAAGGATCGCAGATTGGCTGCGGCCAAGCTGGTTCAGGCTGAGATTCGTCTGGCCGAGGCCCGTAGCTACACTGCTGCCGGTAAGGGTAAAGATGCACTCCGCTGTCTTAATGACGCCACCCACGATGTGGCTGGGGCGGTATATGTAGCCAAGCTGGTGCTGGCTCGCTATGGCGACCGGAACGAGATTACCCGCTGGCGGCGGCTGGTGGAGAACGGCATCGCCGAGTCTCGCCGGAGTGGTGGGGAACTGTTGGTGGTCAGCAAGGCCGAACGGAAAATCACCTTGTACCGTAAAGGTGTGCCAGTGCGGAGCTGGGAGGCCGGCATGGGCTTCAACTTCCTCAGCGATAAGTTGTACAGTGGCGACAAGGCCACCCCTGAGGGCAGTTACCAGGTCTGCCGAAAGATTCCCGGCAGCAAGTATTCTCAAGCACTATTGATCAATTATCCGAACAATGAGGACCGTCAGCGATATTCGGCGGCCAGGAAAAGCGGTCAGATTCCTAAAGGGGCCGGGATCGGCAGCCTGATCGAGATTCATGGCGGTGGGCGCGATGGTATGACCAATGGCTGCGTTGCCTTGGATAACCGCGATATGGCCACTTTGTTCAGTCAGATCAGCGTCAACACCCCGGTTATCATTGTTGGCACTACAGATTACGATAACGTCATTGCAGCGGCCCTCAATGATCTTTGCTAAAGCTGAATCTCCCCGCTCCGCCCGTAACCGGCGTTCCCTGCCCGGTGGACGACGCGTGTGGCCTTATGTGCTGATAGCCTTGGCGATTGTGGTACTGGTAGCGGGTGGAACCTTCTGGCTACTACGCGACGGCCATCGGTTCCCGGCCATTACCTCGCAGTCGATCCGGGCCTTTTTGCATTTGCCATCGGCGGTGATTTCCCCGTCTTCTCAAGAGGTGGCAGCGGAGAAGGCTGGGTCCAGCAGAAATAAAAAAGCCTCTGGGAAGACTGTATCCCAGAAGAAAAAAACCGCGGTTCAGACCAAGGTTGCTGAAGTACAAGTCTCGTCCAACCTGGAAAGTCTGCGGGCCGATAATGACGAGATGACTCGGGAGTTGCAGGCGATGGTGCCCACAGGATTATTTGTGGTGATCAACACCGCCGCTAACCGGGTTATTCTTCGTAACGGTGATAAGGTTGAGGCTGAGATGATTGCCTCCTGTGGCAGCGGCAACGTCCTGGAAGATCCCAAAGGTGGCCGACGCTGGACCTTTGATACTCCGCGCGGTGTTTTTACCGTCAAAACCAAAGTTGCCGATCCGGTTTGGATTAAGCCGGATTGGGCTTTCATTGAAGAGGGTGAGCCGATTCCTAGAAATCGGGCCGATCGGGCCGAGCCGGGGATGATGGGCGATTTTGCCATCGGGATCGGGGATGGTTATTATCTTCACGGTACCCTCTACAGCAGGTTGCTCGGTCGCAACGTCTCCCACGGTTGTGTCCGCCTCGGTGACGCGGATATCGATAGACTTTATCACGCCCTGAACAAGGGTGACCGGGTTTACATCTTTTGATGCGCGCCTATTTCCTCCTCATTATCCTGCTGTTCCCTCAGGTGCTGATGGCCAATGAACTGGCCGATCTGCAGTCGACTAACTTTTTCCTTAAATCCGAGCTGAAACTAGCCAAGAGCACCAAGCTCTACATGTATATCGATCTCCCCGGTAAGGTTATCCTGTTCAAGGCTGGCGGGGTGGCCGTCAAGCAGTTACCGATTGACGACAGCCACGTGGTGGGAACCTTTGTGGCTCCAATGTTGCGGACCTTGAGCGGTAAAAAGGCCGAGAAACAGCCCAAGCGACCGGAGGTCAAGATCACCACCGAGGCCGAAATCCTTTCGGCGCCGCTCCCTGCTCCCGGGGTCGACACCTTGGATGCCTTGGAAATAGACGATATGCCGGAAATTTACCAGTTGGTGCTGGATGATGGTCTCTCCTTGGTGGTAACAGCCCCGCCTACCGGAGATTTAAAAACCAAGGTCACCAGATACTGGCGTGACGCCGTGCAAGCAGTCCAGGACCGGTATCACTCGTTATTGTTGAAGATGCGCGGTGAAACCGAGATACCCCGGATTGTCCTCAGTCTTTCCGGCCCTGATGCCAGGCAATTTTACTGGTCTTTCGATGAGGGCATGACCTGTCTGATCAAGAATTGACTTTCTGCCAGGCCGGCTCGACTCTTCCCGGCCCGGGAAGCCGTCTGCCGACTAATTGCTTTATTATTTATCGTTTTCTCCCGAACTTGCTCCCTTTTTACAAGCTCCCCGAGTTTACGCCCACCCCACTGTCGATACCATTTGACGACGTCGGTTTCCCCGCGCCAAAAATTGCGAACGCCGGTTTCCGGTAATTGACGGGCCGGTAACGGCTGGATATGTTATTCTGCGGGGATTAAACGTGGTCCGCAGTCTTTGCATAATGGGAGAAGGAAATGACTACCCCGGTGCTGGAGGTTAAAGATCTGGTCAAGCGTTACCGGTCCGTGGAGGCGGTGGCCGGGATCAGTTTCGCCATTCGCCCCGGCATCTGCTTTGGTCTGCTCGGCCCCAATGGCGCCGGCAAGACCACCGCCCTGGAGGTTATTGAGGGCATCATTCCTCCCACCAGCGGCGCGGTCTTATTCAACGGCGTCCCTAAGGGGGCAGCCTTCCGTGAGCAGGTGGGCATCCAGTTCCAACATACCACCCTGCTCGATTTTCTCACCGTTCGCGATACCCTGGTCACCTTTCGGAACCTCTACCACGACCCCGAGTCCCTTGATGCCCTGGTGGAGCTCTGCAACCTCCAGGAGATCATGGGCAACATGAACAACAAGATTTCCGGCGGCCAGGCCCAGCGGCTGATGCTGGCCTTGGCCCTGGTCAATAAACCCCAATTGGTTTTTCTGGACGAGCCCTCAACCGGTCTCGATCCACAAGCCCGTCGCCACCTCTGGGAGATCGTCAAATCGATCAAGGAGCAGGGGAAAACCATTGTCCTGACCACCCATTCGATGGACGAGGCCGAATATCTCTGCGACGAGATCGCCATCATGGACCACGGACGTATCATCGCCCAAGGTTCACCGGCAGAGCTGGTGCGGCATTACTGCAGCGGCACGATCATCTCCCTGCCGCGGGAGCGGGTGACCATCCCGCTGGCCGAGCTGCCCCTGCCGGCTCGGGAGGTTAACGGCCTGCTGGAGCTCACCGTGGAACGGATCGACCTGGGGTTGGAAGTACTCCTCGGGCTCAAGATCGACTTAAGCGAAATGACCGTCCATTCCCCTGATCTGGAAGACGTCTTTCTTCACCTCACCGGCAGGAAATTACGCGAATGAGCTGGAAACGCATCTGGACCATGTTCAAGGCCCGCAATTTTGAGTTTTTCCGGGACAAGGCCGCCTTCGGGTGGAACTTCCTTTTTCCCTTTCTGATCATCGCCGGCTTTGCCATCACTTTTGGCGGTCGGGATTTTTCCAGTTACAAGGTGGGGATCTTTCCATCTCCCTCGGCATCGGTTGACTTCAGTCACACCAAGCTGCCCGAGAAATTCATCCGGACCGAGCATCTGCAGTTCCTCGGTTTCCCGGATCTGGCCAGCGGACTTGAAAAGCTCAAACACCACCAGATCGATTTTCTGCTGCGCCAGGACACCTCGCCGCCCCAGTACTGGCAGCTGGAGACATCCCCCAAGGGGTATCTGGTTGAACGGCTCTTCCAGTCCGGCTTTGTTCCCGACTCCAATGGCTTCGGGATCAAAGAGACGGTGGCCGGCGCCGAAATTCGCTACATCGACTGGCTCTTTCCCGGGGTTCTCGGGATGAACATGATGTTCAGCGCCCTCTGGGGGGTTGGCTATGTGATTGTCCGCTATCGTAAAAACGGGGTGCTCAAGCGTTTGAAGGCTACCCCGCTGACCGCCTTCGAATACCTGACTGCCCAGGCCATGTCGCGCTTCTTTCTCCTGGTCTTCACCCTGATCGTGGTCTGGATCGGTGCCGATCTACTCTTTTCCTTCCGAATGGCCGGATCCTATCTCAATCTGCTGGTGGTCTTTTCCCTGGGCGGGTTGAGTTTGACCTCCATCGGCCTGCTTCTGGCAGCTCGGGGCATCAGCGAGGAATTTACCAGCGGCGCCCTGAATTTCATGGCTTGGCCGATGATGTTTCTCTCCGAGGTCTGGTTTTCGCTGGAGGGGGCGCCGCAATGGGTCAGAAGTTTCGCCGAATTACTGCCGCTCACCCATCTGCTGCGGGCGGCCAGGAAGATCATGAACGATGGGGCGACTCTTACCCAGGTTGGCAGTGAATGTTTGGTGCTGATCGCGGTTACCCTGGTCTGTTTGGTTCTGGGTGCGACCCTCTTTTCCTGGAATGAGTGAAACTAATGGTCGGTGGCCCGGACGCTCAGGTCCAGGCGCGGGAAACGCCCAATGCAGAAAAATTTGATTTATCTCGGCTTGGCGCTGCTCCTGGTGGGTCTGACCTGGCCTTGGCTGTCAAGAATTCCCCTGGGGCGACTACCCGGCGACATTGTTATCAACCGGCAGGGTTTGAAGGTATTTATTCCGGTCACCACCATGATTCTGGTGAGTCTGGGGTTAACCCTGCTGGCCTGGCTGTTCAGGAAATAGGCCGAACAATTAAAACAGATTAGGAGAAATATTTATGAAACTTTGGGTGACCCCGACCGGTGATCGCTGGTTGTGTGATGAGTGTCAGCGTGAGTTTGCCGAACAGATTGAAAAGGAACAATGGCGGGCGGCCTTTGAGAAATGGGAACCGACCTTGCGCTGCGTGCATTGCAAGCACGGGGACATGGAGGTCTTTGATTAAGCTTCCCGTTTTTCCGGTCAGGGCTGGGGCGCTGCCGCTGGTTTCTCAGGCGTTAAAGCTTACTTGTCGTTATGGCAACTGCGACAAAGTTCCTCCTTGGCTGATTTGACCAAGCGGTTCGGGTAATCCGAACTATGCGCTGAATGACAGGTCATGCAGTTGATCCCGCCGTTGGCCAGCACGAAAAACTCCGGCGGGAAGACCATGCCGGCCTTGGGTCCAACCTGGAGGGGATGCCGGGTGCCGCCCTTGAAGTAGTTTTCATGACAGGGCTGGCAGATGGTAATGGTCGTTTCCAAGGCGCTTTTCATCTGGTGCCGACAGGGTTTTCGCCTGGTGCCTGTACCAGGATCGTCACCGGCCGGCGGCATCTCTTTGGGAATCCCCACTGCCACCTTGCTGCGTGTGGGAGTGGTTATCTTCAGGATGATCATGCCGGCTTGACTGTCTTGATAGATCTCGTGATCCCAGGTCGGTTCCACTCTGGGCCGGGCGGTTAATTGCTGCTCGGCCGGTTGGGTGGCAGCACTGGTTGAGAAGGTCGCGACCGCGGCCTGGGCAAGATTTCCTAAATAGTCGGCAGAGCCAACTTGATATTTGTACTCGGTCGCACCTTGCAAAGGGGCAATGGTGATCTGGTGCGAACGGGTCATTTCAGCGATATAGTTGGTCGTATATAGCTTGTTCTTTCCGTAGTAAATCCGGGTATCGGCCAGTTCATCAGTAAGCCAGGAGATGGTGGCCGACAACAGGAGCCCCTTTTCAATACCGGCGGTCTTCACGTCAGTTAATATCGGTGGGGTTCGATCCTGGGCCATTTCCGTCAGTGCGGTTGGATCCCAAGATTCGATGACCCCCCGATATACCCCGCGGCCCGGCACCATGATGTCAAGCCGGATGTCGCCGTTTACCAGGTTTTTGGGGAGGGTGAACCAGTGCTCGCTGCTCAGGAATGGACCTGTGGCCAGCCAGGCTATTTTCTGGTCTGATCTGTAAGCGGTCTTCTCCGGCGTGGATGACTCGTCACCAAGGTGGCAGAGGATGCACTTCTTCTCGCGGAAGGGTTGGTGCACATACTTTTTGGTTAGCTCCTGGTCAACTTTCGCCTGGTGGCATTCGAGACATTGGGCATCGGTGGTCGGGGGGGGCAGGCACTGCTCGGCCGCGCGGGAGATTCCCGGGCAAAGGCCCAGGAGACCGGCCCCAGTCAGGCTAATCAACCATGGCCAGGGTTTCTTCACGGTTATTGACATAAGATTTGCTCCCTGCATGGGCTTGCGTATTTCGCGGACAAGAGAACTTGAGCCGTACTCTAAGGAAATTATAGAGATTTGAGTTTTTTTCTGTCAAGTTTTTGATTTTTGATAAAAACTAGATGGGCTGGTCGGGCAAGGGCGAGCGGCCTGGAACTGGAATTATTGTTGGAGTTGGGTAAGCATGTCGAAAACCATTTTTATTACCGGGGCCACCTCCGGTTTCGGCGAGGCCTGCGCCCGTCTGTTCGCCCGGGAGGGCTGGCGCCTGGTTCTGACCGGCCGACGGGCGGAACGACTGGCGCAGTTGGCCGCCGAACTGGGCGGGGAGGTGCATCTGCTGGTCCAGGATGTCCGGGACCGGCAACGGGTGGAGCAGGATATCGCCGATCTTCCCGCGCCTTTCAATGAGATCAATGTTCTGGTCAACAACGCCGGACTGGCCCTCGGGTTGGGGCCGGCCCAGACCGCCGATCTCGACCACTGGGAGCAGATGGTCGATACCAACATCAAAGGTTTGCTCTACACCACCAGGTTCATCCTGCCGGGTATGGTGGCGCGGGGCCGGGGCCACATCGTCAATCTTGGCTCGGTGGCCGGTAACTGGCCCTATCCCGGCGGCAATGTCTATGGTGCATCCAAGGCCTTCGTCAAGCAGTTCTCCCACAACCTCCGGGCCGATGTCCTGGGTAGCGGGGTTCGGGTGACTAATATCGAACCGGGGTTGGCCGAGACCGAGTTCTCGGTAGTCCGCTTCTCCGGCGACCAGGAGAAGGCCGACCAGTTTTATCGGGGTTTAAAGCCTCTCACCGCCGAGGATATCGCTAACATCGTCCACTGGGCGGTAATGCAGCCTCCGCACGTCAATATCAACCGGATTGAGGTGATGCCGGTGGCCCAGAGCTGCGGGCCGTTTGCCATCCACCGGGACGAGGTCGCGTAAACTCAGGATGAACGAGGACCAGGCATGAAGAGGGTGGCATTCGGCAACACCGGCAGAATGGTTTCCTCAGTCGGGTTGGGCGGGGAAGGGGTGCTGCGCACCTATGATCGCGCTGACGAGGCTGAGGCTGTGATCCGGGCAGCCCTGGCCCGGGGCATCACCTATTTTGATTCGGCCCGGGTTTACTCTGACAGTGAGGTTTACTATGGCCGGGTCTGGGGCAAGGAACCGCAGCTGCGGGCCGGAATCTTCCAGACCAGCAAGTCGGCCTCGCGGGATCGGGCCGGGGCGCTGGCCGATCTCGAGAGTTCATTGGCCCGGCTCCAGACCGATTATCTCGACCTCTGGCAGATTCACGATGTCCGCACCGAGGATGACCTCAAGGCCATCGCCCGGGCGGGCGGGGCGCTGGAGGGGTTCCTCGCCGCCAAGGCCAAGGGGTTGGTCAGACATATCGGGGTAACCGGCCATCACGATCCCTACATCCTCACCCGGGCGGTGGCGGAGTGGCCGGTGGACAGTGTCTTAATGCCGGTCAATCCGGTGGAGGAGGCGCTGGGCGGCTTTTTGACCCTGACCCTGCCGGCCGCCCGCCAGAAGGGGATCGCAGTGATCGGCATGAAGGTGCTGGGCGGGGCGGGGGCCCATTATGTGCTGCCGAGGCTGGCGATAACTGCCGGGATGCTAGTCCGTTTCGCCTTGGCGAAAGGGATCAGCCTCCCCATTGTCGGCTGTTCGACGCCGGCCGAGGTGGTGGCCCTGTCCGAAGCGGCAGGGAAAGGTCCGCTTCCCGCCTCGGAAATAGCCACTCTGGTCGAGCTTTATCGGCCGTATGCCAACAAAATGGCCTTCTATCGCGGCGTGCGCTGAAGGGTAATTAAATCGGTTAAAGCACTCCGGTCTTCAATTGGATGAGGAATTTCGATATGACTGCTGAACCACCGGCGGTACCACCGCAAGATGACTTCCAGATCCGCTGCCGCAAGCTGGGGCAGTTGATCCACTATGGATACTGCTGCCGGGAAAACCAGGGGATGCCTTGCGCCCGCACCCTGGATTGCTGGCATCCATTTTTCAACGTCGCCGAATACCTGCGGGGCGTGCTGAGTCCGGAAGAATGGGAGGCCGCCTTCGCGGCGCCGGCCAAACCTAAGGTCCAATCACTTCTCGAGTTGATCGAGCAGGCCCAGAAAAATGTTGGTAAGGTGTGAACGGTTTGGGTGCCGGTTGCCTTGATGGGGTGCCAAAGGACCACTCGTCATTGCGAGGAGTGAAGCGACGAAGCAGGTAGCGAAGACTTCGATCTCCTCGCAGAAGCATGGTATGATAAACGGCGGTTGCTGGCAATCCGGGGCTCAGATCCGACTGTTTTGTGGGAGCGGCTTCAGCCGCGAATCTTCTGGCGGATAAATCCGCTCCCACCATGAAAAGCAAGATGCCCTGGCTCAGTAGTCAGATCGGTCAGACAAGTCAGACTGGTCTGACTGTATCCAAGCCGCGCCTCAGCCTGGTGTTAATTCCGGCCGCTCTTTTCCAGGTAGTACTGATAATCCCCTTCAAAAATCCGCATTTCGCCGTGGTCAATCTCGATGACCCGGTTGACCAGGGCCCGCAGAAAGTGGCGGTCGTGGCTGACCAGGAGTACGGTGCCGGTGAAGTTCTTCAACGCCGCCAGTAGGGTCTCGCGGGACTGGATGTCGAGATGGTTGGTGGGTTCGTCCAGAATCAGCAGGTTCAAGGGGCGGGCCAGCAGGGTGGCCAGGACCACCCGGCTCTTCTCGCCGCCGGAGAGGTTGGCGATCTTTTTTTCGATTTCGTCGCCCCGGAAGAGGAAAGCGGCCAGCAGGCTGCGGATTACCCCGATGCTGGCATTGGGCAGCACCGCCTGGAGGGTGTCGAAGACGGTATACTTCGGGTTGAGCACATCCATGGCGTGCTGGCTGAAGTAACCGACGTTGACGCTGGCCCCCAGGCTGACCGCCCCCGCGCTCGGCTCGGTCTGGCCGGCCAGGACCTTTAAAAAGGTCGATTTGCCGGCCCCGTTGACCCCGACCACCGCCACCTTCTCCTGGCGGCGGATCATCCCCGAGACCCCGCCGAAGATCGATCTCTCGCCGCCCTCCGGCCGGGGCCAGGATTTACTCAGCCCCTCCAGCTTGATTACATCATCGCCGCTGCGCGGCGCTTCCCCGAAGTCGAACTTGGCCAGCCGCTGTTCGGCCGGGATCTCGATGCGCTCGATCTTATCGATCTTCTTGACCCGGGATTGGACCTGGGAGGCGTGCGAGGCGCGGGCCGCGAAGCGGGCGATGAACTCCTCCTCCTTAGCCAGCATCTCCTGCTGGCGGCGATGGCTGGCCAAGAGCTGCTCGCGGCGGATCTCCCGCTCGCGCTCATAGAAATCGTAGTTGCCGCCGTAAGTGGTAACGGCCTGGTTGGCCACCTCGACCACCCGGTTGACCAGTCGGTTCATGAAGTCGCGGTCATGACAGGTCATCAGCAGCGCCCCCTTGAAGTCGGCGGCCAGCCAGTTCTCCAGCCAGACGATGGACTCGAGATCCAGATGGTTGGTGGGCTCGTCTAATAGCAGGACATCAGGGTTGATGGTCAGAATCTTGGCCAGGCCGATCCGCATCTTCCAGCCGCCGGAAAAGGACTCCACCGGCCGCTGGTAGTCGTCGGGGCCGATCCCCAGGCCGGTCAATACCGCCTGGGCCCGGGCCTCCAGATCATAGCCACCGCGATGTTCAAATTCTTCCACCACCGCCCCGTAGCGGGTCAGGAGGGCGTCCAGCGCCTCGGGCTCCATGGGTTCGCCCATGGCGGTTTCCATCTCCCGCATCATCTCGCCCAGCTCGACGGTACGGGCCGAGGCGGCCATCACCTCTTCCAGGGCCGAGCGGCCGGCCATCTCGCCGATCTCCTGGGAGAAGTAGCCGATCACGGTCTGGGCCGGACGGGAGATCTCGCCACCATCGGGCTGTTCCTCGCCGGTGATCAGCCGGAAGATCGTGGTCTTGCCGGCGCCGTTGGGGCCGACCAGGCCGGTGCAGGTGTTGGGGAGGATCTGGAAGCTGGCGTCCCGGAAGAGGATCTGGGGGCCGTGCTGGCGGGTGACATTGTTGACGTGAATCATTAGGGGCTCTCTGAAAGTTTAAATCGGCCAACTTGGCCAACGATCAATTGACGGGTGACGCGAAGACGACAATCGTGGGGGCGCCGTGGAAAAAAAGGCGGAATTTAGCATAATTGAGGGAAAGAGGAAAGGGGAAAGGTCAAGGATGACGAACTCGCAAAAGAACGAAGAAGTTATTAATCAGTCATTCCGGCGCAGGCCGGAATCAGTTTTTGCAGAGTTACATCGGACTGGACCCGGCTTGCGCCGGGGTGACGACTTCTTTGGAGAACAACTAAAGATTGGATTCAGTCGGCAAGATTGTTGCTGGCCGCTACGTGATGACCAACCCGGCGTAACCGACCACCCGGTCGGTGTCGCCGCTGGCCTCGCCGGAGTCGCTGTAGCTGATCAGTTCGGCCTTGCTCGCCCCCAGTGCCAAAGCGGCGAAGAGGGTGATGGTGGTGGGAATGAAGCCGCACATGGTGATGTCATGCTCAAGCACGGTCCGGTAGAGGCCCTCGGGGTCAAGTTCCGTGACCCTGGCCAGGGCCAGTTGGTCCTGGCGGCTGGCGAAAGAGCGAGGCTCATAGTGGGTCATGTCGGTGCTGGCCACGATCAGGACCGGGCGGCTAAACTCCTTGATCGCCGTAGCCAGACCCTGGCCGACCTCCCGGCAGGCCGCGAGATTGAGCTGGGAAACGACCAGGGGCGAGAGGGAAAATTTGGTCCGGGCCGCCTGCAGAAAAGGCACCTGGACCTCCAGGGAATGTTCGAAGTGGTGGGCGCTGGAGTCTTCCTGGGCCTGCGGGGTGTGGCTCTTGATCAGTTCCGAAAGCTCGTGGTTGATGAGTACCTCGCCGAACGGCATGGCCCAACTCCCTTCGGAAACTATGGCCAGCGGGGCGCCCCGGCCGTGATGGTTGGGGCCGATGATCACGACATCGGCGGGAATGCGCACCCGGGCAAAGGTCTCGGCGGCGGTCCGGCCCGAGTAGATATAGCCGGCGTGGGGGGAGACCACCGCCAGGGCGTTGACCTTGCGGTCTTCCGGCACCGGCTGGGCTAGGGCTCTGATGGTGGCGGCAAGTTGGCGGGGGTCGCCCGGGTAAAACTGGTCGGCTACGGCGGGTTGTCTGAGCATCGGCTGGCCTCCTGATTATGTCTCAGGATAGCTGGAAGCGGAGCCGCTTGTCAGTCTTTTTTCGCCTGCCAGGTGGTGCCGGCCGCCCCGTCTTTCAGCTCGACCCCGGCGGCCAGCAGCTGGTCGCGGATTTCATCGGCCCGTTGCCAGTTCTTGGCGGTCCGGGCCTCGCACCGCTCGACAATCAGCTGCTCGATCTCCTCGGGGGCAATGGTCAGTTCGCTCAATTCCTGGGCGCGCAGGCTCAACAGAAAGGCGGCCGGCGGTTCGCTGAGCAAGCCCATGATCCCGCAGAGTCTGGTGAGCAGGGCGCCGATCCCCTGCAAAAATTCGAGGTCAGCGGGGGCGGCCGGGGTGGGGAGCTGCTGGCGCAAGCGGTTTAGGTCCTTGACCGCCTCGAAGATCACCCCCAGGGCCTGGGCGGTGTTCAGATCATTATCCATGGCCTCCTGGAAGCGCTCCTCCAAGGTGGCCAGTTTGCCGCGCTCCTCAGGCCCGATAGTCGGAACGGCCTGGGCCGCGGGAGCCGGCAGTCTTTCCAGGGCGGCAATGGCGCTGTAAAGGCGCTCCAGGCCGACCGCGCTGTCCTTCAGGGCGGTGTCGGAGTAGTCGAGGGGGTTGCGGTAATGGGTGGTGAAGACGAAGAAGCGCAAGACCTCCTGGTGGTGGTCGGCCAGCACCTCGCGGATGGTCAGGAAGTTGCCCAGCGACTTGGACATCTTCTCTTCCTTGATGGTCACGAAGCCGTGGTGGATCCAGTTCTTGGCGAAGGGCTGCCCGCTGGCGCCCTCGCTCTGGGCGATCTCGTTTTCGTGGTGGGGGAAGACCAGGTCCTTGCCGCCGCCATGGATGTCGAAGGTGTCGCCCAGGTACTCGCGGCTCATGGCCGAGCATTCGATGTGCCAGCCCGGCCGCCCCGGCCCCCAAGGGCTCTCCCAGGTGGGTTCGCCGGGCTTGCTGCCCTTCCAGAGCGCGAAGTCCATGGGGTTTTCCTTCTCCTCGTTGACCGAGACCCGCGCCCCGGCCTGCATATCTTCAAGCTTACGGCCGGAGAGCTTGCCGTAGCCGACGAAACTCTCGACCCGGTAATAGACATCGCCGCCGCGCTGGTAGGCGTGACCCTTAGCGATCAGTTCCTCGATCAGCCTGATGATCTGCGGCAGATGTTCGGTGGCCTTGGGTTCCAGGTCCGGCACCACGGTCTTCAAGGCGGCCATGTCGGCGTGGAACTCGCGGATGAACCGTTCCGACAGCTCCTCGCAGGTGGTCTGCTGCTCGGCGGCCCGTTTGATGATCTTGTCGTCGATGTCGGTGAAGTTGCGGACGAAGGTGACCCGGTAGTCCCGGTAACGCAGGTAGCGGACCAGCATGTCGAAGACCAGCGCCGAGCGGGCGTGGCCGATATGGCAATAGTCGTAGGCGGTGATCCCGCAGACGTAAAGTTTGACCAGTCCCGGCTCCAGGGTTTCCAGGGGGACTTTCTTATTGGCCAGGGTGTTGAAGATGCTGACAGTCATTTTAGCTGCTACCGGTCTGGTTGTTCTGATGGCTTTATGTTGGTGGAAAATCGGAAATTCGCAAAAGTGAGATTTATAACCGGTTCGGCGTTGAGGGGCAAGTCAAGTTGCGCGGTCGTCTGCAAAACCCTTATGACGACAATAAGACTAGCACCTGGCGCCGGATAATATACCAAAATCCTGTTGCGGTTCGGCAACTCGCGTAATACATTTATCGAAAAACGTACAACGAGGAGAGCCATGTCACACACTACGAAGATTTCCATCAAGGGCCAGATTGTCATCCCCGGCCCGATGCGGAAGAAACACCACTTGGAACCGGGCACCCGGGTCGAGATCTACGAGTACGGCAATGTCATCTGTATTGCCCCCCGAGTGGCCGAGCCTATCGATGCCGCCTACGGGATGCTGCCCGCCTCGCCATCCCTGGCCGAAGAACTGCTGCGGGAAAGGAACGAGGAGCGAAACCGTTGACACCCTTGTTGTTCGACAGTTTCGCCCTGCTGCGTTTCCTTCAGAAAGAACCAGGCAGCGAGAAGGTGCGAGATTTGCTCAAGGAAGCTGCGGTCGGACGTAACCCTTGCCTGCTCAATGTGATCAATTTTGGCGAGGTGCTCTACACCACCCAGCGGAGATTCGGGGCGGAGTCGAGGATGCAGGTTTTTATCGCCCTGCAGCAGATGGGGTTGGTCCTTCTCCCCTGTCCTGAAAATCTGGTCTATCGAGCGGCGGAGTTGAAGGCCGTATATGCCATGTCCTACGCCGATACCTTTGCGGTGGCTTCCGCCATGGAGCATAAGGCGTGTCTGGTTACCTGCGACCCGGAGTTCCGGCAGGTCGAGCATCTGGTGAAGATTGAGTGGGTTTGAGGTGACGGAGGGGATGGCTACTCCTCTTCCTTGGTGATCGTAGTCCTGCCAGTGTAGGCGGTTAACGCGCCTTATTTTAACAAGTCATTTGCGTCAAAGGTGTTTGTCCTACTTACCACTATCCAGCCTTGACAAATCCCCCTCAGGTTCTTAAAGATAGTAATCAATTACTTTCTTTAAGAGGTCTTCGTGAGTATACCTGTAAAACATCTGCCGGCCGACCAGCGCAGGGCGGTTACTGTCGAAGCGGTGCTGGCCCTGGCCGCCGAACAGAATCCCAGCGAGATCACCACGGCGGCGATTGCCCAGCGCATGCACCTGACCCAAGGGGCCTTGTTTCGCCATTTTTCCAGCAAGGAGGCGATCTGGCAGGCGGTGATGGAGTGGGTGGCGGAACAGCTTCTGGCCAGGCTGGGTGCGGCGGCCCAGGGAGCGGCCTCGCCTTTGGCGGCCATGGAGGCGATGTTCATGGCCCATCTGGACTTTGCCGGCACGCATCCCGGGGTACCCAGGATCATTTTCGGGGAATTGCAGCGGGGTGGCGACAGCCCGGCCAAGCAGATGACCCGCACCCTGATCGGCCGCTATGGTGAACGTCTGCGCGGGCTGATCGCCGAAGGCCAGGGGCAGGGCGAGCTGGCCCGTGAGGTTGATCCGGTCGCCGCCGCCACTCTGTTCATCGGCACCATTCAAGGTTTGGTCATGCAGTCATTGTTGTCTGGAGATCTCGCCCGGATGCGAGCCGAGGCACCGGGAGTATTTGCCATTTACCGGCGTGGTATAACCGCCCGATGAAAAACATCTCGTAATGTCATTGCGAGGAGCGCTTTTGCGACGAAGCAATCTTGAGTTAATGAAAAACAAAGATTGCTTCACGATGTTCGCAATGACGACAATAAGATTTTCTTTATGGCCCATAAGGAGTTCATCATGAAAAAACTGCCCATTTCCGCCAGCACCCTGGCCTTGATCGGCGTTGGCGCGGTGCTGTTGGTCCTCTTCGTATTCGCCGCCTTGCGCTCGGGGCCGCTGGCCCCGGTGCCGGTGACCGTGGCCACCGTGGCGGCGCAAGCGATCAGCCCGGCGCTGTTCGGGATCGGCACCGTCGAGGCCCGCTATACCTACCGGATCGGCCCGACTGTCGCCGGGCGCCTGCGCAACGTGGCTGTGCAGGTCGGCGATCTGGTCCAGGCCGGACAACTCCTCGGGGAGATGGACCCGGTCGATCTCGATGAGCGGGTCGCCGCCCAGGAAGCCGGGCTGCAGCGGGGCGAGGCGGC
>JAGVGT010000087.1 GCA_020056965.1 Deltaproteobacteria bacterium
CCATGCCCGCGATCAGGAGTGAATCGCGGGCATGGCCCGCTCCTACATTTCCGAATTGTTGGCACCTTTTAGGCAACCCATAAAATTTAACTGAAACTCCTTATGAGCCGCGTTATGCTATAGAATTACCAGATCGCTCACTAAGATAAAACCACTTAGCGAAATCGGAGAAGAAATGCTGGAAATCCTGGAAATCAGCCGACTCCTCAAAAGTTACCGCAATATCGCCGTGGTCGGGTTGTCGCCCAAGGCCAACCGGCCCAGCAACGAGGTGGCCGCCTACCTGATCGCGGCTGGCTATAACGTCATCCCGGTCAACCCCGGCCAGGTGGAAATCCTCGGCCGCCCCTGTTACCCGGACCTGCTGGCAATTCCCGGGCCGGTGGAGATCGTCGATATCTTTCGCCGTTCCGAGGAAGTGGGGCCGGTGGTTGACCAGGCTATTGCCATCGGCGCCAAGGTGGTGTGGATGCAGCAGGGCATCGTCAACGAAGCGGCGGCGGCCTTGGCGCGAAATGCGGGCCTCACGGTGATCATGGACCGCTGTGTGAAGATCGATCACCAGAGCCTGCTGGGGTAACATCCGGCCGATCAGTCTGATCCGTCGGATCGGTCGGACACACGCCCACACTTCTTGACTTTTCGGGTGATCTTGGCTAAATTCGCCGCTCTGTCGTTATCACCGCTAATTATCTGAAATTCCATGGTAAGGCCGTTGCGGCCTTATGTTTTTTCCGAGGTAGTGCAGTGAACATCAAGGCCCTCAAAGGTTTCAAGGACATCCTCCCGACCGAAGTCGGCAGCTGGCAGCGGGTCGAGCGGGTCGCGCGCGATCTCTTCCACCGCTACGGCTTTGCCGAGATCCGGGTGCCGGTGCTGGAATCGACCAGCCTCTTTAAGCGCTCGATCGGCGAGACCACCGACATCGTCGAGAAGGAGATGTACACCTTCACCGACAAAAACGGCGACTCGGTGACCCTGCGCCCGGAAGGCACCGCCGCCGTGCTGCGCGCCTTCGTCGAGCACAGCCTCCACCTGCTCCAACCGATCCAGCGCCTCTACACCATCGGGCCGATGTTCCGCCACGAGCGGCCCCAGAAGGGGCGGCTGCGCCAGTTCCACCAGCTGAGCGTCGAGGTCCTGGGCAGCGAAGAGCCGATGGTCGATGCCGAGTTGATGGCCATGGCCTGGCAGCTCCTGACCGAGCTGGGGGTCAACGTCAGCCTGGAGATCAACTCCCTGGGCTGCCCGGAGTGCCGCCCCAACTACAACCAGGCCCTGCGCGACTTTATCGATGCGAGGGCTGAAAAGCTTTGCGACGACTGCAACCGCCGCCGCCAGACCAACCCGCTGCGGGTGCTGGACTGCAAGAACCCCAATTGCCAGGAGCAGTACCAGGGGGTGCCGCTGCTGCCCGACTTCCTCTGCGGGGGTTGCCGCGACCACTTCGGTGAGGTCTGCCGGTTGCTCGATCTGCTGGCGATTCCCTATAAGAAAAATGCCTTCATGGTTCGCGGCTTGGACTACTACACCCGCACCACCTTCGAACTGATCACCCGCGACCTCGGCGCCCAGAGCGCGGTGGGGGCGGGCGGCCGCTACGACGGCCTGGTTGCCCAGCTGGGCGGCCCCAAGCTGCCCGGCATCGGCTTCGCGGTGGGCATGGAGCGGCTGACCTTATTGCTGGAGCAACTGAACGGCCCCCAGGCGGACAGTGGCAGCGACCTCTTCATTGTCGCCCTGGGCGAGGCGGCCCGCAACCGCGCCTTCCTGCTTACCCAGGAGGGCCGCAGGAACGGCCTGGCGGTGCTGATGGACCCGGCCGGCCGCAGTATGAAGGCCCAGATGAAACAGGCCGACAAGTTCCAGGCCCGCTATGTGTTGATCATGGGCGAGGAGGAACTGGCCAAGGGGATTGCGATTCTAAGGGATATGGCCAGCAAGGCGCAGGAGGAGTTGGCTTTGGGGGATGAGTTGGGGAAAGAGCTGGCGGTGAGGATCAACAAGTAGTTTTCGCTTGTTCATTGTTTCCTTGCTCCGCGTGGGAACAATGAACAATTAAAGCCAAAAGCGGACTTGACCCCTTTTCCGCGTGGGAACAATGAACAATTAAAGCCAAAAGCGGACTTGACCCCTTTTCTTATCTTTGATTTCTCAAGGCGAGGAGGACATCCGGCTGGGAAGGTCAAGAGAATAGAATAGGAAGATGTATTTCAGGATAAAGAATCATTTTTGAGTCTGAAAAGTATGAAAAAAAAATACTGTCTATATCGAAACCTCCATCATCCGCCCCCTTTTTTGCTTTTCGTGAGTGCGTTGCTTTTCGGTTTCCTGATTGGATCGGGGTGCTCGTCTGCGGCAGCAGATTCTGCGGTATCTGACGCAACAGCCGCCATCCCACGCACGACGCCGTCGATTATTGGGCAGGTCACAGCTATAGCCCTGCCTACGATCATTGTGGAAGAGAAGCCCGCCGAGCCACATGGCTCCGCCAAGGCGCGCGTGAGGATAACAAGTGGTACTCAAGTGTTGCGCCTAGGCGAGGGTGGCGTGGGCCCCGCTGAGCTTCGGGTGGGGCAACAGGTGAAGGTCTGGTTTACAGGCCCGGTGATGGAGTCATACCCACTACAGGCAACTGCGGGCGTAATCGTCATCGAACCAAGCCTCCGTTGATACAACGATAGGCACCTGAGGCGGGTTGTACACAATCTGACATGGCGAGAGGAACGCATCAAAAGCGGCGCCCCCCCTCTACTGCGGCAAAGGAGTCTCGATTGATGAACATACAGCACAAACTGATTGCCAAAACCACTTTCGTGCTGACATTGGTTTTGCTTTCTGGTTGCGCATCTCTGCCCAATTCAGCATTGGACAAGATCGACAATCGAAACATCGAGGTTGCCTTGACGCGACATAACACGATCCCCGTTGTCTTTGAGAACGGGCTCGGTGGAAGAAAGGAATATTGGAAAGATGTTTTGCCTGAGATCTCGAAAGACTCAAGCACATTCGCATATAACCGCCCAGGTTACGGAAAAAGCGACCCGGTATCTACTCCGCGTGACGGCTCGCATATTGTGGATGAGTTGAGAACCCTTCTGCGAGCCAAAGGCCTGAATCCGCCTTATATTCTGGTGGGACATTCGCTGGGTGGATTGTACATGCAGCTTTTTGCCCGACGTTATCCGGGGGAGGTTAGCGCACTTGTGCTGGTTGATTCGACACACCCCCAGCAGTTTGATGGTGAAGGAGCCTTAGAGAAGCAGTCATTCTTCGTGCGCGGTCTTCTCTGGGTTTTGGTGACAGGGGCTGCCCAAGAGGAGCTAGATTTGCTTCCGCAAACCGGAAATCAGGTACTAAGCCTCCCAACCTTCTCAGGCCAACCCGTATTCGTACTCAGTGCATCAAAGCCGTTAGAAGTTAAATCAAGAGTGGCGGATGATGCAAACGAAAAGCGTAAAGACATTGCACGACTTTACCCCGGGTCCACACAAATATGGGTAGATAGCGGGCACGTCATTCCGCTGGAAAAGCCGGAGGCGGTTATCTCCGCGATCCGCGAGGCGCTTCTGTTTAGCCGTTCAGCCAGGTAGGGCGGGTTACACCCGCCACGTTTTTTTTCAAATGCAATTAAATTGCGGGTGTGACCCGCCCTACAAACTGAATCAACACCACGAGTGCCAAGCCAATTCCCAGCAATTTTAGGCATTCATACCCCCTTGCGGGGTACTTTTAACCACAGCCATTTAGGCACTTTCCCTTAAGGAGTTTCCCATGGAATCAATGGGCAGCATGAAGCGCAGCCATTACTGCAACGATCTCGGATCGGCCAATGTCGGCGAGGACGTCATCCTGATGGGTTGGGTGCTGCGGCGCCGCGACCACGGCGGGGTTATTTTCATTGACCTGCGCGACCGGCGGGGCCTTACCCAGGTGGTCTTCAACCCGGAGCGCAATCCCGAGGTCCATGCCAAGGCCCATGCCCTCAGGAGCGAGTGGGTCATCGCCATTCGCGGCAAGGTCACCCCGCGTCCTGAGGGGATGGTCAACGGTAAGCTGAAGACCGGCGCCATCGAGATCCTGGTCGATGAGCTGCGCATCTTGAACAAGAGCAAGACCCCGCCCTTCCCGCTGGATGAGGAGGTCGAGGTTTCCGACCAGCTGCGCCTCACCTATCGCTATATCGACCTGCGTCGGCCGCAGATGGCCGAAGCCCTGGTCCTGCGCCACAAGGCCTGCCAAGCCATCCGCGCCACCTTGAACGACCAGGAGTTTCTGGAGATCGAGACCCCCTTCCTGACCCGCTCAACCCCGGAAGGGGCGCGGGACTACCTGGTGCCCAGCCGGGTCAACCCCGGCCGCTTCTATGCCCTGCCCCAGTCGCCCCAGCTCTTCAAGCAGCTGTTGATGGTGGCCGGCATGGATCGTTACTACCAGATCGTCCGCTGCTTTCGCGACGAAGACCTGCGGGCCGACCGCCAGCCCGAGTTCACCCAGATCGATATGGAGCTCTCCTTCATCACCGAGGAGGACATGTACACCATCGCCGAGGCCATGATGGTCACGCTGTTCAAGGCCACCCGCGGTATCGACCTGGTGACCCCCTTCCCCCGGATGACCTACAACGAGGCGATGAGCCGCTTCGGCAACGACAAGCCCGATATCCGCTTCGGCTTCGAGCTGACCGACCTCACCGAGCAGGTGCGCACCTGCGGCTTCCAGGTCTTCCGGACCATCGCCGACAAGGGCGGCATGATCAAGTCGATCAACGCCAAGGGCTGCGGCGAGTTCTCCCGCAAGGATTTGGACGACCTGACCGGCTACGTCGGCAACTTCGGGGCCAAGGGACTGGCCTGGGTCAAGGTCAAGGAGGGCGGGGAGTGGCAGTCGCCGATCGCCAAGTTCTTCACCGACGAGGAGCGGGCCAAGATGGGTGCGACCCTGGACGCCGCCCCCGGCGACCTGCTGTTCTTCGTGGCCGACACCCCGTCGGTGGTCCATGCCGCCCTGGCCGAGCTGCGGCTGGAGCTGGCCCGCCGCCTGGGCCTCTTGAAGAAGGATGAGTTCAGCTTCCTCTGGGTCACCGAGTTCCCGCTCTTTGAGTACGATCAGGAGGCCAAGCGCCATATCGCCGTCCATCACCCCTTCACCGCCCCCATGGAGGAGGATTTGCAGTACCTGGACAGCGACCCCGGCAAGATCCGGAGCCGCGCCTACGACCTGACTTTAAACGGCACCGAGATCGGCGGCGGCTCGATCCGCATCCACCAGACCGAGATGCAGGAGAAGATCTTCGGGCTGATGGGCATCAGCAGTGAGGAGGCCAACGACAAGTTCTCCTTCCTCTTGAAGGCCCTGGAGCTGGGCGCCCCGCCCCACGGCGGCATGGCCTTCGGGTTGGATCGCCTGATGATGATCGTCACCGGCCGCGACTCGATCCGCGACGTGATCGCCTTCCCCAAGACCCAGAAGGCCAGCTGCCCGATGACCGACGCCCCCTCGACGGTGGCCCGGAAGCAGCTGACCGAGTTGAGCTTAAAGCCGGATTGGAAGGAATCGTAGAGGCGGTTTGGTAAATAAGTCTCATGAGTCCTATAAGACTTAGAGGTCCTATGGGACTTATGAAAAAATCGCCTAGCCCAGGCAGTCGGCCACAATCTCCCGGACCTGCGGGTCGGGGTCAGCGGCCAGGCCCTTGAGCAGTTCCCGGGCCGCCTCGCTGTTGATCAGCCCCAGGATGGTGCAGGTCTCGCCGCGCACGTAGGCAAGCGGATCGGCCAGCAGCGGGGCCAGAAACGGGATCGCCCGGGGCATCTCCTCGGGCCTGGTGGCCGCCAGTTCCTCGTAGAGCACCGCCACCCCCAGCCGCACCATGAAGCGCTGGTCCCGGAGGAGTTCGCCGGTCAGCCGGTGCAGTTCAGGATCCTGCCGGTACATGGCGGCGATGTTTCCGGCCAGCCCCTGTTCGAGAAAATCGGTGATTACCTTGAGCAGTTCCCGGTCGTGGTCGGTCATCCCTGTATCCTCACTTGATATTTCCAGCACCAAACGGCGAGAAGGTACCATTTAATCGACCTGAAACCGCCTGTAGGCGTGGTTATAATGTATTTTTCCCGGTTATGGAATTGACTTGTCATGCCCCGGAACTCTAGGTAAGATGTCTCGTCTTAATGAGCAATTGAAACTGTCATCCCGCTTTTTAGCCAATATCAGCAAGGAGCATTCCCATGGCCGGAGACAACGTAAAACACCTGTCCGACAAAGATTTCGAAGCGACCATCAACGGCGCCACCCCGACCCTGGTCGATTTCTGGGCCCCCTGGTGCGGTCCCTGCAAGGCCATCGGCCCGATGGTCGAGGAATTGGCCAACGAGTATGCCGGCAAGGTGGTGGTCGCCAAGATGAACGTCGATGAGAACCCCACCACGCCCGGTAAGTTTGGCATCCGCGCCATCCCCACCATGATCCTTTTCAAGGGCGGCAAGGTGGTCGATCAGGTCACCGGGGCGGTGGGCAAGACCCAGCTGGTGGCCATGCTCGGTAAGGCCCTGTAATTTTAATCCATTATGAGTTGCCGAAGCCCTCGCTTTGCCGAGGGCTTTTTTGCTGGCAGAGGACGGGATGAGCGATTATCAACTGATCATTGTCGGCGGCGGCCCGACCGGGCTTGCCGCCGGCCTATATGCGGCCAGGGCCCGGCTCAAGTGTGTGCTCCTGGAAAAGGGCGTACCCGGCGGCCAGGTGCTCACCACCGACTGGATTGATAACTATCCCGGCTTTCCCGAAGGAATCTCCGGCGCCGAACTGATCGACAGGATGACCGCCCAGGCCAAGCGCTTTGAGCTGGAGATCCGTTCCGGCGCCGTGGTGACCGGTATGGAGCTGGCCGGGCCGGTCAAGACCCTGACCCTGGAAGACGGGACCACCCTCACCGCCCAGGCGGTGATCCTGGCCACCGGCGCCCGGCCCAATAAATTGAACGTCCCCGGTGAACGGGAACTGGCCGGCAAGGGCGTTTCCTATTGCGCCACCTGCGACGGCCCCTTCTTCCGCGACCAGGAGATTGCCGTGATCGGCGGCGGCAACACCGCCATCCAGGAGGCGGTGTACCTGACCCGTTTCGCCAGCAAGGTCACGGTCATCCACCGGCGCGGCGAGTTGCGTGCTACCCGGATCGTCCAGGAGCAGGCCTTCGCCAATAAGAAGATCGAGTTTATCTGGAATAGTAGCGTTACCGCCATCGAGGGCGCGGCGGGTGTGGAAAACTTGCGGCTGCGCGACAACGATGGTAAGGAATCAACCCTGCCGGTGCAGGGCATCTTCGTTTTGATCGGCATCATCGCCAACAACGAGATTCTCCCTGCCGAGCAGTTGGAGATGGCCGAGGGCTTTATCCAGACCGACCGGGAGATGCGCACCAACCTGCCCGGGGTATTGGGGGCGGGAGATATCTGTTACAAGGAGGTCCGGCAGGTGATTAACGGGGCAGGTGAAGGGGCCGTGGCGGCCATGAGCGCGGAACATTATCTGGCGGGACTATGAGCAAGATTAAATCGGCACCTCTGCAAAAACTGGCCGCACTGTTGCTGGTCGTCCTCCTGCTGCACGGCTGCGCCTGGTTCAGCTCCAAGAAGGAAGAAACCCCGCCTGAGGAACTGACCAAGCAAGGGCTGGAGTATTTCAACTCGGGCAAGTATTACCGGGCCCTGGAAACCTTCAAGATCGTCAAGGACCGCTTTCCCTTCAGCCGCTTCTCGCTTCTGGCCGAACTGAAATCGGCCGATTGCGAGTACTATCAGGAAAATTTCCCCGAGGCGGTGGAGTTGTACAAGGAGTTCGAGAAGAACCATCCGACCAACGAGGCCATTTCCTACGTGATCTTCCAGATCGGCCGCAGCCATTATTACCAGATCGACACCATCGATCGCGATACCAGCCAGGCGAGTGAGGCCATCAAAGAACTGGGGCGGCTGGTGCGGACCTTCCCCAAATCGTCCTACGTCGACGAAGCGAATATCCTGAGCGAGCGGGCCCGCACCTTCCTGGCCGAAAATGAGCTGTACGTGGCCGAGTTCTACTTCCGCACCAAGAAGTACCTGCCGGCCAAGGGGAGGGCGGAATTCCTGCTGGCCAACTATGCTGGTACCAAAGCGGCTGATGCCGCCCGGGAGCTGCTGGTCAAGATCGCCGCCTTACCGCCGGCGGAACTGGAAGGGAAGAACAAGAAGTTTTTTGAACTGTATTAGTTGGCGCTTGCCGCCCGAGTTTGGTGCTGCGGCGCCAACCCCAACCCGGGCGGGGCGTGGATGAGTGGTGGGGCCGCCGTTTTTCCGCTGTCCTGGCCAGTTATACCGAGATAGTCCCTTCCTGATAGACCACGGCCTGACAACCAAGGCTGACCCGGTCGCCACCTTTCTCGCACCACAGTTCTCCCCCGCGCGGCGATCTCCTGCAGCAGTCGGTCCAGCCACTCCTCCATCAGGCAGACACCGGCCGGGTTGCCGGCAAAGAGCCTTGAGGTAAAGAGTCCACCTGATAAAGCGGAATCTTCATGGGTTGGCCGGGTTTTGCCGCAGAAGCGTCTCGATCTCCCCGGCCACCTCCGCCACCGGCCGGTTGGAGTCCACGGCCAGGTGGGCGGCGGCCCGGTAGAG
>JAGVGT010000023.1 GCA_020056965.1 Deltaproteobacteria bacterium
AATGATGGGCACGCTACGCTTTGCCCATCCTACAAGATTATGCGATGGCTTTTCAACTTTAGGCACTTATCTATGAGACTCTCCGAACATCGCTACCGCACTATCTCCTCGATCCGCAGCCAACTCCTGCTTCTGGAGCGCGTCCAGGCCGTGCGGCTGGGCGAGGTAGTGCGGGTGGTGGGGCCGGACGGCTCCGCCCAGGAAGGCGAGGTGCTGTTGATCGAGGGCGATACCGTCCTGGTCCAGGTCTTCGGCGACTGCCAGGGCCTGGATCTGCGTCACTCGACGGTGATCTTCTCCGACCAGGTCAAGCAGGCCCCGCTCACCCCCAATCTACTCAACCGGGTCTTCAACGGCTCCTTCGAGCCCCTGGACGACCTGCCACCGCCGGTGCCGGAGAAGTGGGCGCGGATCACCGGCCGGCCCATGAACCCCACCAGCCGGGCCCGGCCCGAAGAGTTTATCGAGACCGGCTTTTCCGCCATCGACGGGTTGAACACCCTAGTCAAGGGACAGAAGCTGCCGATCTTTTCCTGCGCCGGGCTGCCGGCCAAGGAGATCGCCGCCGCCATCCTCAAAAACTGCACCCTGGCCGGCGGTGAAGACAAGCAGGCCGTGGTCTTCGTCGCCCTGGGCCTCACCCACTACGAATATTCCTACTACATGGCCACCCTGGCCGCGGTGGAGACCAGCTTCGTGGCCTTCATCAACCTGGCTTCCGACCCGGTGGTGGAGCGGCTTCTGGCCCCGCGCTTCGGGCTGACCGTCGCTGAGTATCTGGCCTTCGAGCTGGGGTTGGACGTGCTGGTGCTGATCACCGACATGACCAATTACTGCGACGCCCTGCGCGAGCTCTCCACCGCCCGCGAGGAGCTGCCCGGGCGACGCGGCTATCCTGGCTATCTGTACTCGGACCTGGCCTCGCTCTTTGAACGGGCCGGCCGCTTGAAGAATCATCCCGGCTCGGTGACCATGCTGCCCATCGTCACCATGCCCGAGGACGACATCACCCACCCGGTCCCCGACCTCACCGGCTACATCACCGAAGGGCAGATCGTCCTGCAGCGCGACCTGCACCGGCAGGGGATCTTTCCGCCGGTGGACGTGTTGCCCAGCCTGTCGCGTCTGATGCAGCAGGGCATCGGCGCAGAACGCACCCGCGCCGACCACCGGCAGGTCGCCAACCAACTCTACCGATACTACGCCAAGGGTCGCGACCTGCGCGGCCTGGAGGCCATCGTCGGCCGCGACGGCATGGGCGCAGCCGACCTCAAGGTGCTGGAATTCGCCGAGGCCTTCGAAAGGGAGTTCATCCACCAGGGCGACAGCCGTCGCAACATCGCAACTACTCTAGACACCGGCCTGGGTCTGCTCAAGAAATTCGGACTGGAGGAGAGATGATCCATCCCAACCGCACCTATCTCCTGCAGCAGAAGGAGCGCAAGAAAACGGTGACCGGCAGCCTGGCCATCCTCAAGGCCCGGCGCCAGGCCCTGATCATGGAGTTTCTTGCCTCGGCCAAACCCTTTCTCCTGAGCCGCCGCCAAATCAGCGGCGAATACCGCAAGGCGATCGAGGAGCTGCAGCTGGCCCAGGCCCAGGACAGCAAAAACAGTGTGGCCTCGGTGGCGGCGATCAGCGGCCGGGATATCGAGGTGACCATCGAACCCCGCAACATCCTCGGGGTGCGCTACAAGGAGGCCCTGATCGGTGAGGCCATTCGCAGTGGGGAAAAGGGATTCGCCTGCGATCCCGGCGCCACCGCCCCGGCCCTGGAAGAGGCGACCGAACGCTTCCGGGTGATCGTTGAGAACATGCTCAAATTTGCCGGTTTCGAGAGCAAGCTCAAGCGGTTGGCCCGGGATATCCGGTCGCTCTCCCGCAAGTCGCGGGTTCTCGAGCAGCGGGTGCTTCCCGAACTATCCCAAAACCTGCGCACGGCCGTGCAGTACATCGGCGAACGGGAACGGGAAGACCACTTCCGGCTCAAAAAGTTCAAGAATCTGAAAAGTGGGAAAGGGATTGGTTGAACAGTCAGGAGTTGTTGGGTTCGCTGGGACCAATCCGTTTACCAGGAGGCAATATGGCATATGCGAATATTCAAATGAAAAGCATTCTTTTCAGAAATACCGCCCTGCAATTTGTAATTTTTTTCATGATGATCTTATTAATCAGTAACCTCAATGCTATTGTTGATAGTTTTCTCCACCCCGAAATACCGTACTTCGATCAGGAACACTTGCTGGTGGGTGGGGCCACCGGTTTGGCCAGCACCATGCTGATTGGATTAATAATAATTTACACCCGTTATCTGGAACAGGCTTTATTCAAAATCCAAGAATTAGAAGAATTTTTGCCAATCTGTGCCAGTTGTAAGAAAATCAGAGTCAAAGTTGCAAATTCTCCTGACCAGGTGTATTGGCAATCTGTAGAACAGTATATTTCAGAGCATTCGCATTCCAAACTTACTCACAGCATTTGCCCGGAGTGCCTGAAAAAGCTCTATCCAGAATTTACCGATTAAAGGCTCCTGGTGGGGTCAAATCTTTAATATTGACAAAAAGGCGTTTAGCGCATAGAGGTGGAGCATGGCACGCCCACTACGCATCCAATTTCCCGGCGCTTTCTACCATATCACCAACCGGGGCAATGACCGGAAACCGATCTTCAAGGACGATGAAGACCGGCAGCGGTTTCTGGAAATCTTGGCCCAGTCCGTCACGACTTACCAGGTCGCGGTCCACGCTTACGTGCTGATGGCCAATCACTACCACTTGCTGGTGGAAACGCCCCTCGGCAACCTCTCCGAATTCATGCGTCATTTCAATATCACCTACACCTCCCATTTCAATCGCCGCCATCACCGCTCAGGCCACCTTTTTCAGGGGCGCTATAATTCGGTTCTGATTGACCAGGAGGTCTATCTGGCGGCGGTGTCCAAGTACATCCATCTCAACCCGATCAAGGTTGGCGGCATCAAGAATCGGCCGGTGAAAGAACAGCTGATCTACTTACAAGACTTCCCGTGGAGCAGCCTCCCAGGCTTTGTTAATGTCGCGAAAAGAAGTGATTTTGTCGATTACCGGCTGGTCTTGGCTGATTCTGGCGGAGACACGGTGACCGGACGGAAGAATTACCGGCGGCAGCTGACCGAGACCTTGACTGCGGGGGTACCAATCAAAGAGAAGATCGTCGGGCAAAGCATCCTCGGCGAGGGAGATTTTGTCGCCCGGATTCGGGAGAAATTTGTGGGTACCTCCAAAAGCCGAGAGTTGCCGGCGATCAGGCAACTCCAAAGTTATCTCGGCCAGAAGCAGATCCTGGACCTGATCGTCGCAGAGACGGGCAAGACAATGAAAGAGGTTTTGAACAGCCGGGGCGAGACCAGGCAACTGGCCATGGATCTTCTCTATAGATATGGCGGGCTGAAAAACCAGGAGATCGGCGTCTTGATGAGTATCGACTACAGCACCGTCAGCCAGGGCCGGAAAAGACTGCGAGAGAAAATAGCCGAATCTCCGGCTATGGCCGCAGTGGTAGCAAGGGTGGAAAAGAGTTTGTCAGCAATAAAGATTTGACCCCACCAGAGTTGTTCTGAAACGATGGGAGGTGGTTGCTTCAATGTATAACAGAAGACCGCCAGCGGTTTAAAATGTTTTTATTGCCGAAAAAGCTTGAAATTTTATTGACTTATCGCTACTCAAAATATTTAATGCTTTAAAATTGCCAGTGATATCCAATGTTTTGGCAGCATTGCACTTATTAATTATAAAAGCCAACTGGTTATAACGAAAAATTGTTGCGTTATAACATCCAATTAATTCGAGAGGTATCGTGATGCGTTGCACAAAGTGTAGCTTCATCTCTTTTGATGATCTTTCGGCTTGTGCCAAATGCGCGAGCGATCTTTCCAACTTGTCTAAAGAGCTGAACGGTACGTGTACTGAAACCCGGCAGGAGTTCTTCCTGGGCAGTGCCATCCAAACGCCAGGTCTGGATGAAGATACTTTTTCCGATTCGCAGATGCTTCCGCCCATCAATCAAAGTGATATGAATTTTGATGACACCAGCACCGGGGGTTTTTCTCCCCTTTCTGCTTCTTCATCGGACGCAGCGGGGTATGATTTCGATGACAGCGTAGGTATTGCTTCTGAAGATGATGTTGCGATTGAGTTGGGTGATATTATGCCCATAGATTTTGAGCAACTTGATTCTGATTCAGTTTTGGCGGGAGGGACTTTAGAGCATAACGAATCCCTGAATTTTGATAACTTCAACTTTGATTTGGACAAAACCGAGAGCGTTTCATTACCAACTGATCAAGAAATTGATCTTGATTTAACTGCTGATTTTGTCGAATCCGGCGAACATTTTCAGTTCGATGGCGATCTTTCTGATATCGATATTGGTGATTTATCCCAAGATTTACCAGTTGTCTTGGCTGATGGAGATTCTTCGCCGGATCAGGCCTTATCTGATGTTCCTGATAAATTTTCAGAGCATGAAGATTTTGATTTTGACCCGGAATTATTTGAACAACTTGCCGACACAAGTGCCAATAATAGTTTTGACGAGACCACTTCGTTGAATCCTGATGTGGGTCTGAATGAAACCCAAATTTCATTTCTTTCGGCTGGAGATGAGCAGCTTGCCCCTCTCGACCTAGATGAATCACTTGTTGCCGAACTTGCCGGCCCCTCCTCTCCGGATCACTCCGGAGAGTTCTCGCTGGATTATTCCGATGATCATTCGGCTTCGGGAGATTTTGAGCTTGATGCGGCGTTGGTGGCCGAGCTGGCAAGTGGTGATGAGGTCGTCGCTGCCAATAGTACGGAGGATATTCCCCCGGTCACCGAAAGCCTCTCTGCCGATACCGTTGAGTTTGAGAGTCCACTAGAATTTTCGCATGGTTCCACTGAAAATGAGCCTTTATCATTTGACCAAGTCGAAGACTTGACTGGAGATTTCCCTTCGTTGCACGAAGAAGACGATACCGTGCTCTCCGGATTGGATTTGGCTGATATCGATGTTTCCGATCTTTTGGACCCCTCGGACAAAGTACCCACTGTTGCTGGCGATGACGGCCTGAATCAACCGGGTGACTGGTCCGTGGAGTCGGCGCCTCGTCCCTCTTCGGTTGACGATACGATCCGCGAGGAGGGCGCCAGTCGCGAGTCCGACCAACTGGATATTCACGTTGATGATGAGGTTGCCTTGGAGTTTGACGAGGAGCTTCTGAGCGAAGACTCGGAAGGACTCGATGACACTACAAAGTCTGATCTTGATGCCACGACCGGAGAATTTAATATACCCGAAGGCAATACGCCCCAAGACTTTAGCTCTTCGTTCCTTGATGACACCTTTAGGGATGGCGAGTCAAACGATGCCTCGTTTGTTGCTTCGGAAGAAGAGTTGGCCGACGATATTCTCGATGAAGTGCTGGTCCTTGATGACGCCGCTATGGATGAGGATTTGCCGGTGGATATCGATGCCTTGGCCCTGGATGCGGATTTTGAGGCCTTTCTTAATAAGACAGCCAAAGGTGATAATCTTCCGGAAATCGAACTGATTGCCGATGATGATGACGAGGATGGTCCTCCGGATCTTCCCAGCTGAATTAGGCAATAGCTCAGCCCAATACTTTGTCTTTGACCAATTGAGTGATTCTGCTCTTGGACGCGGCAGGGATGCCGCGACCTGAGCGGGGTAGAAATGAAAAGGGCCGGTGGGGAAATCCCCATCGGCCCTTTTTCATTTCGAGGCTGGCCGGTTCAGCAGATCTTCGGCAACCGTTTGGTGGCCTCGGCGATGGCCTCAGCCGGATACTCGTAATTTGACAGCGCCCCGGCGTGGTATTGCTCGTAGCTGGCCAGATCGAGCAACCCGTGCCCGGAGAGGTTGAAGAGAATGGTCTTGGGCTCGTTTAAGTCCTTGGTGGCCTCCATGATCGCCGCCCGGATCGCGTGGCACGACTCCGGGGCCGGGATGATCCCCTCGGTCT
Source organism: Deltaproteobacteria bacterium (assembly GCA_020056965.1). Classification (GTDB taxonomy): domain Bacteria; phylum Desulfobacterota; class Desulfobulbia; order Desulfobulbales; family JAGXFP01; genus JAGVGT01. The sequence continues at coordinate 6,002 of JAGVGT010000023.1, forward strand.
TGGCGAAGAGCACGCCGGCCTCGAAGCATTCCAACTGATGCAGGGCCATTACCTCGATGACCTTCTCACGGTAGAGGGCGCTGACGATCGGCGACATGCCGTGGTAGCGCAAGCCACCGGCGTGGATGCCGGGCGGGATGAAGTCGTGACCCAGGGTGTACATCTGCATCATCGGGGTGCGCTTGGAGAGATCGCCGAAGTCGTAGGCGTAAACCCCCCGGGTCATTGAGGGGCAGGAGGCCGGCTCGACCCCAAGCAGACGGATCTTCTTGCCGTTCAATTTATCAGGCACGAAGGGGTTGGCGATGCCGGCAAAGTTGGAGCCGCCGCCGCAGCAGCCGATCACCACGTCGGGATAATCGCCGACCATGGCCAGCTGCTTCTTGGCCTCCAGGCCGATGATGGTCTGGTGCAGACAGACGTGGTTCAACACCGAGCCCAGGGCGTAATTGGTGCCGGGATGGGAAACGGTATCCTCCAGGGCCTCGCTGATGGCGATACCCAGCGAACCGGGCGAGTTCGGGTCTTTGGCCAGGATCGACTGGCCGGTGGGGGTGAGCTTACTGGGGCTGGCCACCACCTCGGCGCCAAAGGTATGCATCATCGCCTTGCGGTAGGGCTTCTGGTCGAAGGAGATCTTGACCATATAGACCATGCACTCCATGCCGAACTTCTGGGTGGCAAAGGAGAGGGCGCTGCCCCACTGGCCGGCGCCGGTCTCGGTGGCCAGCCGGTGGATGCCGGCCTGTTGGTTGTAGTAGGCCTGGGGTACGCTGCTGTTGGTCTTGTGGCTGCCAGAGGGCGAAACGCTTTCGTTCTTGAAGTAAATCTTGGCCTTGGTGCCCAGGGCCTTTTCCAGAAAGGTAGCCCGGACCAGCGGCGAGGGGCGCCAGATTGCGAAGATATCCTGCACGGCCTGGGGGATGTCGATCCAGGGGTTGGGGCTCATCTCCTGCTCAAGCAGAGCGCCGGGGAAGATCGCCAACAATTTTTCCGGGGCCATGGGCTGGTTGTTCTCCGGGTCCAGCGGCGGCTGCAGACCGTTGGGGATGTCGGGCAGAACGTTGTACCATTGGGTAATACGATCCTCGTAAGGCAGTAAGATCTGCTTGCTCATGGGAACCTCGTCGATGGTTGGCGGTTGGTAAGGGGCTCGACTGAAATAGACAATCGTTATTCTTTAAAAGCCACGACCGGTGAAGTCAAGGATAAGTAAAAGGGCCGAGCCTAAAGTTACGAGGAGCTGAGGTTGAGCGAGCAAGGGCGGCCGGCACAACATGGCTCTGGCATTTCGCCGACTACATGGTAAATTCCTCCCACATTGCCACAGCATCAAGCGTCAGCTTCCGGCCCCTTAACCTTAATACCGCAGGTACTTTCCCATGCCCGGCATCATCGACTTTCACGCCCACGCCTTCCCCGACCCGGTGGCCGCCGCCGCCGTACCGGCCCTGGCCGAAAAGGGCCAGGTCAGCCCCTGCCTAGACGGACGCATCGATACGCTTTTGGCCGCCATGGATCAAGCCGAGGTGGAAAAATCGGTGCTCTGCTCCATCGCTACCCGGCCCGGCCAATTCGAGTCGATCCTCAACTGGTCCAAAGCGATCCGCTCGGCGCGGATTATCCCCTTTCCCTCCTTCCATCCCGAATCCCCCGAGGCCCTGGCGCACATCGAGACCATCCGCGCCGAGGGCTTCCGGGGCATCAAGATGCATCCCTACTACCAGAACTTCGAGATCGACGAAGAGCGACTCTTCCCATTCTACGAGGCAATGAGCGCGGCGGGGCTGGTACTGGTCATGCACACCGGCTTCGATATCGGCTTTCCCCGGGCGCGCATCGCCGGGCCGGACCGGATCGCCCGGGTGCTCGACCGCTTCCCGGACCTGAAGTTCGTCGCCACCCATCTGGGGGCCTGGGAGATGTGGGACGAGGTCGAGGAACTGTTGACCGGGCGCCGGGTCTATATGGATATCTCCTTCTCCCTCCAATTCCTGGCCCCCAAAAAAGCCCGGGACATGCTGCTCTCCCATCCGGCCGACCGGATCCTCTTCGGCAGCGATTCACCCTGGGCCTGCCAGGAGGAGGTGGTGCGGCTGGTCAAGACCTTGGAACTGGGAGAGGAACGGGAAGAACGGCTTTTCCGGGCTAATGCCCTGGAATTGCTGGGCTTATAAGGAGAATTGGCAGCGGAAACAATTTTTTCGACCTGAACCGGAAGGGGTTACCTTACGGAAATATACTGCTTATTGTACAAGTCAAAGCAGATGCCGCTGGTCGGCAGAGTAGCCATGAATTCCGCAACCTGCGTCACTCGCTGCTCCACCTGCCGAGTGGAAGGCAGCCAAGAAGTTGCTTGAAGAGTACGCCAGTTCGCTGGGTTGCAGTGCCGGACTGGTCAATAGGGAACGGGAATTGCCTGATTTCCGCAACCCTTCACCCCGCCAAGGGGGCTTTTGCTGATCGCCCTGCAGGACAGCGAGACGGCGGGAGTGGTAAGGGGTGAAGGAGTTGCCGGAAGCACCGGGCAGGGACAATGGTAGTCTGGGCAACCCAGACCATTCCCGGCGCCTTCGGCTTGGAATAACCTTCGCCTGAACCAGGCTCCACTCCGCCTTTACTCGTGCTGATTCTGGTGCCCTTCTTCCGCATGGGCAGCTTCGCCACCCTCGCCGTGATGGCCGCCGGCCGCGGCAATTGCGACATGGACGCCTTCGACATAGTGCAGATAGGTGACATAGGCCTCAACGTACTCGCGCCCGGCCGCCACATTCTTGTCTTTGTTCTTCCCGGCAACCACGACCCGGTTGAACCTCTCCCGGATAGCCGCCGCCAAATGCTGGCTGACCATCCCGATCAGCTCTTCCGCCGAACCGCTGGCCAGGGTCTGGTCGGCCATGGCGGCAAGCGGTTCGACCGCTTCGTCCTTGATGCCGGTGTAGGGGGCACCCTCACCAGCCCGGTGCAACCGGATCAGGGTTTCCAGAAAGTGCTGGTCGGCCAGCGCCTTGGCCTCGCCACCCTTGGCCCGGACCGCCACCGCCTGGGCAAAAGCCCGCCGAATCTCCGCCTCGTTGTCGGCCTTGACCCACTTGAGAATGGGGGTTACCTCGCCCTTCTCGAGGGCGGCGCGGGCCTCGGGAATCACCGGCCCTCCCATGGTGTCGCAATGGGCCTGCACGTTGGCGGCGAGAAGAGCGGCCAGGCCGGTCGCCATCATTACCGCGGTTAGGGTTCGGCTGAATTTATTGCGTCTGTTCATGGGTAGTTCCTCCTTGGGATTGCAATCATTTTAGGCTGTGGATTTGCTTACTACGGATGGCTCAGGTCGGTAGCCGCCGAGTAATAACTCTTGAGGGTCTCCACCGGGACCGACGATTGCCAATGGCCGCTAAGCGTGGCTACTCCCCAGACCAGGAGGAACAGCCCCACCACCCCGAGCGGCAATAACCAGGGCGGCAGAGAACGGCGCCGATAGCTGGAGAGTTGCAGGCAACCGTCCACCGGACAGACCGAGAGACATTCCAGACATCCCAGGCATTCCGGACTGGTCACCTCACCCTGTTCGGCCACCTGGATCGAACCGGGGCAAACCTTCTCGCATTTCTTGCAGTTGATGCAGCTTTGCCGGTCGCGGCTGACCCGCAACGGCCCCAGCCAGGCAAGAATCCCCAAGAGCGCCCCGTAGGGGCAGAGATAGCGGCACCAAAAATTGCGCAGGAAGAAAGAGGCGACGGCCAGGGCGCTCAACACCCAGATGGTGATGGTGCTGGGGGCGAGGAAGAAGAGCAGCATCCGGGCGTCAACCACCAGGTTATAAGGAGAATTGTTGAAAGCTTCGATGGTGGAGAGACTCATCATCACCAGGATCAGCCAGCTGAAGAGGGCCAGCAGGAGATACTTGAGGATGAGCAGCTGATAGTCGAGCCACTCCGGCGGCCACCACAACAGCCTGAGCTTGCGGGACAGCCGCTCGACCAACTGGGAGGTGAAGCCCACCGGGCAGATCCAGCCGCAGAATCCCTTGCGGAACAACACGGCCAGCAGCAAAGCGGCGATGAAGATGGTCAGCCCGGCCGGATGAACGTGGTCGTACGTCCCGGTCAGCAGGAAACTCTTGAGGCTGACCAGCGCGCCGATGGGCAGGAAACCTTCCACCGCCGGCGGCCGCGCCACGAAGGTCGTGGATTTGCCGATGGCCCACTGGTAGAACTGATAAAACCGGTAGCCGCTGTAAAGGCAGAACAAGAGGAAGCCGGACTGCACCAGCAGCCGCAGGGTAGTAAGATTTTTCCTGGGGAAATTCATCGACTCCTCCGTTAAGTATTGGCTGAAGCCACTCTAGCCAGGAACGGGACAAAAAACATTGACATAAGTCAGCCCCCTTAATATTTAGAGAACCTTCAGGAACTCGCAAGAGTTGAAAAGGGAACCCCGTGTAAATCGGGGACGGGCCCGCCGCTGTAACCGGGGACCACGGTCGCCAAAGCCACTGTCTAATTGGATGGGAAGGCGCGACCGGTGGGCTGATCCGGAAGTCAGAAGACCTGCCTGAAGCGATATAAATGGCGGACTGGATCTCCGTCTGGCGCTCGCGTGGATCGAGGTGCCGGTTGATCGTGGAATGACAGGTAATCCCGAATCGATATTTTATCGTGCCGGGTTTTTTTATTTGGAGCCCTTGTGACGATCAAACCAAAAAAATTACTGCTGGCCCGCCATGCCTCGACCGGGCCGGATTATGCAGGCCGCTTCATCGGTGCCTCCGACATTCCCCTGGCCGAAAGCGGCCCGGCCGAGGTGGCGCGCTTGGCCCAGGTGGTGGCTCCTTGCCATCCAGAGGTGACTTTCAGCAGCCCGCTCTTGCGAGCTCGCCAGACCACAACATTACTGGCGGACCATACCGAAATCGGCCCGGTCCAGGTCGAACCTGACCTGCGGGAGATCGCCTTCGGCCGCTGGGAGCAGTTGAGCTTCGCCGAGATCGCCGCAGGCGACCCGGAACTGGTCCAACGCTGGTCGGCCTGGGCCGAGGATTTTGTCTTCCCGGAGGGTGAGTCGGTCGCCGCTTTCCTGGCCCGCACCGGCGCGGCGGCGGCGCGCCTGGCCGCCCGGCCGGAGGAAACCATCCTGGTGATCGCCCACGGCGGGGTGGTGCGGGCCCTGATCTGCCACCTGCTCAAACTGGAACCCCGGAACTACCTGCTCTTCGACGTCAAACCGGCCCGGCTGGCAACCATCGATCTCTTCCCGGAAGGCGGCGTTTTAACCGGGTTAAACTTGTAACGAGGATTTAAACGATGGCCCAAATCATCCTGATCACCGGCGGCGCCCGCAGCGGCAAGAGCCGCCATGCCCAGGCCCTGGCCGAGGCGCAGCCGGGCAAAAGGCTATTCCTCGCCACCAGCCCGGTCATCGATGGCGAGATGCACCAACGCATCGCGCGCCACCAGGCCGACCGGCAGGGCCAAGGCTGGCGCACCGTCGAGGAAGAGCTGCACCCCGCGGCGGTCCTGGCCGGCAACCCCGAGGCGGAGGTGGTGCTGCTGGACTGTTTGACCCTGTGGGTTTCCAACCTGCTCTTCGCGGCCGAGGAGCCGGAATACTTTACCGAGGCGATGATCGCCGAACTGACCGAGGAACTGCTCGGGGCCGCCCGCCAAAGACCAGGCGTGGTGATCATCGTCACCAACGAGGTCGGCCTGGGCATCGTCCCGGAGAACCCCCTGGCCCGCCGTTATCGCGACCTGATCGGCCGCAGTAACCAAACTATCGCTGCCGCCGCCGACCGGGTCGTCCTGGTCGTCTGCGGCATCCCCCTGACCATCAAAGGAGAAAAATCATGACCTTGCTCGCTAAAACCATCCAGGAGATCACCCCGCAGGACCAGGAATGGCGCGCCCGGGCCACCGCCCGTCTGGAGCAGCTGAGCATGCCCCACTGGGCGCTGGGGCGGCTGATGGACCTGGCCGTCGATCTGGCCGGCATGACCCGCTCGCTGACCCCGCCGGTGGCCCGCAAGGCGGTGGTGGTGATGGCCGGCGACCACGGCGTGGTGGCCGAGGGGATCAGCAAGTTTCCCCAGGAGGTCACCCCGCAGATGGTCGGCAATTTCGTCAACGGCGGGGCCGGGATCAACGCCCTGGCCAGGCAGGCCGGGGCCCGGGTGGTGGTGGTCGATATGGGGGTGGCCGCCGATCTTTCCGGGATGGCCAAGAGCGGCAAAATCCTCGACCGCAAGATCGGTCTCGGCACCGCTAACCTGGCGGCAGGCCCGGCCATGAGCCGGGAGCAGGCCGTGGCCGCCCTGGAGGCGGGGATCGGGGTGGCCCTGGAGTTGGCCGACACGGTTGACCTGTTCGGCACCGGCGACATGGGCATCGGCAACACCACCCCCAGCGCCGCCATCGTCGCCACCCTCACCGGCGCCTCGGTGGAAAAGGTGACCGGCCGCGGCACCGGCCTGGACAGCGAACAACTGGCCCACAAGGTGGTGGTGATTAAGAAGGGGCTATCGGTCAACCGTCCCGACCCGGCCGACGGGTTGGACGTCCTGGCCAAGGTGGGCGGCTTCGAGATTGCCGGGATTGCCGGGTTGATCCTGGGGGCGGCATCCCGACGCAAACCGGTACTGATCGACGGCTTCATCTCCACCGCCGGCGCCTTGATCGCCGTCAGCCTGGCTCCGCACTGCCGGGAGTACCTGATCGCCGCCCACCGCAGCGTCGAACCGGGCCACAAGATCATGCACGAGCATTTGGGACTGACCCCGTTGCTCGACCTCAACCTACGGTTGGGCGAAGGCACCGGCGGCGCCCTGGCCATGAACGTGGTGGCGGCGGCCCAAGCGGTGCTGACCGAGGTGGCTACCTTTGCAGAGGCGATGGTTGCGACGGCGGATAAGTAAAGAAAGTGCCTAAAGTTGAAAGTTATAAGTTTAAAAATTGCTGTAAGGAAGGAAGGTTTATGATGGCCAAAATTGCCATTAACCCGAGTCGCGCCGGACAATGAGAACCGTAATACCAATAACTTTAGGAACTTATAACTTATAACTTTCTTTTATGAACTCATTCCTCGCCGCCCTGCGCTTCCTGACCATCCTCCCCATTCCGGGGCAGCGTGGCCATGCGCCCGCTGACCTGAGCCGCAGTCTCTGGTCCTTCCCGCTGGTCGGGTTGCTGCTGGGCAGCCTTACCGCCGCGATCTTCTGGGCGGTCGGGCCATTCTTGCCCAAGCCCATCCTGGCGGTGCTGGCGGTGACGGTGCTGCTGGCCTGGTCGGGGGGGTTGCACCTGGACGGAGTTGCCGACTGCGCCGACGGTTTCTTCTCCTCTCGGCCCCGGGAGCGGATGCTGGAGATCATGCGCGACAGCCGGATCGGCGCCATGGGGGTGATCGGGCTGGTGCTGCTCCTGGCCTTGAAGATGGCGGCGTTGTTCTCCCTGCCGCCAGAACAGTTCTGGCGGGTGCTCTTGCTGATGCCGCTGGCCGGTCGGGTGGGAATTTTGCTGATGCTGGCCCTGCTGCCCTATGCCCGGCCCGAGGGGCTAGCCACCGTTTTCTTCGCCGGTTCCCGGCGGTTGGCGGTGCTGCCTGGCCTGGTCATCCTGGCGACTACCGCCTGGTTCACCGCCAGTATAATCGGGCTGACCGGGGCGCTGCTCGCCCTCCTGCTGCTGCTTCCCTTCTGTCTCTTCTGCCAAGCCAGGATCGGCGGGGCCACCGGCGATACCCTCGGCGCCGCCTGCGAGATCACCGAGACCCTGCTGGCCGTCTGTTACGCCGCTCTCCTGCACCCCTGATCCCATACCACCTCCCCGGCTCGGCCTTCTTTCCGAGACCAGCCCCCGCCGTCCGGCTGAGCCAATTGGTCAGGGAGGGTTTCCGGCTTGAAGTACGCCGGGGGACATGTTAATAAAATCGTTTATCAAAAAACTACGTGACAGTCAGTATGCCGTCAACCCTGGTCAAAGGAGCCGCCTACCGTGTCAAGTAAAGCAGCCCAGCCCGAGCAACTCTGGCTTTCCGGCAACGAGGCCCTGGCCCTGGGGGCGCATGAGGCGGGGGTCAAGGTCGCCTCGGGTTATCCCGGCACCCCTTCCACCGAAATTCTCGAAAATCTCTCCGGTTACCAAGGGGTTTATACCGAGTGGGCTCCCAATGAAAAGGTTGGGCTGGAGGTGGCCATCGGCGCCGCCTTCGCCGGGGCGCGGGCCCTGGCGACCATGAAGCATGTCGGCCTGAATGTCGCCGCCGATCCGCTCTTCACCGCCTCCTACACCGGGGTGCGCGGTGGCCTGGTGATCATCGTTGCCGACGACCCGTCCATGCACAGCTCCCAGAATGAGCAGGACAGCCGCAATTATGCGTATGCCGCCAAGCTGCCGATGCTGGAACCCTCCGACCCGGCCGAGGCCAAGGAGTTTCTTAAGCTGGCCTATGAGCTCTCCGAACGGTTCGACACCCCGGTGCTCTTGAAGAGCTGCACCCGGGTGGCCCACGTCAAGGGGGTGGTCAAGCCGGGCAAGCTGGCCAAGTCCAAGGTCAAAGTGGGCCTCGAAAAAATGCCGGCCAAGCTGGTGATGTTGCCCGGCAACGCCCGGGCCAGAAGAATTGCGGTGGCCGAGCGCCAAGCCCAACTGGCCGACTTCGCCGAGAGCTTCGCCGAAAACCGGATCGAATGGGGCGACCGCAAGATCGGGTTCATCGCCGCCGGCACCTCTTACCTCTACGTCAAGGAGGCCTTCCCCAAGGCCACCGTTTTAAAGCTGGGGTTGATCAATCCCCTGCCGGCCGGGCTGCTCAAGGAACTGGCAGCCGGGGTCAAAAAAGTCATCGTGGTCGAGGAACTCGACCCCTTCCTGGAGACCCAGATCAAGGCCATGGGCATCAAGTGCCAGGGCAAGGAACTGCTGCCGGCCATCGGCGAGTTCAACAGCGCCATCGTCCGCCAGGCCGTGACCGGCAAACCCGGCCCGACCGGCTTCGCGCCGGTCCCGGTGGTACCGCGGCCGCCCAACATGTGCGCCGGCTGCCCGCACCGCGGGGTGTTCTACAACCTGAGCCGCCTCAAGGTCTTCGTCTCCGGCGACATCGGCTGCTATACCTTGGGATTCCTGCCGCCCCTTTCCGCCATGGACGCCTGCGTCTGCATGGGGGCCTCGATCTCCATGGCCCACGGCATGGCCAAGGCCCTGGGCGATGCCGGTAAGGGCAAGATCGTCGCGGTGATCGGCGACTCCACCTTCATCCATTCCGGCATCACCGGGCTGATCAACTCCGTTTACAACAAGGATTACTCGACGGTGATCATTCTCGACAACCGGATCACCGGCATGACCGGTCACCAGCCCAACCCGGCCTCCGGCTCCACCCTGATGGGCGAGCCGGCCAACGAGATCAACTTCGAGGAACTCTGCCGGGCCATCGGGGTCAAGCATGTCCGCACCGTCAATCCCCAGGATATGAAGGCCACCTATGAGGTCCTGAAGGAAGAGATCGAGCGCGACGAACCCTCGGTGGTCATCACCCGCTACCCCTGCGTGCTGATCCCCGAAGAGAAGAAACGGACCAAACATCCTCTCCACACCGTGATCGAGAACTGCACCGGCTGCCAAGCCTGCCTGCGGATCGGCTGCCCGGCCATCCACTGGCATCCGCTGGAACCGGCGCAGGCCAAGAAGCTGGGCTATAAGGAAAAACAAAAGGGCTACGCCCAGATCGACGAGATCACCTGCGTCGGCTGCGGCCTCTGCCTCCCTTTGTGCAAGTTCAAGGCGATCACCAAAGGGGAGGGCAAGTAATGAAAAAGAGCGGCAATATCCTCTTCTGCGGGGTTGGCGGCCAGGGCATCCTGCTGGCCAGCGAGCTGACCGCCGAGGCGCTCCTGGCCCAGGGGCACGATGTCAAAAAGAGCGAGGTCCACGGCATGGCCCAGCGGGGCGGTTCGGTGGAGGCACATCTGCGTTATGGTGAGAAGGTCCACTCGCCATTGATCGAACCGGGCGGGGCCGACCTGCTCCTGGCCTTCGAGATCATGGAGGCGCTGCGCTATCTGCCCTACCTGAACAAGAAGAGCAAAGTGATCGTCAACACCCAGCGGATCATGCCGCCGGCGGTGGCCACCGGCAAGACGGTCTACCCGGAAAACATTTTGGAAGAACTGACCAGCCGGGGCCTGACGGTGATCCCGGTGGACGGCTTCGAGATCGCCAAGGCGGCCGGCAACGTCAAGGCGGCCAACGTCGCCCTGGTCGGGGCCTTGTCGAAACTGTTGCCAATCCCGGAGGCGGCGTTTATTGCTGCCATTGAAAAGCGGGTGCCAGCGCGGTTTCTGGAGGTCAACCTCAAGGTGTTCAAGGCGGGCCGAAAGGCAGTGAAATAAAGTTATTCAGACCAGTCGGACGAGTCTGACCGGTTCGACAAGTCCGACAGATAAGGAGCCTCTTATGATCTGGAACGAAAAACAGGAAACCATGCCCCGGGAGGAACTGGAGGTGGTCCAACTCCGGCGGCTCCAGGCCCAGGTGGAACGGATTTACGCCACCGTGCCCTATTACCGCCAGAAGATGAACGATGCCGGCGTCAGCCCGGGCGATATCAAGACCCTGGCCGATATCCGGCGGCTGCCCTTCACCACCAAGGAAGATCTGCGCAAGAATTACCCCTTCGGCCTCTTCACCGTGCCGCTGGAGCGGGTGGTCCGCATCCACGCCTCCTCAGGCACCACCGGTCAGCCCACCGTAGTCGGCTATACCAAGCGTGATATCTCCATGTGGGCCGAGATGATGGCCAGGAGCCTCAGCGCCGCCGGGGTGACCAAAAGCGACATCGTCCACAACGCGTACGGCTACGGCCTCTTCACCGGCGGTCTCGGCGCCCACTACGGGGCCGAGGAGATCGGCTGCGCGGTGATCCCCATTTCCGGCGGCAACTCCAAGCGCCAGATCCAGATCATGAAGGATTTCGGCTCCACCGTGCTGCTTTCCACCCCCTCCTACGCCCTGAACCTGGCCGATACCATGGCCGAGATGGGGGTCAAGCCCAGCGATTTAAAACTGCGGGTCGGGGTCTTCGGGGCCGAGCCTTGGAGCGAGCAGATGCGCCAGGAAATCGAGAAGCGTTTGCAGATCAAGGCCATCGACATCTACGGCCTGAGTGAAGTTCTGGGGCCGGGCGTGGCCATCGAGTGCGTCGAGGAACAGCACGGGTTGCACATCATGGAGGACCACTTCCTGGCCGAGATCGTCGACCGCGACACCTTCGAGCCGCTGCCGGTGGGCGAAAAGGGCGAGCTGGTCTTCACCACCCTGACCAAGGAGGCCTTCCCGGTGATCCGCTACCGGACCAAGGACATCTCCCACCTGATCCGCGACGTCTGCACCTGCGGCCGCAGCTTCTACCGGATGCCCAAGGTCACCGGCCGCACCGACGACATGCTGATCATCCGCGGGGTCAACGTCTTCCCCTCCCAGATCGAGGAGGTGTTGATGAAGTGCGAGGGGGTTGAGCCGCACTACCAGATCGTGGTAGAACGGGAGGGTTCGCTGGATTCCATCGAGGTGCAGGTCGAGGTCAGCGAGGAGGTCTTCTCCGACGAGGTTAAGGTTCTGGAAGGGCTGGGCAAGAAGATTCAGAATGATATTAAGGATTTGCTGGGGATTTCCGCGAAGATCAAACTGGTGGAGCCCAAGTCGATCCAGCGCAGTGAAGGTAAGGCCAAGAGGGTTATTGATAATCGGAAGTTGTGATGAGGCAGCAACTCGCTTGGGCCATACTTCGACAGGCTCAGTATGAACGGAATTACTGATCTTAGAATCGTTACATGGGCATCATCCTGTGTTCACGATATAATTTTACCGAGGCCTAAACCGATCGACTCAGTGTAACGGCATCAAAATAAGTTATTCCGTTCGCCCTGAGCCTGTCGAAGGGTGGCCCAAGCCCTTTGTGCCACCATTAATTGATACGGAGGCTAGAGATATGAAAGTCAAACAGGTCGCGGTTTTCCTCGAGAACAAGTCCGGCCGGCTGGCCGAGATCAGCCATTGTCTGGCGGCGGCGAACATCAACATCCGCGCCCTTTCCCTGGCCGACACCGCCGACTTCGGCATCCTCCGCATCGTCGCCGACGACACCGACAAGGCCCAGCGGGTCTTGAAGGAACAGGGCTTCACCGTCGGCATTACCGAGCTGGTGGCGGTGGCGGCCGAGGACAAGCCCGGCGGGCTCGACAAGATCCTGCAGGTGGTCAGCAAGACGGGTCTGAATGTCGAATACATGTACGCCTTCACCCAGGTGAGTGGAAAAACCGGCATGATGCTCTTCCGCTTCGAGAAACCCGACGCGGCGGTAACCGCCCTGCAGGCGGCCGGGATTAAGGTTTTGAGCGGCGAAGAAGTGCATGCTTTGTGAAAAATGGCGGTATGACACCTGGTAAATTTAGTGACTTGTTTGAGTTGCCAAGTTGCACGCCACAGAGGATGAAATGACACTGCCCGAAACCATCTCAGTGGCAAAAGACATTTTGCTTGGAATTGCTGGAGCGACAACAGCTATTGTTGCTGTGCTCGGTTTGAGAAGGTGGCGTCAAGAGCTTGAAGGTAAGGCCAACTTTGAGGTAGCACGTAATTTGATTCGAGCCACCTACAGGCTAAGAGAAGCTATAAAAATTTGTCGCGCTCCGTTCTACAGCATTTACGAGTTCCCCGAGGATTATAAAGGTGGGCCTATTGAGCCCACAGCAGAAAAAGAGACTCGTGCTTGGGCACATATATACAAAAACCGTTGGGCGCCAGTCTGGTCTGCCCTTCAAGATTTTGACTCGAACACTCTTGAGGCAGAAGCTTTGTGGGGCTCTGCAATACGAACTAAAACCGATGTAATACGAAGCTGTGTCAAAGAACTCGACATGGCTATTGACGCTATATTACGTGACAAAGCTTCTGGCGGTGGAGATTTCGCCGGTGACAAGGAATATGGCGAGGAAATGAAACAGATAGCGGCGGGCACAAGCGACGATGAGAAGAATGAGCTAAACCAGAAAATTGCCAAAGGAATAATTGGTGTTGAAGAAGAACTACGGCGCCATTTACGACGCGGGCTGTAGCAAGTAGGGCGCAATGAACTCGTAAGGCGTAAACCCCCTTGTAGGGCGCAATAAGCGGAGCGCATTGCGCCGGATGAGTCTTGTTGTAAGGCGCAACGAAGAAGCGATTGATGCGGTTCGCAGGCTCACCGCATCCTACATAGACTGAACTGGTCATGGTCTCATCAAGTCATCGTTAGGAGAGTCCACCATATGGACTACAATTTCGAGTGGGATCCTAAGAAGGCGCAATCGAACCTGGCGAAACATGGGGTCGCTTTCGCGGAGGCTTCGACAGTTTTTCGGGATTCCCGCGCACTGAACCTGTACGATCCAGATCACAGTGAATCAGAAGACCGGTGGATTACGCTGGGGATCTCCGGTTTAGGGCGACTCCTGCTGGTCTGCCACACCTTCAATGAAGAATCGGACGAAACTGTGACGATTCGTATATACTCCGCACGTCGAGCGACATCGAACGAAACCCGGAACTACGAAGAGGCCTGAGATGAGAGAAGAATACGATTTTTCCAAAGCTGAAAGGGGCAAGTTCTTTAGGCCGGAGGCAAGAATAAACCTCCCAGTGTACCTTGATGAAGAGGTGCAAGCCTTTGTGCAGGCCATCGCCGAGAAACGTCACACCGACCTATCCACGGTGGTCAATCAGTTGTTGCGAGGCGATATGCAGATTGCGGACGCCGTGAAGTGATAAAGCGGTGCGCATAAACCATGTTCAACAGGTTCCCGTCACTTAATCAAACGGCGGGCTGGTGATAAAAAAACCAAAGGAGGAGTAAGGTGAAGAAGGTACTCAACACAGTTATGGCAACCATGGTGGCCGGAGCTTTCCTGCTGCCGACCGCCGCTCTGGCCGAAACCATCAAGGTTGGCGCCATCCTGGCCGTCACCGGCGGCGCTTCCTTCCTGGGCGCGCCCGAGGCGCGGACCCTGGAGATGCTGGCCGAAGAGATCAACGCCAAAGGCGGCGTCAAGGGCAACAAGATCGAGCTGATCATCAAGGATTCCGGCGGCAGCCCGGAGAAGGCCATCTCCTTTGCCAAGCAGCTGATCGAGGAGGACAAGGTCTTCGCCATCATCGGGCCGTCCACCACCGGTGAGACCATGAAGATCAAGCAGATCGCCGAGGACGGCAAGACCATCCTCCTTTCCTGCGCCGCCGCCGAGGTAATCGTTAACCCGGTTGCCAAGTACGTCTTCAAGACCCCGCAGAAGGATAGCGATGCGGTCAAGTGGATCTTTGAGGCCATGAAGGAGAAGAAGATCTCCAAGATCGCTGTGCTGACCGGTAACGACGGTTTCGGCAGCGCCGGCAAGGCCCAGCTGGAAGCAGCCGCCCCGGAAGCGGGCATGCAGATCCTCGCCTCCGAGGTCTATGACAAGGGCGCCACCGACCTTTCCGCCGTGGTAGCCAAGCTGATGGCCAACAAGGAGATCCAGGCGGTGGTCAACTGGTCCATCGTGCCGGCCCAGGGCATCCTGGCCAAGAACATGCGCCAGGCCGGTTGGGACGTGCCGCTCTTCCAGAGCCACGGCTTCGGCAACATCAAGTACGTTGACGCCAGCGGCGCCGCCGCCGAGGGCATCATCTTCCCGGCCGGGCGGTTGCTGGCCCCCGAGTTGTTGGCCGCCAACAACCCCCAGAAGGCCCCGCTGATGAAGTATAAGGCCGACTACGAGGCCAAGTTCAAGGAGCCGGTTTCCACCTTCGGCGGCCATGCCTATGACGCCTTCAAGATCCTCTGCATGGCCATCGAGAGCGCCGGGACCGACCGCGAGAAGGCCCGCACCGCCATCGAGAACATCAAGGGCTTCGCCGGTACCGGCGGCGTCTTCAACTTCTCGGCCACCGACCACAACGGTCTCGCCCATGACGCCTTCGCCATGTGGACCGTCAAGGGTGGTAAGTTCGTGCCGTACGGGAAGTAAGTCTGGAGTAGTTTGAGTTTGTTGCCGCCGTCATCGCCAATAGGGGATGACGGCGGCTGTTTTGAAGTTTAAAGTGTGGGGTGGAACAAACAGTTGCTCCACCGTAGACTTTAGACTTTGGCGACAGATCGATGCGGTGGATGCGTTGCGCTCCATTCACCCTACTTTTACTCAAGGCTCCATCCCTTCATGACTCCCGAACTCTTCGTCCAGTACATCTTCGCCGGGCTGACCTATGGCATCATCTATGCCATCGTCGCCATCGGCTTCAACATCATTTACAACACCACCGGGATCATCAACTTCGCCCAGGGCGAGTTCGTCATGCTGGGCGGGATGCTGGCGGTTTCACTGAGCAAGCTGTTCCCGCTGCCCCTGGCCATCGTCCTGGCGGTGCTGATCACCATGGCGGTGGGGGCCTTGATCGAGATGGTCTTCATCCGCTGGCTGGACCGGCCCTCGGTGCTGCGGATGATCATCATCACCATCGGCATCTCGATCTTGAGCCGCGAGGCGGCCCTGCATATCTGGGGCGAGTCGGTCCGCTCGCTGCCCTACTTTGTCGGCAACGAGGTTTCGGCCGTGGCCATCCTGGGGGCGCGGGTCTCGCCGCAGGTGCTCTGGGTCATGGGGGTCTGCACGGTGATGGTGGTGGCCCTGAGCCTCTTCTTCCGCCACACCCTCACCGGCCAGAAGATGCAGGCCTGTTCCGCCAACCGGCGGGCCGCCACCCTTTGCGGGATCAACGCCCGCAACATGGTCACCCTTTCCTTCATGCTCTCGGCCGGGATCGGCGCCCTGGCCGGCTGCGTGATGTCGCCGATCACCTACACCTCGTACGACGTCGGCCCGGATTTGGCCATCAAGGGCTTCACGGTGGCGATCATGGGCGGCCTGGGCAACAGCATGGCGGCGGTGGCGGCGGGACTGCTGCTGGGGCTGATCGAGGCCTTCAGTATCAGCGTCCTGCCCCTGGCCTTTAAAGACGCCATCGCCATCGGGATTCTGCTGCTGATCCTCTTCGTCCGGCCCCATGGCCTGTTCGGCAAGAAAGAAGCTGCCGGGTTGAAGGAGTTTTAGCCGATGAAACGCTATCTGCCCCTGCTGGCCCTCCTGGCCGTAGTGATCTTCGTCCAGCTCCTGACCGGCTGGACCGAGACCGGCTTCTATTTGACCCAGCTGACCATGAGCGCCTATTACTCGCTGGTGATCATCGGCCTCTGTCTGCTGATGGGTTACGCCGGCCAGATTTCCCTGGGCCACGCCGGCTTTTTCGCCATCGGCGGCTACACCTCGGCGATTCTGACCACCCATAATCTGACCCCCATGAAAGACCAGGCGCTAGTGGTGCTGCTGGCCAAGGTCGGTTGCCTGGTGGCCAGCAAGGATGAATACGGCGCGGAACTCCTGGTGGCGCAGCCCTGGGTCGCCTGTCTGCTGGCGGTGACGGCGGCCACCCTGGTCGCCCTGGTATTGGGTGGGCCGGTTTTGAAATTGAAGGGTCACTACCTGGCCATGGCCACCCTGGGCTTCGGCACCATCATCTATCGGCTGGTCCTGGCCACCTGGCTCTGCGGCGAGGCCGACGGTATCTCCTCGGTGCCGCCCTTCCAGCTCCTGCCCGGCCTGACGGTCAGCGGCGGTTTTGGTGAACGGATCAGCAACTATTACATCGCCTGGGGGCTGGTGGTGCTCTTCATGGTGCTGCTGATCAACCTGGTCCACTCCCGGGCCGGCCGCGCCTTGCGGGCCATCCATGGCGCCGAGGATGCCGCCAACGCCATGGGCGTCAACACCGCCCGTTTCAAGCTGACCATCTTCGTGCTGAGCGCGGCCGTGGCCGCCCTGGCCGGGGTCTTCCTCACCCACTACAACGGCGGGATCGGCCCCTCCGAGGCGGGGATCATGAAGTCGGTGCGCTACGTGGCCATCGTTGCGGTGGGCGGCATGGCCAGCATCTGGGGGGCGCTGATCATGGGGACCCTGTTGAATTTCCTGTCGATGCGCGGGGTCTTCGGCACTTATGACGACGCAGTCTTCGGGGCAATCCTGATCATTATCATGCTCTTCGCGCCGGAAGGGTTGCTGCGGTTGCAACTGTGGCCCCGGCTGAAAGAGCTGAAAAAATCCTGGGGAGGCGAAAAATGACGCCAATCCTGGAAGTCCAAAACCTCAACCGCCGCTTCGGCGGCCTGCAGGCGGTGAGCGAGGTCAGCTTCGCGGTGGCCGTGGGCCAGATCAAGGCGGTGATCGGCCCCAACGGCGCCGGCAAGACCACTCTCTTCAACCTGATCTCCGGGACAATTCCCGCCGATTCCGGCCAGGTCATCTTCAATGGCCAGGAAATCCAGGGGAAACAACCCTGGCAGATCGCCACGGCCGGGATGGCCCGCACCTACCAGAACATCAAGCTCTTTCCGGGCATGACCGCCCTGGAGAACGTCATGGTCGGCCGCCATTGCCGGACCACGGCCGGCTTTGCCGCCGGGATGCTTAACCTGCCCTGGACCTGGAAAGAGGAGCGGGAGATTCGCGAGAAATCGCTGGAGCTGCTGGAATTGCTGGAGATTGGTGACCTGGCCCAGGTGGAGGCCACCAGCCTGGCCTTTGGCCAGCAGCGGGCCGTGGAGTTCGCCCGGGCCCTGGCCGCCGAACCCAGTCTGCTGCTCCTGGACGAACCGGCCGCCGGCCTTAACATGCACGAGACCGGTGAGGTGGCGCGACTGATCAGCAAGATCCGCGACCGGGGGGTGACGGTGCTGCTGGTCGAGCACGACATGTCGCTGGTCATGGACATCTCCGACGAGATCGTCGTCCTCTGCTTCGGCCAGAAGATCGCCGAGGACGTGCCCACCGCCATCCAGCACAACCCGGAGGTGATTCGGATTTACCTGGGGGATGGCGATGTTTGAAGTCAGCACAATCTTGCCAAGGCGTCATTGCGAGGAGCAACGCGACGAAGCAGGTAAGCGACGTGAGGAGACTCCGATCTCCTCGCGCTCGGGAAAGACTGGCCTTGGTTGCCTCTGCCATGAGATTGCCGCGGTCATTCCATTCCCTCGCAATGACGGGGCAGTCTGCTACTTCACCACCCCAGGTACGTCATTGCGAGGAGCGAAGCGACGAAGCAATCTCACGACCCAGCCACCCGAGTTGACGCCAGAGATTGTCGCGTCGGGTCTGACGCCCCTCCTCGCAATGACAAACGGTGTCCACCATGCTTAAAATCAAAAACCTCGAAGCCGGTTACGGCAAACTGCGGGTCTTAAAGAAGATCTCCCTGCACGTCGAGCCGGGCGAGATCGTCACCCTGATCGGGGCCAACGGCGCCGGCAAGACCACCCTCTTGAACACCATCTCCGGGCTGATCCGGGCCAGCGGCGGCGAGATCACCCTCAAGGGCGAGAACATCACCAAGCTGGCCGCAGAGAAGATCGTCGCCCGGGGCTGCTCCCTGGTCCCCGAGGGGCGCCAGGTCTTCGCCCCGATGAGCGTGCGCGAGAACCTGATCCTGGGCGGCTACGTCCAGCACGCCAAGGGCAACAAGCAGTTCCGCGACTACCTGGAGCACGTCTTCGAGCTCTTCCCGGTCTTGCGGGAGCGCCAAGAGCAGCTGGCCGGCACCCTGTCGGGCGGCGAGCAGCAGATGTTGGCCATGGGCCGTGCCTTGATGGCCAGACCCGCCCTGATCATGCTCGACGAGCCCTCCACCGGCCTCGCGCCCCTGGTGGTCAAGGCCATCTTCGGGGTGATCCGCCAGATGCGCGCGGAAGGCAACACCGTACTGCTGATCGAGCAGAACGCCAAGGCCGCCCTGGCCGTGGCCGATCGCGGCTACGTCCTGGAAACCGGCAAGATCATCGTTCAGGGCGCGGCCGCCGACCTGCTGGCCAACAAGGATGTGCAACGCGCTTATCTGGGGCGGGAAGTATAACCGAGGCTGGTTAAAGGGCTGGGCGCCATCAATGACTGACCCGCCCGGGTCACCCATTTGTTCAAGGCATCTCTACCCTCACATCCCCACCGTAAACATCGCTTCCAGGTCGTGCCGGGAAAAGGCCTTGAAGGCCAGCATGGTTTCGGTCTTCACAATCGCCTCGATGGGCAATAACCGGTCGGTGACCAGGGTGGCCAGATCATCGTTGCTCGCCACCCGGACGATGGCGACCAGATCGTAATTGCCGCTGACCGAATAGACCTCGGAGATACCCGCCATTTCGGCCAGGGTCTCGGCCACCTTGTTGATCTGGCTCCTTTGCGTATTGATCAGGATAATCGCGGTAACCATCTTCCCTCCTTGAATTGATAATTAGTTGAGCAAATCCACCAGGTTCCGGGCCACATACCATTTCTGATTGGAGAGTACGGCGACGCCTTCGGAATCGACCTGCCGGTCGTTGAGGAAGGCGATGCTCTTGTTGCGGGGTATTTTCAGGGTGGTCTGGCCGTCCTTGGCCACGACGACCAGGACAGGATTCTCCGGGCTGGTCAGATCTTGGCTGATGGTGGCGCCCTTGGCGCCGAAGGCCGCCCCCGCTTCGACAAAGAGGCGGGCGGTGGTTTGCTCCAGATCGACCCCGATCGCGCGGGCCATGTAGCGGGCAATCTCGGTGTTGTCGACCAGACCGGTCAGGCGACCGCCGCTGGGATCGTAGTCGTAAAGGACCACGTCTTCGCCAGTGTGGCCGGTCGTGGTATAGCCGAGCCTGGCCCGCATCCCCAGCATCGGCCCCACGGCATAGTTCAGTTTGCCGGTCTTGGCCTTGGCGATGGCTTCGAGTTCGGCATCGCTGGGGTCAGCGATCCCGTAGTGGTCGGCCAGGGCTTGACTAATTTCGGCGCGGTTGGCGCGGTCCACCGGCAAGAGGGCCTCCAGCCCTTCCCCGGTGACCCTGGCCTTTTGCAGCGGCCCGAGGACGGCGGCCAGGGGCAGCTGGTCATAACCGGAATTGGTCGAGCTGTTACCGATGGTCAGCCCGGAGTTGCCGTGGTCCGAGACCACGATCAGGATGGTGTTCAGGTCCTTTTTGGCAAAGTCGAGGGCCACCTTGACCGCCTGATCAAAGGCCAAGAGATCGCTGATCACCCCGACCGCATCGTTGGCATGGGCCGCCCAATCGATCTTGGAGCCCTCGATCATCACAAAGAAGCCGTCCCGGTCCCGGGCCAGGATCTCCAGGGCCTTGCTGGTCATTTCAGCCAGCGACGGCTCCAGGAGCGGATCGCGATCGAAGTCGTAGGAAATGGCCCGGGAACCCGGCTTTTTCCCGAACACCCCGAACAGCTTGTCGCCCGTGAAGCCCTTGAGGGCGGCGGTGTTATCGACCAAGGCATAACCCCGGGCGGCCGCGATCTCCTTGAGGTTTTCCCGGTCCTGGCGGGCTTCGGGGGCCATAAACCGGTTGCCGCCGCCGAGGAGGACGGTGAGACCGTTGTAGAGCATCTGTTCGGAGAGATTGTCATAATTGTCGCGGTCCGGGTCGTGGGCGGCGAAATCGGCCGGAGTGGCATGCATGAACTCGCTGGTGACCACCAGGCCGGTGGCCTTGCCGGCCAACCGGGCCGCCTCCAGAATGGTACCCAGAGGGCGCAGGGACTCGGCCGGAACCTGGGCCCCCGGCATATTATAAACAGCGCCGCTGGTGGCGATATTGCCGGTCTGGGATTTCCAGCCGGTGGCGTAAGCGCTCCCGGCCGGGGCCGAATCGGCAATGATCGCGTCCGATGAGTAGGTGCGGACCAGGCCGGCCGCCAGTTCGTCCATGGCCAGATTTTGCCCGGCATACCAGCGGGCCAGGGTGGTGGCCGTAACGCTCATGCCGTCGGGGATCATCAGGATGATATTTTTCGTCTGGCCCTCGGGGGCCGCTGCCGCCAGGGCCGCAACCGGCCCGGCCACCAGGGCCAGAAACGTTAGAGCCAACACACCTGTCTTGAACAACTGTTGCATTAAAAATCTCCGTTGGTGGGGGGATGATTGCTAACCGCGTAACGACTCGTTGCGCCGCCTAAGGCTCGAACAGCCCGTAGATCTTGGCGAGCGGGAAAGCTCTCTTGGCCTTCTTGCTTCTGCCCTGCAGCAGCGATCTACCTCAAGTTTAACGCCGAAACAGACCCCGCTCCAAGAGAGTATGGTGTCTGCCAGAGGTGGGGCCGCGCATTGCGCCTTAATATTGAGGCCGGCAAGTCGTGCTAAGAAGATCAATTATCAGGGCCAGCCTCATCCAACACCCGTTGCTTGGCGTGGTCCCGAAAGTTTTTATAGAACATCTGGTTCGCCGCCAACGCCGCCAGACACCATTCCTTTTCCACAATGGCCGCGTCGACAATCTCCTTGAGGGCTTTATCCTTTCCCAGGTGCGAAGAAATCACCTCAGCAATCTCCATCGCCAGCCACCAATCCCCAACCTTGACCGCATCCCGCACCAGCCTCTCCAGAACCCCGTCCCGGGCGGATTGTGGAAGCATTTTTTTCGCCGAGCCGAACTCGGCGCGGAGCGCCAAGTCTTCGGTCACCGGAGAACCGGTGCAGATCAAGGCCGCCTTTTGTAACTCCACCGCCCGACTCCGACTGGTCCGATCCAGGCCCTTTCCTCTTTGGCGGTACAGCTTCCAGGCCAAGAGAACTCCAGCCCCAATCACCAGGCTGGCGACCAGGCCGAAGATGTATGTTGTTGCTGCGCTTGTCATATTTAGCCAACCAAAATAGGGTACAGCTTTTGCTCATCCCGCAATTGCCCATCAAACTATCTCATACCACAGGTTTGAGGAATTGACAGGTGGGGATTTCGGCCGAACCACCCGGACCCGGCCATGCGGGTTACAAAAATGTTCGATCAGCCGGCGTCTGGTTCTGGGTTGCTGCGAAACAGGGACGCGCCGCTGCTGTTGGCCGACCACGCGGGAGCTCTTTTCTCCAGGCGTGCTTAATGGCTGGGAGTAAAGTAAAGTTTACGAGGCACATTTTTCCGCTGATACCAGGTGAATCAAAAAGGAATCGTATGCATGAAACGCTATTTTCCAGCACCGAAGGCCGGTTGCTGGGTATCGGCCTCACACTCTCCGCTCTGGTGCTGCTGGCGCTCGGGGTCGGTTGGCTCCTGTTTCCCGACCGGGTGCTGATCTACGCAGCCATGACCGGGCTGAACCTGACCATCGGCCGGGCCGCCGGGATGTCCTTCGGCTATGCAAACGGGCTTGGTCATGCCCGGGTGATCCCCCTCAACATGCTGGTTGAATCGATCCAGGTGCTGGTGGTGTACCCGCTGTTCGCGCTGAGCTGGCGACAACTGATCACGCTGCGCCGCCTGCAGCCTTACCTCTCACGCCTGCACGGCGCCGCCGAGTCGCGCAGTGACGTGGTGCAAAAGTTCGGCATCATCGGCCTGTTTGTTTTCGTCTTTGCGCCATTCTGGATGACCGGCCCGGTGATCGGGGCGATCATTGGCTTTATGATCGGCTTGCGCCCTTTGACCAATCTGGCGGTCGTGCTGAGTGCGACCTATGTCGCCATTGGCGTCTGGGGATTGCTGCTGAACGAACTCAACGCCTGGGCGGCAACCTTCAACCGCTTCGCCCTCTTCGGGTTGGTCCTCGCGATCATGCTCATCGCCGCCGTGATCAATTCGCTGAGCCAACGCCGGGTCCGCCCCACTAAAAATCCACGCCATTAAACCCACTTTAGTTACAACTGGCCGGTAGTTCGGCCGGGATTAAAAGGGGAAGGCCCAGATTGTTTCAGCCCCTACGTAGAGTAAAAACCTCTGAGGTCAACCCATCCGGTGCAATGCGCTTCGCTTATTGACGCCCTACATAGATGGCAGGATGCGCCTTACGAGTTGTCGACGACATCATCCAGCCTGATATTTAAATTCTGTATTTGGAAAGCAGGCAATACTATAAAAAGCTGTACACGCGTGATCTCTATCCGATAGGGTTAGCAACATGAAGGATCCCTCAGAACTGCGCAAAAGTGCCGAGGAAAAGTTGGCCCCTTTACGGGAAAACCTGGACCCGTTGTCACCAGAGGGAATGCGGCGGGCTTTACATGAGTTGCAGGTCCATCAGATCGAGCTGGAGATGCAGAACGAAGAACTGCGCCGGACGCAGGCTGAGTTAGAGGCCTCTCGGGCCGATTACTACGATCTGTACGACCTGGCGCCGGTCGGCTATTGCACCTTGTGCGAGCAAGGGCTGATTCGGAAGGCCAATCTTGCCGCCGCCGCTTTGCTCGGTGTGAACCGCGACCTCCTGGTCAAACAGCCGCTGACTCACTTTATCTTTAAAGAGGACCAAGACCTCTACTATCGCCTCCGGCAACAGCTGGATGATCAGGGCGAACTGCAGATATGCGAGTTGCGGATGGCCCCCGATGGTGGCGAGCCTTTTTGGGCAAATCTGCGGATAACCCCGGCGCAGAACGGTGCGTATAAGCTCACCCTATGCAATATCTCGGAGCGCAAGCGGGCGGAAGTGGCGTTGCAAGATTCCGAAAGGTTTATGGATAACATTCTCGCCAACATTGACGAGGCCATTGTCGTAATCGATGGTAACCACCGAATCCAGTTGGCCAACCGGGCGTACTGCGAGCAGGCCGGTAAGTCGCCGGCGAACATTATTGGCCGCCATTACCAGGAGATCTCACCTTACGACAACCTGCCCCGCCAAGGGCTTGACCATACCGGCCAGTTAAATACAACCTTTGCGTCAGGCGCCCCGACATTTAGCACCCACACCCATATCGATGCGCAGGGAAAGACGCGGCAGGTAGAGACCAGATCTTACGCGATGAAAGAAGGCCTCGGGGGGGTTCCGTTTGTCATTGAGGTCATCACCGATATAACCGATAGAATCGCGATTGAGGCCCAGCTCCGTCAGGCCCAGAAGCTGGAGGCCATCGGCACCCTGGCCGGTGGTATCGCCCACGACTTCAACAACATCCTATCAGCGATCATCGGCTACGGAGAGATCGTTATGGAGGAGCTGCCACCCGGCAGCTCCCTGCGCGAGGAGCAAGCCTATGTCATCATGGCCGGTAAGCGAGCCCGGGATCTGGTCAAACAAATCCTGACCTTCAGCCGCCGCACCGAGCAGCAACTTGAACCCCAGTTGCTCCAGAGCATTGTGGGAGAGACCCTGACGCTGCTCCGCGCCTCCCTGCCCTCCACCATCGCGATCAAGGAAATGATCGACGTCAACTGCGGCCCGGTTCTGGCCGGCTCGATCCAAATCCACCAGGTGGTCATGAACCTCTGCACCAACGCCTTTCAGGCCATGCGCGAAACTGGCGGGGGGCTGACCATCACTCTGAAGTCCGTCAACCTGGCCGAGGCCCAGGTCACCAATAGCGGCAGCTTGACCCCAGGCCGATACGCCGTGCTGGAGGTCGCCGACACGGGTGACGGTATGAGCAAGGCGGTGCAGGAGCGGATCTTCGAACCCTTCTTCACCACCAAGGAGCAGGGACATGGAACCGGGCTGGGGCTGGCGGTGGTGCACGGCATCGTCATTGAGTTGGGCGGGGCGATCAGCGTTGCCAGTGCGCCGGACCGTGGCACCACCATCACGGTTTATCTGCCTTTGCTCGAGAACGAGGTGCCGGTCGAACCCTCAATACAAAATAAGGAGCTGCCGCGAGGGACCGAGTCGGTACTGGTGGTTGATGACCAGGAGATCATCGTCCTCATGCACCGCCATATTCTTGAGAACCTTGGCTACCGGGTGGAGGCATTTACCGACAGTGAACACGCGTTGCAAGCCTTCCGGGAAAATCCGGACCGTTTCGATCTGCTCCTCACCGACATGACTATGCCTAATCTGACCGGCGCCGAACTTGCCGTGGAGGTTCTGCGGCTCCGGCCATCAATGCCGATTATTATCTGCACCGGTTATAGCGAATTGATCGACGAAGGCATGGCCAAGGCCTTGGGGGTAAGGGAGTTCCTGCAGAAACCGCTCGAAAAAATCGAACTGGCCCAAGCGGTAAGGAAGGTGCTGGACTGAACCCGGCAAACCAGTTTAATGGACTTGACTTAACCTCCAATAATTACGAGACAATCCCAAC
Source organism: Deltaproteobacteria bacterium (assembly GCA_020056965.1). GTDB lineage: Bacteria > Desulfobacterota > Desulfobulbia > Desulfobulbales > JAGXFP01 > JAGVGT01. The sequence continues at coordinate 31,099 of JAGVGT010000023.1, forward strand.
TTATCGACCGATGCGATTCGTTTCTCACCGCATCCTGCAGATCTGCAATCTGACTACATCTTGACCAATCTTTTCAGCAGAAGGTCTTCAACGTTTTGCCGGGAGTCCAGCACCGCCAGGACAAAAACCTTCTTATCGGAAACCCGGTAAATCAAGCGCCAGGGATTAATGATCAGCTCCCGGTAGAGATTTACGCCTTGCTCAGACAACTCCGGAACCACCCGACCCCTTTCCGGTAAGGATTTGAGGGAGATCGCCTTTTCCTTGATTTTGCTGAAAACGCTATGGGCATTGGTGAGATTTTCTGCCGCGATATACTCAACAATCCCCAAGAGATCCGCTTCAGCAACCTCGGCCCAAATGACCGTATATTTGCGGTTCATCAAGCTTTCTTGGCCAATACTTTTTCGATATCGGCAAACACCTTGTCCTGGGATTTAACCTTACCCTGCTTGATATTTTCCTCACCCTCAGTGATTAATTTGAGCAAAGTGATGGCCTTACGCATCTTGTCGTAACTTTCCGGATCCTGCAGAACCCCCCTGGGTTCGCCATTCTGGGTGATAACCATCGGCCGGTGGGTTTCGTTGATCTGCTTTAAAATATCGGCCACGTGGGACTTGAGATAAGAAACCGGTTTGATGTCTGTTGCAATATCCATGATGTACCTCCTGTCCGAATAAGGTACCATTTACGGACTTAATGTCAAGATTAGCGAAAGCTATTAGGGCGAAAGCACCCGCGTGGGAACGATAAAGGAAACTCAAGCCGCTTTCAGCATGAAATCCACATGCACGGTGTCGTACGGAAAGACGATCTGGCCCTTGTCGGTCTTTTGCAGTAATCCCGCATTCAACAGGGCCTTGACGTCGCCGTGCACGCCCTTCACATCCCGGTGCATGCGGCGGGCGGCCTCGCGAATCGTCATTGGCCCCGCGCCAGTCATGAGTTTCAGCAAGTCCCAGCGCTTACCGGAAAGCACCTTGAAGAGCAATTCCGGGCTGGCGAAGCTGATAAAAGCTCCCTGCGGTTCGCCTGCAAACGCACGCAGCAAACGCTGATCGCTTTTTTCGCGGGAGGCAACTTCCAACGTCACGCTGTTCATATCATTTCCTCCAGTTGTCCACATCTTTCCAGAAATCGTCCAGCAGGCAGGTGTCAGATTCCACGGAGTTACATTCATCGTTCCTACGCTCCAGCGTGGAAACGCCGCCCGGGACGCTCCCGCGTCCCCAACTTCATCACCACGGATCAAGCTCGATCAACCCGCCCGACCAGACTGACACGGAAACAACAGATATACGATAAGAAAGGCGACTCATCCGGCGCAATGCGCTTCGTTTATTGTCGCCCACATTGATGGAAGAGCTTGTGCCTTACGAGTTTGCGCCTTACGAGTTACGGCATCAAAGCCGGGATTTAGCCGCCTCGTAAACCTTCAACTTGTCCCGCTTTCCAATCGAGATTACGGTCACGAACACCACTTGGTCATCAACGCGATAAACCAGGCGATACCCGGCACTACGCAGTTTGATTTTGTAGCAATCGGCCATGCCGGTAAGCGCCGCAGCAGGGACACGCGGGGAGAGCAGACGTTCCAAGAGTTTTTTCTTCAGTGGTTCCCGAATGAAAGCGTCCAGCTTGCGCCATTCAACCAGGGCCAGTTCATGGAAGCGGAGCTTATAGTTCATCCGGATTCACTTCGACAAAGGGGCCGGCACCGCGTTCCCGCACCAGTTTGGCATCTTCCAGGTCTTCCAGAACAGCCATCAGCCTTTCGTAGTGGGCGGCGGGAAGGAGGTAGGCCTCGGGACGATTGTGATTTAAGACGGCAATCGGGCACTCCTCGGCCTGCTTAAGAATTCCGGCGTAATTCCGCTTCAGTTCGGTGACACTTACGGTGATATTTGAATAGATGGTGTCCATGTGGCTACCTCGGCAAATAGATGTTTATTTAGATATTTAATATAGCATCTAAATAAACATCCTCCAAGTGACGTTACCGCAGAAACATACCTGTGAAGATGTGATGCAGCGGTGATACGCGACCGATGCGGTTCGTTTCTCACCGCATCCTAGGTGAATGACACCGAAGCAACAGGTATAGGATAAGAAAGACAACTCATCCGGCGCAATGCACCTTACGAGTTAATTTGTTCCTGTGGGAAATAGGGGAGTGTCCCTAATTTCCGAAAACTGGTAGCGTATTGAAGTCGAACTCCGCGTCACCCCACCACTCCATTTCTTGGCCGGTTAGCGTGCCAATCTTCTTAAACATCGACTCCAGGGCAAACCACTCATTATCAGAAAGCACAACGCGATATTCACCAATTATGGTGATAGATGAGCCTTCTCGTAAAATGCCAAACTCGATGCACATGCAGCCCTACAAGTAATTATACAGATCCATATACCTAAGTTGTAGGTCGGGTCAGCGAAGCGTAACCCGACCTACGGACTGGAGTTAATCGTTCCTACGCTTGAATGTGGGAACGACTAAGATTAGCGAACTCATCCGGCGCAATGCGCTTCGCTTATTGTCGCCCTACATTGACGAAAAAGGATTGCGCCTTACGAGTTCATCAGACACTCATAATTTGATACAATCATTAGAGCAGCTGCATTATCTCTGGACTATTTAGAATCTCATATCCAAATTGCCGTAATAATGGAAAATGACTATCTACAAGCGGAATAGTTTGTTTTACACCATTAATAGTTGCATCGAATTTTAATACACCATCTTTTAGTTGTGTTGTTTTATAGTTAGGATTCGAATCAACATGAGCACCACCATCCTGATTTGCTGCTGACAGAATAATGTCATTTCTTGAATAAGATTCACCGCAAATCATAACAACTTCACTCCACCATGCATCTATATTGATGAAATCAATACTACGGGATCTGTCCAATAATGGACCTATACTATGCTTTGATACGTCAATCAGAAAAGGAATACTTATCACTGGCACAGATTTCCATTTTAATGGGTCAGGATTTTTAACACCAAAGGTTGATAGAATACGAACATTTTCTTTATTTTCTAAGTGCTTCAACAGAGATGTACTTTTACTAGTATCATGAAATAGTACTCTTAATGACACTGCAATTCTTAGTGCCTCTTCTTTATCACCTTGGTCATAAAAAGAGCAAGATCGTTTTATGAACGAGATATGTCTTTGAAGTTGATCCTTATAATTCATTCAAATTCCACTCCACGTTCAGCATCTTGACTTCTGGAAATCTCTAATTTTATCACTTACTCGCTGCCCCAGCCAAGAGCTATCACCCTTCAAAACTCAATCTCTTCCTTCAAACTCCGCGCCAGCAAGGTCTTCACCGCCTGATCGCAGTCCAACCCCTCGTAGATCACCTGGTAAACCTGCTCCAGGATCGGCATTTCGACCTTTTCCCTTTGGGCCAGGTTCCAGGCCGAGCGGGTGGTCTTGACGCCCTCGGCGACCATCTCCATTTCGGCGACGATCTCGTCGATCTTGCGGCCCTGGCCAAGCTTCAGGCCGACCTGCCGGTTCCGGCTCAAATCGCCGGTGCAGGTGAGGACCAGACCGCCCAGGCCGGCCAGGCCCGAGAAGGTGAGGGGCTGGGCGCCCATCTTGACGCCCAGGCGGGTGATTTCGGCCAACCCCCGGGTGATCAGGGCGGCGCGGGTGTTGGTGCCGTAGCCCAGGCCGTCGCAGATGCCGGCGGCGATGGCGACGATGTTCTTCAAGGCGCCGCTGATCTCCATGCCGATCACGTCGGTGGCGGCATAGACCCGAAAGCGGGGGGCGTTGAAGAACTGCTGGGCGAGCTGGGCCTCGGCCCGGCTGGGGAAGGCGACGGCCACGGCGGTGGGAACGTTGGCCGCCACCTCCTTGGCGAAGCTGGGTCCGGCCAGGACGCCGAGATGCAGGCGGGGCGGTTTGGCCAAGCGGGCCAGTTCATCGGTCATCACCTGGTCCATGGTCATCAGGGTGTCGTTCTCGATGCCCTTGACCGCCGAGATTACGTAGGTGTCGTTCTGGAGATGAGGGAGGAGTTGGCGGAAGACCTGGCGAAAGCCGTGGGAGGGGACGACCATCACCACCATCCGGCGGCCCTGGACGGCCTGGGCCAGATCGCTGGTGGCGGTGAGCTTTTCGCCCAGTTTAAAGCCGGGCAGGTAGGTGAGGTTTTCGCGGTGGGTGGTGATTTCGGCCGCGTGTTCGGGCCGGTGCGCCCAGAGATTAACCGCGCAACCCTTGTCGGACAATAGTTTGGCCAGGGCGGTGCCCCAGCTGCCGGCCCCGATCACCGCCGCCTGATGGATGGGCATAAATGGAGCCTCCGGTTTGTTTAGATGGGGTGAGGTTTACGGCCAATACCCATCCTGCAAAATAAGAGGAAATAACCTTTGATTACCCCTCACCCCAACCCTCTCCCTCAAGGGAGAGGGCGTATGTAACTAACCAGACTATTTGCATTCTCCACCCAAGCAACAAGGACCTGCACAGTCCCGAGATGCCGTTCCCTCTACCTCAGGGAGAGGGTCAGGGTGAGGGGATCTAATATTACATTACAAAAACAAGCAAACCTTCACTGCGAGGAGGACAGGGCCAACGACACGGCAGTCTGGTTCAGATCGAAGTCTTCGCTTATCTGCCGCGTCGCTTCACTCCTCGCAATGACGCGATAAGCGCCTTATTCCTCGCCATCCTCCGGGGTTTCCTCTTCCGGAGACTCATCATCCCCAGCTTCTTCATCTTCATCAACCGGACTAACCGGCATAACCCCATCGATCAACTCATCCTCGGCCGACTCGTCGTAAACCTCGTCATCATCCGATGAAGGCTCGGCAACCCGGGCGATATCGACTACCTTTTCGCCCGGTTCCAGGTTGACCAGTTTGACCCCCTGGGTGTTACGACCAATGATCCGCAGGGAACTCATGTTCATCCGGATGATCTTGCCGACGCTGGTGATCAGCATGATCTCATCTTCGTTGGTGACCTGCAGGGCGCTGATCACCAGACCGTTGCGCTCGCTGGTCTTGATGGTGAAGACCCCCTTGCCGCCCCGGTTGCGGGTGGGGTAGCCATCCACCGCCGTGCGTTTGCCGAAGCCGTTTTCGGTGACGGTGAGGATCGAACGGGTGTCGGCATCGACAATCAACTCTTCATCCGACTCCTCGACCTCAACGCCTTCAGGGGGTTCGGGCAGTTCATAGCCGCGCTCCACCACCTCGACGCCGACCACGGTGTCGCCGGGTTTCAGATTGATCCCGCGGACGCCGGAGGCCTGGCGGCCCATGTCGCGGACCTTCTCCTCGTTGAAGCGCACCGACATGCCGTCGCTGGAGAAGATCATCACGTCATTGCTGCCGTTAGTCAGGGAGGCGGAGATGATCTCATCCCCCTCGCGGATGGTCAGGGCGATCTTGCCGCGCCGCATGGGGCGGGTGAATTCGCTTAAGTTGGTCCGCTTGGCCACACCCTTCTTGGTCACCATCAGGATGTAGCGGGTCTCGCCTTCCTCAAGCTTGAAGGTCTTGACCGGCAGGATCGCCGCCACCTTCTCTCCGGGGGCCAGCTCCAGGAGATTAACCAGGGCCTTGCCCCGGGCGATCCGGCTGGCCTGGGGAATCTCGTAGACCCGCCGCCAGAAGACCTTGCCGTGGTTGGTGAAGAACAGGAAGGTGTCGTGGGTGATGGCCAGATAGAGGCTGGAGACAAAATCCTCCTCGTGGGTCTGGATCCCCTTGATCCCCTTGCCGCCGCGGCGCTGGGCCTTATACAGGGCGGTGTGATTGCGCTTGATATAGCCTTCGTGGGTGATGGTGACCACCATCTCCTCGGGGGCGATCATGTCTTCCGGCAGGATCTCGTCGGGGGCGTCGATGATCTCGGTGCGCCGCTCGTCGCCGTAGTTGTCGCGGATCTCGATGAACTCGTCGCGGATGATCTTCATCACGATGTTCTGGTCGGCGAGGATCTGCTTGAACCAGGTGATCTGCCGCATCAGCTCATTGTATTCGTCGATGATCTTGTCGCGCTCCAGACCGGTCAAGCGCTGGAGGCGCATCTCCAGGATGGCCTGGGCCTGGATCTCGGAGAGTTCGAAGCGCTCGATCAACCCGGCCTTGGCCTCTTTCGGTCCAGGCGACTTCTTGATCAACTCCACCACCTCGTCGAGGTTGGTGATGGCGATCTTCAACCCTTCGAGGATATGGGCCTTCTCCTCGGTTTTGCGCAGGTCGTAGACGGTGCGGCGGTAGACCACGGTCTTGCGATGGAGGACGAAGTTGTCGAGGATCTCCTTGAGGTTTAAGACCTCGGGGCGACCGTTGACGATGGAGAGCATGATGATCCCGAAGCTCCGCTGCAGCGGGGTCATCTTGTAGAGCTGGTTCAAGATCACCTCGGCGATCTCGTCCTTCTTCAGCTCCAGAACCACCCGCATGCCGTGGCGGTCGGACTCGTCGCGGATCTCGGAGATCGACTCGATCTTCTTCTCCTTGATCAGGATGGCGATCTTCTCGACCAGCGAGGCCTTGTTCTGCTGGTAGGGAATCTCGGTGATGATGATCGACTCGCGGTTGGCCTTCTTGGACTTTTCGACATGGGTCTTGGAGCGCATCAAGACCGAGCCGCGCCCGGTTTCGTAGGCCTCGCGGATCCCAGCCCGGCCGCAGATGTAGGCGCCGGTGGGGAAATCCGGTCCGGTGATGATCTCCATCAGCTGGTTGACGGTGATATCCGGGTTGTCGATCATGGCCAGCAGCCCGTTCATCACCTCGGTGAGGTTGTGGGGCGGGATGTTGGTGGCCATGCCGACGGCGATGCCGGAGGAGCCGTTGATCAAGAGGTTGGGCACCCGGGTCGGGAAGACCACCGGCTCGAGATGGGAATTGTCGTAGGTGGGGACGAAGTCCACCGTTTCTTTATCGAGGTCGGCGATCAGCTCCTGGTCGAGCTTGGTCATCCTCGCCTCGGTATAACGCATGGCGGCCGGCGAGTCGCCGTCCACCGAACCGAAGTTGCCCTGGCCGTCGACCAGCAGGTAGCGCAGGGAGAAGGTCTGAGCCATTCGGACGATGGTGTCGTAGGCGGCGGTGTCGCCGTGCGGATGGTACTTACCGATCACGTCACCGACGATACGGGCCGACTTCAAATAAGGACGGTTGTGAAAGTTGTTGAGCTCGCGCATGGCGTACAGAGCGCGGCGATGCACGGGTTTAAGACCATCGCGCACATCGGGCAGGGCCCGGCCGATGATGACGCTCATGGCATAATCGAGATAGGACTTCTTCAGTTCGCTCTCGATGGTGATGGTGGGCTGACCGGGGCTGTCGGTATGTTCGACCATTGTTAATCCTTAAATATTCCTTTTGCATATTCCCTCCCCCCTCGCGGGGGAGGGTCAGGGTGAGGGGGAAGGTTGCTACAGCACAAGAAGTTTGCTGCTTCACCCTCCCCCAACCCCTCCCTTCAAGGGAGGGGAGAAGGTTAGATATCCAGATCGGATACCTCCATGGCGTGGTTCTGGATGAAGTCGCGGCGCGGCTCGACCTTATCGCCCATCAGGGTGGTGAAGATGTCATCGGCCTTTTCGGCGTCCTCGATCCGTACCTTGAGGAGGATGCGCCGTTCCGGGTCCATGGTGGTGTCCCAGAGCTGGATCGGGTTCATCTCGCCCAGACCTTTGTAGCGCTGCAGTGTGGAACCCTTGAAGGACTCCTTGCGGACAATCTCCAGCAGTTCCTGCCAGTTGGCGGCCGCCAACTGCTGGCTCTTGTTGTCGATGACGTAACCGCCGGTCAAGAGATCCTTAACCTGGGGATAGACGCTCAAAAGCGAGTGATACTCAGGAATCAGGGGGATCTGTGGACCCACCGTGACCCGCAGATGCGCCTTGTCTTTAAAGGCGGCGTCGAACTCGTAGCAACTCGGCTTCCAGCGGCAGGGCCGGATCGGGCCGAGGATGAAATCCTTGCCGGACAGGTGTTCTTTCAGGCGGGTGACGAAGTCCTCATCGGCGAACTGGTCGGCCGAGACCACCTCATGATCCAGGAGGAAGTTGGTCATATCGTCCCAGATCCCCATTCTTTCCAGATAGCGAACGATCTTCAGATAGCCGGAGAGCTTGCGCAGGATCTCGACCAACCGGGGTCCCTCGAACTCCAGGTCGGTGGCCTCGGGGCGGACGGTCATCATGGTGCTGGCCTGCTCGAAGAGGAAGCCGTTCAGATGGTCATCGTCGGCAAAGTACTGCTCCTTCTTGCCGCGGCCCAGCCGGTAGAGGGGCGGCTGGGCGATATAGACGTTGCCGTTCTCGACCAGGGGCAGCATCTGCCGATAGAAGAAGGTCAGGAGCAGGGTGCGGATATGGGCGCCGTCGACGTCGGCATCGGTCATGATGATGACCTTGTGGTAGCGCAGATGGGCGTGGTCGAAATCGTCCTTGCCGATGCCGGTGCCCAGGGCGGCGATCATCTGCTTGATCTCCTCGCTGGAGAGGATCTTGTCGTAACGGGCCTTCTCGACGTTCATGATCTTGCCGCGCAGGGGCAGGATGGCCTGGAAGGCCCGGTCGCGGCCCTGCTTGGCCGAACCGCCGGCCGAATCGCCCTCGACCAGGAAGATCTCGCGCTCGGCCGGAATCTTGGACTGACACTCGGCCAGCTTGCCCGCCATCAGCAGATCAAGGCCGCCGCCTTTTTTGCGCGACAACTCCTTGGCCTTGCGGGCCGCTTCCCGGGCCCGCAGGGCATCGACCACCTTGCTCAAGATCAGCTTGGCGTCCTGGGGATTCTGTTCCAGGTAGATGGCGAGTTTCTCATTGCAGATCGATTCGACCACCGCCTTGACCTCGCTGTTGCCCAGCTTGGTCTTGGTCTGCCCCTCGAACTGGGGGTTGGGAACCCGCACCGAGATTACGCAGGTGATGCCCTCGCGGACGTCGTCACCCTCCATCTTCTCGCGGAGATTCTTGGGTACCACGTCGTCGTTGGCGTAACGGTTGATGCACTTGGTCAACGCGCCGCGAAAGCCGGTGACGTGGGTGCCGCCCTCGCGGGTGAAGATGTTGTTGACGTAGGAAAAGAGTCGCTCGGAGTAGCCGGTGTAGTACTGGAAGGCCACCTCCACCTGGACCCCGTCCTTTTCACCCTCGATGACGATGGGGTGGGGGTGGACCGGGGTGCGGTTCCTATTCAGGTAAGTCACATACTCGTTAATGCCGCCCTCGAAGTGGAATTCATCCTCGGCGCCGTTGCGCTCGTCCTTCAAGGAGATCCTGATGTTGCGATTCAGGAAGGCCAGCTCCCGGATCCGGTTCTGGATGGTCTCGTATTTGAAGATCAGGGTCTCGGTAAAGATCTGGGGATCCGGCTTGAAGGTGATCTTGGTGCCGGTCTGATCGGAGTCGCCGACCACGGTGACATCGCCGGTCCGGATCCCGAATTCGTAGCTCTGCCGGTGGATGTGACCTTCGCGCTTGACCTCGGCGGTGGTCAGCATACTCAAGGCATTGACCACCGAGACGCCGACGCCATGCAGACCGCCGGAGACCTTGTAGGTGGAGTGGTCGAACTTGCCGCCGGCGTGCAGGGTTCACATGACCAGCTCCAGGGCCGATAGCCCCTCGGTGGGATGCATGGCCACCGGGATACCCCGGCCGTTGTCCTCGACGCTGACGCTGTCGTCCTTATGGATGGTGACCTTGATCCGCGAGCAGTGGCCGGCCAGGGCCTCGTCGATGCTGTTATCGACCACCTCATAGACCAGATGATGCAGCCCCTCTTCACCAGTATTGCCGATGTACATGGCCGGCCGCATCCGGACCCCCTCGAGACCGCTGAGGACCTTGATCTGTTCGGCGCCGTAACTGTTATTTTTTTCGCTCACTTTTAAATCCTTTCTGACTATGGAAATCCCGCCGCGTTATTCCGGTTGGAGCCGGAAAGCTGGATTGGCAAACCGTGGCGGTTTAAATAAAATCCCTTGGTTAATTAATTCCTAAATCTTCATCGGCATGATGACGCTCATATAGCCGGGATCGTCTTCACCCATGATCAGACAGGGGCTTTCCTCGGAGTTGATGTAGACCTTGACCTGCTCACTGCCCATGACCTGCAGGGCCTCCACGAAGTACTTGCCGTTGAAGCCGATGTTCATCACAGTTCCTTCATAGCCGACCTTGATAATATCCTTGGCGTTGCCGATATCCATACTCTCGGAGGAGAGCATCAGGGTGTCTTTTTCCAGGTGGAACTTGACGGCGTTAAAGCGGTCCTCGGTGAAGAGGATCATCCGCTTCATGGCGTTGATCAGGGTATGGCGATCAATCGCCACCAGGTTCTCCTGCTTGATGGTCCCGACAATGTTACGATAGTCGGGAAAATCACCGTTCATTAAACGGATGATCATCAGGGCCTTATCGGTCTTGAGGATCGCCTGCTTCTTATTGAAACCCAGGTGGACCATACTATGGCCCTCGCAGAACTTTCTGATCTCCTGCACGCCTTTCCGGGGAATCAGGGTGGTCTTTTCTACGGCCAGCCCGTCCAAAGCGGCCTCCACCGGCAATTCCATCATCGACAAGCGGTGGCCGTCGGAAGAGACCATCCTGAGCAAATAGCCATCACCCTTTTTTTCTTTTTCGACCAGAACCCCGGCCAGATTAAACTGGCTTTCCCCTTCCTGGGCCACGGAGAAGATGGTGCGGTCGATCAGTTCCTTAAGTGAATCGGCGGATATTTCCACCAATTGATCTTCTTCATACTCGGGAAACGAAGGGAATTCCTCGGCGGACATGCCGGCCAGATTATAAGCGCTGGCCTTGGCGGCGATCTTCACCCAGTTGTTTTCATGCAGTTCCAGATGAATCAGATCGGCATCGGTTTCCCGGACGATCTCGAAGAGCTTACGGGCCGGCAAGGTGATCTCGCCGGCCGTGACGATCTCGGAGGCCACCCTGATTCTCACTCCCACCTCAAGGTCGGTGGCGGTCATGGTGAACTCGTTGGTGCCGGTCTGGATCAAGACATTGGAAAGAATCGCCATGGTCCCTTTTTTGCCGGTGATGTTCTGCAGTGAAGCCAGACCAGCCAGAAACTCGTCTCTCGATACGTTCACGGATAATGACATGGTTAAATCCCTGTAGTATTAAGTTTTTGTATTTAAAATATTATGGTTATTAAGGGTGTTGATATGTTGAGAACTTACGTAACTAACCGATATAAATAAAAAACTTATAATTTTTAAAGGACGCGAAAATTGTCTAAAAATTTTTGTTGAAAGTTATCAACAGGCTATTAAAGCTATCATGGTGGTAACTTTTGGATAACTTAGAAAAGCAGGTTCCCAACCTTACAAAATAAAGGGGATTTATTCAATAAAATAAGGCAAATATTTAAAGGGATAACTTATTGTTTTAACGATGTTATTTTAAAATAAAAAACATAGTTTGTGATGAAACGAAATTTATGATTTAACTATCTGAAATCATTAATAATAATATATTAAAATTATTCAAGGCGAAAAACCTGCCGCTTCTTTTTTCTAACTCGTTGTTTTAATGAAATTATAAAAATGAGCGCCTGGAGATTATCGAGATAAAATGAAAAATGCAGAAAATGACATTGCTGTGTTATTGAAAAATGCGGTTGAGTTCGGGGTTTTTCCGAGTTACGCGGCGGGGATCTGCTCTTATAGTCAAGTTTATGGGAAAGAGTGTTTGCTGATTTCCGGCAGTAAAAAATTTCTATCAATCAAAAAAGGAGAAGTTAAAAAAACCTATTACGATCTTGCTTCGTTAACCAAGCCTTTTGCCACCGCCTTATCAATCATCGCCTTGGTTGGTGAGGGACTGATTTCGCTAAATGGTAAGATAACAGAATATCTGCCGCAAGGGCTGCCCGAAGATAAGCGCGAGATTACCATCGCCCAGCTGTTGAACCACAGCTCCGGCCTGCCGGCCCATCGCCCCTATTTTATGCACTTGGTAAACCTGCCGGTGGCGGCCAGGAAGGCTGAGCTGCGGCGCCTGATCTGTTCGGAAAAACTGCTGGCTAAACCCGGCACGGCCGCGATCTACAGCGATTTTGGTTACCTGTTGTTGGGTTTAATTATCGAAGGGGTGACTGGAGTTGGGCTGGAGCAATATTTTAAAGAGCAGATTGTCGAACCACTGGGACTGGCCAAGGGAATCTTCTTTAACCCCCCAGGAAGGCCCAGGAAAGCCCGTGAGACCTATGTGCCCACCGAAGATTGCCCTTGGCGTGGCAAGGTCCTGCAGGGCGAGGTAAGCGATGAAAATTGCTGGGTCTTGGGCGGGGTGGCCGGTCATGCCGGTCTGTTCGGCAATCTCGAGGCGGTGCTGGGCCTGACTTGCGCCATCCTGGAGATTTGGCAGGGGCGGCGGGTGCATCCAAACCTTCGCCGGGCCGACCTGACCTTCTTTCTTGAGGCGCAGAGCCAGGTGGCCGGCTCAACCTGGGCCCTGGGTTTTGATCGGCCTACCCCGGGCAGCTCCAGTAGCGGCCGGTATCTGTCGCCGCGCAGTGTCGGCCATCTGGGCTTTACCGGCACCTCGTTCTGGATCGACCCGGATAAGGGGCTGGTGGTGGTGCTTTTGACTAATAGGGTTCATCCCAGTCGGGATAATATTTTGATCCGGGAGTTTAGGCCCTTATTTCATGACCGGGTGGTGGAGTTGCTGGGGCTGGTTTAGATAAACTTCTCCGGAAACAACTCCCTGATCCCCGCCTCACTGGCCGGGCAAATCCCTCGCTCCGAGATCAACCCGGTGATAAACCTGGCCGGGGTCACATCAAAGCCGTAGTTGGCGGTGGCAGTGCCAGGCGGGGCAATCTGCACCTTCTCATTCCTGCCATCCTCGGTCAAGCCGCAGACCTGGCAGATCTCCTCACCACCCCGTTGTTCAATGGGAATCTCCCGCACCCCGTCGCTGATCGTCCAGTCAAAGGTCGAAGAAGGCAGGGCCACGTAAAAGGGCACCCCGTTATCCTTGGCCGCCAGGGCCTTCAGGTAGGTGCCGATCTTGTTGGCCACGTCGCCGCTGCGGGTGGTGCGGTCGGTGCCGACGATGACCATGTCCACCATCCCGTGCTGCATCAGATGGCCGCCGGTGTTGTCGGCCACCAGGGTGTGCGGAACTCCTTCCTCCTTCAATTCCCAGGCGGTGAGTTTGGCGCCCTGCAGCCAGGGCCGGGTTTCATCGACCCAGACGTGGACCTTGATCCCTTCCCGATGGGCGGCGTAGATGGGGGCGGTGGCCGAGCCGTAATCGACGAAGGCCAGCCAGCCGGCGTTGCAGTGGGTGAGGATATTGACCGGCTCGCCGGGCTTTTTCCGGCTCAAATCCCGGATGATGGCCAGACCGTGTTCGCCGATTCGCCGGCAGAATTCAGCGTCCTCGTCGGCGATCTCGGTGGCGGTCCGGTAAAGAATCTCCATGCCGTGCGCAGCGTCAGAGACGCCTCGCACGGCATCAAGTTGCCGTTGCACCGCCCAGGCCAGATTGGTGGCGGTGGGCCGGGTGGCGATCAGCCGGTCGCCGTCGGCTTTGAGACTTTCCTGAAAGCGGTCGGCGGGGGCGTGCAGTCCGGCGCTGTACATGCCGTAACCGGCGGTGGCGCCGATCAGCCCGGCCCCGCGCACGTGCATCTCCTTGATGGCCCGGGCGAAGTCGGCAACGTTGTGCAGGTCCTCGATGACCAGCTGGTGGGGCAGGTGGCGCTGGTCGATGACCTTGATGACCTTGGCATTGTTCGGGTCGGGCCAGATGGTCCGGTAGTTTTGGCCGGCGATTTTCATAGGCTAATTAAAAGAGTCGCGAGAGGATGAGGTAGGTGATGAGGCCCGCGCCCAGCGAGCCGTAGAGCGGCAGTCAGGTGGGGCAGCCGGGGTCTTTCTTCCGGACGGCGACGATCAGGGTAATTATCGAGGCCAGTCCGGCCAGGAGCAGTTTCAACAGTTCATTCATGCCGATACTTTACTGTGGCCCGGCCCGGGCGGCAAGGGGATAAAAATTACTGGCCGGCGCGGCAGGCCGACGATTTTCCGGACCAGAGTGGTTATGTTTACCAACAAAGGCCTAAAATGGTCGGCACAGGCTGGAGGTGCGCGGCATGCAGTTAAACAAGGCTCTGGTCATTCTGCTGGTGGCGGGCCAGGTTTTATCCGGTGCGGAGGTAATGGCGATGCGGATCGACAACATTGACACCCAGGGGTTGCCCCCGGACGGCGGCGACCATTATAACCGGCTGGTCTTCGAGAAAAGCCCCTACCTGCTCCAGCACGCCGCCAATCCCATCGACTGGTATCCCTGGGGTGAAGAGGCCTTAAGCAGGGCCCTGGCCGAAAACAAGCCGATTTTGCTGTCGATCGGCTACGCCACCTGCCACTGGTGCCACGTCATGGCCCGGGAATCCTTCAGTGATCCGGAAATAGCGGCCCTGCTCAAGCGGGATTTCATCGCCATCAAGGTCGACCGGGAGGAGCGTCCCGACCTCGACGCCATCTACATGAAGATCTGCCAGGAGGTCACCGGCTCCGGCGGTTGGCCGTTGACGGTGCTGCTTACCCCGGAACGCAAGCCCTTCCTGGTCGGCACCTATTTTCCCAAGGCATCTGGTTCCGGCCGCCCCGGTCTGTTAGAGATTCTCACCACCACCAGCCAGCTCTGGCGGAGCGAGCGGGAGAAATTGGTCGCCTCGGCCAATCGGGTCGTGGAGTTGGTGGGGGGTGGGGAAAAGGCTTCAGCCGCTGCCGACCGGCCCGATCCGCAACTCTCCGGCCTGGCCGCGCGCCAGCTGGCCGCCGGTTTCGATGCTGAATACGGCGGTTTTGGCCGGGCCCCCAAATTCCCGGTTCCCCATCAATACCTCTTCCTCCTGCGCCACTGGCAGCGGAGCGGCGATCCGCAGACCCTGGCGATGGTTACCCGCACCCTCACCGCCCTGCGCCAGGGCGGGATTTATGACCAGCTCGGCTTCGGCTTTCACCGTTACTCCACCGACCGTCGCTGGCTGGTGCCGCACTTCGAGAAGATGCTTTACGATCAGGCCCTCTTGGCCCTGGCTTATCTGGAGGCCTACCAGGCCACCGGCGCACCGCTCCTGGCCCAAACCGCCCGGGAGATCTTCACCTACGTGAACCGCGACCTCTCGTCGCCGGAAGGTGGTTTCTATTCGGCCGAGGATGCCGACTCCGAGGGCGAGGAGGGGTTGTTTTACCTGTGGAGTGAGGCGGAGATCCGCAAAATTCTCGGCGAGACGGCGGGACCCCGCTTCCTCAGCAAATACGGGGTCAAGGCGGCGGGCAATTTCGCGGACGAGGCCAGCGGCGAGCAGAAGGGTTTGAACATCCTCCACCTGGCCAAGACCGACCTCAACCCCGGCGAACTGGCGGGCGAGCGGGAGAAACTCTTGGCCGAACGGGCGAAACGGGTCCGGCCCCTGCTGGACGACAAGGTGTTGACGGCCTGGAACGGCTTGATGATCGCGGCCCTGGCCCGGGGCGGCCGGGTCCTCGACGAGCCGGAGTTGACCGCCCGGGCCGCCCGGGCCGCGGACTTTTTGCTGACCCGGATGCGGGACCAGCAGGGTCGGCTTCTGCGCAGCTACCGCCAGGGCGAATCCCGCATCGCCGGCTTCCAGGACGATTACGCCTATCTGGTCTGGGGACTCCTGGAGCTGTTCATGACGACCTCCGAGCCCCGCTATCTGGAAGAGGCCAAAAACCTCAACCGGAGGATGGTGGAGTTGTTCGGGGACGAGCAGAGCGGCGCCTTCACCTTCTCCGGCAAAGAAAACGAGAAGTTGCTCCTGACCACCCGGGAATTTTACGATGGCGCCTTGCCGGCCGGCAACTCGGTGGCCCTGTTGAATCTGGCCAGGCTGGCCGGGTTGCTGGATGATGAGCAACTGGCCGAGCGAGCCGTTCGGCTGGCGGCGGCCTGCGGGACGGCGGCGGCCGCCTATCCGGCCGGCCAGACCATGTTCCTGACCGCTTATGATCTGCTGGCCGGGCCGACCGGCGAGATTGTGGTGGCCGGCCGTCGGGCCGATCCGGAAACCCGCCAGGTCATGGAATTGCTCAACCGCACCTTCCTGGGCGGCCATCTCCTGCTGTTCCGGGAGGAGGGGGCCGCGGGCGACCGGTTGGCGGAACTGGTGCCGATGTTGCGGGACAAGGTGATGCTCGATGGTCGGGTGACCACCTATCTCTGCCGGGAGCGAACTTGTCGGCCGCCGGTCATTGGTCTGGCCGGGGTTGCCGGCGCCTTGGGCGAGTTCACGGCCCCGGCGCCGCGCTGATCATTCCCGGACCCGGGCCAGGGTCAGCACCTCAACACGCAGCGCCCCGGCCTTCTTGAGGATGCGGGCGCATTCGTTCACCGTGGTGCCGGTGGTGAAGACGTCATCCACCAGCACAATCCGTTTCCCCCGCACCAGTTCCGGATCCCGCAGGGTGAAGGCATTTTTCAGGTTCAGCCGCCGGGCCTTGCCGCTCAGGCTGGTCTGCGGTTCGGTGTTGATGGCGCGGCGCAGCAGATCGGTCCTGATTAGGCGCCTGGCCTGCGGGAAGAAGGCGCTAGCCAGGAGCACTGCCTGATTGAAGCCGCGCTGGCGCAGCTTGCGGTCGTGGAGCGGTACCGGCAGGATCAGTTCGGGCGGCTCGATGACCGACTCCGGTGGCAACATTTCCAGCAGCGCCCGAAAACTGGCGAGAGCGTGGGTTTTACCCTGATACTTGAACCGGTGGATCACCTGGGCAAAAGGTTCGCTGTAGATCGCCACGGCCCGGGCCTGGTCGAAATGGTAGTGGCCGGAGAGGCACAGGCCGCAGAAATGGACGCCTCCGGCCGCCTTGGGAAACTGCCGGCCGCAGCCGGGACACAGGGGGCCGTTGACCAGCTCGATCTGGCCCAGGCACTCCGGGCAGAACATCGGCAGGGTTCCGGGTGGCAGCGCCAGCCGGCAATTCAGGCAGGTGGAGGGAAAGAGCAACTCGGTAAAGGCGGTCCGCAGCGCTTTGCAGAGTTGGTTCAGGCGGGAATTTCGGATGGGCATGGGCGACACCTGGTAAAGGGTATCGCATTATTACTTGGTTAGGCGAGGCTTGGCAAGGGGGTGAGAGTTTAACGAAATTTGGGAATAATGGGACTTATAGGACTAATGGGAGCTATGGGAAACCACCCTCCCATTAGTCCTATATCTCCTATAAGTCCTATTACTCCCAAATAATTCAGCGCCGCCCGGCCGGCCGGCTCCCCCCGGAACGAGGCCGGGAAGATGAAGAAGAAGAGGAACGCCCGCCGGGCCGGGAGCCGCCGCTGCGGTATTCCGGCTTCTTGTGCTGAAACTGGTCCTTTTCCGGGTTGTAAGTGCCTCTGGGTGGTTCCACCAGCAGTTCCGGTTCGGGGACGGTGCAGGGCAGTTTGGCGCCGATGTAGGCCTCGATCTCCGGGATGTAGAAGGCCCCTTCCTCGCAGGCGAAGCTCACCGAAATCCCGCTGGCCCCGGCCCGGCCGGTGCGGCCGATCCGATGCACGTAATCTTCAGCCTCGTAGGGCAGGGTGTAGTTGACCACGTGGCTGACCCCGTCGATGTGGATCCCCCGGCCGGCCACGTCGGTGGCGACCAGCACCCGGATCTTGCCGGCCTTGAAATCTTCCAGGGTCCGGATCCTTTTGCCCTGGGGCACCTCGCCGGAGAGCATGTCGCAGGAGATGTCGTTCCTCTTCAAGCGGTCAGTGAGTTTGCGGGTCTCGTCGCGGCGGTTGGTGAAGACGATGACCCGTTCCAGGTTGTCGCGGGTGATCAGGTTGTAAAGCAGGTTGTACTTCTCCCGGGAGGTGGTCAGGTAGACCAGCTGCTCAACGGTGTCCACGGTGACCTGCTCGCGGGCGATATCGACAATGACCGGTTTCTTGGTCCACTGGGAGGCCAGGTGGCTGACCTCGGGGGTGATGGTGGCGCTGAACATCAGGGTCTGGCGCTGCTCTTTAGGCGGGGTGGAGTTGACGATCTTGCGGACGTCGGGGATGAAGCCCATGTCGAGCATGCGGTCGGCCTCATCGATTACCAGAATCCGCAGCTGGCCGAGATCGACGATCTTGTTGCGCAGGAAGTCGAGGAGCCGGCCGGGGGTGGCGACCACCAGGTCCACCGGTTCCCGTTCCAGCTGGTTCTGCTGCTTCTGGTAGTCGATACCGCCGTATACCGAGGCGACCCGCACGCCGCTGTGACAGGAGAGTTCCTCGGCATCCTTGGTGATCTGCATGACCAGCTCCCGGGTGGGGGCCAGGACCAGGGCCAGCGGGGTGCCGATTTTGGCCGCCCGTCCTTGGGCATGGGCACTCTGCAGGATGGTGATCAGAAAGGCGGCGGTCTTGCCGGTGCCGGTCTGGGCCTGGCCGATCACGTCGCTGCCGGCCAGGGTATGGGGCAGGGACTCGGCCTGAATCGGGGTGCAATAATGGAAGCCCAGGTCGGCGATGGCGTGCATGACCTCCGGGGTCAGGTCAAAGTCGTGGAAGCGCGACTTGCCCTCCTCGGGGGTGACCTGGAAATTCTCCGGGTCCCAGGGGGCGGCTACAATGGCCACGGCGGCTTCAACCGGCAGGCCTTCCCCGGGCTTCTTGGGCTTGCGGGAGCGGCGGCGTTTTTTCCCGGCCAGCGTGGCCGCCTCGGTTTCGGCGGCAGTGGCGGGGGCGATCTGGTCGGGGGTAGCTGGTTTGCTGAGGCGATTGCGGATATACTTGACGAATTTTCTTAGCATAGGCTGGGTGAAAAAGGCTGACGGGATCGGGATGGGCGCCGGGGTCAGCGATTCAAAGTCCTTTGTTTGAGATTAGCTGCTGGTGCAGATGGAGCGGCGGGTGCTCCCGATCTTTAAGTTCGGCGGTCCTGTCGGCCGGGGTGGCGCAGGTTAAGTGTTGCCGGTCGTTGCCGAAACCATGCGAACCCATTCTTTTAGTTTAAAAACCCCGTATAGTCAAGGTTATGTGTGGAGGTTGTCCCAGAGTACCGAAATGGGTGACCTGGCCAGTGGCCATTCTTGAGCGGAGAATAAATCGGGGGGATTGTTGTCAACTCAAACGGAAATAAGGTAAGGTGAACCGTCCCCAGGCCGGAAACCAAAAAACCGCCGGGGCCACTGATCACCTGGCCGCCAAGATGGCGAAGTATCGGCTGTTTTGACCTGAGGTGGGTATGATGAAGAGACGCGAAAAACCGACTGATGGTTCGCTTGCCACCCGGCGCGAGATCTTGCAGCAGACCGGCAAAATCATCCTGGCCTGCTCCCTGCCGGCCCTGCCCGGCTTCCGCCCCGGTTTGCTCCGGGCCGCCCCGGTGAGCAGCCGCCCGCTCACGGTGGGAATTCTCACTCCTTCCCACTGCGCCGGCCCCTACCTGCTGGCCCGGGCCGAGGGTTTCTTTAAGGCCGAGGGGCTGGCGGTGGAGCTGCGCCGCTATTCGGGCACCGCGCAAATCGCCGCCGACCTGATCGGCGGCCGCCTTGATTTCGGTCAGCTCGTCACCCCCCTGGCATTCGCCATGCACACCGGCGCCAAACCCTTCGTTGCTCCCACCCCGATGGTGGTGGTCCAGATCACCGGCACCAACGGCGGGGCCTTGATGATCGGCAACCACAGCAAGATCAGGGGGCCGGACGATTTCGCCGGCAAGACCGTGGCCATTCACAGCAAGCTCATGGTCCATTACCTGCTGTTCGTGCTGTTCCTGGAGAGTTATGGACTCGACTACCGCAAGGACATCAAGTTCCAGGTGGTCGAACTCGACAAGCAGGTCGGAGCCTTGCGCGATGGCAAGGTTGACGCCATCATCATGCCAGAACCCAGCGATGCCTTGATCGAGGAGCAAGAGTACGGCAAGGTCTATCTACTGACCAAGAATATCTGGCCCAACCATCCCTGTTGCAGCCTGGTGGCGACCAGGCGCCGCTATGACGCCGATCCCGAAGAGGTCAAGGCCTTCTCCCGGGCCCTGACCCTGGGGGCCTTGGCGGCCAACGAGCCGGATCGCCGGGACGGGTTGATCGACATGCTCCGCAACCAACCAGGTTTAGGTTACGATATTCTGCCCCGGTCGCTCCTGCAGCGGGCCTTCACCCCGGGCCGCACCGATTTCCAGCCCTTTCCCTACCAGAGTTCGGCCCGGTTGATCATCGAGATCATGAAAAAACAGGCGCTGCTCGACGCCAGGGTGGACGATCGGACCCTGGCCGGCGAGGTTTTTCTCTCCGGACTCAGCCGCGAGGTGATGCGGGAGTTGGGGGCGACCCCGCCCGACAGCGATTACCGGGTGGAAAAGGTGCTCGGGCGGTTGAAAGATTATGGCGCCTGAAGGGAAAATCGCCGCCCTGGCCACCCGTTTCGGCAACCTGGGTTTCAGCACCAAGGTCTTATTGGCGGTACTGGTTCCCGCCCTCCTGATCTGTCTGGGGCTGGGGTTCTACATGACCGAGCGGGTCGGCCGAGACGCCAGCCAGAGGCTTGACGAGAAGGGCCAGACGGTCCGCAATCTCCTGGTCAAGATCAGTGCCGTTCCTCTGTTGACCTACGACTATGAGGTTCTGGACGAGTACGTCAAAGAGGTTTTGCGCGACCATGAAATTGTCCAGGCGGTGATCCTCGGCCGGGACGGCCGGCCGGTCACCACCACCAGCGGCGCCCCCCTGGCGCTGGATTCCAAGAACTACAGGCTGTTCAAGGGCCAGATCCGGCATCTGGAGCGGGAGATCGGTCAGGTTGAGGTGACCGTCTCTCTGGCCGGTTACCGACAGGCGGTCCGAGACGACCTGCTCTTCCTGGCTGCCATGCTCTTGGTCCTGCTGGTTGGCGGCCTGCTGGTTTCCCTGATCATCTCCAGGGCGGTCAGCCGGCCGATCCGGGAACTGGCGGGGGCCATGGAGCAGGCCGCCGACGGCGACCTGACGGTGCGGGCGGTGGCCCGGAGCGGCGACGAGATCGGCTTTCTGGCCCTGACCTTCAACCAGATGCTGAGCCAATTGCAGACCCGCGACCAGGCCCTGGCCGACCACCGCCGCCACCTGGAGGAGGAGATCTCCGAGCGACGGCAGGCGGAAATGCGGGTTCTGGAGCAGCGGGAGTTTCTCGACAGCGTCATGAACTCCCTTTCCCATCCCTTCTATGTCATCGACGTCAACGACTACACGATCAAACTGGCCAATCCGGCCGCCCGCCTGGGCCAGCTGAACGAGATTACGACCTGCTACGCCCTGAGCCATCGGGCCGACCACCCCTGTGACGGTGTCCGTCATCCCTGCCCGGTCGCGGAAATCCGCCAGAACCGGGTGCCGGTGGTGGTCGAGCATGTCCATTACGACGCCACCGGCGCCCCCCGCTATGTCGAGGTGCACGGCTATCCGATCTTTGACGCCCAGGGTGAGGTGGTCCAGATCATCGAGTACAATCTGGACATCACCGAACGGCGGCGGGCGGAAACGCTGCTCAAGAAGATTCTGGAAACGGTGGATGACGGCTTCGTGGTCATCGACCGCGATTACCGGATTCTCTCCGCCAACCGCGCCTACTGTGAGTGGGTCGGTAAAGCAGCGGCCCAGGTGATCGGCGGCCGCTGTCATGAATTGACCCACGCCCTGGAACGCCCCTGTTTCGACGACGGCCTTGAGTGTCCGGTCCACCAGGTCTTTGCCACCGGCCGGCCGGCCCGGGCCACCCATCGCCAGGTTCGGACGTCTGAAGAGGGGGTGACCAGGGTTGTCGAGTTAAAGGCCTTCCCCCTGCGGGACGAAGCCGGCCAGGTGACCTCGGTGATCGAAATCGTCACCGACATTTCCGAGCAGGTCAGGCTGGAGGAGCAGCTGCGGCAGAGCCAGAAGATGGAGGCGGTCGGGACCATGGCCGGCGGGGTGGCCCATGATTTCAACAACGTCCTGCAGGCGATCATGGGCTACACCGAACTGCTCGGTCAGCGCTTGGAGGCGGACAGCCCCCTGCGCCGCTACCTGGAGATGATCCTGAGCTCGGCCACCCGGGCCCGCGATCTGACCCGCGCCATGCTGACCTTCAGCCGCAAACAGGTGAGCGAACCGGTGGTCTTGGATCTTCGCGAGTTGCTGGTTGGTCTCGAGAAGCTCCTGCCCCGCCTGCTGGGCGAGGCGGTCGAGCTGGAGGTGCGGATCGCCGAGGGCGATTTCCTGGTCCTGGCCGACCGCAGCCAGATCGAACAGGTCCTGATCAACATTGCCGGCAACGCCCGCGACGCCATGCCCGACGGCGGACTGCTCACCATCAATCTCGACCGGATCAATCTCGATGCGGCCGATGCCAAGGCCCGGGGCTATGGCGAACCAGGCACCTATAATGTCATCGCCATTGCCGACAACGGTATCGGCATGGACCGGGAGGTGCAGGCGCACCTTTTCGAACCCTTCTTCACCACCAAGGAGGTCGGCAAGGGCACCGGTCTGGGGATGGCCATTGTCTACGGGATTGTTAAGCGGCATGACGGTTATGTTAATTGTTACAGCGAAAAAGGGGTGGGGACCACCATCCGCGTCTATCTGCCGCAACTCCAGGGTGGCAGGGTGGATCCGGGCGCAGCCTTGGCGACGACCTTGGCGCCGGCCCGGGGCGGCAGCGAAACCATTCTGCTGGCCGAGGACAATCCCGAGGTCCGGCAGATGATCATCGAGGTGCTCCGCGGGGCCGGTTACCGGGTGATCGCGGCCGAGAACGGCGAAGAGGCGGTGGCGCTCTGGCAGAAAAACCGGGAAGACATCGCCCTGCTGCTCTTTGACGTCATCATGCCCAAACTGCACGGCAAGGCCGCAGCCGAACAGATCATGGCCCAGGGCGGCCAGCCGCCCCTGATCTTCCTCAGCGGCTATAGCGAAAACCATATCCACCGCCAGGGCATCATCGAGCCGGGCATCAATCTGGTCCAAAAACCGGTGTCGGCGCAAGATCTGCTCCGCAAGGTCCGCAAGATCCTGGACGCTGCCGGGCCAAATCTCTGAGGTCATTTTACGCAAGGTTGAGACTCCCTCGCAGGCCTTTGGCCGGCGCGATAAATAGCTCCCTCGCCCTCCGGGAGAGGGTTGGGGTGAGGGGATCAGACCGAGTCAATTCCTAAGCAAACCAAGCTGAGTTATAAGCGGAAAGATCAGCTCTTCTGCCCGGCCAGCGTCCACCTAGAGGTGATTAACATGACCGCCCGCTCCTTTACCCTGCTGTCGTCTCTCCTCCTGCTGTTCCTGCTGGCCGGGGGTTGCGCCACCCTGCCTTATCAGTACTCTGCAGCCAGGGAAGATGTGGAGTTGCCGGAGTTCGGACCGGCCGGTACGCAGATCGACCGGGGGAAACCGGTGGCCTTTCTGGATGGGGTCGGCCATTATGTCGTCTCCCTGCCCAGCAAGCTGATCCTGCTTAACTGGGAGGTGGACAACCACCGGATTTCCCCGGAAACCGAGGCGCTGCTCAGCGACTATCTGGCCGCCAACCATCTGTCCGAAGTCAAGGTCCGGCTCAACCAGTATGCCCCGGGCGGCGAGTGGCGGCGCCTGGTCGCCAACCGGGAGATGCCCGGTTTCTTCAAGTACACCCTGGGGGCGATCTCCACCTCGCTGTACACCATTATGCCGGGGCGCTTCTTCGGCGGCGACAACTACAACCCCTACACCAACACGCTCAGCATCTATTCCGACTTGCCGGCCGTGGTCCTGCACGAGGGCGCCCACGCCAAGGATTTCGCGGCCCAGAGCCGGAATTTTCGCGGCTGGTACGCCATGATGCGGATTCTGCCGCTGGTGCCGCTCTGGCAGGAGGCCGAGGCCACCGGCGATGCAGTGGGCTACACCATCGAAGAAAAGCTGACCGAGGAGCAAAAGGATTCCTACAAGATTCTCTATCCGGCCTACGCCACCTACATCGCCGGGGAGGGACTGCGCTGGGTACCACTGGAGCCGTGGATTTCCTACGCGGCCCAGCTGGCGGTGGCGGTGCCGGGCCATATCACCGGGCGGATCAAGGCGGCCATGGTGGAGGAAGATGGTAAAGGCGGAACCGCAGAACCGCAGAAGTGAACTGCAGCAGTGAGGGGTGTCGCCGGAGAACCACCCAATATCCAAGTAGGGCGCCTGACTTGAGTAGGAGATGAGGAATATGAGAAAATTGGTAGTGGGTGCTTTCACGACTCTAGACGGTGTCATGCAGGCACCCGGCGGCCCCGATGAGGATCGTGACGGCGACTTTCAGCACGGTGGCTGGCTGGTCCCTTACTTCGACCCAAAGTTTGTTGAAATCATGACCGAGTGGACGAAGTGCGCCGGTGGTTTTCTTCTCGGCCGTAAAACCTATGAGATCTTTGCCGACTCCTGGCCCAAATCCACCGATCCAGCCGACGAGATCGCCGTGGCCCTCAATACCCGGCCGAAGTTCGTCGTATCCAGGACGCTCAAGGAGGTCAACTGGAACAACTCCATCCTGCTCAAAGGCGACGTTGCCCAAGCGGTCACGAAGCTCAAAGCGCAGGAGGGCGGCGAGATTCAAGTCCACGGGAGCAGCCACCTTATCCAGACCCTACTCAAACACGATCTTGTCGATACGTTACGCATCTGGCAGTTCGCCGTTACTCTCGGTACCGGCAAGCGCCTGTTTGGGGAAGGCACGATCCCGCGTAGTTTCCGTCTTGTCGATACCCAGCTGAACACGACTGGTGGAGTTCTGCACGTTTATGAGCGCGTGGGTGGCCTCAAGTACGGGGAGGTAGAGGTTAGCTAGGAGACTGTGGTCTTCGATTGAGGTGCGGCATAGGAGTGATGCCTTCGCCAGCGCCTGGATAAATTACTTCTCCGCGCATGACGGGCAGGGAGCAGGTTCGGAGTCGATGGTAAGAGAACCTACTTACCGGCTTCCACCTCCCCGTAAGGAGTAAGTGGGTAGGTCGCGTTGAGGAACGAAACGCGACAACCTCAAAGGTCGTGAATAGCGAAAATGTTGCGTTACGCGGTACTGTCGCTAACGCAACCTACCCCTGTATTAATATTATCCGGGTCACAATCCACGATGAAGACTCTTCCGAAGGCATGGATTGAATTCTTATGCATGCAGGGGACGCCGGGTTGCGCATTTCTGTTTTTCCTGAGTCAGCGGCCCGCCGCGACAGTTCCAGCGCGTTAAAACCACCAGAGTTTTCCAAAACATCAAAGCCGCTGCGAGTTATCGCAGCGGCTTTGTCATGCCTGGTGTCGGGCGAGAAAACTACAATGCATCAATAATCGCGTTGAAGGTGGCGCTGGGGCGCATGGCCTTGGTGGCCTTGGCCCGGTTCGGGTGATAATAGCCGCCGATCTCCACCGGTTGCCCCTGGGCACCGTTGAGTTCGGCGACGATCTGCGCCTCGTTTTTAGCCAGGGCCAGGGCCACCGGGGCGAAATGCGTCTGGATCTCCAGGTCATCGTTCTGCGTGGCCAGGGCTTGCGACCAGTAGAGGGCCAGGTAAAAATGGCTGCCGCGGGTGTCCAGTTCGCCCACCTTGCGGGAGGGCGAGCGCTGGTTTTCCAGGTGCTTGGCGATGGCCTGGTCGAGGGTGTCGGCGAAGAGCTTGGCCTTCTCGTTCTTGAAGGTGGCGTAGATATGCTCGAAGGAGGGGACCAGGGCACAGAACTCACCCAGGGAATCCCAGCGCAGGTGGCCTTCCTTGAGGAACTGCTGGACATGCTTGGGGGCCGAGCCGCCGGCCCCGGTTTCAAACAGGCCGCCGCCGTTCATCAGCGGCACGATCGAGAGCATCTTGGCGCTGGTGCCCAGTTCCAGGATCGGGAAGAGGTCGGTCAGGTAGTCGCGCAGGACGTTGCCGGTCACCGAGATGGTGTCCTCGCCCTTGCGGATCCGGGCCAGGGCGAAGCGCATCGCCTCGTCCGGCTGCATGATCCGGATCTCGAGGCCGCTGGTGTCGTGTTCCGGCAGATACCGGTTGACCTTGGCGATCAGCTGGGCGTCGTGGGCCCGGTTGGCGTCCAGCCAGAAGATGGCCGGGGTGTTGGCCGCCCGGGCTCGGTTGACCGCCAGTTTGACCCAGTCGCGGATCGGGGCGTCCTTGGTCTGGCAGCCGCGGAAGATATCGCCGGTCTCGACGCTCTGGCTCAACAGGGTCGCGCCGGAGGCGCTATCGACGATGCGGATCACGCCGGGGCCGGGGGCCAGGAAGGTCTTGTCGTGGGAGCCGTATTCCTCGGCCTTCTGGGCCATCAAGCCGACGTTAGCGACACTGCCCATGGTGGCCGGATCAAAGGCGCCGTGGAGGTTGCAGTCGTTGATCACGACCTGGTAGATCGTCGCGTAGCAGCGGTCCGGGACCATGGCGATGGTGTCGTGCAGCTGGTCGTCCGCCCCCCACATCCGGCCGCCGTCACGGATCACCACCGGCATCGAGGCATCGACGATGACGTTGTTGGGGACATGCAGGTTGGTGATGCCCTTGGCGGAATCGACCATGGCCAGCCGGCAGTTCTTCTGGTAGATGGCGGCGAGATCGGCCTCGATCTCCGCCTTCTTCTCAGCCGGCAGTTTCTCCAACCGGGCGTAAAGATCGGCGATGCCGTAGTTGATATTGACGCCCAGCGCCTGGATGGTCTCGGCGTGTTTCTCGAAGACCTCCCGGTAGAAGACCGCCACGGCGTGGCCGAACATCACCGGGTCGGAGACCTTCATCATGGTCGCCTTCAGGTGCAGCGACAAGAGCAGCTCTTCCCGTTTGGCCGCCTCAATCTGTTCCTGATAGAAACCGCGCAGGGCCTGGACGTTCATCACCGAAGCGTCGAACACCTCGCCGGCCAGCAGCCCGAGTTTTTCCTTGAGGACCTTGACGCTACCGTCACCCCCGACGAACTCGATCCGGACCTGGCAATCCTTCTCCAGAGTCAGCGATTTTTCACTGCCGTAGAAATCCCCGCCGCTCATGTACGCCACCCGTGATTTGGAGCCGGCCGGCCACGGTTTCATCATCCGGTGCGGGTTTTTCTGGCCGAACTCCTTGACCGCCTTGGCGGCCCGGCGGTCCGAATTGCCCTCGCGCAGGACCGGGTTGACGGCGCTGCCCAGGACCTTGGCGAAGCGGAGTTGCAGGGCCTGGTCGGCCTCGCTTTTGGCCTCTTCCGGATAGTCCGGGATCGCGTAGCCCTGGGCCTGCAACTCCTTGATCGCCTCTTTCAACTGCGGCACCGAGGCGCTGATGTTGGGTTGCTTGATGATGTTGGCCTCGGGCTGCTTGACCAGCCGGCCCAGCTCCCCCAGGTCGTCGGGGCGGCGTTGGGATTCATGCAGGCAATCGGGAAAATTGGCGATAATCCGGCCGGCCAGGGAGATGTCCTTGGTGGTAAAGGCCAGGCCCGAGTTCTTGGTAAAGGCCTGGAGGATGGGGAGCAGGGAATAGGTGGCCAGGGCCGGGGCTTCATCGATTTGGGTGTAGATGATCGTGGGGGTTGTCATGTTCGTTCCTTACGAAGGGCGGGAGCGCCGGGGGTAGCAAAGATACTGATTCTGGGGCCAAATATTATGGCGGTTGCGGAGAAAGTTTTTAGCACAAACGGGGCTGGAATGCAAATGGCATGTTGCCCTTACCTTGCCATGCCTTAAGTAATTATTTGAGTTATTAAGCATTGGTTTGCTATACTGCCGGTTGGGCTTCAAGATTATCGAGGGTGGAGGCTATCCTGAAAATCAGAACCGGGGGAAGGCATGGGTGGAATCGTGAGATGGTGTGCCGCGGGGGTTGTTTTGTTGGTCTTGTCCGGGGCCGGGTGTGGGGCCGGGAAAAACGAGGTGATGCTTGAACAGCAGCAGGCCTTGGTCCGGGAGTTGTCGGCCAAGTGCGAGAAGGGCCAGAAGCAGGAGTGTTCCCGAGCCGAGGAAGAACAACGCACCCTTTACAATGTGTACGGCTGCCACTGCAAGGACAGCCTGCCGCCGGATCACAAAACGATCTGGTCGGGAGGTTGAGAACGTTTCGGGTAACTTGACCGCGCCAATGAACTTACCGCGACAGCGCCGCCAACGTTCACGCGGTCAAGTTGACCCGATTGTTATGGCTTATTTTTTTGTTAGATTTTCAATAGTTAACTTGATTAAGTCAAACAAGGATGAACTTGATATTTTCTCCTTAGCAATCTCTTCAGAACGAGAAGTGCCAAAAAATCTTTCTGTGAGTTTTGCTTTCAATTCGTACTTTGTTGCATCAGGCATTTTTTCTAAAAATGGATCGATAGAAGCTAGCTCTAATTCGGCCTGTCTATTTCGGTATTCAGCGTTTCTATGTTTAGTTGACTCAGAGGCTGCGTAAGTAGCCGGGACCGCTAATACTAGCGCTGCGCCAATCCTAAACAATGATAACTTCCAATCAAATCCATTTTCTGCCGATATGAAAATTGTCAAACCAATCACGATGACCATGCCAGTCATTAACAATAACGCTACTTTGCGAAGCCAATCAGCGGTTTCTTTTTCTTGATTAGCAATTTTTTGAAAATTACCAGTTACACCTATATTTCCAATGATTTGCACAAGGTTTGAGGCTTCTTCTTTCTTTTCCCAAAGAACGTTAATTATATCTGTAGAATCTACCTCTAAGGTTTCCATTTGAGTTTTTGCTTCATCTTGGATTTTTTCAGATATTAATTGTGACCTTCCGTCGATAGCTATTAATTTCTCATTAAATTCTTCTAATTTTGTTCTAGATTCATCTTCAATTACTTTAAGAAACGCCGTGAATTTTTCGTTGTTTTGAATTGCTAGTTCAGAAAACTTTTTTTCAAGATTTTCAAGGGCCTGAACGTGCTCATCATTTCTCTGTTTTTCAGATATTGCGAACTGCTCTCTACGCTTTTCAGCTGAATCTGAAAATTGCTGTTGAAACTGTGATATCGCAGTATCAAGCCTTCCTTTTTGCACGTTTATATCATTGGATATTTCAATACCTTTTGATGATAAATCGTTGATTTGAATTTGTAGTTTCTTGAAGTCTTCTTCAAGGTATCGTATATATTGACCAGCTGACTTTCTAAAATTACCAATTGATTCACGAAGCCCATCAATGTCTGTTACTTGGGTAACTGGGACCAGCATGCGTCCTTGAACTAATAAATTATCTGCATGATTGTTGGCATTTACCAGATGCCCCCTGTTTTGATTCGCGTTGTAACTTGATAGTTCTTGGATAATGTTTTGCGCATGGCTGCTTAGATTCTTAAGTGTTGGATTTGCAGCCAATAAAGGATCGGTATTTGAGAGAGAGTTAGAAATAAAAGAAATAATTTGTGTAAGTCTATTGTAGTCTTCAAGAGAGTCAACTTGCTTTTCGGCATGTTTCCCTACTTGGTCAAGCAAGTCGTTAATTTGTTGAATTTGTGAATGTATTAGATGGTTTTCAAATCTATCAACCCACTCAGACATTAATTCACCTCTCTCTCTTTAATCCATAACATCGTTATTAGATAGCTTGCGGCTTTTCTTTTTCTTCCGCAGGATACTAACCGCTTAAGGGCTCAAAAGTGGTCAAAAACCGGCCACTTATTTCCTTAAATAGCGGCTTTTACCCCCGTGTGGGGGTGTTAGATAGAAAACTATATAATGCCGGCTAAAATTAGTCGGGGTGTTATATAGCTAACTGATTGTGGGTGGGGCTGCAAGGTGAAATCTTGACAGGCAAGGCGTGGCCTTTGATCGTGGCGATAGCATCATCGCAATGACGCCAGCAACGCCCGGATGAAGGGACAGAAGCGGTCCAGGGAGGGGAGGAAGAGTCTTTCCTCTGGCGAGTGGGGGTTCTTGACGGTCGGACCCAGGGAGAGCATGTCCATGCCCGGATTTTGGGCGCCGATGATCCCGCACTCCAGACCGGCGTGGATGATCTCGATGGTCGCTTCGCTGCCGAACAGCTCGCGGTAAACCTGGCGGGCCTGGGCCAGCAGCAGCGAGCTTGGCTCCGGCGCCCAGCCGGGATAACCGATCCCGGTGTTGATCCTGGCCCCGGCCAGCCGGGCCAGGGCTTCACTCTTGGCGACCAGCCAGGCGAGGCCCTCCACCTTGTCGCTGCGCTGGCTGAGCAGAATTGTCAGTCGCCCTGCCTCTTCCCGGATGGTGGCCAGATTGACCGAGCTTTCGACGATTCCCACCGCCACCTTCGACATCCCCATCACCCCATCCGGGGCGGCCAACAGCAGGTCGAGGACCCGGCGGGCCAGGTCGGGGTGGTAGATCCGGGTACCGGCCGCAGCGGCCACCGTCAAGGTGATGGCCAGATTCGGCTCGTGGGGCATGGCCTGGCGTAGCGCTGCGGTCCAGGTGGTCAGCCGCGCCTGAAGTAGCGGCACCGTGGCGGGTGGCACGGCCAAGCGGGCGGCGGCCTCCCGGGGAATGGCGTTGTGGGCGCTGCCGCCGTGCAGCCCGGCCAGGTGGAACCCGCTGGTGGTACCCAATTCCGCCAGGGCCCGAACCAGCAGGACGTTGGCGTTGCCCCGCCCCTCGATGATGTCCACTCCCGAGTGGCCGCCCTGCAGGCCGGTCACGCTCAGTTCCAGCTGTTGATGGTTGGCCGGCCACTCCGCATACTCCAGATCCAGCACCAGCTCACTGTCCCGGCCGCCGGCGCAGCCGATGGTTAAGACCCCCTCGTCCTCGGAATCCAGGTTGATCAATAATTTCCCGGAGAAGAAGCTCGGAGTCAGGGCGGCGGCGCCGCTGAGGCCGGTTTCCTCGGCCACGGTGAAGAGCAATTCCAGGGTAGGGTGGAGCAACTGCCGGTCCTCGGCCAGGGCCATGGCCAGGGCGATGCCTATGCCGTTATCGGCCCCCAGGGTGGTCTGCTCGGCCCGCAGCCAGTCGCCGTCGGTATAGAGGCGTAGCGGGTCGTGGCTGAAGTCGTGGGTGCTCTCCGGGGTCTGCTCGCAGACCATGTCCAGGTGGCTCTGCAGCACCAGGGTCGGCCCGCTCTCCCGGCCGGGCGAGGCAGGCACGGTGACCAGCAGGTTGCCGACCTGGTCGGTCTTGCTGGCGAAATCTTGGGCTGCCGCCCAGGCGAGCAGGAAGGCGCGGATCTGCTCTTCGTGGCCGGAACAGCGGGGGATGCGGCTGATTTTGGCGAAGTTGGCGAGAACCGTCTGGCGGGTGGTGGTGGTCATCTGCTAAGCCCCTGCTTGTTGGGTTGGCCCCATTCGGCCGTCTGGAAAAGTCTGCGAGCATGGAATTTAGCCGTCTGGGGGGAAGGCTCGCAAGCAATTTTGCGGATCGTTCTAGTTGTTCGGAACTTTCGACAGGCCGGTCCCGATTTGTAGGATGGGCAAAGCGCCGCGTGCCCATCAGCTCTCTACCAGTCGAGATTGATTTATGGGCACGCGGCGCTTTGCCCATCCTACATTTTTTCCAAGGATAAGGGAGGAGCAGCTGGGTTTGGCCCGCCCTTGTCAGCTTCAAAAGCTTGACAGTGAATACGGTCTCTTCCGTTTGGAATGGCAGAAAGTAATCAGAAAAAGCACTGGGGGTCGTCGGCCAGGTAATCAGCCTCGCCCCGGCTCTGGGAATGGGCGTAGGCGATGGCCCGGCAGCCCCGGCAGTGGGCCCAGGCCGGACAGCTTCCGCATTTGCCCCGGTATTGCCGGCGGTCGCGCAGTCGTTCCAGGACCTCGGAATTGGCCCAGATCTCGCGCAGGGAATCCTCCCGGACATTGCCCAGGGGAATGGCCAGACGCCGGCAGGGGGTGACGGTGCCGTCGGGCAGCAGGGTCAGGCCGGAGAGGCCGGCGGCGCAGCCTCCGGTGGCGACTGAACCCAAGTCCTCGCAGCCATCACCGCCGCGCAACCGGGAGGCCACCGGGTCGCCGGTGACGATCTCCAGCCCCTGGGGCGCCATGGCGAATATTTCGGCATAGATCTCGCTGAGCCGGGCCGGGGCGAGCATCCGGTCCAATAGCCCCAGGCCCCGGCCGGAGGGGACCAGCCGCGAAAAGCCCAAGCGCTGGACCCCCAACTGGCCGGCATATTCGACCATTTCCCGAAAGTAACCCGCGTTCATTTCCGAGAGGGTGGCGTTGAGGGTGACGGTGAGGCCGGCGGCCAGGAGCTGGCCGATACCCTGGCGGGAGGCGGCAAAGCTGCCCGCCCCGCGAATCTGGTCGTGGATTTCCGCCGGCCCTTCCAGGCTGACCTGAACGCCTTTGACCCCCAGTCCGGCCAACCGTTGCGCCCGTGTTTTGTCGATCAGGGTGCCGTTGGTGAGCAGGTAGGTTGCGAAACCCCGGGCGGTCATGGCGGCGATGATCTCGAAGAGTTCCTCGCGCAGGAAGGGTTCGCCGCCGGTGACGTTGAAGCTCGGCGAAAATTCCAGCCCGTAGGCCGCGCGCCAGTCGGCCAGCATCTCGGCCACCTCGTCCAGGACCTCGATGATCTCGGCCAGGCTGAGTTCGGCGGTGTGGCCGCCGGTCTGGTAACAGTGGCGGCAGCGCAGATTGCACCGTTCGGTCAGGTGGAACTGGATGAAGAAGTCCTGGGGGTCGCTGATTGGCATAGTGGAGGCTCGGCGGAAGCAAAAGTCCCATTTTGTCATTCCCGAGGTAGTAATCGGGAATCCAGTTCTTCGAGAAGTCAAGGCGTTCTGGATTCCCGCCTTCGCGGGAATGACGAAAAAAACTGGTTAACAGTTAGTTTTGAAGAGGCTCGAATATAACCGCACAAAAAAGGCGGAAGGGAAACCGGAGAGATCACCGGGCTTCCGCCTCCGCCTTTGGGCTTGGTTGCCGACCGGCAACGTTCAACTCTTTCAACTCTTTCACTTGTGGCAGATCTTGCCGGGGTTCGTTTTGACCGCCTGGCTCAGTTTGGTCCAGAAGGTTGCTTCCTTGCCCAGCGCCTTTTTGCCCAGCCTCTTCTTCATGGTGGTACCTCCATCGTTAAGTGCAGCCTAGAAGTGCAAGCCATGCCATAGGTTCAGCTAATCGCCGAAGGTTTGTCAATCGGAAAATCCTCGGGAAAAAGGTCCGTTTGCCCAGCCCTGCCGCTTTGCTTGATGGCCCGGGCCGAGAGGCGCCTTTTCTTTCCCGGCGGATTTTGGTAGTAATGCATTGTCCGGCGATAAAGTTGGCCCGGTTGGTGAAGAAGACTCCGTTCACCCGGGCGGGCCGGACTGCAACGGCGCCGATTGAGAGGAACCGACATGGCCAGCTATCGCAACCAGCCCATCTCCATCTCCGAACTGGGGAAAATCTCGCTCTTCAAGGGGATCGAGCCGGACAGCCTGATCGACCTGCTGGCCGACTGCCCCGTCATCTGTCTGGAAAAGGACGAGATCCTGATTGCCCAGGGGGCGGCTAACTGCAACTGCTATCTCATCCTCTCCGGTTCGCTGCAGATTCATCTTGATTCCCTGGAAAATCTTGCCGTCTCGACCCTTGACGCCGGCGAGAGTGTCGGGGAAATTTCTCTGCTGGACGGGCAGCTCGCCTCCGCCCACGTGGTTTGTTCCGAGGCCTGCCAGGCTCTGGTGGTGGCGGAGGATGTCTTCTGGTCCCTGGTCAATTCCTTCCATGTTTTTTGCCGCCACCTGCTCTTCTTGATGATCAGCCGCTTGCGCAGCAGCAACATGTCGATCAGCGAAAGCTTCAAAAAACAGCGGGAGTACCAGCTGACCTCCACCACGGATGAGCTTACCGGGCTCTATAACCGGCGCTGGCTCAAGGAGATGCTGGAGCGGCAGATGCAACGCAGCCAGGGCGAGGGCGCCCCGCTGGCGCTGCTGATGATTGACGGCGATCATTTCAAGCGGGTCAATGACCAGTACGGCCATAACATCGGCGATCAGGTTTTACAGGCGCTGGGCGCGACCATGCTGGACTGGGTGCGCCCCACCGATCTGGTGGCCCGTTACGGCGGTGAGGAATTTGTCATCGTCCTGCCGGGTACCGATCTGGTCGGCGCCCGGGTGGTGGCCGAGCGGATGCGGAAGATGATCGCCGAGGCCAGGACGGCTTCCACTCTGGGCGAATTGTTGCCGGTCGTGACGGTCTCCATCGGCGTGGCGCTGATGGAGGAGGCCGATACCATGGACGAACTGATCGGTCGGGCCGATGCGGCCCTCTATCTGGCCAAGGAAAAAGGCCGGAACCGGGTGGAGGGATAATTCTACGCTGTCACGTAGAGGAATTCAGAATCTAGAATTCAGGAGCCAGAAGGTCTGGGATTACCAGGGGAGATGAATGTTCTGCTCTTTTTCTAGATTCTGACTCTTGAATTCCTTCCTTTCACTGTTCAAGCGCCTCGCGAATCTTGACGGCCATCTCCCGGGCGGAAAAGGGCTTGGCCAGAAAGCAGATGCCCTCGTCAAGCACGCCCTGTCGGGCAATGGCGTCGGCGGTATAGCCGGACATAAACAGACATTTCAGGCCCGGCCGGATTTCCCGCAGTCGCGTGGCCAGCTGCTTACCGTTCATCTCCGGCATCACCACATCGGTGAGCAACAGATCGATGCCTCCTTCGTAACCTTCCACCAGCCGGATCGCCTCGCCCGGGGAAGTGGCGGTCAGGACCCGATAGCCCAATTTTTCGACGAACCGTTTGCCGAGAAGCATAATGGTCGGGTCGTCCTCGACGATCAACACGGTTTCCGAACCGCCCGGCGTGGCGGCCAGCGGGGCTTTTTCCAAGACCGGTTCGGCCGGTTCGGCATGCCGGGGCAGGTAAATCCGGAAGGTCGTGCCCTGGCCCGGCTCGCTGTACACATTGATCGCCCCCCGGTTCTGCTTGACGATGCCGTAAACGGTGGCCAGCCCCAGGCCGGTGCCTTCGCCTTCTTGCTTGGTGGTGAAGAACGGTTCGAAGAGGTGCGCCAACACCTCCCCATCCATGCCGCAACCGGTATCGCTGACCGCCAGCTCCACATAATCGCCGGGAGCGACATCGGGATGGACGGCGCAATATTCCTGATCGAGATTGCGGTTGGCCGTTTCAATGGTCAGTTTGCCGACTCCGGCGATGGCATCGCGGGCATTGACCGCCAGGTTGGCCAGCAACTGGTCGATCTGGGAGGGGTCGATCTTCACCCGCCACAGTTCATGGCCCGGCTCCCAGGCCAGGTCGATGTCCTCGCCGATCAACCGTTGCAGCATCTTCAGCATGGTGGTCAGGGTGTCGTTGATGTCCAGCACCACTGGGCTGACCGTCTGCTTGCGGGCAAAGGCCAGGAGCTGGCGGGTCAGGTTGGCCGAGCGGCGGGCGGCATTCTGGATCTCCAGCAGATCCTGGTAACGGGGGTCTTCGGGCTGGGTTTGCTCAATGGCCAGTTCGGCGTGACCGCCGATCACGGTCAGCATGTTGTTGAAGTCGTGGGCCACCCCGCCGGCCAGCCGCCCGACAAACTCCATTTTCTGGGCCTGGAGAAGCTGGCCCTCCATGGCCTTGCGGGCGGTGATATCGGTTATCACCCCGTCCCAGACCAGCTGCCCGTCGGTTTTCCGGCGGGGCCGGGAGCGGACGTACAACCAACGCCAGGTTGAGTCCGGCCGCCGCACATGCAGCTCGAAGGCAAAGTCGCTCAAGGCGGTGAGACTTTTTCTCTCGGCCCGGAGGAGGGCCTCGGTCTGGGCCGGGTCCACCTGTCGGTAGAGCAGGGAGGCGTCGCGGACCACCTCTTCCGGGGTGAGGCCGTGGATGGCGGTCACCCCGGCGCTGATGTATAGGAAGCGGGATTTACCGTCCGGCCCCGGTTCGGACTGGTAGATATAGCCGTCGGGCAGGTTGTCGCTGATCGCCCGCAGCCGCGCCTCGTTTTCCCGCAAGGCCAGTTCGGCCTTTTTCAGTTCGCTGATAACATCGAATACCACCACGAAATGGTCGGGTTTGGGGCTGTAGACCGAAAGCCAGAACCACATATGCAGGGCCGTAACATAGATCTCGAAACGTTCGGGCGCCCCGCCCCGCGCCACCCGGCCGAATCTTTCGAACAGTTCCGGGTCGGCCTGCCGAATCCCCGGGATCACCTCGCTGACCTTGCGGCCCTCGACGTTTTGCAGACCAGTCAGCTTTTCGAAGGCATCATTGACCGTCAAATAGACGAAATCCTCCGGGGTGTCGTCGACAAAAAGCATGCGGCAATGGGCCAGACCGTTCAACATGTTGTCAAACAGCGAGCGGTAGGTCGTCTCGCTCTCCCGAAGGGCTTCCAACGCCTTATTGCGGGTGCTGAGGTTGGTGATGAAGGAGTAGTAATAGAGGGGCTGGTCCTCTTCATCGGTGGCCAGGTGGACCAGCAGTTCAATCGGCACCCGGCTGCCATCCTTGCGGAGATATTCCTTCTCATAACGGACCGGCTGCCCGGTGGCGTGCAGTTGGGCCAGGTGCTCCCGTTCTTTGACCAGCCATTCGGGGGGAGTGAGGTTCCGGGCCCAGTCCAGAGCGGCTAATTCCTCGGCGCTGTAACCGATCAGATCCAGGAAGGCTTGGTTGTGGAAGCCCAGGCGGCCGTCGGGAAATCCCTGGGCAAAAGGCTGGGAGGAGCGCTCCAGAAGGCCGGCCAGCAGGGTGAACTGGGCCTGCGACTCCCGCAGCGCCAGCTCGGACTGTTTGCGGGCGCTGATATCGGTCAGTAACCCCGTCCACAGGACGTCCCGGTTGGCGAGTGGTCTGGGCAGCGACTCCAGGTGAACCCAGCGGACCTTGCCGTCGTTGACAATCCGCCCCTCCCAATTAAAGGCGGTCAGGGTGGCGTTGGCCTCGCGGTTGGCGTTGATAAAGTCGGCGTAATCATCGGGATGGATCAGCTGCCCGATCAAACCGGGGTTATCGATCAATTGCACGCGGGTGGCGCCGATGATCTCGCAAAAGCGGTCACTGATCATCTCATAGGCATGGGGGGCCGCGCCCGGGGTGGTGAACGTGGAAATGTCCCACTGCCGGCCGCTGAAGACCCGGATCCGGTAGATCCCGGCCGGTTGGGCATTGACCAGATCCTGGTACAGCGCCCCTAGAGCTTCGGACTGGCGCCGCAGGCGATGCAGTTTCTCGCTCAGCCAACTGATCAGCACCCCGTTGGCGATGAGGAAACCCCACTGGAAAAGATCGGGGGTGGCGGCGATGGCGAGGCTTTGCCGGGGCGGAAGGGCAAAATAATTGACCCAGAGCGCGGCCAGAAAGGTGGCGGTCAGGCCGGGTCCCAGGCCGCCGGCCATGGCGCTGAGGATGACGGGAAACATGAACAGGACCATCATCGGCTGGTCGGTGAGCGGGGCGGGAATGGCGAGGCGGAGCAGCAAGGTGGCCAGGGTAGCGACTACGGCGAAAAGATAACCCCAGAATCCCGACCAGGGCGCGGCCCCAGGGTGGGTGGTTTCGGCGCTGATGGCCTCGGCGCCGGGGCGGTCGGGGGTGGCGCGCAGGGCCAGGAAGAGAAACAGGGTGGTGACGAGCACGAAGAACAACCCCTTGACGGTCGACAGCCACTGGATCGCGGCGGGATCGACCAGCGGGACCAGCAGGGCATCGGAGAGCAGGATCCACAGGGCCGCGAGAATCCCGTAAACAATAGTGACGCGGAAGATGTGGCGGTGCCGGGCCGATGTTTTCATCTTTTTCATCCCGCTGCGAGGATTGATTGCGCTGGTGGTCTTGGTATCTTCCGCAGACGAAACCAGAAACGAGCTTTTTCAATAAGCGAAGCAGGGGCTGGAATGGCGCCACGCTTCCGGAAGAATTTAATCGCCCTTTATGTTAGCATAATGGCGGGGTGATCCTGTTAGTATATTTTGCGGGCGATTGCGAGCAGCAACCTTCGGCCGACTGGGGTGGAAAAGGTGAATGCCACTTTGCTTCCCCGACCGGTTCGGGGGTAAACTGAACCGGCAAAATAGCGGGGGGTTACGGCCCTGCGGCGGTCGGGAAAATGTCGGGCAATGGCCGAAGCGTGCCCCATAATTTGCTGATTTATCGTTGGCCGAGGCGGGCGATTTTGACTTTTGCGCCAACCTCCATCTTGGAGTAATCGAGGGCCAGGTCATGCTGGACAGAAGCACCGGAAGGTTACGGCAAAAAGTGGGTATCGGCCTGCGCGGCCCGTTGTTCCTGGCCGTGTTTCTGGTGCTGTTGGCGGCGTCCAGCACTCCGGCCCATACCCTGCGGTTGGCCGACCACAAGATCGTCAGCCTGGCGGAGATGGTTGCCGACCTGCGTCGGGCGCGGGTGGTGCTGCTCGGCGAGGAGCACGACAACCCGCACCATCATCAGGCCCAGCTTCAGCTGATCAAGGCCCTGGCGGCGGCGGGCGCCAAAGTGACCGTGGGGCTGGAGATGTTTCGCTCCGACAGCCAGCCCGCCCTGGACCAATGGGTGGCCGGCCGGCTTGATTTCACTAAGTTCCGCCAGATCTCGCAAGACAACTGGGCCGATGCCCGGCTGTATGAGGAAATCTACCTTCAGGCCCGGGAGCAAGGCTGGCCGCTGCTCGGCTTGAACTTTTCCCGCCGGATCAGCCGGCAGGTGGCGGCGCAGGGTTACACCTCCCTGTCGAAGGAATTGCTGGGCGAGTTGCCCTGGGTGCAGTGCGTGGTCTCCCCGGCTTACCGCGAATTCATCGGGCGGGCCATGGGCAAACACAAGCAGAGCGAGACCAGTTTCACCAACTTCTGCGAGGCGCAGTTGCTCTGGGACACCGTCATGGCCAGGAACCTCCACGACTACCTGGCCAACCATCCCGGCCAGACCGTGGTGGTGCTGGCCGGCGACGGCCATGCCTGGAAACACGCCATTCCCGTCCAGCTGGACCGGCTCGGCGATACCAACTGGCGGGTGGTTTTGCCCGAAATCCCGGGTCTGACCGAGAGGCTGGGGATCTCGGCCGGTGATGCCGATTATCTGCTCTTGGGTGTTGATGCAGGCCCGGTCCACTAAAGCGGCTCAGGAACAATTATTTCAATGGCAATGCCACAGTCGATGGAAACCAGTTCTGAAAATGACAGCCGCTTCCTGCTCCTGCAGGAGGGGAGCCTGGCCCTGGACGCCAGGGTCGGGCTGATCCGCGGGGCTACCCGCCAGATCAAGCTGCAGACCTATATCTGGAAGGAAGATTACGCCGGCCGGCTGATCGCCCGCGAACTGATCCAGGCCGCCGACCGGGGTGTCCAGGTCCAGGTACTGCTCGACGACTTCAATACCAGCAACGAATTGCACCTGTTCCGCGCTTTGAATGCCCACCCTTTCATCAACATCCATCTCTTTAACCCGATTCCCAAGGTCTGGCGGCAAGGGGTGTTCCGCTGGCTGCACCTGATCTGGGAGATGCGCCGGATGAACCGGCGGATGCACAACAAGGCCCTGATCGTTGACAACGAGCGGGCCATCATCGGCGGTCGCAATATCGGTGACGAGTATTTCGATCTGGACCACAAGTTCAACTTTCTCGATCTGGACCTGCTCTGCTTTGGCCCGGTGGTGGCGGAGTTAGCGACCAGTTTCGACCTGTACTGGCACCACGAGTATGCCAAACCGATCCGGCGCTGGTTCCGGGCCCGGCGCAAAAGGCTGTACCGGCGGCGGCTGGAGCGGTTGCGCCAGGAGGCTTTCGGTTATTATCCCGAGCCGGGTCTGGATAAACTCCAGGCCGAGGCGGTCGCCGCCCCGGCCGAGGTGGTCTGTGACACCCCGAGCAGCTTTTTGAGCCGGACGCCGGTCCTGCAGCCCAAAGAGGTGGCCCGGCACCTGAAAGGCTTACTGGCCGGGGTCCGGGAGTGTCTGACGGTCGAGTCGGCCTACCTGGTCTTGAACGGCGAGGAAATCACCCAGCTTGACCGGCTGCGGCAGGCGGGCATCCGGGTGCAACTGCTGACCAACTCCCTGGCCACCAATGACGTCCTGGCCAACCACGCCGGCTTTCGCAACACCCGCCGGGCCCTGCTGCAAAAAGGGGTCGCGATTCACGAACTGGCCGCCACCGGGAAGGTGCCGAAGACAGGGTTGCACGGCAAGGCCCTGGTCATCGACCACCACACCCTCTTCCTGGGTTCCTACAATTTGAACGAGCGTTCGGCCCTGCTCAATTCGGAACTGGCCCTGATCATCCACCACCCGGGTCTGGCCCGCCAGGTGGAAGCGGTGATCGAGCAACTGATCGCGGCCAGCTGGCAGCCGCAACAGGCCCGGGACGGGGGGTTGGAATGGCGTCGCTTGGGCGACGAGCGGGTCTGGCAGAACGAGCCGGAGGCAGGACTGATCCCGAGAATGGTCAGCCGGCTGCTCAGCCACTGGTCGATGTCCCGCTACTTTTAAGGGTGAAACGATGAGTCCCCACTTTGGCCTGATGGATCCCGGTAAATTGACCCGGGCCGAGGCGGCCCGGCTGCGGGCCCGCCT
>JAGVGT010000002.1 GCA_020056965.1 Deltaproteobacteria bacterium
GACCCGGCTCCCGGTGGTGATCATCCGCAGCGCCTCGGGGATGCCGACCAGGCGCGGCAACCGCTGGGTGCCGCCCCAGCCGGGGATGAGCCCCAGTTGGGTCTCAGGCAAGCCCAGGAAGGTGCGGGGATCGTCGCTGACGATTCGATAGGTGCAGGCCAGGGCCAGTTCAGTGCCGCCGCCCAGGCAGGAGCCGTGGATGGCGGCGACGCTGGGGAACGGCAGCCCGGCCAGCAGGGTGAAGAGCTCCTGACCCTGCCGGGCCAGGGCGCGGGCCTCGGCGGCGGTCTTGATGCCTTCGATCACCGCCAGATCAGCGCCGGCGCAGAAGTTGTCGGCCTGGCCGGAGATGATCACCAGCCCGGTCACTTCCCGGTTGGCGGCCAGCGCGGTTAGCTGCTCGCGCAGTTCGGTGAGGACCGGCCGGTTGAGGATATTGACCCGGGAGTCCGGCCGGGTCAGGGTGAGGATGGCAATGGTGTCGCTGATTTCGACGCGGATTCCGTTATTCATGCGCGGCCTCTTTCGATGATCATGGCCGCGCCCTGGCCGCCGCCGATGCAGAGGGTGGCGAGCCCCAGGTCTACCTTGCGGCGGCGCATCTCCAGGAGCAGGGTCAGGATCAGCCGGGCGCCGCTGGCCCCGACCGGATGGCCCATGGCGATGGCGCCGCCGTTGACGTTTAAGAGGCCGCGGTCGATTTTGCCGATGGCCGGGCCATTCAGATAACGGCGGGAAAGTTGCTCGTCAGCGAAGACCATTTCGTTGGCGACCATCTGGGCGGCGAAGGCCTCGTTCATCTCGATCAGGCCGAAGTCGGAGAGCTGGCGACCGGTGCTGGCCAAAAGCTTGGCGGTGGCGTGGGCCGGGCCCAGCCCCATGCGCTGGGGGGCGAGGCCGGCGAAGGCGTGTTCCTTAACGTAGCCGAGGACCGGCAGGCCGTAGCGGGCCACTGCCTTCTCGCTGGCCAGCAAGAGGGCCGCCGCCCCGTCGGTGATCTGCGAGGAGTTGCCGGCCGTCACCGTGCCGAACTCCCGGTCGAAGGCCGGACGCAGCCGGGCCAGGAGCTCCAGACTCTCGTCGCCGCGCACCCCGTTGTCCGCCTCGACCACCTCCTGATAGTCCGGCGGCAGCAGCACGGTCATGATCTCGTCCTTGAAGCGTCCGGCGCTCTGGGCGGCGGTGGTTCGCTGATGGCTGAGCAGGACGAATTCGTCCTGGGCCTCCCGGCTGATCGCCAGTTCCCGGGCCAGTACCTCGGCGGTCTGGCCCATGCTGAGGCCGCAGGCCGGGTCGGTGAGGCCCTGCAGCAGGCCGATGGACGG
Organism: Deltaproteobacteria bacterium; assembly: GCA_020056965.1. Lineage (GTDB taxonomy): Bacteria > Desulfobacterota > Desulfobulbia > Desulfobulbales > JAGXFP01 > JAGVGT01. The sequence goes on from JAGVGT010000002.1 coordinate 1,326, forward strand.
GGCAAAATCAGCCGGCCGCAACTTAAGCAGGGTGGCGAGCTTTTCGCCGCCGGAGCGGCTCTGCAGGTAATGGCCGGCGAGCTCGCGGAACCGCTTGCCGAAGAAGAAGGGGATGTTCGACATCGACTCGACCCCGCCGGCCAGCACCAGCTCGGCCTCGCCGGTGGCGATGGCCTGGGCCCCGGAGACCACGGCCTGCAAGCCCGAGGCGCAGTTGCGATGGACGGTGAAGGCGGGAACCGTTTCGGGAATCCCGGCGCTCAGGGCGATGACCCGGGCGATGTTGACCGCCTCCAGGGGCTGGGCGACGTTGCCGATGATCACCGAACCGAGCCAGCCCGGATCAATGCCGCCCCGGGCCAGCACCTCCTTGACGGCCAGACGCCCCAGCTCCACGGCCGACAGCTCGGCAAAGCGGGTTCCCGCCTTGATAAAGGGGGTGCGCACCCCCGCGACGATGGCAATTCTTTCACCCATGTTCCGCTCGTCCGTTTTAGTCAGGTTTTATGGTCTTGAAGCAAATTGGAAAAATTCCTGATCGCATAAAAATAGTATTTTAGGGCGGTTAAGCCAATTCGTTGCCCGCTTATCCCTCGATGAAGTAGTCTCTGAGCCCTGCGGATAGTCCCAATAAACCATAATTTCGATCATCCTGAGCCTGTCGAAGGATGGCCCAACCTTATTGCGAGTACACAAAGGTTTGTCGCGCCTCGCAACCGCCCGCCGTGTTGCCGAAAGATAAACTACCTCGAATGATTTCGCAGTCGCAAAGATTTGAACCCACAAGAATTTGCCGAAGCCTGAAAGTTGATATCTTCGCGTCATATAAAGGCAAGCGGTTCAAGTTCCCGGTTGGTTGCTCTAGCGAGGAGATTGCTTCGTCGCTTCTCTCCTCGCAATGACGCGCCCGGGGTGATCTTTGTGGGAGCGGCTCCAGCCGCGAATGCTTTAGCTCGGAATAATTCGCGGCTGAAGCCGCTCCTACTTGAGCTACCTAGCTGAGTTCTCCCTGTCCGCTTTATATGACGCCCGTCATTCCTCAGTCGGCTTCACCTCAGTCCCAGCCAAATCCGCAAAGACCCCGGCCAGTAGCCGTTCCCGCTTGCTCAAACTCAGATGGCCCTGGCTGCGCAGGTTCTCCTCGGCCTCGGCCAGGAAGTATTCCAGCACTCGCAATTCCTTTTCTGTCTCCTGTCCGGCCCTACGCCTGCCATTGATCATGGCCAGCAGGCAGAGGACGCCGTACAGGTGGATACTCAGACCGGTGATCCGGGCCAGGTAGAGTTCCCGTTCCGGCAACTTATGGCCGTGGCGGAGGATGCTCCAGGCCAGCAGCAGGTTGATCCGCCGGGTGGCCCGGCGGATATGGGCTCCCGCCCGGTGCAGCACCGATTCCCGGCCGAGCGGCGGCAGGTCGCAACCGCGGACCAGCCGGAGCGCCAGGCGGGAGCCCA
>JAGVGT010000013.1 GCA_020056965.1 Deltaproteobacteria bacterium
CGGCCCCGGCGCCGGAGTCGGAACCGGTCCCGGCGCCGACCCCGGAACCGGTCGCCTCGGCTCCCCCTCCCGAAGCCTCGGGTGCGGTCGTACCGCCGGAAACTCCGAGCGCCCCGGCAGAAGCGGCAGCCCAGGCGGAAGCCCCGGCCCAGCCGAAAGCCGCCACCTATTACGCTATTCAGGTTGGGGCCTTCCGGGATCCCAGGTATGCCGAGGAATCCCTGCAAGAATGGCGGGCCTTGGGTTATGAACCATTTGCCCGGCCGCCGTCCGGGGCCGGCGAGCATCTGACCAAGGTCTATCTCGGCCATTTTTCCGAGGTGGCTTCCGCCCGAAAAGAGGCGGCGGCCCTGGCCAAGAAGGAGAGGATTACCCCGGTCGTGGTCATGATTCCGGCCGAGGCGGCCAAGAGACCTTGACCGGCACCTGCTCCTGCGGTATTCTTTCGCGTTTTGACGGCTGCACTCGGTTGAGCCTGGTAATTTTTCTTAAGGATAATCGGTTATGATCCGCAACGCCGGTATCAAGGACGTCAAGCCCATCCACGACCTGCTCCAGCATTTTTCGGCCCAGGGTCTGTTGCTGGCTCGTTCGCTCAGTTCCCTGTACGACCAGTTGCGCGATTTCAAGATCTATGAAGATTTGGAGGCCTTGCCCAGCGGGGTGGCCGGGGTTTGCGCCCTGCATGTCTGCTGGGAGAACCTGGCCGAGATCCGCTCCCTGGCGGTGGTCGAGGCCCGGCAGCGCAGGGGGGTGGGGGCCAGTCTGGTTCGCGCCTGCCTTGATGAGGCCGGCAAGTTTGGGATCAACCGGGTATTTACCCTGACCTACCAGCCGGAGTTTTTCGAGCGGCTGGGCTTTCGCAGGATTGACAAGGGGGAGTTACCCCACAAGGTTTGGAGTGATTGCATCCATTGTCCAAAGTTCCCCGATTGCAATGAAGAAGCGATGATCTGGGAAGGAATCGGGAGTGTAGATAAATGATCGATAAAGTTCTGACCAAGATCTTCGGCAGCAAGAACGAGCGGGTCTTGAAGGCGATCCGGCCGCTGGTGGTGGCCATCAACGATCTGGAAAAGGGGATCAAACCCTTGGACGACGCGGCCCTGGCCGCCAAGACCGTGGCCTTTCGGGAGCGGCTGGCCAAAGGCGAGCCGCTGGATAATCTGCTGCCCGAGGCCTTCGCGGTGGTCCGCGAGGCGGCCTGGCGCAGCGTTGGCATGCGCCATTTCGACGTCCAGCTGGTCGGCGGGGTGATCCTCCATCAGGGCAAGATTGCCGAGATGAAGACCGGCGAGGGCAAGACCCTGGTCGCCACCCTGCCGCTCTACCTGAACGGCTTGACCGGACGGGGCGCCCATCTGGTCACGGTCAACGACTACCTGGCCAAGCGCGACTCCGAGTGGATGGGCCAGGTCTATAATTTCCTGGGACTGACCACCGGGGTGATCGTCCACAATCTCTCCGACCAGGAACGGCGGGCGGCCTATCACAGCGACATCACTTACGGCACCAACAACGAGTTCGGCTTCGACTATCTGCGCGACAACATGAAGTTCGCCAAGGAAGACTTCTGCCAGCGCGACTTCCACTTCGCCATCGTCGACGAGGTGGACTCGATCCTGATCGACGAGGCGCGCACCCCGCTGATCATCTCCGGGCCGGCCGACATGTCCACCGAGCTTTACCAGCAGGTGGACCGGGTCATCAATTCCTTCAAGCCGGAGACCCACTACACCATCGACGAAAAGGCCCGCTCCCTGTCGATGACCGATGATGGCGTCGCCCTGGGCGAGAAGCTTCTAAATGTCGATAACCTCTACGATCCCAAGAACATCGAGTCGTTGCATCACTTGAACCAGGCCCTGCGCGCCCACCACCTCTTCAAGCGCGACGTCGATTACCTGGTCCGCGAGGGCGAGGTGCTGATTGTCGATGAGTTCACCGGCCGGGCTTTGCCGGGGCGGCGTTACAGCGATGGGCTCCATCAGGCCCTGGAGGCCAAGGAGCATGTCAAGGTGGAGAAGGAGAACCAGACCCTGGCCTCCATCACCTTCCAGAACTACTTCCGGATGTACGAGAAACTGGCCGGTATGACCGGCACCGCCGACACCGAGGCGGTGGAGTTCAAGAAGATCTACAACCTCGACGTGGTGATGGTCCCCACCCACAACGACATGGTCCGCAAGGATTACGCCGATGTCATCTACAAGAACCAGAAGGCCAAGTACCGGGCCATCGTCGCCGAGATTGGCGCCCTGCACGAGAAGGGCCAGCCGGTGCTGGTCGGCACCATCAGCATCGATGTCTCCGAGAAGATCTCCGGGATGCTGAAAAAGGCCGGGATCAAGCACTCGGTCTTAAACGCCAAGCACCATGAGAAAGAGGCCGAGATCATCGCCGAGGCCGGGCAGACCGGCCGGGTCACCATCGCCACCAACATGGCCGGTCGCGGCACCGATATCAAGCTGGGTGAAGGCGTCGCCGATTTGGGCGGTCTGCACATCCTCGGCACCAGCCGCCACGAGTCGCGCCGGATCGACAACCAGTTGCGCGGCCGGGCCGGGCGGCAGGGCGACAACGGTTCTTCCCGCTTCTATCTCTCCCTGGAGGACGATCTGTTGCGGATCTTCGGCTCGGGCCGGATCTCCGGGATCATGGAGAAGCTGGGCATGGAGGAGGACGAGCCCATCGAGCACCACCTGATCAGCCGGGCCATTGAGGGAGCCCAGCGCAAGGTCGAGGGGCACAACTTCGAGATTCGTAAGCACCTGCTCGAATATGACGATGTCATGAACAAGCAGCGCGAGGTCATCTACCGGCAGCGCCGCGAAGTCTTGAGCAGCGAGGACATCCGCCACAACATCGAGGACATGATGGCCGAGCTGGCCGAAATTACCACGGCCGAGGTCATCGATTCCCGGCACCACTCGGCCGATTGGGATTTTGCGGCCCTGGCCGAGCGGCTGCACGCCAACTTCGGGCTGGACTTCAAGATTGGAGAGGAGGCCAAGGCCAACCTCAAGCCCGAGCAGGTCGCCGAAATGGTCCATGCCCTGATGACCGAGGCCTATGCGCAGCGGGAACAGGACAATGGCCTTCCCACCATGCGTCATCTGGAACGGTTGGTGCTGCTGCAGGTCATCGATCAGCACTGGAAAGAGCACCTGCTCAACATGGATCATCTGAAAGACGGCATCGGCCTGCGCGGCTACGGCCAGAAGAACCCGCTCAACGAGTACAAGAAAGAGGGCTTTGAGATGTTCATGGAGCTGATGGACAACATCAAATTGCAGACTGTCCGCCAGCTCTTCCTGATCCGCTTGGTCCAGGACGACGAGGTGGAGCGGCTGGCCCGCGAACAGCGCGAGAAGAAGCAGGAGATGGAGCTGCGCCACGGTGAGGCCGTAGCGGCTGCCGCCGCCAAGGAGCCGGTCAAACGCGAGGCCGATAAAGTGGGGCGTAACGACCTCTGTCCCTGCGGCAGCGGCGAGAAGTATAAGCGCTGCTGCGGGAAGGCGGTTTGAATTGGAGGCTGAAGGCTGAAGACCGAAGGCTGAAGGAACGACCGAAAGGCACAATCTGACCAGTTCTGGTTGGATTGTGCCTTTTCTATATTGGGGAAACAACCGTCGGAGTGGCGGTGCCCATAATGTGACATTACCTTGGTAAACGGAAGTTCTACCGTTCTACCCATTCACACTGAGCTCTTCGCCAGGTTCAGGACGGGCTTGCTGAAGGGCGGCCCAACTTGTTATTGTTTCTGGGCAAGGCTTTAATCCGGAAACGAATATTTTCCGAATAAAACAAATTATCGATTGGTAACGAAGATGGCAGAGAACTTACAAGTCAAAGGTTTCAAGGCAGCGGCAATCAAGGCCGGCATCCGGGGCCGGGATCGGCTCGATCTGGCCCTGCTGGTCTGCGACAAGTCGGCGGTGGCGGCCGGGATCTTCACCACCAACCTAGTCAAGGCGGCCCCGGTCCTGCTCGACATGGAGCGGGTGGCGACCGGCCAGGCCCGGGCCATCCTGGTCAACGCCAGCATCGCCAACGCCTGCACCGGTGCCGAGGGGCTGGTCAAGGCGAAACGCTGTGCCGAACTGGCGGCGGCCGAACTGGGTTGCGCCCCGGAAGAGGTGCTGGTCTGCTCCACCGGGGTGATCGGCGAGCAACTCGACACCAACTGTTTCGAAAAGCACATGGCCCCGCTGGTCCAGGGCTTGCGGCCGGAGGGCTTTGTCGAGGTCTCCCGGGCGATCATGACCACCGACACCGTGCCCAAGACATCGGTGCGGGAGGTGGTGCTGGGCGGGGTTCCGGTGCGGCTGATCGGTCTGGCCAAGGGGGCCGGGATGATCAAGCCCAACATGGCCACCATGCTGGCCTTTGTGCTCACCGATGTGGTCATTGAGGCCGGCTTGCTGCAAGAGATGCTGGCCGAGGCGGGGTCGCGCTCCTTCAACCGGATCACCATCGACGGCGACACCTCCACCAACGACTCGCTGATCATCCTGGCCAACGGCCTGGCTGGTAATGCCCCGCTGACCAAGGGCAGCCAAGCGGCCGAAACCTTCCGGACCGCCCTGCACGAGCTGGTTCTTGATCTGGCCCTGCAGATTGTCCGGGACGGGGAGGGAGCCACCAAGCTGATCACCATCCGGGTCAACGGCGCGGCCAATGAAGCAGAGGCCATGCTGGCCGCTGATACCGTTGCCGAGTCCAAGCTGGTCAAGACCGCCTTCTTCGGTGAGGACGCCAACTGGGGCCGGATCATCGCCGCTCTGGGGCGCTCCGGGGCCAACTTCGATCAACTCAAGGTCGATATCGCCTTCGACGGGGTGTTGATGGTCAAGGAGGGATTGGGGCAGGGCAAGGAACGAGAGGCCGAGGCCACCAAGGTTCTGAAGCAACGGGAGTTCGCGGTCAATATCGACCTGCATCAGGGGAACGGTGCCTGGGAGGTCTACACCTGCGATCTCTCCATCGACTACGTCAAGATCAACGCCGATTACCGCTCCTAGGTCTTCGGTTTAGAACATAGGAAGTATGCAAAGCCGGCCTTGTTGCCGGCTTTGTTGTTTTGATTTCCAGCGTTACAATTTCTCCTGGTCTTGCAAGGCTGCCGGACAAGTTTTCGTAGGTTGGGTTAGCGGTTTCATCGCGTAACCCAACATTGCTAGGCGAGGCATCTACCCGCAGAGCGTCGGGTTACGCTGCGCTAACCCGACCTACGAGACTGGGGCCGCCTTCCGCCATACTTGTGAACAGCTTCAATGCACCCATGCACGACAATTTCCCTCAACTCTTCGAATCGCATATTTACGATTACATCCGGATCAGTATTCAGCATGCGGGTTCGACCGTCGTGGAAATGAAAGCCCCAATAACGGCCTTCATGCACCACGTCGCACCTGACGTCATAGAGTAAGTCGACTATTTTTCGAACGGTGAGCGGTTGGCAATCAATGCTGCTGAAGCCGCGTTCCAAAGTGTCGCGATAACTTTTGGGAAGCAATTCCTCGAAAAAGCGCCGAGTGTAGGCCCTTGACTGGCCCTCCCCCTCGAAGTTGTCGTGTAACTTGGATATGTGCTCTGCGCAGATGAGCAGAAATAGAAGTTGAAGTGCTTCTCGCTGAGGCCTAATTTTCGGGAGATCATCTGCCAACGACACCATCCTTTTGGTTTGATGCATCATGATTTTGGCTGGGTGACGTGAATGTTCAAGGGAAAGACTCTCGAACCTTTCCACGAATAATGCTGCCTCTTCTCGACTGATGAAGAAAGACGTATAGAATTCTATCCACTCATCCATGGTTCTATCCCTCTATTAGCTTGTAGGCCGCAATGAGCCTACAAATTGCGCGGATGAGTGTTCTCCCCGCCTCATGTATCGGCTCACGGCTCCCGCCGTTTAATGGCATTGATCCGAGCCAGATGCTTTTTGTCGTAAGAGAAAATCTCAGGAATGTTCCGGCGTTCCATGACTGCGGCAATGTAGCCGTCGATGAAGTCGATGTTTTTCTCCAGGTAATGGGCGACGGCCTTTTCGACCAGGGCGCCGTTGATGACTTCCAGGCCGGGGGTGGCGAGAATTGCCTTGATCATCGGGGCGATGGTCACGTTGTTCAGGTTGTAGAAGGATTCCAGCACCCAGACGACCTCGGCGATGACGAGTTCGGTGGTTACTAGCTGGCGCTCGCCTTTGGCGGCCTGCTCCAACAGCTTTTCCACCCGGTCCGCCTTGGCCGGGTCGTCATTGGTCAGGTAGCGGATGAAGATGTTGGTGTCGAGGAAGCTCGTTTTCACGATATTTCCTCAATGTTCCTGGTGCCGACTGCCTTCTTGGCGGCCTGCCGTTCCGCGTCGAGATTGCCGCCTTTCCCGCTTACCGCCCCGCGCAGGTCACGGAGGGTTTTGACCGGCATGAGAATGATCCGGTCTCCTTCCATAATAAAATCAACCTTGTCATTGGCGTGGATGCCATAACGTTTGCGGATTGGCATCGGTATGGTGATTTGGCCCTTTGTGGTTACTGTCGAGATCATTTTCTACCTCCAAAGAATTTTCTTACTTTGATAATAATGTAAGGAATTGGCTTGGTCAATGTTCTTGATTCAATTATTGCGCGGCCGGAAATCGGTGGTTGCATTAGGAGGAATAGAGACTATTCTGTAATTAATGAAAATGTTAATGTCTTTAGGCGTGGTTCTGCTGGTAGCTCTGTTCCTGACCGGTTGCGCCGCAACCATCGACAGCGCTTCCCTGGCCGCTCGGCTGGCCGCTTCGGATAAGCGCCCGACTGTGGTCGATGTCCGCACCGGCTCCGAGTACGTGGGTGGGCATCTGCCCGGGGCGGTGAGCATACCGGTCCACGCGTTGCCCTTCCGGATGACTGAAGTACCGGTCCATGATCGGAGTGAGTCTGTGGTGGTCTATTGCGCCCACGGACCCCGGGCTGGGCTGGCCGGTTTCTTCCTGCGAATGGCCGGGTTTTCGGAGGTTCTCCATCTCCAGGGCGATATCCGCAGCTGGCGCGAGGCAGGGCATCCTCTGGTAACCGGTCCCGAGCCGGGCCTCTTGGTAAAATAAAGGAAAGTACGTGCGCAAACTGCAATTCACCTTCCTCCTGCTCACGGTCATCGGCATCGGGTTGCTGCATTTCTTCACCCCCGGCGACTATGGCCTGCACCACGCCGTCTACCGGCGGCTCAGTTATTTCCCCATCGTCCTCGGCGCCCTCTGGTTCGGGCTGTGGGGCGGTCTCCTCTTCGCGGTCCTTTCCTCGGTGGCCTTTGTGCCCCATTTGCTGCTCTACATTGGGGAAGACCCCCGCATCTACTTAAATGAGTTGCTGGAGGTGGTGCTGTACCTGGCGGTCGGGGCGGTGACCGGCTTTATCGCCAGTCGCGAGGCCCGGCTGCGTGACCGCTACCGCCAGCTTTCCGAGGAGCTGGAAGAGGCCTACGACCGGCTGCACCAGGAGAGCGCCCAGCTTTTGGAGATCGAGGCCCAGCTGGGGGCCAGCCAGAAACTCTCGGCTCTGGGCGAGCTGTCGGCCTCGCTGGCCCATGAGATCAAGAACCCCCTGGGCTCGATCCGCGGCACCGCCGAAATCTTGCTGGACGAGTTTCCGGTCGGCCACCCCAAGCGGGAGTTTGGCGAGATCCTGCTTAAAGAGGTGGAGCGCTTGAACCGCACGGTCGGTGAGATTTTGCGCTACTCGCGGGGGCCGGGTGGGGCGGTGAGCGAGCGGCCTGGCGAACCCTTGAGCGAGGTGGTCGAGCGGGTAGGGCGGCTCTTGGGCGGTCATCTGCGCAAGAAGCAGGTTGCTCTGGAGAGCACGGCCTGTCCAGAGGCGGCCCGGTTTCTGGTCGATGGCGGCAAGCTCTCCCAGGTCTTTTTGAATATCATGCTGAACGCCATCGACGCCTTGCCGCAGGGCGGGCGGATCCGGGTAGCGATCAGCGCCCCGCCCGGGGAGATCCGGGCTGCGGTCTGCGACAATGGCCCCGGAGTACCACCCGAGCGGCGGGCGGAGATCTTCAAGCCCTTTATCTCTGGTAAGGAGCACGGCACTGGCCTGGGGTTGTCGATCAGCACCCGGATTGTCCAAGGGTTGGGCGGGCGGATTGAGTTGACCGACAGCGAGGGGGTCGGGGCCTGTTTCACGGTGGTTTTGCCCCGGATCGAGTAACAGGAATTGTGGGTAGGAGCGGGCCATGCCCGCGATCAGGATGGTGATTGTCGCGGGCATGGCCCGCTCCTACAATCTCCTGCCTGGCAACAATAATAAGGGAATAGCAACGATGTCCGGAAGAATCCTGTTGATCGACGATGATGACTCCCTGCGGCGGGTCACCGAGTATAACCTTACCGCCGCCGGGTTTGAGGTGATCACCGCCGCCTCCGGTCGGGAGGGATTGGCGCTCTTCGGGGAACACGACCCCGACTTGGTGGTGACCGATGTGGAGCTGGGCGATCTGAATGGCCTGGAGGTGCTGGCGGCGATCAAGAAGCAGGCGCCGGAGACCCCGGTGATCGTGATCACCGCCTACGGCACCATCGACCTGGCCGTGCAGGCCATGGGGCAGGGGGCCTTCAACTTCATCACCAAGCCCTTCGACCGGGAGACCCTGCGCCTCTCCTGCCGCAAGGCTCTGGAGATGACCGAGCTCAAGAGCCGCAATCAGGTGCTGGCCGAGGAGGTCAACCGCCTCTCCGGGGTCGAGGGCATGGAGACCTCCAATTCGGTGATGGCCGAGCTGCTGGATAAGGCCCTGCGGGTGGCCGAGAGCGAGGCCTCGGTACTGATCTCCGGCGAATCGGGGACCGGCAAGGAGTTGATGGCCAGGCTCATCCACCGGCGCAGCAACCGGCGCGAGGCACCGTTGGTGGTGGTCAACTGCGCGGCCATTCCCGATAACCTGATCGAAAGCGAACTGTTCGGCCACGTCAAGGGGGCCTTCACCGGGGCGGTGGCCAATCGCAAGGGCCGCTTCCAGTCGGCCCGGGGCGGCACCCTGTTTCTGGACGAGATCGGCGAACTCAAACTCGACATGCAGGCCAAGCTGCTGCGGGCCTTACAGGAAAAGGAAGTGCAGCCGGTCGGCTCCGACCGCACCGAAAAGGTGGACGTGCGGATCATCGCCGCCACCAATCGCGACCTCAAGGAGGAGACCACCGCCGGCCGTTTCCGCGAGGATCTCTATTATCGGCTGGGTGTGATTCCCCTGCACATCCCGGCCCTGCGCGAACGGCCCGAGGACATCGCCACCTTGGCCAAGCACTTCCTGAAGAAGCTGAACGCCCCGGCCGGGGTGCGCTTCGGCCCGCCGGCCCTGGCTCAGATGAAGAGCTACCCATGGCCCGGTAACATCCGAGAGCTGCAGAACGCCGTGGAACGGGCATGTATCCTGCGCCGTGGCGAGGAGATCACCCCCGGGGAGTTGGCTTTGACGGGGACAGCGAGCCGGGGCGGGGAGGGGGGCGGGTTAAGCCTGGAGATTCCGCCCGAGGGCATCTCGCTGGAGGAGGTGGAAAAGGAGTTGATCCGGAAGGCCCTGGTCCGGAGCGGCGGCAACCGTTCCGAGGCTGCCCGACTTTTGCGGATTCCCCGCCACGTCCTGATCTACCGGCTGGAGAAGTTCGAGATGTAATTCCAATTCCAGATCTGCGCATAACTCGCCGCTTCGCTGCCGTAGGTTGTGTTGCTGCTCCTCGCCGGAATAATCAGGAGAAGCACTGCGGGAATGTTAGTCTGCTGCATGGCTCTGATTGACAAAAGCCCTAAGCCGGGGCTATACCACAAGTTAGAGTTATCGATAACCTCAAACCAATAAGGAAAACTTATGAAGATGACGCTGCGGATTTATCGGGGCATGGGTGCTTTGCTGCTGTTGGGAGCTGGCGTATTGGCCTTTGCCGGCCCGGTTGCGGCCGCCGGCCCGAAAGCTGGTGACGAGTGGGAGTTGAAAACCACCATGGAGATGCCCGGCATGCCTTTTGCCATCCCGCCCACCGTAACTCGCCAGTGTATCGAGGACAAGGGGGTTCCCTACCAGAGTCAAGGCGATGAAAAGTGTGAAACGATTTACAAGAATGTTTCCGGCAACACCATGAGTTGGAAAATTGTGTGTAAAAACGGCGGGCGTGAGATGGAGATGACCGGAGAGTCCACCTACACCGGCAATACTATGGATAGCAAGGTCAAGATGAAGGGCCAGCAGGGCGACATGTCCATGCACATGACCGGCAAAAAACTGGGCCCCTGCAAGTAGTTATCGGCGCTATTTTTCGAGTTCCAGCGGGGAGGCGGCTTCGGTCGCCTCCCCTTTTTTTGGGAAGAGCTGGTTGGGAGAGGTCAATCGCGCAGCTTTTGGAGAGCGTTGCTTGATGACCTCTACCGGTACTTGTAAGGGACACCAGCGCGAGAAAAAAAGAAGGGGAACGGGCAATCTGCCCGCGTTCCCCTTCTTCTGTTGCTAGGCCGTGAGGCTTTTTTTATCGGAAGGTTCCCGGCAGGTCGCCGGTGGTGCCGAATTTGAAGCTGGTGTCGCCGTCGTTCCAAATGTGGTTGTTGTTGCTGTCGATGTACCAGTAGCCGGAGCGGAACAAGCCTGGCGCAATGTTGCCGTCATTGTTCCAGTCGGCCGGGACCGGGAAGTCGCCGGCTTTGCCGAATTTGAAGGATACGTCGCCACCATTCCAGATGTGGTTGTTGTTTGAGTCGATGAGCCAGGTTCCGGCCCGGAACAAGCCGGCCACGACAGGGTTGGTGCTACCGTTCCAGGCGGCCGGGACCGGGATGTCACCGGTGGTGCCGAATTTGAAGGATACGTCGCCGTCGTTCCAAATGTGGTTGTTGTTGCTGTCGATGTACCAGTAGCCGGCGCGGAACAAGCCTGGCTCGATGAAGCCGTCGTTGTTCCAGTCGGCAGGTACCGGGATGTCGCCGGCTTTGCCGAATTTGAAGGACTGGTCACCGGCGTCCCAAATCCCGTTGCCATTCAAATCGATGAGCCAGGTTCCGGCTCGGAATACCCCTGTTTCGATGTTCCCATCATGGTTCCAGTCGGCGGGTACCGGGATGTCTCCGGTGGTTCCGAGTTTAAATGTCAGATCGCCGGCGTCCCAGGAGTGGCTGTTGTTAATGTCCAGGAACCAGGTGCCGGCGCGGAAAAGGGCGGGCCGGGTGAGGCCGGGTAGTTGGGTCACCGGGGTGAACTCGGTGATCTCTTCAGCCTGGTTGCCGTTCAGATCGATGACACTGATCGACCATTGATACAACTGGTCGTAGCTCAAGTCGCCTACCAGCGGGTAGGCCAGTGAGGTGGTGCCGCCCGCCAGGAGATTGTTCCTTATGTCATAGGAGGAAGGATAAAGCTGGGTGGCCATCTGGTTCATGATGCTTTCCAGTTTGAAATAGTTGGCGTAATAGGGAGGCGGACTGGCCGGGTTGCTCCAGCTGAAGTCCGGCTGGAGATCGTTGAGCAGATAACCGTTCGGCGCGGTCGGGGCGGCGAAGGTGTCGAGGACGGTGTCGGCTATGACCGAGTAAGGAATGCCGCCGGTGAGGTCGCCCAGGTATCTGACCGAGCTGTCGAAGGTGTCGGTGGGTTGCGGCCGGAAGCCCAGGTCGAAGAGGGACATGTAGAAGGAGCCCCATTGGGTGAGGCCCAGGTCCATGGGGATGGGGAAGGCGACCTGGTTGATGCCGGTCAGGGCGATGTTGACTGGACGCTTGCTGCCGTCAGAAAAATCAAAGTTGATGCCATAGGTATGCACGCCCTTCCGGCGCTGGTGCTGGGTGGTCACCCTGGTGCTCATGGGCGCATCGGTGAGGGTGACGGATTGACCGGTCAGATTCTGGCCGGCGACGGTGATCAGCGGGGCGGAGTTATTGTCGGTGTTGCTCGGTTCGCCCATGTCGATGATGTCGTTGGCGTTGAGGTCAGCGAGGGCGTAAATGACAAACGGCCCGTCCGGTACCCCCGGTAGAGAGAAGTCGGCACTGACGCCATCCTGGTTCAGGAGGAAATAATCAAGGGTAACGGAAGGCTGCTGTGCCCCGGGAATTTGATCGTTGAGAATAACGATCCACACCTTGGTCCCGGCTGGGGGCGGGGTGCCGGTGAAGTTCAGGTTTGCCGTCCCGGAGACGGTGGACCCGGCGCCGGGGGCGGTTGGGGTTCCCGAGCCGGTGGTGGGGGTGCCTTCGACCAAGTTCAGGGACGGGGTGGCCCGGAAATAATAGGTGGTGTCGTTCTGCAGACCGCCTACCACCGTGTTGACTTCCGGGCCGGTGACCGGGATGTTCTGGAGATTGGTCGGGCAGGTCGGGTTGCCAAAGTTCTGGTCGGTGTCGTAGCAGATGCTGACCTGGTCGGCGTTGAGGAAGCCCAGATTGTCGCGTTGCGATATGGCAAAAACCAGCAGCTTGGTGTCGCCGGTCATGATGTCCAGACCCTGTAAGGTGGCGGTCGGGGTTGACTGCGGGTAGGCTATGGTGAGGTCAGCGGGGCCGCTGGCCACATTGCCGGTGATGGTGACCGGGCCGGACTGGCCGAGGGCGGCGGAGGTGAAGGGAACTCGCCGGTCGAGTTCATCAAGGAACCCGGCCACGACGTAACTGCCATCGCCGGGGCCGCGGATGGTATAGGTAGTCGCGCCGGCAGGGTTCACGGCAACGCTTTTGCCGAATGAGGTTTCACCGCCACCAGAAATCATGACCTTGAGATAGACCCGGCCGGTGGTGACTCCGGCCGGTAAGGAGACGGTGCCGATGATGGTGTTGTCGGCGGTGACCGCCAAGGCCGGGCCAGCCCAGAGCAGGATCACTCCCAATAGCACCATGGCCGTCCGGCCACCAAAACCAAACATTCCTCTTTTCATCTTTACGCCTCCCTACCGCTGGCCCGCGTTGGCGGGCAATTTCAATAATTGACGGCGACCCCTGCCGGATCCCGCCTGTAAGGCCTTTGTGCCATTGCCGGTTCGGCAAACCACGCTAAAATGGCGAAGCTGAATGCATCAAGGTAAGTCGTGTGCCCTTTGGATAAGGACCCAGACCAAGACGACATTAAGTGTCAATATTACCACTTGGTCAAGGGATTTCCAACCGGTTATGCCAGGTGAATTTTGCGGTTGGTGCGGTGATTTTGGAAACTGCCGGTGCTTCAGGGGCAAGCCTTATTCAGGCGCCACGACGATGCTGTGAGATAATAGGCAAGACCGACAATTCGCCGGTGAATCAGTGGTTGAAGCTGTCCTCGCAGGAGAGCAGGATTTCCCTTTCGGCCTCGTCCAGAATCTGCTTGGCCTGGCGGATGTCCTCAGCGATCTGGGCGGCCAGTTCCTGCGGCCCGGAAAACTTGCGCTCGTCGCGCAGGAAGCGCAGCAGGTTGACCTTGATCGGATGGCCGTAGATATCCTGATTGAAATTGAAGATATGGGTTTCGGCGCGGATCGGCTGCTCGCCATCCTGCTCGGCGAAGGTGGGGTTGTGACCGATGTTCAGCACTCCGCCGTAACATCTGCCGCCGTATGTTACCTGGGTTACGTACACCCCGTGCTTCGGGCAGAGGTCTTCGGGGGCCAGGTGCAGGTTGGCGGTGGGGAAACCGATTTCGGCGCCGCCCCGTTTTTTTCCCATCTTGACTTCGCCGCGAATCTGGTAGTAGCGGCCCAGGAGTTTCCGGACCTCGCGCATGCGGCCTCGGGTAACCAGTTCGCGAATCTTGGTGGAACTGACCAGCATTCCCTCCACGTAATAGGCCTCCACCACCGAAACCGCGAAACCGCGCTGGCGGCCCTGTTCCTTGAGGAAGGGGATGTCGCCCTCCCTGCCCTTGCCGAAGGCATAGTCGTAACCGACTACCAGTTCGGCAACCTGAACATGGTCAAGCAGGCGGTCGATGAAGGTGGTGGCCGGGGTGGCGGCCAGTTCAGCGGTGAAGGGTAGAACGATCAGGATATCGATATCGGCCAGCTGGATCAGTTCTACCTTCTGCTCGAAGGTCGAGATCAACTTGAGGCCGGTTTGCGGCCGGACCACCTGCAGGGGGTGGGGATCGAAGGTGATGGCGATGCTGACCCCCTGGTGCCGGTGGGCCTTGCCGACTACCTCGTTGAACAGCATCTGGTGGCCGAGGTGGACCCCGTCGAAATTGCCGATGGTGACGAAGGCGTTGGCCGGTTTTTCGGGTAACTCATCAAGACTGCGGTAAAGCTGCATGGCGTGTGTCCGGAATATGGTTGCAGGCGCCGGGCGGCGCTTTCGGCTCACCATAAGAAAAAGCCCGCACCCGGTAAATAAAAAGTTGACAATGGACGACCGAAATATTTATAGTCGCCTCTCACGAAATGCCGAAGTGGCGGAATGGTAGACGCGCTAGGTTCAGGGTCTAGTAGGGGTTTCCCTGTAGGAGTTCAAGTCTCCTCTTCGGCACCACGTAAAAAAATCAAGGGACTGCGCAATCTGCGCGGTCCCTTTTTTTTTGCCTTCAGCTTGTCTCTGGGGGATCAGGTCTTATAGCTTTCTTGCGGCCGTCACCTTGCGGATTTTCTGATTCGTTTGTTTCATTTAGTTAAGGTCTTCCCGGCGGTTCTGAAACATTGGCAGGATACTCCTGGGACCGGTAGAGTGCCTGAAGTTGTGGCATTAGTCTGATTGACTTATCCATGATCGAGAAAGTAGATGAACGAAGTTAGCGATCCAGCTCCAGAATATGTCGAAGTGGCCAGCACCGATAGTCGCCATCGGGTCCGGCTCTGGTCGCTGGTCTTGCTGGCGGTGGGGATTCCCAACCTGATCGAGGCGGTGGCAACCGGCTACTCGCTGAAGGTGCCGGCCGGCAAGTTGGCGCGGGCGGGCCGGGAGTTGGCCATCTTCGCCGAGGAGGACCACAACTGGCCGCCGCCCAAGTTCTTCGGGGAGCAAACGGGAGCTTCCGGTCGCCGGCCGCCCACGGTGCTGCTGCTGGGCGGACTCCTGATCTTCTACGTCCTGACCGGTCCGGCCGAATTGGGTAGCGAGTGGTTCCGCCGCGGGGCGGTTGATTCCAGCGCCGTCCTCCAGAAGGGGGAGTGGTGGCGGCTCCTAACCGCCCTGACCCTGCACGCCGACCTCGTTCATCTCTTGGGCAACCTGGTGTTCGGCGGGCTGGTCATCCATTTTCTGTTGCGGGTATATGGGGTTGGGCTGGGGCTGTTTCTGACCATTTTCTGCGGGGCACTGGCCAATTACGCCAACGTCCTAGCCCACGGGCCGGGCCACCACTCGGTGGGTTTCTCCACGGCAGTCTTTGCGGCGGTGGGTCTGCTGGTCGGCAGTCAGTTGAATCGGCAGCGTTTCGGGGGGATCATCCTGCCGCTGGGGGCGGGGCTTTCCTTGCTGGCCATGATTGGCAGCGAGGGGGTGCGGACCGACCTGGGCGCCCATCTCTGGGGCTTGGCTGTGGGCATGGCCTGCGGGTTGTTGCGCCGGTTTTGGCCGCGTGGCGCGGCGGTAGGCGGGCTGAGTGGGGCGACCTTGCCTCGGGGTTGGCCCCAGGCCGCCCTGCTGGTTGCGGTTTTTCTGGCGCTGGTCGGCACCTGGCTCCTGGCCCTGGCGGTCAGATAGTTGAGTAAGGCGTCCGGGTCAGTCGTCTTTGTTAGTCCGTGATCGTCCGGGTCAGTCCTGATCCCCTTTAAAGGCCGGCCGCTGTTCCCGGGCGACAAAGGCCACCCGCCCCTTCTTTTCCAGCAGTTCCAGGAATTCGTCCACATGGCTTTCCTGGCTGAATTCCCGGCGGCCGGTCTTGTCGAAGCGGCACGGGCAGTGGATGAGCTGGCCCCCGCACCAAGGGCAAACCTCCACCGGGCAGCCGAAGATGTGCAGCCCGCCGTCGGCGGTGCCGCAAGCCGGGCAGAGGTCGGGAGCCTCGTTGACGGCCTGGTGGTTGGCCAGCTTCTTCGGATCGGCGACGGCCTTCAAAAAGGCCTCCCGGTCGCGCCAGCCGAAGAACTCCAGAATCTCCTGGTCCCAGATCCCCTCGCGCAGCACCCCCAGAAATTCAGCCTTCTCGCGGTCGGCCAGATACAGGTAGTCGTCCAGGAGGGTCTTGGCGCTGAGCAGGAAGACGCCCTGGCGGTTGGCGATTCGCCGCAGCTGGACGATGCCGTCATCCTGGGCCTCGGGTAGATAACTGTAAAAACAATGCAGAACCTTCAGGGCAATGATGTCGGCCGCGTAACGGTCCACCAGGCTGACCAGTTCGGCCCTTTGCTCGGCGGGGGTGGCGTATTCCATCAACAGGTCGATCTCTTTTCTCAGGTCGGTGAGGGTCTCGGGCAATATCATGTCCATGGCTCAGGCTCCGGTCGGGGCGGCCGCGCAGGTTTGGGCGGCGGTGATGGCCGCGATCCAGCGGCCGGTTTCGGTGGTAATATCGGGGGCCTGGCTGAGGGCGGTGACTACGGCCAGCCGCTGGGCGCCATGGGCGACCAGTTCCTCTACGTGGTGGAGCTTGATGCCGCCCATCACCGTGCAGGGCAGGGTGGAGACGGCCCGGAAGGCCGGGATGGCCGCCGGCCCCAAAAAATCCTTAAGCCCCGCCTTGGTAGCGGTTTGGTAGAGGGGGCCGATGTTGAAATAGGAGGCGCCTCGCTCGCGGGCCGTGGCGGCCTGGGCCACAGTGTTGGCGGAAACCCCGATGATTAGCGCCGGGGCCAGGCGCCGGGCCGCCTCGGCCGGCAGGTCGGAGTTGCCGAGGTGGACCCCGTCGGCCTCGCTTAACAGGGCAATGTCCAGCCGGTTGTTGACGATGAAAAGGGCGCCGGCGGCGCTGGTCAGCCGCCGGAAGGCCAGGGCCTTCTCAAAAAGTTCCCGGTCGGCGGATTCCTTGTCGCGCAGCTGGACGATCCGGGCGCCGCCGGCCAGTACCGCCGCCAGCCACTCCAGGTCGCTGCGGCCATTGGCCAGCTTTTCGCAGGAGACCGGGTAGACGGTGACCGCTTCGGTGAAGATCTGCAGCCGTTCGGCCAGGGTCAGGGCAGGCATGGTTTATGTTCGCCAATTCAATCGGGTGGTGGCGGTCGGCTCACTTGCCAAGCGCCGGGGTTCGGAGTATATTGGCCGGCTTGTGGAGTTACCGCCGTGGCGGGGTGCTTTCGGCCAGCCCAAAATCAGAACAGGACTATAACCATGCTTGACCAATATTTCACCGGCGAAAAAGCGGAAGTGCGGATCGGTGACCAGGTTTTTTATCTGCCGATCATCCAGGGCACCGAGGGCGAGCGGGCCATCGATATCCGCAAGCTCCGCTCCGAGACCGGCTATATCACGATGGACAGCGGCTATATGAACACCGGCGCCTGCCGCAGCTCGATCACCTTTCTGGACGGCGAGAAAAGTATCCTCAACTACCGGGGCTACGCCATCGAGGATCTGGCCGAGCACTGCTCCTTCATCGAGGTCGCCTACCTGCTGATCAACGGGATGCTGCCCAATATTGTCGAACTGAAGCAGTTCTCGCGCCAGCTCAACAACCACTCGATGATCCACGAGGACATGGTCCACTTCTTCGACCGTTTCCCGCCCGGCGCTTCGCCGATGTCGATCCTTTCCTCGATGGTCAACACCCTCTGTAATTTCTATCCGGAAATGACCGACCCTCTGGAAAGCTTCAACATCACGGCGGCCCGGCTGCTCTCGAAACTGCGGACGGTGGCGGCCTTTTCCTACCGCAAATCCAAGGGCCATCCCCTGACCTACCCGCGCCACAACCTTTCATACTGCGCCAACTTCTTGAACATGATGTTCGATTCGCCGGTCAACCCCTATCTGGTTGATAATGTCTTGGTCGGTGCCCTCAACAAGCTGCTGATCCTGCACGGCGATCATGAGTTGAACTGCTCGACCGCGACAGTGCGGATCGTCGGCAGTGCCCGGACCAATCTCTATGCCTCGATCTCGGCCGGGATCAGCGCCCTCTGGGGCCCGCTGCACGGCGGCGCCAACCAGGAGGTCATGGAGATGCTAGAGAAGATCCACCGGGAAGGCGGCAACTATCGCAAGTACATCGAAAAGGCCAAGGACCCCAAGGACCCCTTCCGGCTGGTCGGCTTCGGCCATCGGGTTTACAAGAACCACGACCCCCGCTGTCGGATCATCAAGAAGACTTGCGACGAGGTGTTGGCCGCCCTCAACATGGCCGACGACCCGCTGCTGGCCATTGCCAAGGAGCTGGAAGAGGTGGCCCTGCACGACCCCTACTTTATCGAGCGGAACCTCTATCCGAACGTCGATTTTTACAGCGGCATCATCTACCGGGCCATGGGCATTCCCACCAATATGTTCACAGTAATGTTCGCCTTGGGCCGCTTGCCCGGCTGGATCGCCCACTGGCGCGAGATGTGGGACGATCCCAACACCCGGATCGGTCGGCCCCGCCAGGTTTACGTGGGGCCGCAGCTGCGGCCCTTTGTGCCCATCGACCAGCGTTAGGGGATTGGGCTGAGGCGCCGAAAGGCCTTCCGGGGGAGACTGCCCCGGAGGGCCTTTGTCTTTTTGGATGATGCCAAATTACTGTTTAGTTGGTTGAGGGGTTGGGAGTTTGACCCCACCCCAGCCCTCTGGTTAGGGGAGGGTGTCGTTGCCCCGCCTGATAGGGGCATGGGCATAGTGGTTTCTTCCCGAGGTCTGGCTCCCCTCCTTACCAAGGAGGGGTTGGGGGAGGTCAGGGTCCGACCCCTGCGGGGTAAGGCTGCGCCGCAGAAAATAATCTGAAAGGTTCTTGCATTAATCGTTCTGTTGACTAACATTCGGGCCGGTGTTAAAAAAATCAACCTTGCTACCCGGCCAGCAGTGCCGGGAATAACATCTGGATCAGGAGAGAGAGCGTGCGTACCGATATCGTCCACACAGGGGCCGGCGAGCTGACCTATGAGATCAGAAATATTGTCGCAGTCGGCGAGAAGTTGCAGAGCCTGGGCATCAACACCTACTGGGAAAACATCGGCGACCCGGTGGTCAAGGGCGAGACCATCCCCCAATGGATGAAGGAGATCGTCGCCGATTGCGCCATGCAGGACGCCACCTACGGCTACTGCCCCACCCGGGGCGTGCTGGCCACCCGGGAGTTCATCGCTGCCGAGGTCAACAAGCGCGGGACGGTGCGGATCACCCCCGACGACATCATCTTCTTCAACGGTCTGGGTGACGCGATCAACAAGGTTTTCACCATGCTCAAGCGGACCGCCCGGGTCGTGGTGCCGTCACCCAGCTACACCACCCATTCATCGGCGGAGGCGGCCCACGCCGAAGACCGGCCGGTCACCTATCGCCTCGACCCGGACAACCACTGGTTTCCGGATCTGGACGATCTGGAGAAAAGGATCAAGTACAACCCGGCGGTGGCGGGGATTCTGATCATCAATCCCGACAACCCTACCGGTGCCGTGTACCCCGAAGACATCTTGCGCGGCATGGTGGCCCTGGCCAAGCAGTACGACCTCTTCATCATCTGCGATGAGGTCTACCAGAATATCATCTATAACGGTACCTCCACCAAGCCCATGGCCGAAGTGATCGGTGATGTGCCGTGTATCAATATGCGCGGGATCTCCAAGGAGATGCCCTGGCCGGGCTCGCGTTGCGGCTGGATCGAGGTTTACAACGGCCACAACGATCCGATGTTTGAAAAGTATGTGACCTCGATTTTAAACGGCAAGATGCTGGAGGTCTGCTCGACCACCTTGCCGCAGACGGCTCTGCCGCGGATCATGCAGCACCCCGAGTATCAGAACCACTTGCGGGCCCGGATCGCCCGCTACGAGAAACACTCCAATATCGCTTATGACTGCCTGAAGGAGGTGGACGGCCTGATCGTCAACCGCACCAACGGCGCTTTCTATATGAGCGTGGCCTTCAAGGATGGCCTGCTGAACTCCAAGCAGACCCTGCCCATCGCAATTAGCGAGGTCAGGGATTATGTGGAGGGGTTGGTCAATAAGCCCGATACCGCCTTCGACAAACGCTTTGTCTATTATCTGCTGGGCGCCACCGGCATCTGCGTGGTGCCGCTCTCCTCCTTCGCCACCCCCATGCAGGGCTTCCGGATCACCCTCCTGGAGCGCAATGAGGAGAAGTTCCGAATGATCTTCCAGAATATGGCCGACGCCATCCGCGCCTACCTGGCCTCGGCCTGATCGCCCAATTCATGCCTTATCTCCAGGCGCCGCCGGCTCCAGGGCCGGGCGGCGCCTTGCTTTTTACCGGGTGCGGCGGGCTGGCCGGGGCAAGAGCGAACGGTGGCAAAAAATCATTTTTCCGGCGGCGGCCCGGCTTGACAGGCCATGGGCCGATACTTACTTTGCCAGCAAGTTTGTCATAGATCATCTGGGTAAATTTCAGAAGCATTGCAGGGATTGGTTTCGGCGGGCGATCCAGGCCAGGAGGCCGCGCCCGTTAATGATAAATTTTTGATCGGGGAGATTTGGTGAAGGAGCATAAGGATACCCACAAGGAAAAACCGGTCGAGGCCGCGGAGACCACGGCGCCGGACGGCGGTGCTGGCTTGGTGGCTGAGCTGGAAAAGGCCCGGGCCGAGGCCGCCGAGGCCCACGACAAGTTGCTGCGGATGGCGGCGGAGTTTGATAACCAGAAAAAGCGGCTGCAACGCGATAAGGAGCTGGCCCTCAAGTTTGCCGAGGAGAACCTGCTCCGGGAGTTGCTGCCCTGCCTCGACAACCTCGAACGGGCCTTGAGCCAGGACCGGGCTGGCGAGGATTTCAGCGCCAAGCTGGTGGAAGGGGTCGAAATGACCTGGCGGGGACTGCTGAACACCCTGGGAAAATTCGGATTGACGCCGATGCAGGTGGTGGGTGAGCCGTTTGATCCCAACTTTCACGAGGCCCTGGCCATGGAGGCCAGCTGTCTGGTCCCGGAGCAGCGGGTGTTGCAGGAATACGAAAAAGGCTACCTCTTGAAAGACCGGTTGTTGCGGGCGGCCAAGGTAGTGGTATCAAAGGGAGATCGCTGCGACTGAATCACCAATGGGTGAGGATGGCGGCTAATGATTATATTCAAGTAAACACAGTTTAATAACGGAACGGAGCTAAGCATATGGGAAAGACAATCGGCATTGATCTGGGTACCACCAACTCTTGCGTCGCGGTCATGGAAGGCAGCGACCCCAAGGTCATCAATAATCTCGAAGGCAATCGCACCACCCCCTCGGTGGTGGCCTTCCCCGACAGCGGCGAGCGGCTGGTCGGTCAGGTCGCCAAGCGCCAGGCTGTTACCAATCCGCACCGCACCCTCTTCGCCATCAAGCGGCTGATCGGCCGCAAGTTCAGCGACGCGGAGGTCAAGAAATCCCTCGCCCTCAGCCCCTTCAAGATCGTCGAGGGCAAGGACGGCGACGCCGTGGTCGAGGTGGAGGGCAAGTTCTACACTGCCCCGGAGATCTCGGCGATGATCCTCGGTAAGATGAAGAAGACCGCAGAGGATTACCTGGGCGAGCCGGTCACCGACGCGGTGATCACTGTCCCGGCCTATTTCAACGATTCCCAGCGCCAGGCCACCAAGGACGCCGGCCGCATCGCCGGCCTGAACGTGCAGCGGATCATCAACGAGCCGACCGCCGCCGCTCTGGCCTACGGTCTGGACAAGAAGAAGGAAGAGAAGATCGCGGTCTTCGATCTGGGCGGCGGTACCTTCGACGTCTCGGTCCTGGAGATCGGCGACGGCGTTTTCGAGGTCAAGTCCACCAACGGCGACACCTTCCTGGGTGGCGAGGACTTCGACATGCGGATCGTCAACTGGCTGGCCGACGAGTTCAAACGCGACCAGGGCATCGACCTGCGCAGCGACAAGATGGCCCTGCAGCGCCTCAAGGAAGAGGCCGAGAAGGCCAAGATGGAGCTTTCTTCCTCGAAGGAAACCGACATCAATCTGCCCTTCATCACCGCCGACGCCTCCGGGCCGAAGCATTTGAACATCAAACTTTCCCGGGCTAAATTGGAAAATCTGGTGGCCGATCTGATCGACCGCTGCGAAGGCCCCTGCCGCACCGCCCTGAAAGACGCCGGCCTCAACCCGGCCGATATCGACGAGGTGATCCTGGTCGGCGGTATGACCCGGATGCCCCGGGTTCAGGAGAAGGTACGGGAGATCTTCGGCAAGGAGCCCCACAAGGGCGTCAACCCCGACGAGGTAGTGGCGATTGGTGCCGCCATCCAGGGCGGGGTTTTGAAGGGCGACGTCAAAGACGTGTTGCTGCTGGATGTCACCCCGCTCTCCCTGGGTATCGAGACCCTGGGCGGGGTTTGCACCAAGCTGATCGAGAAGAACACCACCATCCCGACCAAGAAGAGCCAGGTCTTTTCGACCGCGGCCGACAGCCAGCCGGCGGTCTCCATCCACGTCCTCCAGGGCGAGCGGGAGGTGGCGGCGGGGAACAAGTCGATCGGCCGTTTCGAGCTCTCCGAATTGCCCCCGGCCCCGCGCGGAGTGCCGCAGATCGAGGTGACCTTTGACCTCGATGCCAACGGTATCCTCCACGTCTCCGCCAAGGATCTGGGAACCGGCAAGGAGCAGTCGATCCGGATCACCGCCTCCAGCGGTCTTTCCGAGGCTGAGATCAAGAAGATGCAGGCCGATGCCGAGGCGCATGCCGCCGAGGACCACAAGCGCAAGGAACTGGTCGATGCCAGGAATCACGCCGACCAGATGGTCTACGCCACCGAGAAGAGCCTGAAGGATCTGGGCGACAAAGTTGACGCCGAGACCAAAGGCAAGGTGGAGACGGAGATCGAGAGCCTCAAAAAGCTCCTGACCGGCGAGGACACCGAAGCGATCAAGAAAGGTACCGAGTCATTGACCCAGGCCTCCCACAAGCTGGCCGAGATCATGTACGCCCAGGCCACCGCTG
>JAGVGT010000066.1 GCA_020056965.1 Deltaproteobacteria bacterium
GCAACATGGTCTTCGCCGGCACCACCGTGGCGACCGGCAGCGGCGTGGCGGTGGCCAGCGCCACCGGCAGCGCCACCGAGTTCGGCAAGATCGCCAGCCTGACCAAAAACGTCCGCCACACCCTGACCCCCATGCAGCGGGAGATCATCCACATCACCCGGGTGATGACCCTCATCGCCCTTTCGGTGGGCGTGGTGTTCTTCGCCCTGGGCCTCTTTTCCGGCAAGGGGGCCCTGGTCGCCACCATCTTCGCCCTCTCCCTGATCGTCGCCAATATCCCGGAAGGGCTGCTGCCGACCATCACCATGTCGCTCTCCCTGGCCAGCCAGCGCATGGCCCGCCGCAATGCCCTGATCAAGAACCTCGACTCGGTGGAGACCCTGGGCAGCGCCACGGTGATCTGCACCGACAAGACCGGCACCTTGACCAGGAACGAGATGACCTTGAAGGAACTGTGGCTGGCCGGCGGCGAACCGGTGGCCATTACCGGCGACGGCTATCGGGAACCGGGCGAGTTCAGCTTCGCCCAGCCCCACGACACCGCGGCCGCCCGGCTCGACGAACTGCTGACCGCCGGGCTCTTGAACTGCCGGGCCGTAATCGAAGCGGACAAACTGCGCGGCGACCCCACCGAACTGGCCCTGGTCGCCGCCGCCAACAAACGGGGCCTCAAGGTGCCGGGCCTGGAAAAGGTCAGGGAACTGGTCTTCACCAGCGAACGCAAGATGATGTCCACCATCTACCGGGACGACAAGGGAGTCGTGCTCTTCGCCAAAGGGGCCATCGAGGTGCTGCTGCCCAAATGCACAACCTGGCGGGCGGCTGACCTCACCAGCCAGCCCCTGGACGAGCCGACCCGGGCGGCGGTGCTGGCCCGGGCCGAACAGTTCGAGACCCAGGCCTACCGGGTTCTGCTGATCGCCAAGGGCGAGGGCGAGGCGGAAGAGAACCTCACCCTGCTGGGCCTGGTTGCGATCATGGACCTGCCGCGCCAGGAGGTGCCCGCCGCCATCGCCACCTGCCGGACGGCCGGGATCCGCACCATGATGATCACCGGCGACAACCCGAAAACCGCGGCCGCCGTGGCCGGCCTGATCGGCATGACCTACGACCGGGTGATCACCGGGGCCGAGCTGGAGAAGATCAGCGACGACCAGCTCGAAGAGATCCTCAAAGACCAGACCGTCCTCTTCGCCCGCATGGCCAGCAGCCAGAAGCTGCGGATCGCCACGGCGCTCCAGCACAACGGCGAGGTGGTGGCGATGACCGGCGACGGGGTCAACGACGCCCCGGCCCTCAAGAAGGCCGACATCGGCATCGCCATGGGCCTCGCCGGCACCGAGGTGGCCAAGGAGGCGGCCGACATGGTGCTGCTGGACGACAACTTCTCCTCCATCGTCAGCGCCATCGAGGAGGGACGCAGCGTCTACTTCAACATCAAGAAGTTCGTCACCTACATCCTCGCCTCCAACGTGCCGGAGGTGGTCCCCTATGTCCTGCAGTTCTTTCTGAAGATCCCCCTGCCGCTGTCGGTGATCCAGATCCTCTCCATCGACCTGGGCTCGGACATCCTGCCCGGCCTGGCCCTGGGTTGCGAACCGCCGGAAAAGGGCATCATGACCCGGCCGCCGGTGGGGCGGCACGAGAAAATCCTCGACTGGGAGGTCTTCAAGCGCGGCTACCTCTTCCTGGGGGTGATCGAGGCCGGGGCGGCGATGACTGCCTTCCTCACCTTCCTGACCCTGCACGGCTGGCACTATGGCACGGTCAACCTGGACAACCCGCTCCTGCAGCGGCAGGCCATGACCATGACCCTGCTGGGCGCGGTCTCCTGCCAGTTTTTAAACGCCTGGACCCTGCGGAGCTGGGAGTTCTCCGCCTTCAGCCTGCGGCTGACCTCGAACCCCATGCTGCTGGGGGCGATGGCCACCGAGGTGGTGTGGATCTGGATGGTCATGAACCTGGCCCCGGTTCAGAAGGTCTTCAATACCGCTTCGGTGCCGCTGGGTGAGATGTGGATCCTGCTGCCCTTCCCGCTGCTGCTCTTCGCGGCCCATGAACTGTATAAGTGGCGAAGGCGCACCAAGAAAAAAATTGCTGCCCCGAGGGACAAATGAGAAAATTTCGCCTTGGAATACTGCTGGTCCCCCTGCTGATCTGGTTGGCGAGCGGTTGCGCCCCCACCCCAAAGGAAATCATGAAACCGCTCAACACCGTCGCCCAGGTTGATCTCAACCGCTATCTCGGCGAGTGGTACGAGATCGCCCGCTACCCCAACCGCTTCCAGCAAGACTGCCCGGCCAGCAAGGCCACCTATTCCTTAAGGCCGGACGGCCGGATCGCGGTGCTCAACGAATGCTGGGACGCCGATTATCGACAGCTGCTGCGCGCGGTCCGGGGCACGGCCCGGGTGGTGGAGCAAGCCGGCAACGCCAAACTGAAGGTCACCTTCTTCTGGCCCTTTGCCGGGGATTACTGGATCATCGACCTGGGAGAGAATTACCAGTATGCGGTGGTCGGCCACCCGGCGCGGAAATATCTGTGGATTCTGGGTCGTGAGAAGAGCATGAACGAGGCGCAGTATCAGGAGATTCTGGGCCGGCTGGCGGCCCAGGAGTATGACCCGGGCAAATTGATCAGAAGAGCCGATTCAGGAGAAACCCCATGAACCTCAAGGAATATTTCGCCACCACCAGCGGCCGCGGCATCCTCGCCTCGGCCGGCGGTGACGGCCGGGTGACCGCCGCCCTCTACTCGACCCCGCATCTGATCGACGACAACACCGCCGCCTTCATCATGCGCGACCATCTGACCCACGCCAACCTGCAGGCCAACCCTTACGCCACCTACCTGTTCATCGAGGACGTTCCGGGCAGCCACGGCGTCAGGCTCTACCTGGAAAAGTTGCGGGAGGACAGCGACCCGGTCCGGCTGGCCACCATGACCCGCCGCCACCTGTCCCCCGAGGAAGACCTGGCACTGGGGCCCAAGTTCATCGTCGAATTCCGGATCACCAAGGTGCTCAATCTGGTCGGCGAGGGTAGTCCCTACCCGACGCGCTGAATCCAGGAACGCTCAGCGATGCAGTTTGCGGAGCAGGGCCGGCAGGGCCGCATAGGCCGCCGCCCTCCCCCTTTCGACACAGTCGGTGACGCAGTCGAAGGTGGCCCAGCTGATCGCCTCGACCTCGGGCGCGATCAGCAGATCGGCCTCGGCGGACTGCAGGCGGTTCAAGACCGTGCTGGTGATGGCGTTGGCCCGGCGCAGGATGTCGAGGCCGGTGTCGGTGGCGTAGTCCCGCTCCAGCTGGTGGGCCACATTGACGGCCACCACCAGTTTCGCCCCCAGCTCCCGGCAGACCCGGACCGGCAACTGATCGACCCAGCCGCCGTCCACCAGCAGTTCCTCCCCATGCACGATGGGCGGGAAGATCCCGGGGATGGCCGCCGTGGCCGCCACCGCCTGGCGCAGGGAGCCCTCGGTCAGGACCACCTCCCGGCCGGAATGGATCTCGGTGCAGACCAGGGCCAGGGGGATTTTGGTGTCGCGAATGTCGATGTCGTCGATCAGCCAGTCGATATTCTTCAGGTAATCGTCGAGGCTGACGAAAGAGAGCTGATTGGCGAGGACCACGTTATAGAAGAATTTTTTCCGCAGGTAGCGCGACAGGCCATCCAGCAGGCCGTCGTTGGGGCCGGAATCATCGACATGTTGCAGAAAGGCGAACTTGATCTTAGCGAAGCATTCGCAGTGGAAATAGTCGTTGACCTTGGTCAGGGCAGCCTGGGCGTCGCCGGTGGTGGCGTAAATGGCCCCGATCAGCCCGCCGATGCTGCTGCCCACCACCAGTTGCGGCGTCACGCCCTCTTCGCTCAATACAGCAAGGGCGCCCAGGTGGGCCAGCCCCCGCGCCCCGCCGCCACCCAGCACCAACCCGATTTTGCTTTTTCTGGTCACCGGCAACCACCGTCTGCTAATTTTTTTAGCGCTGGACCATCTTCAGCCAAACTTGTAGGAGCGGGCC
>JAGVGT010000036.1 GCA_020056965.1 Deltaproteobacteria bacterium
CCGGTAGCCAGTCCCAGGCCCTGGCCACCATCCAGCAGCTCAACCCGATCTACGTGGACCTCAACCAGACCAGCGCCGAACGTTTGAAGATGCTGGCCAGCCTGGCCGGCGGCCACCAGAAGGGCGGTGACCAGGCCCGGCTCAAGCTGCTGCTGGAGGATGGCAGCGCTTATCCCGAGGAAGGGAATTTGAAATTCAGCGATGTGACCGTCGAGCCCAGCACCGGCTCGGTCACCCTGCGGGCCCTCATGCCCAACCCGAAACAACTCCTGCTGCCCGGCATGTTCGTCCGCGGCCTGGTCCAGGAAGGGACCCTGCCCCAGGCGATTCTGGTGCCGCAGCGCGGGGTGAGCCGCAATCCGGCCGGGGCCGCCACGGTCATGGTGGTCGGGGGTGAGGAGAAGGTGGAGCCCCGGGTGATCAAGGTTGATCGGACCATCGGCGAGAACTGGCTGGTCAGTGAGGGGCTTAAGGTGGGTGACCGGGTGATCCTGGAGGGCTTGCAGAAGGCCCGGCCCGGCACCCAGGTCAAGGCGGTGCCCTTCGGCAGCAAGTCCGCCGAGGGACCGGCCGGTGGGCCGGCAGCCATGAAAAAACAATAGGACCTATAGGACCCATAAGACCTATCGGTCCTATGAAGATCTCATAAGGAGTTATCAATGGCCCGTTTCTTCATCAATCGCCCGATCTTTGCCTGGGTTATCGCCATCATGGTCATGCTGGCCGGACTGCTGGCGATCAAGACCCTGCCGGTCTCCCAGTATCCGCCGATCGCGCCGCCGCAGATCACTATTAACGCAGTCTATCCCGGCGCCTCGGCCCAGACCGTCCAGGATACCGTCACCCAGGTGGTCGAGCAGAAGCTTAACGGCATCGACAACCTGATCTATATGTCTTCGACCAGCGATTCGGCCGGGGCGGTGGCGATCAACCTGACCTTCAAGGCCGGCACCGACCCCAACATCGCCCAGGTCCAAGTCCAGAACAAACTGCAGCTGGCCGTGCCGCTGTTGCCCCAGGTCGTCCAGCGCCAGGGTATCCAGGTGGTCAAATCGACCCGGAACTTCCTGCTGATCGTCGGCCTGGTCTCGGAAGACGGCTCCCTGGACCGGCCCGCCCTGACCGACTACATGGTCTCCAACCTCCAGGACATCATCAGCCGGGTCGAAGGGGTGGGGGAGTTGCAGGTCTTCGGCACCCAGAACGCCATGCGGATCTGGCTGGACCCAGCCAAGCTGCACAGCTACCGGTTGACCACCAATGATGTGATTGCGGCGGTGCAGGCCCAGAATGCCCAGATTTCGGCCGGCCAGTTCGGCAGCAGCCCGGCGACCGTCGGCCAGCAGTTGAACGCCACCATCACCGCCCGGACGCTGCTGCAAACCCCGGAACAGTTCGGCAACATTGTCCTGCGCACCGAGGGCTCCGGCGCCACCATCCGGCTCAAAGACGTGGCCGAATGTAAAATCGGCACCGAAAGCTACGACATGCAGTCGTACTACAAGGGTAAACCGGTGGGCGGCATGGCCATCCGGTTGGCGGCTGGGGCCAACGCCTTGGACACCGGCAACCGGGTCAAGGCCAAGATGGCCGAGCTGGCCCGCTACTTACCGGCCGGGGTGCAGGTGGTTTACCCTTACGACACCACCCCCTTCGTCAAGATCTCCCTGGAAGAGGTGGTGCATACCCTGATCATCGCGGTGGGCCTGGTCTTTCTGATCATGTTCCTCTTCCTCCAGAACTTCCGGGCCACCCTGATTCCCACCATCGCGGTGCCGGTGGTGTTGCTCGGCACCCTGGGGGTTCTGGCCGTCACCGGCTTTTCCATCAACACCCTGACCATGTTCGCCCTGGTCATCGTCATCGGTCTGCTGGTCGATGATGCCATCGTGGTGGTGGAAAACGTCGAGCGGATCATGACCGAGGAAGGGCTCTCCCCCCACGACGCCACCATCAAGTCGATGGGCCAGATCACCAGCGCCCTGGTCGGCATCGCCACCGTACTGACCGCGGTCTTTCTGCCGATGGCCTTTTTCGGCGGCTCCACCGGCGTCATCTACCGGCAGTTCTCGGTGACCATCATCTCAGCGATGATCCTCTCGGTGCTGGTGGCGCTGATCCTCACCCCGGCCCTCTGCTCCACCCTGCTCAAACCGGTCGCCAAGGGCCATACCCCGGGCGAGTGCGGCTGGTTTTGCAGTTTCTTCCGCTGGTTCAACCAGCTCTTCGACTGGTGCCGGGGCAAGTACGAAGGGATCGTTGGCCGCTCCTTCGGCCAGCCGATCCGCTATCTCGTGGTTTACGGCGGGATTGTCGCGGTGATGATCTTCTTCTTCATGCGGCTGCCCACCGCCTTCTTGCCGGATGAGGATCAGGGCTTCATCGTCTGCCAGGTCCAGTTGCCGGCCGGGGCCACCTCGGACCGGACCCTGCAGGTGATCCGCCAGCTGGAGAAGCATTTCCTGGAGGAGGAAAAGAAAACCGTCGAGGCGCTGATCACCTTGACCGGTTTCAGTTTTGCCGGGCGCGGCCAGAACATGGGT
This sequence comes from Deltaproteobacteria bacterium, assembly GCA_020056965.1. Taxonomy (GTDB): domain Bacteria; phylum Desulfobacterota; class Desulfobulbia; order Desulfobulbales; family JAGXFP01; genus JAGVGT01. The sequence continues at coordinate 2,544 of JAGVGT010000036.1, forward strand.
CTGGCCTTCGTCAGATTGAAGGACTGGAAAGAGCGGCCGACCCCCGATCTGAAGGCGCCGGCCGTGGCCGGGCGGGCCATGGCGGCCTTCTCGAAGTTTCGCGACGGCATGGCCTTTGCCTTTTCACCCCCGGCGGTGGTGGAGCTGGGCCAGGCCAACGGCTTCGATTTCCATCTCCAGGATCGCGGCGGCCTGGGCCATGACCAGCTGATGGCGGCTCGCAACCAGCTGCTGGGCATGGCCATGCAGAATCCCAAACTCAAGGCGGTGCGGCCCAACGGCCAGGATGACAGCCCGCAGTTCAAGCTCGACATCGACGACGTCCGGGCCGGCGCCCTGGGGGTGGCGCTGACCGATGTCAACAGTGTGCTGGCCACGGCCTGGGGCGGCGCCTACGTCAACGACTTCATCCAGAATGGCCGGGTCAAAAAGGTCTATCTCCAGGCTGAACCCGCGGCCCGGATGCTGCCGGAGGACATCGGCCGCTGGTATGTCCGCAATAACAAAGGCGAGATGGTGCCCTTTTCGGCCTTCGCCACCGCCCGCTGGCAGTATGGCTCGCCCCGCCTGGAGCGCTATAACGGTATTCCCTCCATGGAGATCATGGGCCAGGCCGCGCCGGGGATCAGCACCGGCGAGGCGATGGATGAAATGGAGAAGATGGCGGCGCAGCTGCCGCCCGGCATCGGCTACGAGTGGACCGGCCTTTCCTATGAAGAAAAGAAGGCGGGCGCCCAGGCCCCGGCCCTCTACGCCATCTCCCTGCTGGTGGTCTTCCTGGCCGTGGCGGCGCTGTACGAGAGCTGGGCCATCCCCTTCGTCAACCTGCTGATGCTGCCGTTGGGACTGGTCGGGGCGGTGACGGCGGTGACCCTGCGGATGCTGCCCAACGATATCTATCTGCAGATCGGTCTTCTCACCACCGTAGGCCTCTCCACCAAGAACGCCATCCTGATCATCCAATTCATCAAGGCCCAAATGCTGGAAGGGCTGGGGGTGATCGAGGCGACCCGGGCGGCGGTGCGGATCCGGCTGCGGCCGGTGATCATGACCTCGCTGGCCTTCTTCTTCGGCACCCTGCCGCTGGCCTTGACCCGGGGGGCCGGGGCCGGGGCGCAGAACGCCATCGGCACCGCCGTCACCGGCGGGCTCTTGTCGGCGACCTTCATCGACCTGATCTTCATTCCCTTTTTCTTTGTCTTGATCTCCCGGTGGTTCACCAGAAAACCGGCCCAGACCATGGCCAACCCCGCATAGGTGCACTGATATGACAATTCAGAAGAGTACTTTTCTTGGCATTCCCTCATCCCCAACCCTTCTCCCGGAGGGAGAAGGGAGTAAATTCGGAGAGGGCCAGGGTGAGGGGATTATTAATAACAGACCGGCTGACGTTTTTAGGATGAAGCGCCTGGCCCTATGCCTCCCGTTGGGGATCTGCCTGCTGGCCGGCTGCGCCAGCATGGCCCCGAAATACAGCCAGCCGGCCGCGCCGGTCGCCGAATCCTGGCCCGGCGCACCGGTCGACCAGACGGCAACCACCCCGCCCGCCGAAAAACCGCTGGCCCAGGTGGCCTGGCAGGAGTTTTTCGTCGATGGTCAGCTACGCAAGCTGATCAGTCTGGCCCTGGAGAATAACCGGGATCTGCGGGTTGCCACCCTCAATATCGAGCGCTCCCGGGCCCTCTACCAGATCCGGGGCGCCGATCTCTGGCCGAAGGTGGATGGTTCGGCCGGCGCCAACTGGCAGCGGCTCCCGGAGGACTTCTCCGGCACCGGCCAGGCCAAGAACGTCGATCAGTATACCGTTGGTCTCGGGGTCAGTGCCTACGAACTCGATCTCTTCGGCCGGGTGCGAAGCCTCAAGGAGCAGGCCCTGGCGCAGTACCTGGCCACGGAACAGGCCCAACGCAGTGTCCAGATCAGTCTGGTCGCCCAGGTGGCCGGCGGCTATCTGGCCCTGGCCTCCGACCGGGAGCGCTTGCAGCTCGCCCAGGAGACCCTGGCCAGCCAGGAGGCCTCCTACCGGATCACCAAGAGCCGTTTCGAGGCCGGGGTTGCCAATGCCTTGACCCTCAGTCAGGCCCAGACCAGCGTCGAGGCGGCGCGGGTGGACATTGTCCGCTACACCGCCTTGGTCGCCCAGGACGAGAACGGGCTCAGCCTGGTGGTCGGCTCGCCGGTCCCGGCCGAACTGTTGCCGCCGCTCCTCGCCGATACCCTCACCGCAATTGAGGAGGTGACTCCGGGGTTGCCCTCGGAGGTGTTGCTCAAGCGCCCCGATATCCGCCAGGCCGAAAATCTGCTCCAAGGGGTCAATGCCAATATCGGGGCGGCGCGGGCCGCCTTCTTCCCCCGTATTACTCTGGTCTCCAGCGTCGGCTTCGGCAGCTCTGAGCTCTCCGGGCTTTTCTCGAGCGGCGCCTTGGCCTGGAGCTTTGCGCCGCGGATCACCCTGCCGATTTTTGATGGCGGCAGCACCGCTGCCAATCTCAAGGTGGCCGAGGTCGATCGCGACATTGCCCTGGCCCAATATGAAAAAGCCATCCAGATCGCCTTTCGGGAAGTGGCCGACGGTCTGGCCCAACGGAGCGCCATTACCAACCAGATGACCGCGCAGCAAGCACTGGTCGCGGCTACCTCGGAGAGCTTGCGCCTCTCCCAGGCCCGGTTCGACCAGGGGGTGGACAGCTACCTGGGCGTCCTCGATTCCCAGCGCTCCCTCTACACCGCCCAGCAGAACCTGATCACCTACCGCCTGGCCCGGCTGACCAATCTGGTCACGCTCTACAAAGTGCTGGGCGGGGGGAGCCTGTAAAGGTTGATCAACGAGGTATTGCCCCGGAATATTGTAGGAGCGGGCCATGCCCGCGAATTGCCCCTCCGATCGCGGGCATGGCCCGCTCCTACAGCCGTTTTAGAAAGACAAGAGAACAGATAGAGGAAGTAGGGAAATGCGAGAGAGGAATGGCAATTCGGCCGACATCACCAGGACCGAAACCTGGAGCCGATACCGAAAAAGCCTCTGCGCCGACTGTCAGGGCTGGTGTTGCCGGCTGCCGGTGGAGGTAAAGGTCGAGGATCTGGTGCGGATGGGAAGCATCGATGCCTTTGAGGCCGTTGAGCCTGCCAAGGTGCTGGCCCGGAAGCTTCTTAAGGCCGGGACCATCGACCATTTCAACTTTAAGAACTCGCTCTTTACCCTGGCCCGCCGGGCCAACGACGACTGTATCTATCTCGATGAACAGAGGCGTCGCTGCACCATTTACGAACGGCGGCCCCAGACCTGCCGCAATCACCCGGGGGTCGGGCCGCGCCCCGGTTATTGCGCCTATCGCCCGCAGGAGCAGGCTCGGGTAACCAGGAGGATGGCGCCATGAGCGAACCGAGTTGTTCCTGGTCGACGCCGGATCTGGCTGGAGTCGAGGCGGTTTGTCTTAGCTCGGGCGGGGATTTTCAGGCCGCGCGGATGCTGGCCGAAGGCGAGGCGTCCCGGCGTTTCGCCGAGTACCTGCTGATCTCCTGGTATGACCGGGAGCGGGACTTCGAATCACCCGCGCATGTCTCGGAGTGCGCCGGCAACGGCCCGAAGAATGGCTATATCCACTACGCCCTCAGTCATGGGGCCAGGCTGAAGGTGGAAGTCGATGGCGGCCGCTTTGTCTTCTTCTACACCCCGGTGGCGTGGTAGCGCTGAGCGGTTTGCGGGTCAGGGGGAATCCGGTCGCGATTGGACCATGAGGTGATTGAGAATGATGTTTTCCAGCTGGTTCCGCTGGCCTTCACGCAGGTCGGCGAAACGGGCGCGGCATCTGCGGACCGGAACCCCGCCCAGGAATTTCCCGGCGACCGTATCCGACGCCAGAACCTGCAGGGGGATGCCCCTGGCCCATTGCCGTTTTTCCTTGCAGAAGATGTCCACCTTGCGGGTCGTGGCCTCGGTGCAGAGATGACCGTGGACGCACCAGCAGGATACCCCGCCCAGGCTGAGGTCGATGATTTCCCCGACGTTGCCGGAATGGTTGATCAGGCATTGTTTTTTCAGGTTGATTCTTTGGTGTTCCCTGCGCTCATCCATGTCAATAACTACCGCCGTAATGTTGATCAAGGTTTGAGGTCCAGATTGAACCGCACCTTCGTCTCAGGGTAACAAATAAAAGCACAATGGGAATCAAAAAATTACGGTTACGATTGGCGGAGTTGTCGGTGTGCCAGGCTTTTCAGCCTAGCAACCCCGGCGGGCTGCGGGTTGGCGGGGGGGAGAAGTGGCCCGGTCCAAGCTACCACATTGTGATATTTTCAGGATTGGTCCGAGCGGATGGCAAGCGGCCATCCCGGTCGGACCAATTGGGCATCATTTCTCGTTCAGATCCTGAAAATCACGCCGGACTTCGCCCAGTCTGCTGCGAAATCCTTCGGCATCGCCATACTCCAGGAACTTTTGGTAGCGGCTGTGCAGGCCGGCCATTTTGCGGGCGTGTTTGATCGGGCACCAGAACTGCTCGGTGCGGGCGGCGATCTCTTGGACATAGCCGATCAGGCCGTTGAAATAACCGCAATAGATGCAGTTGAGCTTTTCGATCAGGTTCAGATAGGTCAGGGCCTGGTGATCGATGACGATGTAGTCGCCTCTCCTGACCAGGGGAATCTTGTAGACCCGAAAACAGAGGCTGTGAAAGACCGTCACCATCAGGTCCAGAAAGAGGGCCGGGAGCAGGCAGCCCCAGATTAAGGGGACCGTGAGGATGTTGAGAAGCCGGGCCTCGCGCAGGTAAGTGTGGAGTTTTAGCACCAGGGTTTTGTGATATTGGCGAGTGGCCGCCTCGAAATAGACCTTGCGCCCCTTGACCTGGTAATAGAACTCATCCTGCTTTTTCTGCAGCTCGGCGTAGAGTTCCTTTTCCAGCTTCTTGATCTGTTCGACCAGTTCCTGCAAACGGTTCATCCGGTTTTCTCCCTAACCGGCGGCAGGAAGTTTTCCCCCAGTCGTTTGATGGTTGATTTGGCAAAGCCCTGCTCAGTTGTCGATCCCCAGCCGCTCGGCCAGTTCGCCGCTCAGATGCCAGGTGCTAATGGCCACCGGTCCGATGACCGGCGAGGCGACCATGGTGGTCCCGTCCAGAATATGTACTTTCGAGGCGGAATCCGGGGCCAGGATGGTCAGGGTAATTACCCCGCCGGTCAGAACAATATCCAGATTTTCGTGGTCGATCCCGTTCATGAGCTCGGGCAGATCGTGGCGGGACGGCAGTTTTTTCTCAAAGATGTAGAACAGGGCGATGTTGCTTTCCAGCTGTTGAAGGCGGGGCAGAACCAGGGCCAGGACCCTGGACTGCTGAGTAAAGGTAATATAGCTGGGGATGAGGAGGGCGGCAACCACGGCCATCACACAGACGCAGATCACCAGTTCGAGCGAGGACATGCCTCTTTGGCTGCCCAGGTGCTCAGCTGCGGGACGTTGCGGTGGGGACCGGGATTCGCGGTTCATCGCGGTCTTAAGCGATCTTGATGCAACTGACCGGGCAGGCGGCGGCCGCCTCCTCCGCGCACTCGAGGTCGCCGCCATCCTCCTTGAGCACGAAGGCCTTTGCCTCGTCGCCGTTTAAGCCGAAAACCTCCGGGCAGATTTCCGCGCAATTGCCGCAGCCGATGCATTCGTCGGTGTCAAGTGTCACTTTTTTGGCCATGGTTTTCTCCTTGCCTTTGTCGGTGGCGCTAATTCTAGCGCTGATAATCGCGGAAGCGGGTGTCGATGGCGCCGATTTCGGCGATGCGGACCAGGGCGTCGAAGTACTCTTTCTCCTCGAGCTTTTCCAGATGGAGCAGCTCGTTGCTCACCGCTTTGACGTTGCCGGTGAGGGTGGCGCCGTTGGCCAGGGTGACATGGACCTTTTTACCGATCAGCCCTTTCAGGTTGTCGGCCAGACTGGTGTTGACGTCATAGGCCAGGCCCGGCAGTTCCGCCAGCCCGGCCTGCCCCAGGCCCGCCATGAGCAGCAGGCTGCCGTTCAACAGCAGGCCGACCGTGAGAGTCGCCATTTTACGGGAGATAATATTTTTGCGCATCGATACTCTCCTTTTGCAGAGGGGGGGATGGGAATCGCCGGTCCCGGACGGCTTAATATTCGCCTGAACCGGTCGCCAATACTCTATCGGCTTTTCCGCGATTCGGCAATCAGCTCCAGCTAGCTGAATCTCCTGAGCCTGCACCAGTCTCTTCCACTGCTTGGTGAGCAGGTGGACCATCTTCTCGGACCCGTTGGAAATGATGATAATTTCTCGGGAGCGGCATTAAAGAAGGGGTTTTAGTCGCCTTCTTTTTGCCGCGCCTTTTTATCAACCACGCAGTAGATGCCGCCCTCCTTGAAGGCCGGGATGAAACAACCGTTGCAGGAGGTGCAGGTGGCGCGAGAGCGGTCGCCGGAGCGCCAGCGGTTGGCCAAGTCCGGTTCGCGGATGAAGGGTCGGGCCATGGAGATGTAGTCGGCATCGTGTTGCAGGGCTTTTTCGCAGATCTCGGGGCTGCGGAAGCCGCCCACCACGATGACCGGACAGCGCACTGCCGCCTTGATCGCCCCGGCCAGGGGCAGATTGTAAGCCTCGTCCTCGGTCCGGTTGATATGCTGCCGGATTGGGGCGCCCGGACCGGAAGCCGGGGTGCCGCTGCTGATCTCGATGGCATCGATCCCGGCCTGGTCCAGCTGGCGGGCGGCGTAGCGGGCGTCATCCAGGTCCAGACCATCGGCCAGGTTGTCTGACCCGTTCAGCTTGACCAGCAACGGATAGTCCCGGCCGACCGCCTCCCGCACCGCCCAGTAAACCTCCATCAGAAAGCGGCTGCGGTTGGCCGGCGACCCGCCATACTCATCGGTTCGGAAATTGGTGTGGGGTGAGAGAAACTGGTTAATCAGATAACCGTGGGCGGCGTGCAGCTGCACCGCGTCAAAGCCATACTCTTTGCCCCGGCGGGCCGCTTCGCGGAAGGCCTTGACCACGCTCTGGATGTCGGCAAAGGTCATGGCCCGGGGCTGTTCGGGAAACTGCTCAACCTTTATGGCCGAGGGGGCCAGGGGGCGGACGCCGGCATTGCTGCTATCGGTCTGGCCGCCGGCATGGACCAACTGCAGGCAGATCTTGCCGCCCTCACCATGTACTGCTCCGGTCAATGCCCGCATCTCGACGGCGCATTCATCGTCGGCAATGCCCATTTTGCCGGGCAACTGTTTGCCGTCGGACCGCACAAAGGTGTAGCCGGTGATAATCAACCCCACCCCGCCCCGGGCCAGGTTCCGGTAGCACTCGGCCAGCTTGGCGGTGGGGCGGCCGTCCGGTTCGCACATCCCTTCCCAGGTGGCGGAACGGATCAGACGATTGTTCAGGACCATGCCGTTGATGACGGTTTCGGAAAAGAGGGTCATGCCTGGTAACCTGGAGTGATGGTTAGTGATCGTGTCAAAATGCCCCGTTACGTTGATGATTGTTTCGGCACGGCCTTGAGGCCGGTCAAGCCATCTAAATTATATGATTAATGTTTGACCACGGCCTACGAAATTGCGACATGATACCCCGGCGGGGTCCAGTTCGCGAAGGGAAATAAGCGGTTTGCCTAACTTTTTTGCGGCGCGGCCCGCGATGCAAAAAAAGGGAAGCCGCCCGCTCGGGTGCTTCCCTTTTACTTTTTCGGTGAACCAGGAGGATCAGGATTTGCTTGGGTGCAGGCTCAGGTCCCGTTTTGGAGAGGGGATGGTGAGACCGGCCTGGTCGAAGGCGGTCTTGATTTTCTCCAGCAAGTCGCCCCGCACCGTCAGATAATCGTCCCGGTTAACCCAGGGGTGCACGGCCAGGTTGACGCCACTGTCGGCCAGTTCGGCCACCGCGATGGTTGGGGCCGGCTCCTTGAGAATCCGGAGATCTTCGGCCAGAATGGTGTTCAATACCTCGCGGGCCCGACCGATGTTGTCTTCATAACCGAGGCCGATTACCAGGTCGATGCGGCGGATCGGATTGGCGGTGAAGTTGGTGATCACATCGTTGATGATCTTGCCGTTGGGGACGATGACCAGCCGGTGGTCCGGGGTCTGCATGTTGGTGTTGAAGATGCTGATCGATTCCACCAGACCTTCGATGCCGCCGGCCACCACATAATCGCCGATTCGGAAGGGGCGAAAGAGGATGAGCATTACCCCGGCGGAGAAGTTGGCCAGGGAGTCCTTGAGGGCCAACCCCACCGCCAGACCAGCGGCGCCGATGATGATCAGGAAGGAAATGGTGTTGATGCCCAGCTGTTCCACGGCGGTGAAGACCACCAGAACCAGCAGGGTATAGTAGGTGATGTTCTGGAGAAAGCCGATCAGGGTTCGGTCCACCTTGCTCCTGGTCAGGAACATGTCCAGCAGTTCGGCCACTTTTTTGGCCAACCAGCGACCGGCCAGGAGGACGATGACCGCCGAAATCAGATTGATGGAGTAGGCAGTCAGCCACTCCGAGACCATTCCCCAAAATGCGCTTGTTTCCATGCTCTCCTTTTACAACCAACTTCATGCGGGTAAGGCGTTGTTTAAATAAAACGTAAAATTACGGTTTCCAAGTGATCGGGCAGCCATAAGTTACCCGGTTTTTATTTCCCGTCAATGTTTGTCGTCCGCGCATAAAGCCGCGACTGCGACGGACAGTGCAACCAAGCCATCGATTTATCGTTGGCTTGGTTGGCAGAATTAGACTTTTTGCGAGTTCATCACTGTTTACATTTGGGATAAAAATCAGGGTAGAGGCGTTGGGCGCAGTCGGGGCAGATGCTGTGGGTGAAGTCCACCTTCATGAATCGGGTGAAATAGCTTTCCACCGAGTTCCATAACTGCTGGTCGTCACGGATCTTCTTGCAGCTGGCACAGATCGGCAGGAGTGAACGCAGAGAGGTCAGTTCGGTGATGTCCTCCAGGCAGAGCAAGGTTGAGGTTACCCCCGCAAAAACTATGGGGGTGACGGTCAGCAACAGTTCCAACTCGCTGGTTTTCTCGTCGTCTCTGATTTCGACCACGGCGCGGCGCCGGGCAATTTCGCGACCGGTGCTGAAGACCTCTCGTACCGAATTGCGGATAAGACAGTCGGCGCAGGCCGGGGCGTTGCCGCAGCCGCCAGAGGCGTTGATGCAGTGCAGGATCTCGCCGCCGCTCTTACGCAAGGCCTGGCCGGAGGAGGTGTTGAACAACTTGCGGGCGGCGAGGTTAAGATCGAGGATTTCAACCTCTTGATCGACCCGAAAGAGCGGCAAGGGCACGGCGTTGAACAGTACCCGGAAAAGATTGTCTTCGGCAGCAAAAGTGGGCATGACGCCGTATTTCCTTTTAGTTTATGGCCACTAGGGCCTGAGCGGCCAGTTCGCCAACGGTGTAGGCGGTCAGCCGCCCCTCCTCGTAAATGGTTACCGCGCCGGGGTCGGCGGTCAACTTGGTCAGGGCCTTCCGGGCCACTCTCGCCTTGAGCCGCCCCAGCGCCCAAATCGCCCGGCCCCTCACCTCCGAATCTCCCGAGGTCAGGTAGGGCAGGAGATAACGGGCCGCCTCTCGCTGCCGCAGCAGTTCGGGGCGCACCCCGGCCAGGCGGCCGATCCCCCAGAGCAAACCGCGCTGCAGCAATTCCAATTCCAGGAAGTTGCCATCCTCGCGCATCTGGGCGACCAGCACTTGATGAAACTCGTCGGCCAGTCCGGCGTGGCCGGCCATCACCTCGGCCATGGCCTCCGGCACCCCCCAGCCGATGCCGCCCGACTCATCGTTAAGCATCCACATGAAGCGCCGCATCACCACCCGCCCCGCCTCCATTTCCTGGTCGGCTAACGTCGAGACCACCTGTCCCAGGGCCGAGACGGCCAGCCACTTGGCCAGCTCATCATGGTTGCAGAGGCTGCCGATCAGCGGATTGAGTAGCTGCCGGGCCGGAACCCGGTTAAGCAGGGCCTGGACGCCATCCCGGTCATGGTTTGCCAGCAGGGGTTGCAGCTCTTTTTTGCGGGCCCGTTCCGACATGTTTATGCCGCTCCGGTGATCAGGCTGGTCAAACGCTCGGCCAAGCGTTCTCCGGAAAAGACCAGGGACTCGATATCGAGGTAATCCAGGACCCGCTGGTCGAAGAGAATTTTGACCCGGGCCGCGAAGCCGTCTTCCGGCTCCTCGGCCCAGAAGATCACCTGCTGGGGCAACCGTGGCAGGACCGGGAAGATCAAGGTCTGGGTGGCAGAGGGGTTAGCCGTGGGCGTCCCGCCAGCCAAGGTAGCGGCGGCGATCAGCAGATCATGGGGCTGGCCGGTGAAAAGACGGGCCAGCGGTTCTTCACAGTAAGTGGCCAGGGTGCGGACCTTGGAAATGGAATTGGGCAGACTCTCTAAACCCAGCCAGGGACCGGAGGGCGGGGCGCCGCCGCCGGAATGGACGTAGTTATAGAGGAGGATTTGATCGCGGGGGTCTTCCGGCTCCCGGCCGTCGATCAGGATGGTGTCCTTGCCCAGCGCCACCTCCTGGCCCAGGTAGGCGAAGGCCAGGACCTGGGCGGCCCCATTCCAGGTCGCGCCCAGGCGAGGGGCCAGGGTGGCGAAATCACCCCCGGCGACCTTGCCCTTCAGGTGTTCGACCAGGGCCAGGTCGCGCAGCCGGGCCGCGTCTTCCAAATTTACCCCGGCCGCCTGAATGTTCAGCCCCTCCAGGTTGAGGTATGGGCAGCGGCGGGGATCGATGCCGGTGGCGGTCACCGCCACCCCGAAGGCCAGACAAGACGGGTAGCCGCACTCCCGGCAATTGTTTTTGGGAGTGCGGGCCACTACCTCCAGGGGGTTCATTTCAGTTCTTTGACCGCCGCCACCACCGCCCGCGCCAGCTCCCGGCCGGCCGCAAAGTCCTCGGCGGTGGGCACATTCTTGGCCCGAACCCCGGGGTGGGCCAGGGGCAGGTTGATGGCCTCCATGGCCTGATTGATGTGCTTGACCGCCTCGCCGCTCCAGCCGTAGGAACCGAAGGCCGCCACCACCTTGTTCTTCGGGCGCAGCCCCTTGAAGTAGGTGATGAAGTCGGCCATGGTCGGCAGCATGTTGTTGTTCAAGGTGGCCGAGCCCAGGACCAGGGCCTTGGCGTCGAGGACATCGGTCATGATGTCGCTGCGGTGGTTGACCTTGAGGTTCAGCACCTTCACTTCCAGGCCGCCCTTGGCCAGTTCGCTGCCGATGGCATCGGCCAGCTTCTGGGTGGAGTGCCACATGGTGTCGTAGATCACCAGGGCCTTATCGTGGGAGTGGTAGCTGCTCCATAGTTTGTAGGCGGTCAGGATGTCGCCGCAGCGGTCGCCGCGCCAGATCACCCCGTGATCGGGGGCGATCATGTCGATGGCGATCCCCATCTCGCCGACCTTTTCCAGGAGGCGCTGGATGTTGGGGGAGAAGACCATCAGGATGTTGGCGTAATACTTGGCGGCCTGGTGCATCAGGTCGCACTCGCTGACCTGATCGGCATACTTGCCGGTGGAGGCCAGATGCTGGCCGAAGGCGTCCGAGGAGATCAGCAATTTATCCTCGGGGATGTACGAGAACATCGAGTCCGGCCAGTGCAGCATCGGGGTTTCGATGAAGGTTATCGTCTTGGCGCCCAGGCTGATGGTATCCCCGGTGGCGACAATCTGGTAGGGCCACTCCGGATGATGGAAATGTTCGATCAGGGCCTTCTGGCCGTTCTTGGTACAGAAGATCTTCTCCGGCTTGATCAGGTCGATGATCTCCGGCAACGAGCCGGAGTGGTCCATCTCGACGTGGTTGATGATGATGTAGTCGATGTTGCTGGGGTCGCCCACCACCTCGCCGATATGGTAGAGCAGGTGCTCCTTGAATTCGCGCTTGACGGTGTCGAAGAGGGCGATCTTTTCGTCCTTGATCAGATAGGCGTTGTAGGTGGTGCCTTTTTCCGTGGAATAACCGTGAAAGTCACGGATGTTCCAGTCCACCGCCCCTACCGAATAAACATTGGGCTTGATCTCGGTGATACTCATGACCGGCCTCCTTGCGCCCTCCGCCCGTCGGTCGGGGGCTTGTCAAATATGGTTAAATGGCAATAAATTGGCTTGATTATAAACTCTTCATACCGCAGAGGCGCAGAGATTTAGGGACTCATAGGACTCAGAACTTGTTGATATACCGTTTACCACGGTTCGGAAAGTCCGTCATTCCGGCAGGGTTTAAGCCGGAATCCACATCCCGCTGGATGCCAGCTAAAAGCATGCTGGCATGACGACAAAGATAAACGGTATTTTTATAATTTCTAAGTCCTTAAACATTTTCTACACTTGGATCTCCGCGACTCCGCGGCTCCGCGTTATGGTTTTTCAGTTTTCCAGGCATTGCTGAGCGATGCGTCCGCCCCGGCGGGCGGGCGCATCAGTCAATCATGCCGGGTTTAAGCCCCCGGGGCCGGTAGGGTAAAGAGCCGCTGGGCCAGTTCCTGGTCCAGGGCGAAGAGGCCGCCAGTCTCCTTGCCGATCAGCTTGAGCTTGTCGAGGATCGCTGTGGCGTTGGCTTCTTCCTCCACCTGCTCGGAAACAAACCACTGCAGGAAGATGTTGGTGGCGTGGTCGCGCTCGTCCATGGCCTGGTTGACCAGGTTGTTGATCAGGCCGGTAACCTTCTGCTCATGCGTCAAGGTGGCCTGGAAGACCTCGATGGCGTTCTTCCAGGCCCCGGGCGGCTTGGCGATGGCCGCCAGGGCTACCTGGCCGCCGCGGCCGCCGACGAAATCATAAAACTTGATGGCATGGAACATCTCCTCCTGGGCTTGCTGGCGCATCCAATTGGCGAAGCCGGCCATGCCGTTGCCGGAGAACCAGGCCGACATGGCCAGGTACATATAAGACGAGTAAAGCTCGGCATTGATCTGGCCGTTTAAGGCCTTTTCCATGGTTTTGCTTAACATGGTCAGTTACTCCACAGTCCGTGAATATTGCAGTAAGCCCGGGCCTTGACCTGATCTGCTGTGATGGCGAAGCTGGCCTCGGGGGCATCGCCCGGGTTGAGGTACTGCCGGTAGACCCGGTTGCCGGCGATCAACTCGATCCACTCGATATAATGTTTCTCTTCCATGGGATGGGCCACCGAGCCGACCTTGATCTTATAACCATCGGCGGTTTTCTCGACCACCGGCACGTGCTTTTCCTTCGAGGCGTCGGTGGTGTTGGCGGTCAACAGGGTCATGTTCTGTTCGCAACAGACCATGACTCCCTCTCCTCCGTGCAGAACCTCGGTCATATTGCCGCAGACTTCGCATTTGTACACTTCCATTCTCTCAGCCATGGCTTGCTCCTTAGGGTTTTGGTTACCAGTTTTGCGCCAGTTGTTCGTAATAAGATTGGGGGTGACCACAGGCCGGGCACTTTTCCGGGGCCGTGGTGCCGGTATGGGTATAACCGCATTTCCGGCACTTCCACCTCTTTTCGCCATCCTTCTTGAAGACCTTGTCGCTGGCGATGCTGGCGGCCAGGGCCAGGTAGCGTTCCTCGTGCATCATCTCCGCCCTGGCGATCGCCAGCATCACCGAACCGATCTCACCGAAACCTTCTGCCTTGGCGATCCGGGCAAACTCCGGATACATCGAGCTGTATTCATGCTTTTCGCCGGCGGCGGCCCCTTGCAGATTTTCCACGGTGGTACCGATGGTGCCGGCCGGGAAGGCAGCGGTGAACTCCACCTCGCCACCCTCCAAAAAACCGAAGAGCCGCTTGGCGTGGGTCTGTTCCTGCTCAGCGGTTTCCTCGAAGATGGCGGCGATCTGCTCGAACCCTTCCTTGCGGGCCTGCTTGGCGAAGAAGCTGTAACGGTTGCGGGCCTGGGATTCGCCGGCGAAGGCGGTGAGCAGGTTTTTCTCGGTGGCGCTGCCTTTTAGTGACGGCATGTCGTTGGTTCTCCCTGGTTGGGTTTACGTCTTGAGGGTACTCGTCATTGCGAGGAGGTGTCCAGCACCGACGCGGCAATCTCTTCCCGTTCTGGAAAGACCCGGCTTGGTTGCCTTTGCGATAAGATTGTCGTCCTCGCAAAAAGCCGCGAGAACGACGGAAAGTGCCAGCCAACCTCTTGATTTATCGTTGGCCAAATTGGCCAGTTTTGACTTTTTCGAGGTCATCAAGATCGCTTCGGTCATTCCATTTCATCGCAATGACGGGGTTCCGCACCGTTTACCATTTCAGGCCTTCCAGAAGTGTTCCTTCTCGGCGCCACACTTGGGACAGACCCAATCTTCCGGGATGTCTTCAAAGGCGGTGCCGGGCTCGATGCCGTGGTCAAGGTCGCCTTGGGCCGGATCGTAAACATAACCGCAGGGGCATTCATATTTGTCCATAACGGTGTTCTCCCTTATTTGCTGTGCTTGCTGAGGTATTCGGCGACACCCTGGGCGGTGGGCTTCATCCCCTCCTCGCCGGGCTTCCAGTTGGCGGGGCAGACCTCGCCGTATTTTTCGGTGAACTGCAGGGCATCGAGGATTCGTACTGCCTCATCGACATTGCGGCCCAACGGCAGGTTGTTGACCAGTTGGTGCTGGACGATGCCGCCTTTGTCGATCAGGAATAGGCCGCGCAGGGAGATGCCGCTCGGCAGGAGAATCCCGTAGGCCTCGGAAATCTTCTTGTCGAGATCGGCCACCAGCGGGAAGTGAACGCTGCCGATCCCGCCGTTGTTGACCGGGGTGTTGCGCCAGGCGAAATGGGTGAACTGGGAATCCACCGAAACCCCCAGCACCTCGCAGTTTTTTTCCTTGAAGGTCGCAATGGCTCGGTCGAAGGCGAGGATCTCCGAGGGGCAGACGAAGGTGAAATCCAGGGGGTAAAAAAAGAGCAGCACATATTTGCCCCGGTAAGACGACAGGGACAACTCGCCGAAAGAGTTGTCGGCCATTACCGCCTGGGCGGTGAAATCGGGTGCTTCCAAGGTTACCAGTGTGGTCATTGTGAAATTCTCCTTATTCGATTGAAGTTGTTTGGTGGTTTTCCGGAATCTCGCCATCCCAGCGGCCGCTTCGGCAGTGGGCGTCCTTCTCTTCCCCCGCCTTCTTGCGGAGTTTGTAGGCACAGTCTTGCAGGACACCGTAGAGGAGCCGGCAGCCATCGTCCTGGGCGGCGGCCTGTCCCTCGTCGGCCAGGATGATCATCTCCCGGGACAGTTCCAGAACTCTTTTGATACACTCGTTGTAACTTTTCATGGGGATATTCTATGGCAAGGGCTATGCCAAGTGTGAAATAATATTTGACCGTATCTAATTATTCAGCGATTTCAACATTTTGTGGTGATTATCGATTGATGGCTGTTTCCTCGACGACGATGTCTCGATTTGGCTAACTGAGACAGTTGTGCTGGGTGAGATCTGGTCGGTCTGGATAACTGCCTGTAATGACAAGAAATAATCTGGAATCAGGCTCGCTGTCTCAATTGTTGATAGCGAGACAATGAGACGGGTGGGACACCCGTTAAACAGGTCTGATGCCCAGCCCGAACCTACAAGGCAGCTGGGTGGGATTATTCCGACAGTTTTTCCCCAGCTCTTTTGGCGGCCTGATCGACCTTGGTGCCGGCCCGGTCAATTTTGGCGGCGGTCTTGTCTACGCCGGCGCCGATTTTGTCGCCCACTTTATCTGCGCCATGCTCGACCTTGGCGGTTCCATGCTGGACTGCCGCGCCGCTCCGGGCCGCGGCCCGTTTCATTTTGGCGCAGGCCGGCAGGGTGATCAGGCTGGAAAGCACCAGTAATGCTACTACTTGGCTGTATCGCCGCACGATCGGTTCTCCTGGGTTTCGGTTTCGGGTCGCCGGTTCTGAACATTATCAGACTACCATCGCTATTCCTCAGCATGCAGCAATTAAATTCGCGTCAGGACCACCCAGGAAAGCCAGGCCTTGCGGCTCGATACTACCCGGACTTCCTTCGTCCAGAATTTGGCCTGAGCCAAAATTCCGGACACTTACGCCAAGGTCTCCTGAAAATACGTGTTTTCCCCCATTCACTTTGAGATTTCATTTCAGATAGCATCCAATCAGCGGAGTTTTAATTTCCCAAATCACCCCATGGCTCTTTCCTGCATGTTGTGATTTGCATCTCTGGGGTGGCAAAGCATCCTTGAAACTCCGGCCAGAGGCAGAAAAATCCAACCACCAGCTTCCGGGCGGATCAGGGCGGTTGGATGATCAGAAGGGCGTGGCAACATTAAAAGAGGAGGTACGGTCATGGAACTCAAGGAAAATAGGGAAGTTGAATGTCTCGACGCCGGCGCCGCTTCTTTTGTGGGACTGATTAATGAGTTGAGCGATATCAGGGGTTACAAGGCGTCAGCCATAATGACCTATGACGGAGAATTGTTGTACAGCAACACGAACGGGCAGGTAGATAATTACGATTTAGGTGTGCTGATCGAGGTCTATAACAGTTTGTTCGGACATGCCTGCGGCCTAAGTGAAAAATCCGGCTTTGCTTCTTGTCACGAGGTGGCGCTCAGGACCGGCGATGAGATCATGGTTATTCGTTGTTCCGGCAAGGATTGTCTGGTGGGGATCCGACTCTTTGTTTTGATCGAGGAGTTTGGTAACGTCGCGCTCATGCAGAGACAGTTGGGATGCTTATTACCACGGCTCATGCGCTGTCTGACCTGGGAACCTGACAATCTGGTGCCACTGTACATGCGGGAAGCGGAGTGGCGGCGGAAAAGTGAGAAGATTTCCCAGGACAATTAGGCCAGGCCCGGGAAGCGACGATTTTCAACAAACAGATGGGTTACCTCACAACTGCGGACTTGGGCGCGGGCGGCGCCTGCCCATTCTGGTTAGTTGAAGGCCGCTCCCGACCTCTCCATTGATATTAAACTGCTCCTCGCATGCCGTGACTTCCCCCTTCGGGCCGGTTATGTCCACATCAAAGAGCAGGGACCACAACCCCAGCTGCCCTAACCGGTCAATTGCCTAATAAAAAAATACGCCTTTAATTAGGAAATTGCGGCCTGATTTATGATAAAGTTTTGGCTCAAACAGCCTGCGGGATGAAGTCAAGCGGGTAAACTCAAGGCCGCTAATTTAGTACAGTGGGAAGGTGGCCCCCCAAACTCAAGGGAGGAATCGGTTATGGCTCTGGAAAGTTTTCTGGACAGATTCAAGAACATCAATGGTTACAAGGCCTCAGCGATCATGACCTTCACGGGTGAAATTCTTGCCCAGCATTCCGTCGATGCAAAAATCGACTTGGGCATGGTGGGGGCCACCTTCAACGATATCTTCCGGACCGCCCATTCCGCTTCCGATAAGATCGGCCTGGAGGCCTGCCGGGAGGCCGTCATCAGTACCCCCAAGGGCATCATCATCATGCGCTGCTCAGGTATTAAGGCCAAGGTACATTATCACACCATTGCCATTTTCAGTGCCGACGGCAATCAGGCCCTGGCCAAGATGGAGATGGAGAAAATGATTCCGGCCGTCATGGACGAATTGGGCTGATCCGAGCTTGTTATCAGTAGGGTAACAAGTGGTCAATCCAGGCCTAGCTTTCCAGTAATATAAAAAGGGGGAGGATTCTTTCCTCCCCCTTTAATATTGAGCCTGTAAAAAGTTTTTCAACTCAAGAGTGCAAGATGAATGTCGTCGGCGAAATCAAGTGGTACCTCGATGGTGATTATGCCCACCTGAAGTTTTCCGAGGGGGCCGGGGCCTTCCACATTGATACGGTGATGGTCCCGGCGGCCCATCGCGGCAAGGGGATCGGTTCAAAACTGATCAACCATATTTTGATTCTGGCCGACCAGCTCGGTAAGCAGGTTCGTCTTTCGGCCCGGCCGATCGGGAATACCTCCGAAGAACGTTTGCAGAGATTGATCGTGTACTATCAGAGATTTGGTTTCTACATTGAAGACCGTGGCCATTCGATTGCCTATATGGTCAGGGATACCCCGGCACCCGGCGAGGGCAAATAGTATAAAGGGCATCCACGCGCTTGGTTCCCGAATGGTTCACAGGGGGTTGGCGGGGGGTGAGCGTCCAGCAACAACCTTATCTAGGCCGATTTCGCTAACGCCAAAAGCAACGATTTATCAGACACAATTTGCAGCTTGAGGTTCAGGCAAGCCAGGTAAGATTTTTGGGGAAGACAAAAAAATCTTGCCAAGGGATGACCAGTATTTTATATAAGACCAATAAGGTCTCATTTGTCGCACATTCAGACCATCATTTTTCGGAGGATGAAAATGCGTTTGACCAGAGCCGGCGAATATGCCGTCCGTTGCGTCCTGTATCTGTCCGCCAAGGGCAAGGGGACGCTGATTGGCCGCAAGGAAATTGCCGAACATTGTGACATCCCGGACAAGTTTCTGGCCAAAATCGCCCAGCAGCTGGCCCGGGTCAAGCTGATCGAGATCAGCCAGGGCGCCCGGGGCGGCTATGTGCTCAAGAGGGAACCACGCGATATTTCCCTCCTGGAGGTGGTGGAGGCGATCATCGGCGAGATCGCCCTGAACGATTGTGTGACCAGTTCCGCGGTCTGCCGGGCCAGCGGCAACTGCGCGGTCAACCGGGTCTGGATCAAGGTCCGCAACCAGCTGCGCGATACCCTGGCCGGGGTCTCCTTTGCCGAGTTGCTCACCGAAGACTCCTGTTTCCTGGCCCCGGTTTCCGTCCCGCTTGACTTTCGCGGCAAGCCCAAACGATAATTCCTTCAACCATGGCCGGAAAAACCCAAAATATCCTGATCCTCGGCTCCAACGTCCTGATCAGCAGCCTGCCGATTAAGGAGGTCAGTCTGCTGCGCGAGGGCAGTCTGCCGGCCTACGGTTACAATCCCGGCGATTCCCTGGAGCTGCTGGCCGGGCGGGCCACCATCGAAGAAGGTCGTCAGGAGCAGTGTCTGACCTGGCTGAAAGCGATGCTCGACCAGACCGCCCCCCGTACCAATTTCCAGACCTGGACCTACGGCGAGCAGCGCGAGGTCTACCAGTTCTTCCGCCGCCGCAAGATCGCCACCGACGACGACAGCCGGGGCTGGTTCATGTTCCACCAGATCCTCCCGCCGGAGGGGCGTAACGAGGCCGGGCTGGATCTCAAACTCACCCCCGCTAACCGCAAGCTCTTTGCCGGCAACAAAGGCATCATGGTCATCGACGACAGCGGCCACCCACCCGAGGCCGCCGCTTTCCTAAAAAAACACAACCCCGGCGCCTGGGTGATCGGCATGGGTATCAGTGTCGCCCACTGGCATGAGTGGACCGACCAGTTCTGCGCCGATTTCTGCCTGTTCTGCCGCCTGGCCGATCTCGAAACCACCCGGATGGAGATGGACAGCGGCTTGACCTGGGAAACCCTGGTCGCCATGGCCCTGCGCGCCCTGCAGTCGCCCGAGGTGGGGCTCTGGGATGCGGAGCGGCGCTGCTTCCGCAGCCATGTAATCATCGAGATGTTCCCGCACGGCCTGCTTTACGTGGGTCCGGAAGGCATCCTCTTCCGCCATCGCAAATTCTGCCGGCCCGAGAAAAGCTCGCCCCGCCACCGGGGTTCGGTGCCCTGTTACGACACCCTGGTCACCTCGATGCTGGCCCTGGACTGCATCCGCACCGGTCGGCTGATGGCCTGTCAGAACTACTTCTACGACTTCTCCGACCGGGTCTTGCGCAACTGGCAGTTCCTGAACGAGCACGGTTATTTTTTCGACGGCCAGCTGCAACTGCCGACCCTGGATTTTTCCCCCACCTGCGGGGTACCCGACAGCTGCCTGCTGGCGGCGGGGGCTGCCGACCCCTGTCTGATCGAACTGTCGGCCGCCGACCCGGCCTTCGACCACCTGCTCGAACAGGTCTCGCGCCAGAGCTGGAGCGCCGAAAAGAAAGCGGCCATCCGGGAATTTTTCCCCTATAAGACGGCCTTTCACCCGGTCGGCAACGCTGAGCTGCCCGACAACTTTTTGGGTGTGGCTGCCGAGGTTCTTCACTACCTGAAGGAAGAGGTGAGCTGGAAGAACGGTTTTGACAACCTCAGGCTCTTCCCGGTCGGCCACCTGCGCACCACCGATCCGGTGGAGATCGACGCCATCACCACCTTGCAGAACGTCATGGATAGCTACGTCAGCCGGGAGAATTTCCTGCGGCCGCTCTGCATCGGGGTCTTCGGCCCGCCCGGCAGCGGCAAGTCCTTCGCAGTCAAGGAAGTGGCCCGGATGATCTCCAGCAAGTTCGACCACAATCCCTTCGAATTCTTCGAGTTCAACCTGACCCAGTTTTCCGGTCCCGACGAGATCAATTCGGCCATCGAGCCGATCCGTGCCTCGGTGGCCAAGGGCATGGTGCCCATCGTCTTCTGGGACGAGTTCGACTGCCGTTACGACGGCCACGAGTTCGGCTATCTGCGCTACTTCCTGCCCTCCATGCAGGACGGAGTCACTTACGTCCATGGCATCCCTTACAACATCGGGCGGGCGATCTTCGTCTTCGCCGGCGGGGTTAAGGCCAACTGGGAGAGCCTGGAGCAGCTCCTGCACCTGGAAAACAACGAGCTGGTCAAGACCCTGAAGATTCCCGATTTCCTCAGCCGGCTGCGGGTGGTTCTGGACATTGACGGTATCAACATTCCCGAACAGTGCCTGGACGATTCGGCTACGCCGGCCCAGCTGGCCGAGCTGCGCCGCATCCTCCTGAAGCGGGCCTTCATCATCGCCCATCAGATGGACACCCACTGGAAGCAGGCGGCCCGCAAGACCTCGGGGCTGTTGCTCCGGCTGCTTTTGGCCCATTACAAGTTTGGCGCCCGCTCCATCGAGGCGGTGATCGAATCGAGCGGTGCCGCCGAGCGCCTGGTCTACGGGTTACCCGAGCTGATCGGCCCGGCAGCGGCCCGTATCCACGCCGACTGGCGGATCGATCTGGAAAGAAGGGTGGACCTGCTCCGTAAGAGCAAGGGGCTGCGGGCGGTTTGGTAACACTGCGTCAAGTAGAGGGCGCCATTAATTGAAATTCCCTCCCCCCTGGCGGGGGAGGGTTAGGGAGAGGGGGGAGGTTGCCAGGAACTTAAGAACCGGCAACTTCACCCTCCCCCCACCCCCCCTCCCATAAAGGGAGGGGGAGCTGCATCAACCGGGGGAGAAAATATGAATAACAAACTCGGTCGTATCATCGCCCTTTATCGGGATGGCTTCAAATCCATGGTTGTCGGCCGGCTTCTGTGGAAGGTCATTCTGGTCAAGCTGGTCGTTCTGTATGCGCTGGCGAAATTCTTTTTCCCCGATTATCTGCGGGCGAATTTCTCCACGGACCAAGCGCGCGCGGACCATGTCCTCGCCGCTCTGACCCAAGCGCATGCGGATCGCTAAACAAGCGTAACTAGTCAAGGAGGAGGAAAAAATGGAGATGGAAATACTGAGTACAGTGAACTGGGCGAGGGCGCAGTTCGCCCTGACCGCCATGTATCACTGGATATTTGTGCCCCTGACCCTGGGGCTGTCGTTCCTGGTGGCGTTCTTTGAGTCGATCTACCTGAAGAGCGGCAACGAGGAGTGGAAAAAAATCACTAAATTCTGGATGACCCTGTTCGGCATCAACTTCGCCATCGGGGTGGCCACCGGGATCATCCTGGAGTTTGAGTTCGGAACCAACTGGTCCAATTATTCCTGGATGGTCGGCGATATTTTCGGGGCGCCGCTGGCGGTGGAAGGAATCTTCGCCTTCTTCCTGGAGGCGACCTTCTTTGCCGTGATGTTCTTCGGCTGGGAGCGGGTCTCCAAGAAGTTCCACCTCTTCTCCACCTGGATGGTGGCGGTGGGTTCCAACCTTTCGGCGATGTGGATCCTGATCGCCAACGGTTGGATGCAGTTCCCCACCGGCATGGCCTTCAATCCCGACAAGGCTCGCTTCGAGATGCAGAACATCTGGGATGTCTTCCTTTCGCCGGTGGCGATCAGCAAGTTCGTCCATGCCACCAGCTCCAGCTTTATCGTGGCCGCGCTGTTTGTCCTCGGGATTTCCGCCCTCTTTCTCCTGCAGAAACGGCACCAGAAGATGGCCAAACGCAGCATGGCGGTGGCGGCGGTCTTCGGCCTGGTCGCCTCGCTGTTCGTGGCGATCAACGGCGACGAGTCGGCCTATTCGGTGGCCCAGCGTCAGCCCATGAAACTGGCGGCCATGGAAGGGCTGTACCAGGGCAGCACCGGCGCGTCACTGGTCGCCTTCGGCGTCCTGAACCCCGCCAAGGACGTTGGTGATAATCAGTCGGAATTCCTGGTTTCGGCCAAACTGCCGGGGCTGCTGTCGCTACTGGCCACCCGTGATTTCAACGGGTTCGTGCCGGGCATCAACGATCTGGTGGCCGGCAACCCGGCGCAAAACATTATCGGTGCCAACGAGCGGGTCGCCAACGGCAAGATCGCCGTTGCCGCCCTAGCCGGCTACAAGGAGGCTAAGGGTAGAGGCGACGCCGCAGGCGCGGCGGCGGCCCTGGCCACCTTCAACACCTACCAGGGTGATCTGGGCTACGGCTATCTGAAGAACGGCGAAGCCGCGGTGCCGCCGGTGGCCGCCACCTTCTACAGTTTCCACATCATGGTGGTTCTGGGCAGCCTCTTCATCCTGTTGTTCGTGCTGGTCCTTTACCACCTGAAGAAGGGCGATATTGAAAACTGCACCAATCTCAACCAGGCCAGCTTCTATGCCCTATTTTTCGGCTATGTCGCCAGCCAGGCCGGCTGGGTGGTCGCTGAAGTGGGCCGGCAACCCTGGGCCATCCAGAATCTCCTGCCGGTGGGCGTGGCCGCCACCCCGATCGGTTCGGGCAACGTCCAGGCTACCTTTTTCATTTTCCTGATCCTGTTCACCACGCTGCTGATCGCGGAAATCGGCATCATGGTCAAGCAGATCAAAATCGGACCGGAGGCGTGACCAATGATCGGCAATCTCGATTTGGCAACATTACAGAATATCTGGTGGCTGATCGGTTCGGTGGTCGGCTCCCTTTTTCTCTTCCTGACCTTTGTGCAGGGCGGACAGACCCTGCTCTTTACCACCCCCCAGGGCGACCTGGAGAAAAACCTGATCATCAATTCGATCGGGCGCAAATGGGAGTTGACCTTTACTACCCTGGTCCTCTTCGGCGGCGCCCTGTTCGCGGCCTTCCCGCTCTTTTACGCTACCAGTTTCGGCGGCGCCTACTGGGTGTGGATGCTGATCCTTTTCACCTTTATCGTTCAGGCGGTGAGCTTTGAGTACCGCTCCAAGCCGAACAATTTTCTGGGGGCCAAGACCTATGAGGTCTTTCTGCTCATCAACGGTAGCCTGGGGATTCTGCTGATCGGCGCGGCGGTGGGTACCTTCTTCACCGGTTCCCGTTTCGTCCTGAACGGTTATAACTCGGTGGCCTGGCAGGCCCCGTTCCACGGCCTGGAGGCGGCGTTGAACCTTTTCAATGTCTCTCTGGGGCTGTTCCTGGTCTTCCTGGCCCGGGTTCTGGGCGCCCTCTATCTGCTCAACAACATCGACCATGCCCCGCTGAACGAGCGCTGCCGGGCGGCCGCCTGGGTCAACTTCCTTATTGCCCTGCCTTTTCTGCTGGTGGTGCTGGTGAGTCTGTTGGTCATGGACGGTTTCGCGGTTGATCCCGCCACCGGCGTGGTTTCGATGGAATCTGGCAAGTATCTCCACAACCTGCTGGCCATGCCGATGGTCGATCTGCTGCTTCTGGCCGGACTGGTAGGCGTGATCTACGGGGTGGTCTCCGCCAAGTTCCTCAAGAAGGATTGCGGGATCTGGTTTGCCGGGCTGGGCACGGTGCTGGTCGGCCTGGCCATCTTCGCCCTGGCCGGCTATAACAACACCGCCTTTTATCCGTCGCTCAGCGACCTGCAGTCGAGCCTGTCGATCCGCAACGCCTCCAGCAGCCACTACACCCTGGTCGCCATGACCTACGTGGCCTTGGCGGTGCCCTTTGTCCTCGCCTATATTTTTTACGTCTGGAAACTGATGGACGCCAAGAAAATCACCCCGAAGGAACTGGACGGGGAATACGCCAAAGACATGTATTAATAAGGAGAAACACCATGAGCTTTCTACTGTTGATCGGCTGGGTCGTGACCATTGCCGTATCTTATTGCGTTGCCAATATTGTTCTGAAGAAGATCAACCTGTTCTGATCCACAACGCCCCGGGGCAGGAGCCAAACCTGCCCCGGGGTTCGTTGGTATTTCTCGTCGCCATCCAAGTCGCGTCCCATGATTTTCCTTCTCCGCCCAGACACTTCATTGCTCCCTGAGCCAAGCTGACACCGGAGTTATTCTTGGCGCTGTTCGCCGTCCTGTCAAAGAGGAAAGTCCTTTTTCGTAGGACTCCGGCGGTAGACGGCATCAAGATAATAATTATCAATAGACAGCTATCTAATTGAATTAAAAATATTATTTATTTAATTCATATACTGGTTAGCTTTGTGGCATGTTTTTTGATGTGTATAATAGGAAAGCCTCGGGAATATTGCCTGGCCTGATCACTTAGGTTGGTTCCCCGGTCTTGTAAATGGAAAATTTTTGTGAGTAGTATTGAGTATCCCGGGTTGCTTTTGGATTGAATTATCGGGAATCATCGAGGCGAAGTAAATTCTCGTCAGTTTCGGAAAGGAGGCTGCATAGGATGGAGAGTCCGGGGGAACTGGTCAATAACGACTTGGTCAAGGGCTGGCTCCAGTGGGGGTTTTTCTGGTCGATCTTCGGGCCGTTGATCGGTATCCTGGTTTCGCTGAAATTCAATTACCCCAACTTTCTCAACAGTGAATTCACCGTCTTCGGCCGCCTCCGCCCCATCCACATCAACGGGGTGATCTTCGGCTTCTTCACCACCGTGATCTTCGGGCTATTTTACTACATGGTGCCCAAGATCACCGGGGTGCGCCTCTATCGCGAGGAGTGGGGGAGGCCGCTGATCGTGGTCTGGAATCTGGCCCTGAGCGCCGGTTTTATCGGCATTCTCGCCGGCTACAACAGCGGCCTGGAGGTGGCAGAATTCCCGGCCCCGGTGGCGGCGGTACTCTGGCTGGTCTTTGTGACCATCGCCTTCCAGATCTTCATGACCATCAGTCGCCGGAAGGAGGAGGTTCTCTACGTCTCGCTCTGGTATATAATCGCCGCCCTGGTCTGGACCAGTGTCAACCTGCTGCTCGGTTATTTCATCCTGCCTTATGCGGCCAGCGGCGCCAACAGCGCGGCGTTGCACGGCCTCTTTATCCATTACACGGTGGGGCTGTGGATCACTCCAGCCGGGCTGGCCTGCATCTATTATTTCCTGCCGGCGGCCTCCGGGAATCCCCTGTACAGCCATCGGCTGGGGATGATCGGTTTCTGGACCCTGGCCTTCTTCTACCCTTACGTGGGCATCCATCACTATCTCTTCAGCCCTATCGTCGACTGGGCCGAGACCCTGGCCATCGGGGCCAGTCTGATGCTGATCATCCCGGTTACTGCCGTCCTGGTCAATTTCTACGGCACCCTGAAAGGGCGTTGGGAGACCTTTTTAAGTGATTTCACGGTCCGGTTGTTGATCGTCGGAACCCTCTTCTACTTTCTCGGCAGCCTGCAGGGCAGCTTTGAGGCCATGCGCGGCCTGCAGAAGTCCACCCACTTTACCGATTTCGTCATCGCCCACTCGCATCTCACCGTCTTCGGGGGCTACGTCATCTTTGCCCTGGCCTCCTGCTATTACGTGTGGCCGAAGGTCTCCGGAAGGAGCTTCAATCGAGAGTTGGCCCGCTGGTCCACCTGGCTGATCGTGGTCGGCATCTCGACCATGGGGTTGGGACTGATCACCCAGGGGTTGATCCAGGGCAACATGCTGATCGGCGGCAGCGTCTTCGTGGACAGCGTCGCCGCCATGAAACCTTACTGGCTGGTGCGCAGCGCCGCCGGGATCGCCATGGATGTCGGGGTGGCCCTGGTCGCCATCAATCTGCTGCGGGGGAAGGCATGAAAAAAGCAAAATTTGTCGCCCTCCTGGCCGGCTTCACTTTCATCTTCCTGGCCATCATGGTCCAGGCCATCATCCCGTCGCTCTTGAAAGAAACGGAAATCAAATACGTCACCAAAACGATCCGCACCCCCCTCGGCGAGCTCACCGAGGTCAAGGGTGACTCCCGGCCATACGCGGGGCTGGTCGAGCAGGGCCGCAGGATCTATATCCGGGAAGGGTGCTGGTACTGCCATTCCATGTACGTTCGGCCGGTGACTGGGGAAGAACGGCGCTGGGGGCCGGTCTCCCAGGTCGGCGAATATGCCTATGACACCCCGCATCTCTTCGGGACTCGGCGGATCGGCCCGGATTTGTCTCGGGCGGGCGGTAAGTATGGTGACGACTGGCACCGCGTCCACTTCGCCGATGGTCGGCTAATTGTGCCGGAGTCGATCATGCCCAAGTTCCCCTGGCTCTTTGAAAACCATCAAGGCCTGCAGGGACCCAGTGCGGAGGGCCAGGCCCTGATCGCCTTTGTCCAGAACCTCGGCATGAACCGGGGCAAATGGCGCGACGATTTCAGCAGCCAGAACCTGAGCGGCGGCTCCGCGGCCCTTGCCACCGCCGCATCCCTGCGCCACGGCCGGGAGGTCTACGAATTACGCTGTCTCGGCTGCCATGGGGAAAAAGGTGACGGCCAGGGCCCGGCGGCGAAGTTCTTCGTCAAGGTGCAGCCCCGCAACTTTACCTCCGGCTCGTTTAAGTTTCGCACCACTCCCAGCGGCTCACTGCCGCTGGACGGCGATCTCTATCGGACTATCACCGTGGGGGTAAGAGGCACCGCCATGCCGCCCTGGTATGAACTGCCGGAGGGCGACCGCTGGGATGTGGCCCAGTACCTTAAAAACTTTGCGGCCGACTTTAAGGAGTCCGTCCCGGAGCCGCCTTTCCATATCCCGCCGGCACCCCGGGCAACCCCGGAGTTGTTGGCCCGGGGCAAGGAGTTGCATAAAACCTTCCAGTGCGCGACCTGCCACGGCGAGGACCATCGCGGTAACGGCGAGTCGGCGGCATCGCTCACCGACGATTGGGGCAACCATGTCCAGCCGGCCGATTTCACCAGCGGCGTCTTCAAGGTCGGACCCCGGCCCGAGGATATCTACCGGACCTTCATGACCGGCCTGAACGGCACCCCCATGCCCTCCTACGACTCAATCCTCCCCACCGACGAGGACCGCTGGGCCCTGGCCTACTTCATCCTCAGCCTCTCGGCGGACCGGCCATGATGGGCGGCCAGATTGTCTATCTGGAGTTTCTGGTCGCCCTCTGCATGGGGCTGGCGGCCTTCTGCCTCTTCATCTGGTCGGTGTTGAGCGGTGAACTCGACGAGGAGAGCGAAAACGTGAAATACCGGGTCTTTGACCGGGAGAGGGAAGATGGCAGACGATAACTACGAACATACCGGCAAAGCCGGCCACCAGAGGGAATCGGCGCCGTTCTGGTTTCTGGTGCTCTGTCTGGCGGTGGCAGCTTGGGTGATCTTTTATGTCTTCAGTTACTGGGGCGGCTTGGGTCCCGGGCTGGGTTATTGAACCACTTAATCGGAACTGAACAAGAGGAGGTAGTGAAGATGATCAAACGTCTGTTGTTGACCGGGGTCTTGATAATAACTCCGGCGGTGCATGGCTGGGCCTATGACCAGATCCAGGTCGCCAATGGCGGCACCCTCAAGGGGCGGGTCACGGTTTCCGGAAACATCCCCAAGGATGAGACCATTCAGGTCAGCAAGGATCAGGCCCATTGCGGTGATTCTCTGCCCCGGGAAAAATATGTCTTGAGCGGTGAGGGCGGGGTTAAGAACGCCGTGGTCTTCATCGAGGAGATCAAGGCCGGCAAGGCCCTGCCGAGCACGCCGGTCGAAATCGATAATGTCAAATGCGCCTTCGTTCCTCACGTGCAGGTTGGGGCCAAGGGCCAGGATCTGATCATCAAAAATACCGATCCCATGCTGCACAACACCCATATCTATCTCGACAAAAAGACGGTCTTCAATTTTGCCCTGCCGGTCACCGGGATGGAGATCAGAAAGCCCGTTAAGAAGACCGGCGTGATGAGTGTCGAGTGCGATGCCCACGCCTGGATGAAGGGCTACCTGTACATGCATGAGAATCCCTACATCACCACCACCGACAAGAACGGTAATTTCTCCCTCACCGATATTCCGCCGGGCACCTATAAGATCAAAATCTGGCACGAGGCGCTGGGTGAACAGGGGCAGAGTGTGACGGTGTCCGGTGGCGGCGCCACGGAAATTAAGGTCGATTATAAGCGGTAATCAATACATCATAGGAGGATGAACAGATGAGAAGAACTTGGCGATGTTTATCGGCCTTGGCGGCTACCGCGGTGCTGCTGGGCATGAGTGCCGCCTCGGCGTGGGCGGTGCCGAGCTTTGCCCGGCAGTTGGGTAAACCTTGTAGCGCTTGCCACACCATGTGGCCGAGGCTCAATACGGTCGGCCGGGAGTTCAAGCTGACCGCCTATACCGATGTGGCCGAGGATTATGCGCGGCTCGACAAGGACAATCTGGATTTGCTCCGCTACGCCCCCCTGTCGTTAAGCGTCATCTCCCTGCCCTATAGCCGGAGCAACAGCGACCACTCGCAGACCAACATTCCCGACGAAGTCGCCCTGTTCTACGCCGGCCGGATCACCCCCAATGTCGGCACCTTCATCGAACCGATCCTCGCCCCCGACTTTGAATTCGAATTTGCCAAGCTGGCGGCCTATACGCGGGTGGGCAAAAATACTGTGGGCGCCGTGGCCGGCAAGATGGACGCCGGCGGCGCCGATCCATACAACACGATCAGATTCACCTCTTATCACACGATCAATTCACCGGCGATCTTTTCCCAGGCGCGTGGGGCCGGCGACTTCTTCTATTTCGGCGCCACCGACAACACCGGCCTGGTCGCCAACGGCCGTTTCCTGAACAATCGACTCTATGCAGCCGCCGGCGGTTTCCGGGGACATACCAGCGATGACCCCATGGACCTTTATGGCCGACTGGTCGGGGAGTTGCCGATGGGCATCGGCTCCAGCCTGTCGCTGGGCGGCGTCGTCTACAGTGGATCCGAGCGATATGAAATAGATCCTGTGGCGATGACCTTTTATGAGAGCGATGTACTCCGCTACGGCCTGGATCTTTCCTATCAGCTGGAATCCGGTCCCAACGTCATCGACGCCGTCGCCGTGTACATGCAGGGCAAGGATGAGGATCTGGACGATACTCCCGGCAATGACATCAAATTCAAGAGCTATTATCTGGAGGCCTCATACATCTACGACCGGATGTATGGGGTGACGGTCGGCTATGACTATATGAAGTCGGACCAGGACCCCAGTCTCGACAAAAAGGGGCCGGTGCTGAACGTCTCCTACAATCCCTGGATGAACACCAAGCTGGCGTTGGAATTCTCCGATTTCCAGATCGACGGGGACGACCACGACCAGCATCTGGACCTGCTGCTGCACCTGTACCTGTAATTAGCAAGGATGACTGAGACCCGAAGGCCCCGGGCGGGGCCTTCGGCGTCTTTGGGGATGCCGCTGCTTCAAAAGCAGGGAATCCGTTTAGGGCGGGAAACGGTTTGCCGGCCGGCGCTCGTTTTTTTCTGGGTATTTCGATTGTGACTGCCAACCAGGCGTTGAGCCGCGCAGACGATTTAGATGCCCCAAGGCGTTTGTCGCCAAGCCCCCGGTCTGGCTTGAATAATAGCGGAAGTTCGATGGAAAGCAGAAATCTGCATGAGCGATAACCAGCCCCCCTGCGACCACTGCAACCTGCCGATTCCGCCCGGCGAACTGGTCACCGCCACGCTTAACAATACACCCCACCACTTCTGTTGTCATGGCTGTGCCGGAGCCTACCGGATTATCTTCGGGGCGGGCTTGAGCGATTTCTACTCGCGCCGGGAGTGGGCGGAGGGCGGGGTGCCACGCGGGGTCTTCGACGCCGGGTTTTCGGACGACTACCTGAATAAATATGTTGAACCGTGCCAGGAGGGGGCGGAAATCTCCCTGATCCTCGACGGTATCCGCTGCGCCAGTTGTATCTGGCTGATCGAACAGCTGCTGGGCCGCAGCCCCGGCATCCTCTCGGTCCGGGTCAACTACGGGAACCACCGGGCCCGGGTTCGCTTCGCGCCGGAAAAAATCACCCCGGCCCAGCTCTGCCGCACTTTAAAGAGCATCGGCTACCTGCCCCACCCCTTTACCCTGGACGCAGCTCAAGCCCAGCAGACCCGGGAACGCCGGGCGTTGACGATCCGCTTCGGCACCGCCGCCTTTCTCTCCCTGCAACTGATGGGCTACTCCACTGCCCTTTACGCCGGCTACTTCGATGGCATGGACGCAGAGAGCCGGTGGCTCATGCAGGGCCTCTCGGCCCTGGTTACCACCCCGGTGGTCTTTTACAGCGGCTACCCCTTCCTGGCCGGGGCCTGGCGGGGGCTGCGCCACCGGGCTCCGGGCATGGACCTGTTGATCGGCCTGGGGGTTTTGGCCGCCTATTTTTACAGCCTGGTGGCGATGGTCATGGGCGGCGAGGTCTACTTCGACACGGCGGCGATGATCATCACCCTGATCCTCCTGGGCCGGTTGCTGGAGAGCGGTGCCAAAACCCGAGCGACCGG
>JAGVGT010000027.1 GCA_020056965.1 Deltaproteobacteria bacterium
GATTCACTCCTGATCGCGGGCATGGCCCGCTCCTACATTACAGAATTTACCAGCCCACTCAGACGTAGGATGGGCAAAGCGCAGCGTGCCCATCACTCATTTTTACCGGGTCACGGCGGCTAACGGGTAAACCGCCAGGACGCTTCGGTAATCACCGAAAGTGAGCCCGGACTTCTTGGTGATCAGCCCCAGATAAAGCCGGGATGGCGTCCCCGCCGGAGTCATGATCAATTGGTAGTCGACCAGGTAGCTGCCGATCTCGCCGGTATTCCAGACATCGACAAAGGAAATGCCGTTCCAGGTCAGGAACTGCACCGAACTGCCGGTGAAACTACCGATGGTCTTAAGCAGGGCGGCCACCCCCGAGGGGTTCTTCATGACCACCAGCTCCGGGCGACCGTCACCGTTGACATCGGCAGCAATCAGCCGGGAGGGCACGTTGCGGTTGGTCTTTTCGCTGACCGCCCCGGCCGACTTGCCGATATAGCGCACCGTGTGGGCGTAGGTGTCGCTGCCCCGCCAGAGTACCTCACCATCGGCGCCGTACAGGGAGAGCACGCCCCCATCATCCACAGCCGCCACCTCGGCCTGGCTGTCGCCGTTGAAATCCGCCATGATGAACTCAAACAAGTTGACCGCGTCCGGCAACGCCAGTTTCTCGCCGGCGACCAGCTTACCGTCCGCCAGGGTCAAAACATACAGCCCCTCCCGCACCGGCCGGTCCGCATCGGCCCGCTGTCCGAGCAGGACCAGGCCACGACCGGGCAAATTAACCGGCCGGAGATGCCAGGGTTGCTTTTCGGAGAGAGTGGCGAAACCGGTGCCGTCCCACTCGACTATGTAAGAGTAGGGCGTGTTGTCGGAAATGGTGCTGATATAAATCTCCGCCCGGCCATTGCCGTTGAGGTCGGCCAAGTTAAGCGCCACCACCCTGGCAAACTTGGGCGGCGCCGGAATCTTGCCGGCCTCGACCAGCTTGTTGCCTTCCTGGCGGTAGGCGTGGAGCTGATGCTCGTCGGCCATGATCACCACCTGGCTGCCATCACCGAAAACATCACCGACATCCAGGTCCTGCATTTCCAGATCCAGCGACTGACTGCGGCTGATCATCTCCGGACGTCCGGGCAAACCGGCCGCCGAGGCGGCCACCGCGCCAATGGGAGGTATGGCCGGCGCCACCGGGGCCGCCTCGCGGAACAACCGGTCCGGGTGGAGGGCCTGGTCACCGCCACTGCCCTGGGCGCCCTTTTCCTCCTTGGGCGGCTCGACCTGGGCCGGACCCACCGGTCCGAACCTGACCTCGGAGCCGGATTGCTTGAGGCCGCCCTTGAACATGTTGCGGCCGACCTCAACCACCAGTTGATCGATGGCGGCAATCACCTCGCCGGGGCTGTTGGCGGTGGCGTAAAACCGCTCATCGGCGGCCTCGCCAATAACTCGCACCGCCCGCAGGTCCAAGCTGATCAGGTTACCCATGGCGGTGATGCTGCCCTTCAGCACCAGTTCCGCCCCCACGGCCGAACCGATCACCGCCGGGTCGGCACCGCCGGAATCATCCATGGCCTTGCGCACCGCCTGCCGGTCAATCACCGCCACACCGCCACGGGAGCCCAGGCGACTGGCCAGCATGGCCTCCACTCCGGCCGGGAGATAGGCGAGGTCGGCGGCGGCATTGAGTTCAAACGGCATGATCGCCACCTTGGGGCGGGAGTATTTCTCCTCGGCCCGGGCCTGGGTATGGATAACTAAAGGGATGATCGCGAAGAGCATCGCCAAGATCGTTACTTTTTTCATCGATATATCCTGTCCGAATTGATTGATTGACCCACGGCCGGCCGCACTTACGGCCAGTGAAACATCCGCTGTTTAACCCGGCAAAGCCGCTTTGGGCAAGGGATATTTAAGCGCGTTGCATTTCATACCACAATGTGGTAATAGGCATCTCGTAGACGGTCGTCATTGCGAGGAGGGGCGTCAGCCCGACGCGGCAACCTCCTCGCGCTACCAAGGACTTGTCCGGTTGCCTTTGCGAGGAGATTGCTTCGTCGCAAAGCTCCTCGCAATGACGAGAGTGACCGGGTATATTGCCGCCTTTCACACAATCAACTAGACCATCGGCAACACCAGGCGAGGACAACCCATGCGCAACCGCAAGATCGAACTGCAGGACTGTTTCAAGACCTACACCTACGACCAGGACAAGGCCATGAGCCCGGAGGAGACCGTGAGTCGCTTCCAGGACCGCCTGAAGACCGTCAACCTGGATATCCTCAGAGAGATCCGCCGCATCGACAACGGCCGGCTGGACATCCCGGTCTACTTCAGCGTCTGCGGCAAGGACGCCATTGCCACCATCGGCAACAAGAAGCAGATGGGCAAAGGCTGCACCCCCGAGCAGTCCAGGGCCAGCGCCTGCATGGAACTGGGCGAGCGCTTCAGTTTCTTCAGCTTCAAGAAGGATCCGGCCAACTTCATCAATGACACCTACGAAAACCTCAAGGCGGCCGGCCAGCCGGTGTTGCCCCTGGAACGGCTTCTGCAGTCGGTCCACGACGACAAGACCAGCCCGGCCTTGCTGGCCAGCATGCTGGAGGGCTTGAGCATGCAGTGGGTCTGGGCCACCAACCTGACCAGAGGCGGCGAGGTACTGGTGCCCTTTTCCTGGTTTTATGCGATCAACGAATTCAACGGCCCCTCGGCCGGCAACACCTATGAAGAGGCGGTCAGCCAGGGGATCTGCGAGATCGTCGAACGCCATGTCTGCTCGCTGATCAGCCGCCAGCAGATCAAGGCGCCGCTGATTGATCCGGATAGCGTCACCGACCCGGTGGCCCGGGAGCTGCTCGACAAATTCGCCCGCCACAACATCAAGGTCTACCTGAGTGACTTCAGCCTCGATACCGGCATCCCGACCATCGGGGCGTTGGCCATCGACCCCGGCACCTTCCCGGAGTCGAGCGAGATCGTTTACACCGCCGGCACTACCCCCGACCCGGACAAATCGCTGATCCGGGCCCTCACCGAGGTGGCCCAGCTGGCCGGTGATTTCAACAGCAAGGCCAATTACGTGGCCTCGGGGTTACCCAAACCCTTGAACATGGCCGAGGTGCAATACATCACTCGACCGGGCCGGACGGTGCGCATCGAAGAGCTGCCCCGTCTGGGCGACAACAACATGCGGGTGGAAATCGAGCGCTGCCTGGCCGCCCTGAAAAAACTCGACCTGGAGGTGCTGGTGGTCAACACCATGCATGACCAGCTGCAGATCCCCACCATCTACACCATCGTTCCCGGCGCCCATTTCCGGGAGCGTTCCATGGTCAGCAACGCCGGGCTCTTCGCCGCCAAGCTGATCAACGAGCTGCTCAGCGACCCGGCCGAGAGGGCCCGCCACCTGGAACGGCTGGAAAAATTGCTGCCGGAGTCATACTTCATCGAGTTCTACCTGGGCCAGAATCTTTACAACAACGGCCAGCCCGAGGCGGCCCTGCCCCATCTGGAGCGGGCCCTGGCCCTGAACCCCGACCCTGAGGACATCCCCTACATCTACTCGTTCATGGGCAGCTGTCTGAAGGATCTGGAGCGTTACGTCGAGGCCATCGACATCCTGCTGAAAGGCACCGAACACGACGACGAGCGCCCCGACCTCCACAACCTCCTGGGCTTCTGCCACTTCAAGCTGGCCGACCACG
Organism: Deltaproteobacteria bacterium; assembly: GCA_020056965.1. Taxonomy (GTDB): domain Bacteria; phylum Desulfobacterota; class Desulfobulbia; order Desulfobulbales; family JAGXFP01; genus JAGVGT01. Next base: position 3,693 of record JAGVGT010000027.1, read on the forward strand.
AGGCGGCGGTCCGCCACTTTTCCAAGGCCGTCTACCTGGCCCCCACCTCGGCCATCGACTATGCCAACCTGGGCGTCAACTACCGGAAACTGGGCCAGCGGGAGGAGGCGATGAAGTCCTTCGCCCTGGCCCTGTCGCTGGACCCGTCGATCGCTTTCGCCAAACAGCATATGACCGAACTGGCGGCAGGGAAGTAATTCATTGTCACATTGGGAATCCAGAATTCAGAAGCCAGAATCCAGAAGCTAAAGGATGAGGCTCAGGAGAAAATGGGCCTCTTTTCTCCTGAGCCTCATGCAAAACTCACAATTCGTCATTCCCGAGGTAGTAATCGGGAATCCAGTCTTCGATAAATCAAGTAGTTCTGGATTCCGGCCTTCGCCGGAATGACGGAGAAAATTGGTTATCAGAGAGTTTTGCAAGAGGCTCTCCTGACTCCTGACTTCTGGCTTCTGAATTCTGGGATTCTTTACAAGGATGCCCAGAAGATCAGCCCCGGAAACCGTAGGTCAGATAGAGCAGGATGATCAGGGCCAGCACCCCGACCGCGCCGTTGACCACCGCCGCGCCCCAAAGCCGGTAGCCAGGGGGAATCTCGGCCGGTTGTAAACTGGCGATGACGGTGCGGTACTGGATGATGGAGAAGAAACTGATCAGGCTGGAAAGGAGCAGGAAGACGACCCCCAGGTAAAAGGAGATTTCCCGCTGGAGGAAGATGACGCCGCTTTTCCCGATCACCTCCAGGAACAGTCCGAAGCGCTCGACCACGAAACCGAAGGCCATCAGTGAGACGCTGGTCCGGTTCCAGGCCAGCAGGGTCCGCTCGGAGGCGAAAAGAACCCGGGGGTCTTTGAGCGAGGACATGGCAAACCTCCGGTCGGCCTAATCAGGCCAGGACTGTTGCCCCGGCGCCAACCCTGGGTGAGTATTCGGCCTCCCTGGCGCCAGGGCCGGGGAGGCGCTATTTCATTTCTTTTTCTTGCCGCTCTTCGGAGCGGAATCAAGCGGGCAGGGAACACCCGCCTCGGCGAAGGCGCTGCAGGCCAGCGTATCTTCCACCGACTTCAGGGCGCCGGACTTCTTGACGGCGGTCTTGACCTGGCCGCCCTTCTTGCCAGTCCCGATGGGGCAGGGCACTCCCTCTTCGGCAAATCCGCAGCAGGCCAAGGTGTCTTCCACCGACTTCAGGACCCCCGATTTCTTGGCCTTGCCGGCGGCCTTCTTGCCAGTGGGGATCGGACACGGCTCGCCCGCCTCGGCAAAGGCGCTACAAGCCAGGGTATCTTCAAGCTCTTTCTTTACCGATTTTTTCTTCTTGTCCATAATCGTCTCCAGAGTTTCGCTTAATAATCCGCGGTCTACCGCAACCCGGTTTCAGGTCCTCATTTCCCGGCCAGCTTGGCCAGGCTGGTCAACGCCTCGGCCAAGCCTGCCTCGTTTCCGCTTTCCCGGTACACCTCGGCCAGCTCTTCCAGTCCGCGCAGATGTTCCGGGGCCTGATCGAGAATCCGCAAACAGCACTCCTGGGCCTCGGCCAACCGCCCCTGCTTGCGGTAAATCCGCGACATCCCCAAGTGTCCGTAAGGATCAAAACGGATCTTCAGGCTGGCCTGGTAATGCTCCAGGGCCTTTTCATCACCGCCCATGTTAAAGTAGGCGTCGCCCACCCGGGAGTGCATCACCTGGTTGCGGGGTTCTTTCTCGAGAATAAGGCCCCACCAGCGCACCACCTCCGAGTACTTGCGCAGCCAGCGGTAGCAGTCACCCAGGCCATACAGAGCGAAGGTGTTATCCGGCTCGTAGTCCACCGCTTTTTGGTAATAGACGATGCCCCGCTCATAATCCTGGCGGCGGCGATAGACGTTGCCGACCATGGTTAACACCGCCACGTAGTGGTCGTCCAGGGCCAGCAGCCTTTCCAGAAATTGCAGGGCCTCGGTGTCCTTTTCCGCCTTGTAGTAGAGACTGCCGATCCCCAGAAGGGCGTAGCGGTCATTGGGCTCCACCGCCAGGGCCTGTTTATAGAAGCGCTCGGATTCGCTGAAATTACGCAATTTCTTGTAGGAATCGCCCACCCTGGTCATGACCTGGATGTCGTCCTGGTTGCAGGCCAGGTAGCGTTGCCAGTAATGGATGGCCTTCTCATGCTGGTTCAAGCCCCGGTAGGCGTCACCGATGCCGCGCAGGGCGAAGACGTTCTGTTCGTCGATGGATAAAATTCGCTCGTAATGGCTGATCGAGCGATTGAACTTGCGGGTTTCCCGGTAGAGGTCGCCCAGCCCCACCAGGATATAGGCATTGCCGGGGTCGAGTTCCACGGCCTCCAGGAGCACCTCCTCGGCCTCCTGGAAATTGCCGCTGCGCAACAACTTGTTGCCTTTTTTGGAGAGTTCGATGGCCGCTTCCAGGGCCGGGCCGCGCGCATCGCTACCACCCTGGCTTTCCCGGGCCCACTGCCAGTATTCGGCCAGGACGCTCTGGGCCTGGACGGCCAGCCACTGGGGAATTTTATAAGGGTGATTCGCCCGCAGCCAACTCTCCAGCTCGGCCGTCCTTTCCGAGATGAACTTAAAAGTTATCCGATACTCTTCGGCGCTCTCCAGGTTGCCATCCGACCGATAGAAAGAGCGGATCGGGCCATCCACCTGGGCACAGGCGGCCAGCTTTTCGTCGATGCTGCCCCGGGCCAGCTTTTCGGCGCTTTCCCGGTCAGCCGTGGTTGTCCAGCCGATACTCATCATCATTTCGTCCCGCTTTCATTTTGGTTGGACATTTTTTCAGGAGCGCCATTGCGCACCCCAAGGCAATATAATGTCCTGTTTATCCGCAATCTTAGCACAGGAGAATACCAATGTCTTACTTTTTGACCGATAGATGCGCCATAATTTGCGGCCAGACTTGATACCCAGATTCAGGCGTGAATAAATTGCCACAAGTGGTATCCTGTCCAACCACTTTCGATAAACCACATTAACCATGAAATCCTTGATTGCGAGTCCCGTTAAGTGAAGAAAAACCTCTCCCCAAAACCTTCGGAAAACTCCCGGCCGCGGCCTGGCCATAATTTTACGCGCAATTGGCTGGGCAGTCTCACGGCCCTGATCGGGGCAGCCTTGATCAGCGCCGGAGTGATTCCCGCCCCCGACCACGTTCTCCCGGGCCTGGTCGTGGTCGCCATTTTGGTTATCCTGGCCCTGCGCCATCTCCATCTCCGGCGAGCCGGCGACCCCGCGACCGCCCCGGCCTTGGAACGGGAAGCCTCGCTGCTGCTCCTGGTCCTGGCCTGGCTCAGCTTCCTGCTGGGCGGCCGGAGTACCCCACTCCTGCTCTTTATCCCGGCCCTGGTTCTGACCGCCATTGCCTGGCGCCAGACCTGGCCGGTGGTCGGCCTCAGCGTTTTCGCCCTCTTGGCGATGGGCGTGGGGCCAACCCTCCTGGGCAAAGCCACCATCTCCCTGGTCGAACTCCGCATCCTGCCGGTCTGGCTGGTCGCCGGTCTGCTCCTGCGCCTGCTGCCCGCCAACCGCCGCCACCGTCAGGAACAGGCAGGGAAAGCAGCCCAGAGCTGGCTCCCGGCCCGGGGGCGTCATGACCTGGTCCGGGTCCACGGCATCGAGGCCAGCGCAATTTCCCTGCCCGAGACCATCCAGTCCATGGATGCCCGGCCCGACGGGGCCGAGTTCAGCCGCCAGACCGTCGACCGGCTCAACACCTCCTTCGAACTGCAACTGGAGATGCTCCGCCAGTCCCTCGACCTGACCACCATCGCCGTCCTCTGGCCCAGTCCCGACGGCAGCGAGGTCCGGCTGCGCTGGCTGGCCACCATCCGCACCGATCTCGACCGCGGCCCCTATCCATCCGGTCGGGGGATCCTGGGGGCCATCAGCGATGACCACCCGGAAGTTGACCTGGTACCGAGCAGTCCGGCCCACCCGGACATTCCCTACTACCAGAACCAGCAAGGGATCGGAGCCGTCCTGCTCATGCGCTTGCCGGCCGAGGAAGGCGGGGAGGGCGATAGCCGCCAGGGCCTACTCTGCGCGGATCGCGAGGCCACCGAACCCTGGAGCGACCGGGAGCGGGCGATTCTGCGCCTGGCGGCCCGCAAGGTCGCCATGGAGGTATCGACCAGCCGTCTGCTGCTCACCCTGGACCGCGACCGCACCGCCATCCATCGCCTCAGCGTGACCTTGCGGGAACTGAACAGCGGCCTCAGCATCGACTCGGTCCTGACCGCCACCATCAAGTCGGTCAAGTCGCAGATTCCCGCCGATCTGGTGGCCATCTGTCTGCTGGCCGGCGAAGAACACCGGCTGGCCCTGGCCGAGGGCAAAAACGTTCTCGACCTGGTCGGCAAAAAATTTCCGCTGACCCAGGGCCTGGTCGGGCAGGCGATCCGGGTCGGCGCCATCCTCCCGGCCGGTGGCCGCTATCCAAAACCGGCGCCGATCTTCAGCCCGGAGCGGACCTTCAGCGAATTCGGCTCACTGTTGATCTTTCCACTGCGCACCGATGAAAACGCTCCGCTCGGCGCCCTGGTGGTGGCCGCGGCCGCTCCCGGCCTCTTTACCAAGGGCCGCCGGGAGATCCTGGAACTGATCACCACCCAGGTGGCGATCAAGATTGAGCTGGCCCAGGCCCATGAGCGCTTAGGCCGGCTGGCCACCACCGACGGTCTGACTGGCCTGGCCAACCACCGCGCCTTCCAGCTCGGCTTCGAGGCCATGCTGGAGCGGGCCAAGCGCAACCGGAGCAGACTCTGTCTGCTGATGGGCGATCTAGACCACTTCAAACAGATCAACGACACCCACGGCCACCCCTTTGGCGATCTGGTGCTGCGCGAGGTCGCCAAGATCATGGCCGATACGGTGCGGACCGTCGATCTGGCCGCCCGCTACGGCGGCGAGGAGTTCGCCATCGTCCTGGAAAACTGCGACGCCACCGGCGGCCACCAGCTGGCCGAACGGATCCGCGAAAGTATCGCTGCCCTGGCCCTGGAGTACGGCGATGGCAAAGCGGTACATCCCACCATCTCCCTGGGGATGGCGATCTTTCCCGAGGATGGCGCCGCCAAGGACCAGCTGATCGAGCGGGCCGACCAGGCCCTCTACCGGGCCAAACACCGGGGCCGCAACCGCACGGTGATCTGGCTGGCCGGCGACCACGACGAGCAGGAGCCAAGCGGGGCGGAACTATCCGACTAGCCCGACTGGTCAGATTGCCCTCCTGCCCATAACAATTTACAGGCCGCGCCATTAAACTCTTTCCCACCATCATCCAGCTGGTCAAGGCCCGGGCGACCATCCGCCTGCTGGGGCCGTATGTCCGCACCTACCGCCGTCAGCTGCTCTGGGGGATCGTGGCCCTGCTGGCCGTCGATCTCCTCCAGCTCTTCATCCCCCGGGTGATCAAGCAGGCGGTGGACGACCTGCAACGCGGCCTGGCCAGCCCGGCTTCCCTGCTCAAACAAGGCGGGGTGATCCTGCTCTACGCCATCGGCATCGCGGTCTGCCGCTTCGCCTGGCGCTACCTGGTCCTGGGTTTTTCACGGTTGCTGGAGCGCGACCTGCGCCGCCGACTCCTGGACCGGCTGGTCCGCCTGGACCGGCCCTTCTTCAACCGGCGGACGGCCGGAGAGATCATGGCCCTCTCCGGCAACGATCTGGCCAACGTCCAGATGGCCTGCGGAATCGGCCTGATCTCCTGCATCGACGCCTTCATCATGACAGGGGCGGCCCTGGCCTTCATGGCCTATATCCATCCCGGGCTGACCATCCTGGCCCTTTCGCCCATGCCGATCCTGGCCCTGTTGACCGGCCTGCTCTCGGCCCTGCTGCACCGGCGCTACAAACTGGTCCAGGAACAGTTTTCCACCCTGACCGAGTTCGCCCGCTCCACCCTCGGGGCCATCCGTTTGATCAAGGCCTACACCCAGGAAGAGCGCCAGACCGAGCGTTTCGACCGGCTGGGCCGGGATTTCGTCCGCAACAATATCCGTCTGGCCCTGGTCCAGGGAGTGCTGACTCCGTTTTCCACCCTGATCGCCAACATCAGCCTGCTGCTGGTCCTCTTCTTCGGCGGGCGACTGACCATTGCCGGGACCATCTCCCTCGGCGATTTCGTGGCCTTTCTGACCTATCTGGCCCTGATGACCTGGCCGATGATGGCCCTGGGCTGGGTGGCCAACCTCTTCCAGCGCGGGGTCACCTCCCTGCACCGCATCCGGATGGTTCTGGAGGAAGAGCCGCAGCTGCACGAGCCAACCGATCCGCTCCCGGCCCCGCTCGGCAACAACCTCTCCCTCCGCCACCTTTCCTTCCAATACCAGGGGCGAAACACCCCGACCCTCGCCGATCTTAACCTGGAGATCACCCCCGGCCTGCTGGGCATCGTCGGCCGCAGCGGGTCCGGCAAATCCGCCCTCTGCCAGCTCCTGGCCCGGCTCTACCCGCTGACCGACTCCACCCTGTTCCTGAATGGGATCGATTACAATCGCCTCGCCCTGGCCACGGTGCGGGGTCGGATCGCCTATGTGCCCCAAGAGACCATCCTCTTCGCCGACACCATCCGGGCCAATATCGCCTTCGGCCGCCCCGAGGCCAGCGATTGGGAGATTGAACAGGCGGCCCGGGCGGCGGCCATCCATGAGGAGATCCTCGCGTTTAAGGAGGGCTACCAGGCCCGGGTGGGCGAGAAGGGGCTGCTCCTCTCCGGCGGCCAGCGCCAGCGGATCGCCCTGGCCCGGGCCTTGCTGCTGGACCGGCCCATCGTCATCATCGATGACGGCCTCTCCGCCGTCGATAACGACACCGAACACCGGATCATCGCCAATTTTTCCCGCTGGCTGCCCGGCCGGACCTGTATCATGGTCTCGCACCGGGTCGCCCCGCTGCTGGCCGCCGACCAGATCATCGTCATGGAGCGGGGGGGCATCGTCGCCCGGGGCAATCACCCGGAACTGCTGGCGACCAACGACTTCTACCGCACCATCTACCACCACCAGATGACGGCCGGGGAGGCGGCAGCCTGATGCAGCACGGCTTCGGCTATTTCGAAGAGGAACGGCTCGGCAAGGCCAACGACCTGGGGCTCTGGCGCCGGATCAGCGCCTACACCCTGCCGCACTGGCCGTCGGTGCTGGGGGCGATTCTGTTGTCGCTCGCCATCACCGCCTGCAGCCTGGCCCTGCCTCACCTGATGCGGTTGGCGGTGGACGGCTTCATCACCGCCCCACAGGTGGCGCCGGCCGAGCGACTGGCCGGGGTGAGCCGCCTCGCCACTCTCTTCCTGCTCCTGGTGGTGGTCGGCTTTGTCGCCAATTTTCTGCAGGTGGTGGTGCTGGAGTGGGCCGGCCAGCGGATCATGCACCACCTGCGCCAGGACCTCTTCCGCCATCTGGTTTCCCTGGCCAACCCCTTCTTCAACCGCAATCCGGTCGGTAAACTGGTCACCCGCCTGACCAACGACATCCAGAACATGTACGAGATGTTCAGCACGGTGATCGTCTCGCTGTTCAACGACATTGCCCGGCTGGTCGGCATTCTGGCCATCCTGCTGCTGATGAACTGGCGGCTGGCCCTGCTGATGCTGGTCCTGGTGCCGGTGATCTTTATCAATACCATCATCTTCAGCCGCCTGGCCCGCCTGGCCTTCCGCGACATCCGCACCCAGATGGCCCGGCTCAACTCCTTTTTGCAGGAGGCCATCGGCGGCATCTCCATCATCCAGCTCTTCGGCCGGGAAGATTATTCCCGGGCCCGTTTTGCCGAACCGAACGAGGCCTACCTGGAACGCAGCCTCTACCAGATCAGGATCTTCGGAATCTTCATGCCGCTTCTGGAGGTTTTGAGTTCGGTGGCGGTGGCCCTGATCATCTGGTACGGCGGCGGCCAGATCATCCAGGAGAAGATGACCCTGGGGATGCTGGTGGCCTTTCTTTCCTACATGCGCTTGTTCTTCCAGCCGCTGCGCGAGTTGTCGCAGAAGTATTCGGTGGTCCAGTCGGCCCTGGCCTCGGCCGAGCGGATCTTCCAACTCCTGGACAGCACCAACACCTTACCGGCCCCGGCCAATCCAAAGCGCCCGGAGCGGGTGGCCGGGGCCATCGAATTTTCCGGGGTGACCTTCGGCTACAACCCGGAACGGCCGGTGGTGCAAGGGCTCAATTTCCGGGTGGCGCCAGGCGAGACCCTGGCCATCGTCGGGGCCACCGGGGCCGGCAAGACCACCATCATCAATCTTTTAGAGAGATTCTACGACCCGGACCAGGGTGTGGTGCGGCTGGACGGGCTTGACCTGCGCGAGTTCGATCCGCTCTTCCTGCGCGGCCAGATCGGCCTGGTCATGCAGGAGGTCTACCTCTTCCCGGCCTCGGTCCGGGAGAATATCGTCCTCGACCGCCAGTTAAGCGAGGCGCAACTGGCCGAGGTCATCGCCACCGCCCAGCTCACCGACTTGATCAACGGCCTGCCGCAGGGGCTCGAAACCCGGATCGGCGAGGCTGGCCTGGATTTCTCGGCCGGCCAGCGCCAGCTCCTGGCCCTGGCCCGGGTGCTGGCCCGCGATCCTCGCATCCTGGTGCTGGACGAGGCCACCGCCAGTATCGACACCGAAACTGAGATGCTGATCGAGAAGGCCCTGGCCGCCACCCTGGCCAACCGGACCAGCGTGGTCATCGCCCACCGCCTCTCGACGATCCGGCGGGCCGACCGCATCCTGGTCATGGACCACGGACGGCTGGTCGAAGAAGGCAGCCACGAGGAACTGATGGCCCAACCCGGCCTCTACCACCGCCTGCAGACCCTGCGGAACGGCAACAGCAATTATGACGACCTCGCAAAAAGTCAAAATCGATCAATTTGACCAACGCTAAATCAACGGGTTGTCTGGCACTGTCCGTCGTTCTCGCGGTTTTTGCGAGGACGACAATTATCAGCCGGCCTGAAATCTACCAACCAGCCCGTGGGAGCGGATTTATCCGCGAATGCCCAAGCCGATATAATCGGCAAGTTGTCTCGCCAGCCCTGGACTGCCAAATTCGCGGCTAAAGCCGCTCCCACAGGTGCCGAACCGGGCAACCAGAGTGGACCGCAACTCCCGTGAGCGTGGACCTGACCGCGAATGACCAAGTCGATATAATCTGCCGCTTTTCTCGCCAGCCCTTGGACTACTCTTCAGATTGCCTCGAACAAATTCGCCCTGAATTTGGTATTTTACAATTTCCTATTATGCCGCCATGCCCTTGTGCTAGCCTACGATAAGGGGCCGTACAAAACCGGAGTTTCCTCGCTGGGCGTTAAGGGCAGGGCATGGATCAGGGGCCATTTAGTTTATCACCGCAGGTCAAGAGACTCTGGCCGATCATTCATCTCGGCTGGCTGTTGATCATCGCCGGCTCGGCCTGGATCAACCACTACTATTCCCAGCAGGAGATGGAAAAAACCGCCCTGGCCGAGGCCAAGGCGATCTATCAGCGCGACACCGCCTTCCGCGCCTGGGTCGCCGGATACGGCGGGATTTACGCCCCGGTCAACGAGCAAACCCCGCCCAATCCCTACCTGGCCAATCGCCCGGACCGGGACCAGAGCAAGCGCGACGGCACCCCCCTGACCCTGGTCAACCCCGCCTATATGGTCCGCCTGGTCAACGACTTCCAGGGTAAGCCGGTCACCCACCTCACCAGCCTGAAACCGCTGCGACCGGAAAACCGCCCCGACGCCTGGGAAAAGACGGCCCTGGAGCGGCTGGAACAAGACAACCTTCCGGAGGTTTTCGAGTTCACCACCCGCAACAACGAACCCTATCTCCTTTATCTGCATGCGACCCGGGTCGAAAGCGGCTGCCTGCGCTGTCACGCGTCCCAAGGTTATCAACTGGGCGACATCCGCGGCGGCATGGCCATCGCCCTGCCGCTCGGCGAGATCCTGGCCCTGCACGAAAACACCCTCTCGACCATGCTCAGCTTGCACCTGCTGATCTACCTGATCGGCGCCGCCCTGCTGATCTGGGGCCAGCGCCTGCTCGGCCGCCGGGTGCGGGAGCGCGATCTGGTCCTGGCCGCCCTGGAGGAGAGCGAGGCCAACTTTCGGACCGTGGCCGATTTCGCCTATGCCTGGGAGTATTGGCTCGGCCCGGACGGCGAGATGAAGTATGTCTCCCCCTCGGTTAAGGAGCTGACCGGCTACGGGGCGGAGCGGTTCATGACCGACCGGGATTTTCTCAAGACCATCGTCGCTGAGGACGACCGGGAAATCCTCCACCACCACATCGAGATCGAGAAGCACCTGGCCAGCTGCGCGGTCGATTTCCGGATCCGCACCGCCGCCGGTGAAATCCGCTGGCTGCACCATATCTGCCGGTCGGTCTACGACCGGCACGGCCTCTTCCTGGGGAGGCGGGCCAGTAACTATGACATCACCGAGGAAAAAGTCGTCAAGCACAACAACGATGAGCTGATCGGCCAGCTGCGCGAGGCCCTGGACAAGGTCAAAACCCTGCGCGGCTTTATCCCGATCTGCGCCAGCTGCAAGAAGATCCGCGACGACCGGGGCTACTGGAACCAGGTCGAAGCATACATCTCCAAACATTCCGAAGCGGTCTTCAGCCATGGAATCTGCCCGGACTGCGCCCACCGGCTCTACCCGGAATATTATCCGCTCCCCAAAAACGGAGAGGAGCAGTCCGGGGTCAGAACGGCGGCAGTAGGCGACCAGGCTCTCCCTTCCACCGAGCCACCTGAGCCACCCGAGCCTCAAGATTAATAGAAATAATTTCCCCTTGCGTTACCCCCCCCCATACCACCGGCTGGCCGAGGCCGCATTACAGCCACCAGCCCGGGTAGACCAACCGGCAGGCGGACAGATTACGTCCTGTTTTTAAGCCGTTTCCGCGCATTTTTATGCTTCTGCACCACCTCGAAGATGTGTTAGCCTTTTCTTAACAGGGGAACACCTTTCGGGTAAATGTGCGGGAGAGGGGAGTGTGACATGCTGCGGGCGTTTTTCAGCGGAAACCGGCAAATCAAAAAGCTGCCCATCCTCCTCCATGGCCTGTGGCTGTTGACCATCCTGGCCTCAGTCTGGATCAATCATACCTATTCCCAGCGAGAAATGGAGCAGATCGCCCGGACCGAGGCCAAGACCATTGTCCAGCGGGACCTGGCCCTGCGCCGCTGGGCCGCCCTGCGCGGCGGCGTTTACGTCCCGATTTCCGCGCAAACCCCGCCCAATCCCTACCTGGCCCATATTCCCGACCGGGACATCAAGAAGCCTGACGGCACCCCGCTTACCCTGATCAATCCCGCCTATCTGGTCCGGCTGGTCGCGGAAAGCAGCAACGGCAAGGGCAACGCCATCGCCCACATGACCAGTCTAAAGCCGTTGCGCCCGGAAAACCGCCCGGATAGCTGGGAAAAGGCGGCCCTGGAGCGCGCCGAGCTTGGCGAAAAAGAGATCAGCGAATTCACCACCATCGACGGCAAGCCCTACCTGCGCTACCTCCACGCCGTCGCGACCGAGGCGCCCTGCCTGAAGTGCCATGCCAGCCAGGGCTACCAACTGGGCGATCTGCGCGGCGGCCTGACGGTCTCCCTGCCCACAGGAATACTGCTGGCCGGCCACGACCAAGCCTTGCACGCCCTTCACCTCTGGCACCTGTTGATCTACCTGCTGGGAGCGGCCGGACTCTTCTGGGGCCAGGGCTTAGTGGCCCGGCGGATCAGGGAGCGCAACCAGGTTGTCGCCGCCCTGGAAGAAAGCGAGGCCAACTTCCGGACCGTGGCCGATTTCGCCCACGCCTGGGAATACTGGATGGCGCCGGACGGCAGCATGAAATACGTCTCGCCCTCGGTGCAGAGGGTGACCGGCTACCCGCCCCAGCTGTTCCTGGCCGATCCGGAATTCATCAAGTCTATTATCGTTGGCGATGCCGACGCACTCGTGGAGAACCAGCTGGACAACGACCTCCAACATAAATTTACTGAAACTGATTTCCAGATCCGCACCTCCACCGGCGAAATCCGCTGGCTGCACCACATCTGCCAGCCGATTCATGACCGTAGCGGCGGCTTTCTGGGCCGCCGGGCCAGTAACTACGACATCACCGAGGAAAAAACCGCCAAACTCCACAATGAAGAGCTGATCGACAAGCTGCGTGAGGCCCTGGAGAAGGTCAAAACCCTGCGCGGCTTTCTACCGATCTGTGCCGGCTGCAAGAAAATCCGCGACGATCAAGGCTACTGGAGCCAGGTCGAATCATACATCGCCAGCCATTCCGAGGCGGTCTTCAGCCACGGAATCTGCCCGGACTGCGCCCACCGGCTCTACCCGGAATACTACCCACCCCCCGATGAGGGTCCGACCAGTAAAACAGACCCGACCGATCCGCCAGCAAAATAATTCTCGCCATAAATCGGACCAGTACCAAAACGCCAAGCCACCAGCGCCCCCTTGAAATTATTGCACGACCTTCCGCACCTCGCGTGCTAAGATCGGCGAATCCGTCAAAAGGCCCGTCATATAAAGCCTACAATTGGGTAATTAGTGAGGTAGTTCAAGTGGGAGCGGCTCGGCGTACCCTTGGGGGTATCAGCCGCGAACTTTGGAACCAAAGCATTCGCGGCTGAAGCCGCTCCCACAAAAATCATCTCTAGGCACGTCATTGCGAGGAACGCAGCGACGCGGCAATCCCTACTTTCCAAGCAGAGACAAATTAATCCAGGTCAACTGGCATGAACAACATCAAGGGATTTCTGGAAACCTCCTTCATCGACTGGCCCGGGCGCAGTTGCGCCGTGCTGTTCCTGGGCGGCTGCAACTTCCGCTGCCCCTTCTGCCACAACCACCAGCTGGTTCTGCAGCCCGGGGAGCTGGTCTCCCATGATCTTGAGGAGATTCTGGTCCGGCTGCGGCCACTGCGGAACTGGCTGGGCGGAATCTGCATCTCCGGCGGCGAACCGACCCTGAGTCCGGAACTGCCGGAGCTGGTGGCCCGCCTCCGGGCCGAAGGCTTCGCGGTCAAGCTCGACAGCAACGGCAGTCATCCCGAGGTTCTGGCTGCCCTCCTGGCCGCGGGTCTGCTCGAGATGGTGGCCATGGACATCAAGGCCCCGCTGGAACAGGAGCTCTATGACCGTTGCTGCGGGGTGAGGGTAGACCTGGCCCGGATCGGCGCGAGCATCGAACTGCTCCGCGCCAGCGGGATTGCCCACCAGTTCCGGATGACCGTGGTACCGGGGCTGCATGGGGTCGCCGAGGTGGAGCGCTGGGTGGCCGGCCAGGATGGGCGCAGCGCATTGAAGCTGCAGAATTACAACCCCCGGAGTGCGCTGGCCCCCGCTTTGGCCGGCGCCCGGGGCTTTACCGAAGAGGAATTTTCCGAGCTCCTGAACCTCCTGGGCGAGGCGGACGGAGCGCGCGGAATGGGCCGGAGTTAGAAGTGTAAAATCTTGTATTCATTATAATAAAAGATTGCGCCGACGGTTTTTGAAATGGCCCGGAATTGACTGCTTGACAAAGCAAAACCCATATAGTAATTAGGGGATTCCAAAAAAGCTGAATAACACGTCATTTTTCGTAAAACTTAATAAGGAGGATTTATATGCCAACTATCGAGCACAACGGAAAGAGCTTTAGCGTAGATGAAGATGGCTTCCTGACCAAAGGTATGGAAGAGTGGAACAACGAGTGGGTTGATTACGTCAAGGCCAGCGAAGGTATCACCGACCTGACCGACGAGCACAACAAAGTGATCGACACCCTTCAGGAGTACTACAAGAAGAACGGTATCGCCCCCATGGTTCGGATTCTGTCCAAGACCACCGGCTTCCCGCTCAAGAGAATTTATGAGTTGTTCCCGTCCGGCCCCGGCAAAGGAGCCTGCAAGATGGCTGGTCTGCCCAAGCCGACCGGTTGCGTCTAGTCTCACAAGTTACTGCTGAGATCCAAAGGGGAGAAGGTCGCAAGACCTTCTCCCCTTTTTTGTGCTTTTTGGCGGCAAAACGGAATGTGCTTGCTCGACTGAAAATTGGCGCGGGAACCAATCCCCGTGAAATTGCCAAAGCGCGACCAACGAAGTTATATGAATACTTGGGGACGGCAGTTGTAGGTAACAGATTTCGTATAGATCCCCTCTCCCACAGGGAGAGGGCTAGGGTGAGGGGATTTATCAGTGCTATCAAGCAACAGCACAAAATCAGGTGTGGCAGATGCCTTTTTTAGGCCTCCAACTCCAGCCCAGCCTGGAACTGCTGGTGGATGGCCTCGATCCGTTGCCGGTATTCGGCCGCGGAGATGGCGGCGCCACGGATGCCGCCACGCAGGTTGATCTCGGCGAGGTAGCTTTGCTGGTCGGCAGTGACCATTAGATCGAGATGGGCGTAAGGAAAAGCGCCACGGGCCAGGACCAGGTTACACAGCGCCTCCTGAGCCTCGCTCAGTTCGGCCGGTGTACTTTTCCCCCCAAAGTGCAGATTGTTGCGGAAGTTGTCCGGGTTGTCGCGCCAGTAGGCCTCCCGGTAGTCGCCCAACATCACCACCCGGATGTCCCGGCACTTCTCGTAAAAGGGCTGGACCACGAAGGGGAAGGGCAGCGCCCCCAGGCTGGCCTGATTGAACACCTCCTCCAAGGAACCCCAGAGGTTGATGCCCAGTCCGGCGTTGGCCCGGTCACGCTTGGTCACCACTCGGGTGATGCCCTGCCGCTGGTAATGGGGCAGGAGCTGCATCAACTCATGCAGATCATGGATAGCCCGGGTTTCCGGCAGCATCTCCCCAGCAAAAACCGTGGCCTGCATGACCTTGGAGCGGCAGAGTAGTTGGGCCAGTCCGGAGGGAAAGAGGGTGACGCCCCGGCTCTGCAGATCGACCAGCAGATTTTCCTCACTGGGGTGCAGCCTTAAGCGGCCGATGAAAAGGTCGCCGGCGCCCAGTTCGCCATAGAGCGCCCGGAGCTGGTCGTTGTCCTTGATCAGTCGGTAGTGGCCGGGAGAAACATGCGGCTGGCGGTGGCTCAAAAAAGCATTTCCAGAAAGCGTTGATGAAACTGGGTGAGGTCCTCATGGCATTCGCCGCAGAGGAAACTTACCTCGCCGAGAATCTGCGAGTCGTCGCCTTCCTCGGAAAAGCTGCCATCGGGATTCTGGACGTAGCGGGTGGTCAGGACCACCTCGTCGGCCACCTCCAGGAATTCGCTGTCATTGCCGCAGACCGGACAGGTGATCTTCGGGGCCTGGGCGGCACTATTTTTTTCGGAGACACGTTCCATGGCGATCAATAGCGGATGTTGAACTGGGCCTCGCCAACCGGCCGTTCTTCTTTGATTTCCACCTTCAAGACCTGGGCGCCCGGCGACCCCTGTTTAAGCCAGGCGACCATCTGCTCAACCTGCTCCGGCTCGCCCTCGACAGCCGCCTCGACGGTGCCATCCGACCGATTCTTCACCCAGCCCTTAACCCCTATTTTAGTTCCCTCCGCCTGGGCATAGGCCCGGAAATAAATTCCCTGCACCTTACCGAAAACGATGGCGTGCACTCTTTTGATGGCCATTTTTACACCTATCCCTTTTCAATAAGCCGTTGTTCAAAACAATCTGGTAATTTCGGATGTTCGACACGGCAGAAGGAGCCGGAAATGAATGGTCAGCATGGTCCAACCATCCAGTAATGGCTCCTAATCATTTTTGATCTTGCAGGATCATTTTAAAGTCTTCTTCAGAGAGAATTGCAAGCCCTAAATCCCGGGCCTTGGCAAGTTTACTGCCCGGCTTGTCGCCGCAGACCAGGGCGGTAACCTTCTGGCTCAGGGCCGAAGCCACCTGGCCGCCCAACTCCTTGACCCGCGCCTTGGCCTCCCCCCGCGACATTGAGGTGAGGGTGCCGGTGAACAGGAAGACCTGGCCGGCCAGGGGCTGGGCGCCGGAAGCCGGTTCGGAAAGACCCGCTTGGACTCCCAGAGTCAGCAGCTCGGCCATGATCCGCCGATTCTCCTCTTGTTCGAAAAACTCCTGGATGGCAGCGGCAACGACCTTGCCGATTCCTTCGATCTGCTGTAGTTCCGCTTCTCCAGCCGCCTGCAGCCTGGCCAAGTCGCCCTGGAAATGCTGCTCCAGCAGGGCGGCGGTTTCCTCACCGACGTTTTTGATGCCCAGGGCCCCGATCAACCGGGCAAAGGTGGTTTCCTTGCTGGCGGTGATGGCCTGTACTGCGTTGCGGGCGGAAACCTCGCCCCACCCCTCCAGGACCGCCAACTTCTCCTCGGTCAGCCGGTAAATGTCGGGGATGTCCCGAACCAACCCGGTGTTGACCAGCAGCTCCATGACCTTGCGGCCCAACCCTTGGATATCCAGCCCGGCCTTGCCGGTGAAGTGGATGAGCTTCCGGAGTTGCCGGGCCGGGCAGTCCAGGTTGGTGCAACGGGTGGCGGCCTCCTCGCTGCCGTCCTCTTTGCGGGCGCGGCTCAGGGCGAGCCCGCACTCCGGGCAGCGGGCGGGCATGGCGACCGGCTGTTCGGTGCCGTCGCGTAGCTCCACCACCGGCTTGACTACCTCGGGGATCACGTCGCCGGCCCGTTGGACCAGGACCGTATCGCCAATCCGCAGATCCTTACCCCTGATCATCGCCTCGTTGTGCAGGGTGGCATGCGTCACCGTGACCCCGCCGACGCTAACCGGCTCCAGCACCGCCACCGGAGTGATCGCCCCGGTCCGGCCCACCTGGAATCTGACCTCCAGCAGGCGGGTGGTGGCCTGGGTGGCCGGGAATTTCCAGGCCACCGCCCAGCGCGGACTGCGGGCCTTGGCGCCCAGCCGCTGCTGCAACCCAAGATCATCGACCTTGACCACCATCCCGTCGATCTCGTAGTCCAGCTGGGGACGAATGGCCGCCAGGTGCTGAAAATGGGCGACCACCCCGGCCAGATCTGGACAGGTCCGGATCTGGGGGTTGATCTTGAAGCCGCAACCACCCAGGAGTCGCAGAACTTCCGATTGGCTGGTGCAGGGTAATCCGGCCGGATCGCCGACCCCGTAAGCGTAAAAGTCCAGGGGCCGGGCGGCGGTGATCTTGGAATCGAGCTGCCGCAACGAGCCGGCCGCCGCGTTCCGGGGGTTGGCAAAGAGATTTTCCCCGGTGGCACCCCGCTGTTCGTTGAGGCGTTTGAAGCCCCCGGTGGTGATGATTACCTCGCCCCGCACCTCCAGGAGTTCCGGGATCGCCACCCCTTGCAGTTTCAGGGGAATGGCGGCAATGGTCCGGAGGTTGACGGTAATCTCCTCGCCGGTCTGGCCGTCGCCCCGGGTGGAGCCCTGGACCAGGGTGCCGTGCCGGTAAACCAGTTCGACCGCCAGGCCGTCCAACTTGGGCTCGGCCATGTAAGCCAGGGGTGCGGCGTCCGGCAGGCTCAGGAAGCGCCGCACCGCCTTGTCGAAATCGGCCAGATCCGTTTCCGAAAAGGCGTTCTCCAGGCTGAGCATCGGGATTCGGTGCTCGACGTTGGCGAAGGCGGCCAGCGGCGCTGCCCCCACCCGGCGGCTGGGCGAATCGGCGGTAACCAGGTGGGGAAAACGTTCCTCCAGCTCCAGCAATTCCTGAAATAAGCGGTCGTACTCGCCGTCGGCGATCTGCGGGTCATCAAGGACATAGTAACGGTGGGCGTGATAGGCCACCTGTTCCCGGAGCTCCGCGAGCCGGCGAGCGGCTTTTTCCTGCTCGGACATGGGCGCAGGCCTATCTGCTGCTGAGAAGCACGCCAGCGCTGGCGATGTTCTCGCGCTCGCACTCGTCGATGAAGATCAGAATCGATTCCTTGGGCTTGCCGGTGACCTGGGCAATCACCTCGGTGACCCCCTTGCAGATCTCGGCCTTCTGTTCGGTTTTAAGTTGGCCAGCCAGTCTGATGCTTACGTAAGGCATGGAATTTCCTCCCGGGAAGTTATTGATCTGCCGCCGCAGCGGGTTGGGCCAATATAGCCGAAAAAATGGGAAAATTGAAGAAAAGTCGCTATAGTCCGGCCTGAGAAAACCACGTTTATCCGGGAGAATTTACGATGACCAAACAACAACCGCTGATCCTGGTGACCAACGACGACGGGATCATGGCCCCCGGCCTGGTCGCTCTGGCCGGGGCACTGGCTGCGTTGGGCCGGGTGGTGGTGGTCGCCCCCGAGCGCGACAACAGCGCCGCCAGCCACTCGCTGACCATGCGCCGCCCCTTGCTGGTCCGGGAGGACGGCCCGGACCGTTTCGCCATCGACGGCACCCCGGCCGACTGTGTGATCGTCGGGGTCGGCAAGTTGCTCAAGGCCCGACCGGCGCTGCTGGTTTCCGGGATCAATCCCGGCCCCAACCTCGGCGATGACATCAGTTATTCCGGCACGGTCTCGGCCGCCATCGAGGGGACCATGGTGGGCATCCCCTCCCTGGCCGTCTCCCTGGCCGGTGAGCCGGGCGAGGGTTACGAGCTGGCCGCCGCCTATGCGGTCCAACTGGCACGCCTGGTCCTGACTAATGGGTTGCCGCCGGACACCCTGCTCAACATCAACGTGCCGACCCGGACCGGCCCGGTAATCAAGGGGGTGCGCTTCACCCGCCAGGGCCGGCGCAAGTACGACGGCGCCATCCAGGAGACCAACGACCCCTGGAGCCGCAAGCACTACTGGATCGGCGGCGGCACCCCGGTCCTGGACGAGGGGGCCGATACCGATGTGCAGGCGGTGGTGGCCGGCTGGGTCTCCGTCACCCCCCTGCATCTGGACCGGACCAACCACGATGCCTTAAGCTATCTGGCCCGGTCCTGGGGTGAGGCCCTGCGAAACCAGGGGGAAGAAGGCCCATGATCCTGGACCCGACCTGGGCGGAGATGGTGGCCACCGGACAATTGAACGGCCGGGAGGTGCATTTCCACGCCCAGACCGTTTCGACCAACGATGAAGCCCTGGCCCTGGCCCGGGGCGGCGCCGCCGGCGGAACCCTGGTGGTGGCCGAAAGCCAGAGCCAGGGCCGGGGCCGGTTGGGCCGGGAGTGGCTGTCGCCGCCGGGGGTGGGCCTTTACTGCTCGCTGATCCTGCGGCCGCGGCTGGAGCCGGCCGACCTGCCCAAACTGACCCTGGCCGCCGGGCTGGCAGCCAGCCGGGCCGTCGAGGCGGTCACCTCTTTACGGCCACTGCTCAAGTGGCCCAACGATCTCTGGCTGAACGAGAAAAAGGTCGGCGGCCTCCTGGCCGAGGCCCGCTTCGAGCAGGATGGCCCCTTGGTGGTTCTGGGGATCGGTCTGAATGTCAACACCAGCCAGGAATCTTTTCCGACCGAACTTCTGGGAAAGGTCAGTTCCCTGTTGATTCACTCCGGCCGACCGTTCGCCCGCAGCGGCTTGCTGGCCGCGCTGTGGGACGAGGTTATGGCGATAGTGGCACGGTTGGAACAGCAGGGTTTTACCGGGATCCTGGACGACTGGCGCGAGCGTGATGCCACCCTGGGCCGCGAGCTGGAGTGGGTGACCATGGGTGGTCAGGTGGTCCGGGGCTTGTCCCTGGGGCCGGACCAGGAGGGCCAGCTGCGGATCAGGGATGCGGCTGGCCAGGTCCACGAAGTGCTATCCGGGGATATCGCCTTAGCCTCCGAGTGAGCCCTAACCTTCACAGCAACTGATGCAGCAGCGGCAGGGTGGCGAAGGAGATGACAATCCCCACCCCGACCAAGGCGGCGGTCAGGGGCGGCGAGAGATCGGCCAGGATGGCCAGGGCCCCGGCCGAGACCATCGGCGGCATGCCCGACTCGAAGATCGCCACCCGCGCCGGTTCGTCGTTCAGACCCGCCAGACGGCAGAGCAGCAGGGCCAGGAGCGGTGCCGCCACCAGCTTAATCGCCAACCCCACCCCCATCTGCCCCAGCACCGCCCGGTTTAAACGTAACGTCAGTTGATACCCCACCGCGATCATCACCACCGGCACCAGGGTGACCGCCAAGGCCTGCAAGAGGCTGGCGGCCACGACCGGGTAAGGAAAGTTCTTTAGGAGCAGCGCCGCCAGCAAAGCCAGGAAGGGCGGAAAAGACGCGATCTTTTTCACCACACAGCTCAGGTCGGGCCTGACTCCGGCGCTGCCGTACAGGGCCAGGATCAGCGAGCCGTAGGTGGCCAGAGCCAGGAAGGAGCCAAACTGGTCGTAGAGCAAGGCGTAAGGAATGGCGCCCTCACCGAAGAAGGCCTTGACCATGGGAATGCCCAGAAACGAGGTATTGCCCAGCGGTACCATCAGTAGCAGACAGCCGGTGGTGGGGTGGTCCCAGGTGAAAAACCGGGCCAGGAGCAGGACCAGCCCCGCCGAAACCGCCAGCATCAGCCAGGGCATCAATAGCGGCGCCAGGATTCGGCTGGAAAAGGTCAACTCGGGAATTTTCAGCAAGACCAAGGCCGGCAGCGAAATATAGATGACGAAGAGGTTCAAGACTGTCCCGGTTTGCTCGGGAAAGGATTTCAGGCGTTTGAGCCCCATCCCGACCAGCAGGTAGGCGATGGTGATGAGGAAGTTGTCCATGGTTGGCGGTTCCGGAATTGCCCCTGAGGGCCTCAGGGGAACTTTCTGGTCCAGGCCGTCATTTAAACAATTCCGACGGCAGGAGCAAGCCCGGCGAGCAAATCAGCCGAAGAGTTTACCGGTAATCTTGGCCACATGGGCACCCTGGAAGCGGGCAATGGCCAGCTCGTTCTCGCTGGGCTGGCGGCTACCATCACCGGCGGCAATGGTGGTGGCCCCGTAAGGCGTGCCGCCGCTGATCTCGGTGAGATTCAGCAACCTCTGCTCGGAGTAGGGTACCCCGACCACGATGAAGCCCAGGTGGAACAGGGTGGTGTGGAAGCTGGTGATGGTGGTCTCCTGGCCGCCGTGCTGGGTGGCGGTACTCGCGAAGACGCTGCCCACCTTACCGACCAGGGCGCCGCTCAGCCAGAGCTGGGCGGTCTGATCAAGAAAGTTGCGCATCTGAGCGCACATGTTGCCATAGCGGGTAGGGGTGCCGAAGATCACTGCATCGGCCTCGCCCATCACCATCGGGTCGGCCACCGGGATATGGGCGAAGCGCTGCCGGGCCGCCTGGGCGCCACTGGCAATCAGTTTCTCTTCCGGTACCAGTTCCGGCACCTGATAGATAACCACCTCGTTGTTGCCGACACTGCGGGCGCCCACGGCAATCGCTTCCGCCATCTGATAGACATGGCCGTACATGCTGTAAAAAATGACCTGGATTTTGCTCATTTGGGTCTCCTTGGTAATTTTTTTTAAACTCCTGTGTCAAAAGTATCGTAGCGCCGATGCAGCCCGTCAAGCAAGGGGCGGGCGAAGATATTCGGACCAGAAGCGCAGCTCGCCCAGGGCGGTGGATTCCAGGAGATATTGCACCTGGTACTGCCGGGCCAGACGGCCGATTTCCGCGAGCATGGCCAGCGGCGCGGCAGGATCGGGCTGGAGATCGGTATAGTCGGAGACGTAACCCCAAAGGTGCTGAAGACCATTGCGCAACCGGCCCGGCGTGGGCGGAGTGCGGAGAAGCGTGACCAGTTCCGCAGCCAGATCGGGCAGGGTCAACGTCCCGGTCGCGACCCCGGGGCCGATCCGGCGGTAATCCGCGGGGCTGCGGGCCATGACCGAATACTTATGGTTGGCCCAGAGCTGTTGGGGTTGATGGGGAAGGGGAATGCGACCCGGTTTTTTGTCGCGGTATTTGCCCTGGAGAATGATGTACTGGCGGTCCGGCAGGTCGATGTAGGTTGCCGGCCAGACGACTTTTTCGGTCTGGGGCAGCAAGGGGCTGTGGTGGCGGAAGTTGCGCAGTTCCATCTCCGCCACCAGCAAACCGTGACGCACCGCCAGGGCGGGGAGATGGCCTTGCCAGCGCAGGGTTTCCGGGTGGCAGGAGTAGCCTTTCTTGCCGTGGAGCAGGATGGAGAAGATCCCGTGCAACTCCCGGTGCTCGCCCAGCAGACTCTGGTCGTTCAGAAAGCCCGGATCGATGTCCCAGATGCGCATATGTTCAAATTCTCCCCGACCAAAAATTTGCGCAATCTAGCAAGACTCTTTTGCTAATCCCGCCACCACCGGCCAGGCGTGGAAGGTTGTCCCTGCCTTGTGCCCCACCCCGACCGCGCCTTTCTGCAGGTAGAGCACCCAGGCCCAGTCGGGTTCAAAATAGCTGGTGGTGGCCGACCAGTAACCTTCACGGAGGTTGGTGAAGGGATGGTTGGCCGGCAGGGCCGGTTCGGCCCGGCTGCAATCGACCAGTGACTCCAGCATGTTGATGTCCGGCAGCCGCCAGCCGGTCAGGCCGCCAGGTTTGGCGCGGTTCAGAGCGGCGACTTGGGCCAGGGCGCCGTTCCAGTCCAGCGCCTGTCCGGCCGGGTCGCTGTTCTTCAACCAGATCAGACCGGTCAAGCGGTCCTCGACCACCTCCTCGCCCACGACAAAGCGCGGCTCCGGCCACACCAAGCCCAGCTGCAACTCGCCCTCCTGGCCGCCGCCCCCACAATCAATCCCTTGCCCGGCCGCATCGTAACAGCCGCTCTGGCCGGTCCTCGGCAATACCAGGCTTTCGCCCCGCACCGGCCAGAACAGGTAATACTGATCCTTGCGGCCATAGAACATCCGCGCCCCTTCCAGATGAACATACCAGGCGTAGGCGGGGTTGATGGCAGCGCTGGTCGAACTCCAGTACCAGCCGAGGAAGATGTTGACGAAGGGGTGCCCGTTCGGCAATGCGGGCCGGCGGGCTTGATGGCTCATCAGGCTCCGCAGCTCGCGCCGGTTTGGGAGGCGCCAGTCGGTAAAGCCGAGTTCACCGCTCCGGTTCAGGGCGGCGACGGCGGCCAGGGCCTCGGTCCAGGTAACCGGGTAACCGCCCGGATTGGCGTCCCGGCTCCAGACCAGCCCGGTCAGGCGGTCTTCCACCACCAGATCGTGACTGATAAAGCGCGGCTCGGGCCAGGCCAGGCCGCTACCGAATTCGCCATCCTGGCCGCTGCCGGGGCAGGGAATCTCCCGACCTTGGGCATCGTAGCAGCGCTCCTGGCCGGTTTGCAGGGTGGGGAGGACCATCAGGAAACCAGCAGGCGATAACCATCGCGGAAGAGCAGCAGGGCAAAAGCCATCAGCAGCAACCCCAGGAAGCGCATGGTCAGAAGATAGCCCCGGCCGCGTAGCAATTCCCGCCAGCGGCCGACCAATTGGGCCAACACCAGCTTGGAACCAACCAGCATCAGGTAGAAGAGCACCACGAAGCCTGTCGCGGCCGCGGGCGATTCGGACGCAGCCTTAAGCAGGAGCGGGGCGCCGACGCTGATCCAGAACAGCCAGGGATGAGGACTGCAGAGATTTACCGCCACCCCTTTGGCCAGGGCCCGGTCGCTGGCCGGGGCGGCAGTGGGCAGGAGTACGCCCTGGGTGCGGAAGTTCCGGTAGCCGATGTTAAGCACCAGCAGCCCGCCGAGGGTGCTGATCGCTGCAAGGACCAGGTTAAAGCGGCTGAACTGTTGCACCGCCATTAGGGTAATGGCGACGACCGGCAGGTCGCTGAGCAGCGGAGAGAGGGCGACCTTCACCCCGGCCCGGCTGCCGTGCTGCAGGCTCTCGCCAATTACCAGGGTAAGCAGTGGCCCGGGGGCAAGGCCAGCCGACAGCCCCAGCAGGCAGCCACTAAGGAGGTAGCCGGTCAGCACTTCATTTCATCCGGCGGATGCGGACCTCGACCTCGGGCAGGTCTTTCAATAGTTCCACCAGCCGGGTCGGGTCGGTGTCGCCGTAGTGATAGGGGTAAACCACCTTGGGCTTGAAGCCCAGGACCGCATTAAAGACCATTTCCGGGGTCATGGTGTAAGGGAGGTTCATAGGCAGAAAGGCGTAATCGATATCCTCAAGGTTGTCCATTTCCGGGATGTCTTCGGTATCGCCGGCGATATAGACCCGGGTTTCGTTGAAGGTCAGCAGATAGCCGTTGCCCTCGCCCTTGGGGTGGTACGGCTCGCCGTTGTCCCGCAGGTGGACCCGGTTATAGGCGGGCAGCGCCATGATCCCGATCCCGCCTATCGCCCGCGCCTCGCCGTTTTTCATGACCTGGCCACCGGGGACCGCCGACAGGCAGTTTTCGCTGATGATCACGGTGGTGCCGGGCTGACGGGTTTTTTTCAGGGCGACCGGGTCGAGATGATCGGGGTGGTTGTGGGTAATCAGCACGATGTCGGCCTTGGGCAGGAAAGCATAATTGGCCGCCTGGCTCCAGGGATCGATCTGGATGACCTGCTTGTTGAACTCCAGCATCAGGGAGCCATGGCCGAGAAAGGTGGCGACCAGATCGCCGGTGGCGCTGTCCAACACGTCCTTTTCATACAGGGCATGGGCGAAGGTCGGCAAACACAGGCAGATGAACAGGATGGCCGGGACCAGTTTTTTCATGACCGCTTCTCCGTTGGTTTCTTTTTGGACCGCGTCTTGGGCGGGCCTTTGCCGGTTTCGCCCGGGTTTTCGGCCGCCGCCGGGACGAGCCGGATACCCAGGCCGGCGCACTCGGGACACTCTTCGCAGGAGAGGAGAAAACGGCTCACCCCCTTGAAATAACTGACCTGACCAGTGCCGCCGCAGCCGGGGCAGTCCTCCCTGGCGGTCATCGCGCCAAGCCGCCGCTCAGCCGCCCGCGCAGGGGATGCAGAGGGCCTTGTCCCCAACCCCGCGGGTCCGTGATTCCATGACCTTCTCACCGCACCGCTCACAGCGCAGCGACTGGAGGATGCGGGCCGGGGAGGGCGGCAGCATCTGGGGGCGGGTGATTTGGAACAGCTCCGCCTCCGGGGTGTTGAGGACCTCCCGCATCTTGGCGGCCTTGCGGGCCTGGACCAGGGCGACGGTCTCCGGGGCCCGGTCACCGGCGCTGAATTTTTCCCAGGCGGCCTGCTCCTCT
Organism: Deltaproteobacteria bacterium; assembly: GCA_020056965.1. Taxonomy (GTDB): domain Bacteria; phylum Desulfobacterota; class Desulfobulbia; order Desulfobulbales; family JAGXFP01; genus JAGVGT01. Next base: position 28,624 of record JAGVGT010000027.1, read on the forward strand.
GGGGTTTCGGGAGGCGGCTGCCATTCCACCGCAATCCGCAAGGCCTCGCCGCTGGAACGCTTGAAAAAGGTGTAGACCTGCTTGCCGTGGTCCCGAAAGATCAGGTTGCCCTTGCCGAAGGTGCAGCCAGTCAAAACCTGGATGGCGTCCACCGCGCAGGAGTCGTTTTCGACCACCGCCACCAGTTCTTCATCCTCGGAGCGGTTGATGCCTAGTTCCCGCAGAGCGGCCTGGGCCACCCGGAAACCGAAGGCCAGGCCGGGACAGGTATGGCCGTGGAATTTGGCCGCCGCCTCAAAACTCGGGTCATTTTCGCTCATCTCTTCCTCTCCCGGTTAAATCTGGGGACAGCCTCGGCGGCTCGCGTGATAAGTGCTTGGCAGTCGAGGTCGCGCCCGGTTAGATTGTAACGCCGCTGACTAATTTCCTGCAAGGAACCTTATGACCACCACCATCATTCTGGCCCGCCACGGCGCCACGGCCGCCAACCTGGAAGACCGTTTCGCCGGCCGCAGCCCGGAGCCCCTGCATCAGAAAGGGCGCGAGCAGTTGCGGCTGGTGGCCGAAAAGCTAAGAGAGACCCCGCTCACCGGCGGCATCGTCTGTGGGCCCCTGCCCCGCACCCGGGAATCGGCGGAGATCGTCGGCCGGGAACTGGCGGTTGCGGTGCGAAGCGCCGAGTGCTTCAACGAAATCTGCATCCCCCACTGGGACGGGCTGACCAAGACCGAGATCCGCCAACGCTTCGGCCCTGAATACCCGACCTGGCTGGACAGCCCCGATTGCTTCGCCCTACCTGGCTGCGAAACCCTGGCCCAGGTGCAGGCGCGGGCGGTGGCCGGCTTGGAGGATATTTTTACCTCGGCCGCTGGACTAACCACACTGGTGATCAGCCACTTGATCGTGGTCCGCTGTCTGGTTCTGCACTACCGGGGGCTGCCGCTCTCGGCCTTCCGCACCATCAAGATTGATAATGCGGCGCTGACCTGCCTGCGTCGGGATGAAGATGGGGCAACCAGTGTCGAGGCGTTGGTTTAGTCTTTAAGAGAAAACGTTATTCCGTTCACCCTGAGCCTGTCGAAGGGTGGCCCGACCAGATCCGGCACCCCAGAGCGAGGTTGTATGGTGCGTCATTTCTCAGGCACGGTTACCTTTCCGAGCAAATGATCTTCTCTATCCGAGCCATAGTAGAAAACCTGATAGTCCCCGGAGGGGATGTCTCCCAAGTCAACTCCCGAGCAGACGCATGAGTTATTATTACTCGCCAATCCGGTATCGACAGAAATTCGGATTTGCTTGTCTTCAACCTTTTTATTGATCTTCGTAACGACCAGAACCGAACTGATCTGTGTTGGCTTTTTCGTGATTGTTGTTAATCCGGAAACATCACAGATAACGGGAAGATAAACAGCGCCCAGGGAGTTTTTTGAGGGAGTGTCTACTGCAACCCCGCCCACAGATTCCATGAATTCCCATGACTGCCCATAAAACCAATCATAGAGCCCTGCATTGGCAAGTCCGCTACCCAAAAAAACAACTACGGTAACATTCAGCAGCACTCTTAATTTCATGCTTTTCCTTTGTCGGGAAATCAATCAGCCATTTTGCCGCGCCAAGTGCCCCTTCGACAGGCTCAGGGTGAACGGTTGCCTACGGTTTTCGATTATCGGAGGTGTAGTTCGAGCCGATCGTGCCAATGCGCTTTTTACAGATTGTCAAAACGTTAATCCCGTTCACCCTGACCCTGAGCCTGTCGAAGAATCGAAGGGTGGCCCAGGTTTCGAGATTGCGCAAGCATTGAAATCTTCTGCCAATCCCCGGCCATCAGCGCCATTTTCTTCTTCCGACTCCAGCCCTTGATTTGGCGCTCGGCTATCAAGGCCTCCTCCCGGGTCAGGAATTCCTGGGAGAACTGCAATTTCAATGGCCGACGAGTTGCCGTGTAGCCGCCAGTTGCGCCGGAGGTGTGCTCCGCCAGCCGTTTTTCCAAGTTGTCCGTGTGGCCGGTGTAAAATGAGCCGTCCGAACATTGCAGACGAAAAAGCCCATGCCTACTCCTTGTTTGGGCCATGCTTCGACAGGCTCAGCATGATCGGAGTCTCTCCTACTCGCTGACTATCGCGCCTTTAAAACTTCGCCTTCCGCCGCAGCTTGGAAGGCAAAATCCCCAACTGTTCCCGATACTTGGCCACAGTCCGCCGGGCCAACCGGATATCATCCTTCTTGAAGATATCGGCGATGTCGTTGTCGCTCAGGGGCTTGGCCGGGTTCTCGTCGGCGACGATGGCCTTCAACCGGTTCTTGATGGCGAGCGACGACATGGAGTCGCCGCCGTCCTCGCGTTCGATGGAGGAGGTGAAGAAGTATTTCAGCTCGAAGATGCCCTGGGGGGTGTGGACGTACTTGTTGCTGGTGACCCGGCTGATCGTCGATTCATGCATCTCGATGTCCTGGGCCACGTCGCGCAGGACCAGGGGTTTGAGGTATTCGATGCCGCGCTCGAAGAAGTCGCGCTGGAACTTGATGATGGACTCAACCACCCGATAGATGGTGCGCTGGCGCTGCTGGATACTTTTGATCAGCCAGGCCGCCGAGCGCATCTTGTCCTGGATGTAGTCCTTGGTGGCGGCCGGGACCTGGCGGTCGCCCCTTAAGACATCGCGGTAGAAGTTGCTGATCCGCAGGCGCGGCAGCCCTTCGTCGTTGATCATGATCACGTACTCGCCGTCCATCTTGTAGACGTAGACGTCGGGGATGATGTACTGCGGCTCCTCGTCGGCGTACTGGCGGCCGGGGAAGGGGTCGAGGTTGATGATCACCTGGTTGGCAGCCTCCACCTCCTGGGGGGTGGCCTTGGTGGCCCGGACGATGCCGGCGTAGTTGTGGTGCTCAAGCAGGCCCAAATGGTGGCGGACGATCTCCGCCGCCAGAGAATCGCCCAACCCCAGGCGATCGAGTTGCAGCAGCAAGGATTCCTTGAGGTTGGCAGCGCCGATGCCGGGCGGGTCCATGTCCTGGACCACCGCCAGCATCTTCAGGCCCATCTCCTCGCTACAGCCCATCTCGGCCGTGATCCCGTTCAGGTCGGTCTCCAGAAAGCCATCGCGATTGAGATTGCCGATGATAAAGTTGCCGACCTCCTGTTCCTCGTCACTGAGGCCGGAAAGGCGGAGCTGCCATTGCAGGTGGGAGTTGAGGTCGGGTTTGCGGGTCAGGATGTCGAGGCTGGAGGGGGCGTCGGGGTCCTCGCCCAACCGGGAGGTGGTGGGCAGCGATTCGTACTCGTTGGCGTAGTCCTGCCAGTTGATCTCCTGCAGCGACGAGGGTTCCTCCAGGCGAATCTCGCCGGTGAATTCGCTCTCGGCCGGCTCGGCCGCCTCGACGGTGCCGTTGAGGCCGACTTCCTCGGGGCCGCCGGTCTCGCCGGGATCATCCTGCTCCTGGGACTGGCTGAGCTCCTCCTCCAGCAGCGGGTTCTGCTCCATCTCCTGCTGGATAGTGGTGGCCAGTTCCAGCCGGGAGAGCTGGAGCAGCTTGATGGCCTGCTGCAGCTGGGGGGTCATGACCAGCTGCTGGGCAAGTTTCAAACTCTGTCGTAATTCCAGGGCCATGTGCGCTTATTTCTCCGCTCCCGCTGCCGGGGGTTACATGCTGAAGTGTTCACCCAGATACATTTTTCTGGCCGCTTCGCTGTTGACGATCTCGGCGGCCGGTCCCTGGGTGAGGATCTGGCCGCTGCTGAGGATATAGGCGGTGTCGCAGACCGCCAGGGTCTCACGGACATTGTGGTCGGAGATCAAAACCCCGAGGCCGCGTTCTTTAAGGTCGCCGATGATCAACTGCAGGTCGGCCACCGACAAGGGGTCGATCCCGGCGAAAGGCTCATCCAGCAAAATGAAACGGGGCTTGGTGGCCAGGGCCCGCATGATCTCGACCCGGCGGCGTTCCCCGCCGGAAAGCGAGTGGGCCTGATGGCCGGCCAGATAGCCGATCTTCAGATCCTCCATAAGCTGGGCAATACGCTCCTTGATCTTCTTGCGCGACAACCCCAGGGGTTCGAGGATGATCCGGACGTTCTCCTCGACGGTCAGCTTCTTGAAAACCGAGGAGTCCTGGGCCAGGTAGGAGATGCCCTTCTGGGCCCGTTTATGGATGGGCAGGGCGGTGATGTCCTCGCCGTCCAGCTTAACCGAACCGCTATCGGGCCGGATGAAACCGGCGATCATATAAAACGAGGTGGTCTTACCCGCCCCGTTGGGACCGAGCAAACCCACCACCCGGCCGGTTTCCACCTGCAGGCTGACGCCGTCCACCACCCGCCGCTTCTTGTAATGCTTGGCGATCTCTATGGTTTCCAATATTGACACGGCGTACTACCCTCAGGGCTTTTTCCCGGTCTTGGCATCCGGGTAGAAGAAGGCCTTGACCCGTTCGCCCACCCCGGAATTCTTGCGCTCGACCACGCTCTTGCCCTCGTCGAGATAGAGGACGATGCGCTCGCCGGTCACCAGGTTGTTGTCCTGCCAGACCTTGGTGTTGCCGGTGAGGATGATCTTGCGTTCGCGGGAGAAATATTCCAGCTGGTCGCCGGTGGCGGTCCATTGCAGTTTGACGATTTCGACCTCGCCGTTGGCGGTAAGACGGTCGATGTCCTTGGTAACTTCAGCGGCGCTGGTTTTGGCGGCGGCGTCGGGCTGGACCTTCTGGTAGAAGACGGTCATCCGGTCCGCCTTGATGGCCAGATCGGCCTGGTGGGCCTCGACGTTACCGACGAAGAGGACCGATTCGGTTTTCTGGTCCGATTCCATCCGGTCGGCCTCAATGTGGATCGGCTCCTTGCTGAGATCGATCTTCTTGGCCGCTTCCTCGGCTTGGCTGAAAGCTGGATGGAAAAGCATAAGGGCCAGGGTGGCAATCCCGACTTTCCCGAATTTATGGAGATGTGCAAACATTGATGCTCTCGTCAAAAGGTTTGACCATCGAAGGGCCTTCAGAGCTGGGTCCGGCCGGGCGGATTTTCCCCCACCGGCCGGGCAACAACGCCACTGTACTTCCTCTGCTTGCAATTGTAAAGCCAACTGGCAGGGGGGATCGTATCGAACCTGGTTAACGGCCCGTAATACGCCGGGCCAGACCCGCAGTTCGGCCAGGGCTAGAAAGCGCCGCCAGCGGCTGCCGGTTTTTTTCTACTTTGCGGCGGCCAGCCTGGCCGGTTAGTTGGTTAACCCATGATGCAAGCCGGGGAGGGCGGGACACCCAGCGTTTAAGGACGGCCTCCCCGGCGACCAGATGCCGCCCAGCCTCCCAACCCGCCCGCGAACTTTTCTTTACAGATCAACGTCCTGTCATTATGATGTTTTCCCTCATTCCGGGGGTACCGGAAAGGCTCATTACCATTAAACTAACTTAAGATAACGCCATGCAAAAGATCATCGACAAAGCCAAGACCCTCATCGAGGCCCTGCCCTACATGCGGGAGTTCGCCGGCCGGACCATCGTCATCAAGTACGGCGGCCACGCCATGGTCGACGAGGAACTGAAGAAAAACTTCGCCCTGGATGTGATCTTGATGAAGCACATCGGCATCAATCCGGTCATCGTCCACGGCGGTGGACCGCAGATCAACCAGTTTTTGAAGAAGATGAACGTCCAGTCCAGCTATATCCAAGGCATGCGGGTCACCGACGGCGACACCATGGATGTGGTGGAGATGGTCCTGGTCGGCAAGGTCAACAAGGAGATCGTCGGCCTGATCAACCTCCAAGGCGGCAAGGCGGTGGGGTTGTCCGGCCGCGACGGCGACCTGGTCAAGGCCAAGAAGATGCAGATCTACAAGGAGCTGGTGGAGAACGCCCCGCCGGAACTGATCGACCTGGGCCAGGTCGGCGAGGTGACCGAGGTCAACGTCGAGATTTTGGAAACCCTGGACAGCCAGAACTTCATCCCGGTCATCGCCCCAGTGGGGGTCGGCGCCAAGGGTGAGTCCTACAATATTAACGCCGACCTGGTGGCCGGGGCCATCGCATCCAAGCTCAAGGCCCATAAGCTGATTTTGTTGACCGATGTGGCCGGGGTTAAGGACGGGGCTGGGAATTTGATTTCCTCGCTGGCCTGCGGGGAGCTGGACGGCAAGATCAAAGACGGGGTAATCACCGGCGGGATGATCCCCAAGGTCAACTGCTGCCGTGCGGCAGTGGCGGCCGGGGTGGGCAAGGCCCATATCGTCGATGGCCGGGTTGAGCATGCCATCTTGCTGGAGATCTTCACCCAGGCTGGGATTGGTACGGAGATTGTGCAGTGACCTAGGGGGCGGATCACAAAATAAAAAGTTTTCGTTCCCATGCTCTGCGTGGGAACGCCCCGACCTTTGGACGCTCCGGCGTCCTTTGGTGACGCTGGAGCGTGGGAACGATGTATAGCGAGTTTGGGGTTGGCGCTGAGATGATGGGATCAGGAAGGTACTGCTTCGTATTGTAGGGACTAATGAAAAAGTACCTCCGTTCATGCTGAGCTTGTCGAAGCATGGCCCAAATCGGGGGCAGGCATGGGCTTCTTTGTCTACATCCTAGGTTGTTCGGACGGCTCCTTCTACACCGGCCACACCGACAACCTGGAAAAACGGCTGACTGAGCATGCCACCGGCGCAACTGGCGGCTACACAACAACCCGGCGGCCGGTGCAGTTGCTGTTCTTCCATGAGTTTCCCAGCCGGGAGGAGGCCCTGGCCGCCGAACTCCAGATCAAGGGCTGGAGCCGGAAGAAGAAAATGGCGCTGATGGCCGGGGATTGGCGGGAGGTTTCCAGGCTGGCGAAGAATCGCCACTTGGATGTGAAGCCCCCTTTTTGAATGAGTAATTCCGTTCATGCTGAGCCTGTCGAAGCATGGCCCAGATTAGGAGAAGGCTTGGGCTTGGGCCGCCCTTCGACAGGCTCAGGGTGATCGGAATTATTGTTTGTGTGACATGAATCAAGGATGAACTAGATGCATAAGAAGGTCATGGTGATATGCTTTGTGACCCTCGCACTGGCGTGCTTTGTTCTGAAGCTGATCCTTTATTATCACTTCATGGACACATCGCCCCAAACCCCAAACATTGCCACCAATCAAGTTTATCCTCTGAATAATCACGGCTACATCTTTTACGTGACAATGAACCAGAATTTATGGCAGGACATTTTGTGGTATGCATTTTTTGTTTTTGGACTTGCTGGAGGGATTCTGGAGGCGCGGTGGAAGACAATTCGAACCAACTAAATTATCGTAGGGTTTTCCCCGCGTATAGAGCTTTATAGAGAGAAAAATCATGAACAACCAAAAACTAATCGCCAGGAGCAACTCCGTGTTTATCAACACCTACGGCCGCTACCCGGCGGCAATGATCGAGGGCAAGGGCTGCCGGCTGACCGATGCCGATGGCCGGGTGTTTCTGGATTTTCTGGCCGGGATCGCGGTCTGCAGCCTGGGCCATTGCCATCCGGCGGTGACCGCAGCGATCTGTGCTCAGGCCTCCAAGCTGGTCCACGTCTCCAACCTCTACCACACCCTGCCGCAGACCGAGCTGGCCGAGCTGCTGGTGGCCAACTCCTTTGCCGACCGGGTCTTCATGTGCAACAGTGGCGCCGAGGCCAACGAGGCGGCGATCAAGCTGGCCCGCAAGGCCGGCGGCGAGGGGCGCTACGAGATCATCTCGCTGGAGGGTTCCTTCCACGGCCGGACTCTGGCCGCCGTAGCCGCCACCGGCCAGGCCAAGTTCCATAAGGGCTTCGAGCCGCTGCCGGCGGGCTTCATTCATGCTCCCTTCGGCGACCTGGCCGAGCTGGAGAAATTGATTACCCCGCAGACCTGCGCCATTCTCTGCGAACCCTTGCAGGGCGAGGGCGGGGTGCGGCCGCTGCCGGTTGAATATCTCCAGGGGATTCGGACCCTCTGCGACCGTCACAACCTGCTGCTGATTCTGGACGAAATCCAGGTCGGCATGGGCCGCACCGGCACTCTCTTCGCCTATGAGCAGTTCGGGATCACCCCGGACATCATCACCCTGGCCAAGGCCTTGGGCAACGGGCTGCCGATCGGCGCCCTCTTAACCAGTGAAAAGGTGGCGGCAGCTTTCGAGCCGGGCAGCCATGCCTCGACCTTCGGCGGCAACCCGGTGGCCTGCGCCGCCGCGGTGGTGGTGATGCAGACCATGCTGGGCGAGGGCTTCCTGGCCGACGTGCGGGCCAAAGGCGAATATCTGGCCGCTGGACTCAACAAGCTGAGTCGGATGTTCCCGGCCATCGGCGCCGGGGCGCGGGGCATGGGGCTGATCCAGGGTCTGGCCTTAAGCCCGGAATTTATCCCCCGGGGCCCCGAGATCGTCAACCGGCTCTTCGAGGCCGGGGTCCTGGCCAATTTTGCCGGCGGACTGGTTCTGCGTTTCCTGCCGCCGCTGGTGGTAAGTCGGGCCGAGATCGACGAACTGCTCGCCGCCCTGGCCCGGGTCTTCGCGGAGATGCTTGACTAGTCCTGACCGGCGGGCTTTCGACAGAAAAATCTTTGCAAAAAAGAACCATATTTTGTAATGATACACCCTTCCCGTCGGAAATCCCGGCGGGAAGTTGATTTTCAATCCCAGATAAACCAGCTTTACCGACGGCTCAATCTGCCCCCGCAACGGCGATGGCGCAGTGATTGGGCCAGAATTTTTTTCGAGAAACGAGATTGATTATGGCAAAGCATCTTCTCTCACTGTGGAACTTTGACCGGCCGGCGCTCCAGGCTTATATTGATCTGGCCCTGCGCCTCAAAAAGGAAAGCAAGGCTGGCGTGCGCCACCAGTTGCTGGCCGGCCGGGTGGTCGGCCTGATCTTCGAAAAGCCCTCGACCAGAACCAGGGTCTCCTTCGAGGCCGCCATGTACGGCCTGGGCGGCCAGGTCATCTACCTCTCCGGCCGCGACACCCAGCTGGCCAGGAACGAGCCGCTCAAGGACATGGCCCGGGTCATGGACCGCTACGTCGATGGCCTGGTGGTGCGGACCTACGGCCAGGAGGTCGTCGAGGAGCTGGGCCGCTATTCGCAGGTACCGGTGATCAACGCCCTGACCGACCTGCACCACCCCTGCCAGATCCTCTCCGATGTGCTGACCGTCATTGAAAAGCGGGGCGAGATCGCCAACCAGAAGATCGCCTGGGTCGGCGACGGTAACAATATGGCCAATTCCTGGATCCAGGCGGCCGGCCGCTTCGGCTTCCACCTGACCCTGGCCTGCCCGCCCGGCTACGAGCCGAATGCGCAGATTCTGGCCGAGGCCCGCCAGAACGGCACCGGCACCATCGAGTTGACCTCCGACCCGGTGGCGGCGGTTAAAAACGCCGATGTGATCAACTGCGATGTCTGGGCCAGCATGGGCCAGGAGAGCGAGCAGGAGGCCAGGCTCCAGATCTTCCAGGCCTACCAGGTTAACGATGCCCTGCTGGCCCAGGCCAAGCCCGGGGCCATCGTCCTGCACTGCCTGCCGGCCCATCGCGGCGAGGAGATCACCGACGAGGTACTGGAAGGACCGCAGTGTGTGGCCTTTGATCAGGCCGAGAACAAGCTCCATATCCACAAGGCAATCCTGGCCAGCCATCTGGGGTGATTGCTTCCCATGTGGAAAGGCCGAATGCGACGTAACCTAGGAGAGTTCGTCATTGCGAGGAAGGGCGTAGCCCCGACGTGGCAATCTCCTGTTGCATGCACGATTTTCATAAGCCAAACTTGGCACATGGTTGCCAAACTCCCAGGAGATTGCTTCGTCGTTACACTCCTCGCAATGACGCGGGAGACGCTATTCCGGTTCGGAAAAAACGAAAAGAGTTGTTTCCAGACCGAAACTAATTAATTTCAGGCAAAGCATATGACCAAGAAAGTTGAAAAGATCGTCCTCGCCTATTCCGGCGGCCTCGACACCTCGGTGATCCTCAAGTGGCTGCGGGAAGAGTACCAGTGTCCAGTGGTGGCCTTCGCCGCCGATATCGGCCAGGAGGAGGAGTGGGACAAGGTCCGCGCCAAGGGCATGGCCACCGGGGCCGAGAAGGTGATAATTTCCGACCTGCGCGAGGAGTTTGTCCGCGACTTCGTCTTCCCGGCCTTTCGGGCCAATGCCATCTATGAGGGTTCCTATCTGCTCGGCACCTCCCTGGCCCGGCCGCTGATCGCCAAGGAACAGGTCCGGATAGCCGAGGCGGAAGGGGCCGACGCGGTCAGCCACGGCGCCACCGGCAAGGGCAACGACCAGGTGCGCTTCGAGCTTACCTACCTGGCCTTGAATCCCAAGCTGGCGATCATCGCCCCCTGGCGGATCTGGGACTTGAACTCCCGGACCAAGCTGATGGCCTACGCCGCCCAGCACGCCATCCCCGTGCCGGTCACCAAGGAAAAGCCCTACAGCTCCGACGAGAACCTGCTGCACATCAGCTTCGAGGGCGGCATTCTGGAAGACCCCTGGAACGAGCCGGAGGCCTCGATGTTCAAGCTGACCTGCTCGCCGGAACTGGCCCCGGACCAGCCGACCTATCTGGAGATCGAGTTCCAGAACGGCTCGCCGGTGGCCATCGACGGGCAAGTATATTCCCCGGCCACCCTGCTCACCGAATTAAACCGGCTGGGTGGGATCAACGGCATCGGCCGGCTGGACATGGTCGAGAACCGCTTCGTCGGCATGAAGTCGCGCGGCGTCTACGAGACCCCGGGCGGCACCATCCTCCGCGCCGCCCACCGGGATCTCGAAACCATCACCCTGGACCGCGAGGTCATGAAGATCCGCGACAGCCTGGTCCAGCGTTATTCAGAACTGATCTACAACGGCTTCTGGTTCTCGCCCGAGATGCGCCTCCTGCAGCGGACCATGGACGACAGCCAGCAGACGGTCAACGGCGTGGTGCGCTTAAAGCTGTACAAGGGCAACTGCACCCCGGTGGGGCGCAAGTCGGCCCAGTCGCTATACCAGGAGAGCTTCGCCACCTTCGAGGAAGACCAGGTCTACACCCAGTCCGACGCCGGCGGCTTCATCCGCTTGAACGGCCTGCGGTTGCGGATCAATGCCCTGGTCGAAAAGGGGCAGAGGTAGGCCATGAGCAAGAAACCATGGGGAGGTCGCTTTGCGACCACCACTGCCGCCACCGTCGAGGAGTTTACCGCCTCGCACCAGTTCGACCGCATCCTCTACCGGCAAGATATTGCCGGCAGCAAGGCCCACGCCCGGATGCTGACCCGCCAGGGGCTGATCAGCGCCGAGGAGGGCGACCTGATCGTCGGAGGACTAAGTCAGATTGAGGCGGAAATCGACCACGGCCACTTCGAGTTCAGCGACGGGCTCGAAGACATCCACATGCACATCGAACAGGAGCTGGTCGTCAAGATCGGCGCGGCCGGCCAGAAACTGCACACCGGCCGGAGCCGCAACGACCAGGTGGCCCTCGACCTGCGCCTCTACCTGCGCGACGAGATCGACCGGATCAGCGAATTGGTTGCGGCGCTGCAGAAATCCCTGGTCTGCCAGGCCCGCAAAAACCTCGGCGTGATCATGCCCGGTTACACCCACCTGCAGCGGGCCCAACCGGTCCTGTTGTCCCACCATCTGCTAGCCTATTATGAGATGTTCGGCCGCGACCGGGAACGGCTGGCCGACTGCCGCAAAAGGGTCAACGTCATGCCTTTGGGCGCCGCCGCTTTGGCCGGCACCGGCTTACCGATCGACCGGGAAAGCGTCGCCGCCGAGCTGGAGTTCCCGGCGGTCACCGCCAACAGCATGGATACGGTGGGCGACCGCGATTTCGCCATCGAGTTCGCCAGTGTCGCCGCCCTGGCCCAGGTCCATCTAAGCCGGTTGGCCGAGGAGCTGGTCCTCTGGTCCACCGAGGAGTTCGGCTTCGTGACCCTGGCCGACAGCCACACCACCGGCAGCAGCATCATGCCCCAGAAGAAAAACCCCGACATCCCCGAACTGATCCGGGGCAAGTCCGGCCGGGTGATCGGCAATCTGGTCTGTCTGCTCACGATCCTGAAAGGGCTGCCGCTCACCTACAACCGCGACCTCCAGGAAGACAAGGAACCGGTCTTCGACACCGTCAAAACGCTCTCGGCCTGCCTCTCCCTGGCCGCCGAGATGCTGGCCAATCTGGAATTTCGCCGCGACCGTTTGACTGCGGCGGCGGCCGGCGGCGGCTTCATGACCGCCACCGATCTGGCCGACTACCTGGTCACCCGGGGCTTGCCCTTCCGGCAGGCCCACAGCGTGGTCGGCAAAGCCGTCGCGCATTGCCTGACCGTCGGCAAACCGCTCACCGAACTGAGCCTGGCTGAGTTGCAAAAGTTTTCCCGACTGATCGAGGCGGACGTCTTCAGTTGTCTCTCCGTGGAGGGTTCGGTGGCCAGCCGCCGTTCCACCGGCGGTACCGCCCCCGACCGCGTGGCCGAGGCCCTGGGTCGGGCCGAGCAAGCCCTGGGGATCGCGGGGTGAGACGTCTGCGTCTGCTCAAGGCCTTCTGCCTGTTGACCGGGGTCTTGCTGCTGCCCAATTGCGGCCGAAAAACCACGCCGGTGCCGCCCGAGGCTGCAATACCGGCCCCGATTGGTGACCTGAAGGTTGGAGTCGATCCGGAAGGGCTTACCCTCCATTGGTCCTGGCCGCAAAAGACCGAAAAAGGGGCCGCGCTACGGCGGGTCAGTGAATTTGTGGTCGAGCGGGCGGAAAATCCCGCCGACGGCTTCTGTGCTGACTGTCCATTGCGCTATCAGACCGTCGCCAGCCTGGAAGGCGGTCCGCTACCGGAGCGGCCGGAGACGGCAATCTTGAGCTATCGCGACCAGAATCTGCGAGCCGGTTATCATTACTCCTACCGGGTCAGCAGCAGCCTGGGTTGGCGGGTGATCAGTGCTCCATCCACCCCGGTCGGCCTGGTCTGGCAGGTCCCGTTGGCGCCACCCGTTGCGCTGGTTGGCACGAACGGTGTGCAGGAGGTATCTTTAAGCTGGCTGCCGCCGGAACGCGACCGGGATGGGCAGATGGTCGCCGGAGCGCTGCTGTACCAGGTCGAGCGGAGCGAGGCGGGACAAACCTTCCGGTCAGTCTGTGGCAACCTGACAACACCAGCCTTTACTGACCAGGGGCTCAGGAGCGGCATCAATTACCAGTACCGGGTCCGGGCGGCCCGGGTCAGCGGCGGGACCGGAGAGTATTCCGCCCCGCTGGCCGTGACCCTCGCGGATACGACCCCGCCACCGGTGCCATTCGGGTTATCGGCCGTGATTACCCGGGAGTCGGTGCGACTCTTCTGGGAGCCTTTGAGCGGCGAGGATCTGGGCGGCTTCATGATTTACCGGCGGCGGCAGTTGCCGACCGGCAGCACCGAACTGGAACTGATCGGTCAGGTGGAGGGGCGGATCACCACTTTTATCGATCCCCTGCCTTTGCCGGAGGATGATGAGGTTCGACACTACGCCCTGAAGTCCTTCGACCGGGCCGAGCCCCCCAACCTGAGCGAATATTCCCGGGACGCACAAACCACAGCCAAATCGAGACAACCATGAACCATTTCATCTATCGGAACCAGGAACTCTGTTGTGAAGAAGTCGAGGTGGCGAAGATTGCCGCCGAGGTGGGCACCCCCTTCTATCTTTACAGCCATGCCACCCTGGCTCGCCACTTTCAGACCTTTGACTCCTCCTTTGCCAACATCCCGCACCTGAGCTGCTTTGCGGTCAAGTCCTGTTCCAATATCGCCATCCTCCGGCTCTTCGCCCAGCTGGGCGGCGGTGCCGACATCGTCTCCGGCGGTGAACTCTTCCGGGCGCTTACTGCCGGGGTGCCGCCCGAACGGATCGTCTATTCAGGGGTCGGCAAAACCCGCGAGGAACTGGCCTATGCGCTACGCGCCAATATCCTCCAGTTCAACGTCGAGTCCGAACAGGAATTGGAGGCCTTACAGGAGGTAGCGGCCGCCGCCGGGGTCAAGGCGCGAGTCTCCTTCCGGGTCAACCCCGATGTGGATCCCCAGACCCATGCCTACATCTCCACCGGCCTGGCCAAGAACAAGTTCGGCATCCCCATCGACCAGGGGGTTGCCGTGTATCTGCGGGCCCGGGAGCTCGCCAATATCCAGGTGCAGGGGGTCAGCTGCCATATCGGCTCCCAGCTCACCCAGGTCTCGCCATTTATCGAGTCGCTGCGGAAACTCAAAAACTTCATCGCCCGGCTTCAAGCCGAGGGGATCAGGATCAGCCACCTCGATCTGGGCGGCGGGCTGGGCATTCAGTACCGGGACGAGGAGCCGCCCCACCCCGAGGAATACGCCCAGGCCATCCAGGCCGAATTGGCCGGGCTGGACTGCACCTTGATCCTGGAACCGGGCCGGGTTATAGTGGGCAACGCCGGGGCGCTGATTACCCGGGTTCACTACACCAAGCAGGGGCCGGCCAAGAAGTTCGTCATCGTCGATGCCGGTATGAATGACCTGGCCCGCCCCAGCCTTTACGGGGCTTATCACGCCATTCGGCCGGTCCGTGACCATGGCCAGGGCCGGGAAGTGGCCGATGTGGTGGGGCCGATCTGCGAGACCGGTGATTTTCTCTCCCGCGATCAGGAGGTACCGGTCAGTCTGCCCGGTGAACTGCTGGCGGTGATGAGTGCCGGCGCCTACGGCTTTTCCATGTCGTCCAACTACAATTCACGGCCCCGGGTGGCCGAGGTGCTGGTAGCCGGCGCTGGCTACCATGTCATCCGGCAGCGGGAAAATTACGAAGACTTGGTTCGAGGCGAGGAAATCCCCGCCTTTCTGCAGTCCTGAGGTTGGAGAAGAGATTATGAAGACCCCCCTACGCTTCACCAAGATGAGCGGGACCGGCAACGACTTTATCATCGTCGATAACCGGGAGCTGGGGATTGCCAAAGCTGAGATGGCCGGGCTGGCCAAGCGCCTCTGCCACCGCCAGTTTGCGGTGGGTGCGGACGGGATGATTTTCATCGAAAAGACCACCGACGCCGATTTCCGCTGGCAGTTCTACAACGGTGACGGCAGCGAGGCGGAGATGTGCGGTAACGGCGCCCGCTGCGCCGCCCGCTACGCCTTCACCAAGGGCATCGCCAAGAAGAAGCACATGCGCTTTCTCACCCTGGCCGGCTTGATCGAGGCCGAGATTGTCGGCCATAACGTCAAGATCCGTTTGACCCAGCCCACCAATATCGTCCTGGGCCAGAGTATTGAGATTGACGGGGAGGAGCGGGAGATTCACTCGATCAACACCGGGGTTCCGCACGCCGTCCACTTCGTGCGCGACAATGCCGCCACCCCGGTCAAGAAGTGGGGGCGGCTGATCCGCCATCACAAGCTTTTCGACCCGGCCGGCACCAACGTCAATTTCGTCCAGCTGCCCGAAAACGAACTCCATGTCCGAACCTACGAGCGCGGGGTCGAGGACGAGACCTTGGCCTGCGGTACCGGCGCAGTGGCCTCGGCCCTGATCGCCGCCCTGCACGGCCATGTGACCTCGCCGGTTACAGTTCACACCACCGGTGGCGATGAGTTGCGCATCCATTTCACCCTGCTGGATTTGGGGGAAAATCCGGAGAGCAGCGCGGCCCAACGTCACGAGCAGCGGATCGCCGAGGTATATCTGGAGGGTCCGGCCAGCCTGGTGTACGAGGGCGAGTTGTGTCCGGAGTTCATGGCTTAGGGCCCGAGCGCTGGCGGGGGGTTTTGTTGGCTTTTTGCTCAGTGTTTACGTAAAAAATGCCGCTCTAAGGTCGGGGTGATTGCCACCGTTGAGCCTCGACCGGCATGAACAAATAATCTTTATGGTTTGGCAGATACCAAATTTGCGGAGGATAGAATGAGCAAGTTCAGGGGCGCCTATGTCGCCATCGTTACCCCCTTTACCGACGGCAAGGTCAATGAAGAGGAACTGATCGGCCTGATCGAGTTCCAGATCAAGGGCGGCACCCACGGGATTGTGCCCTGCGGGACCACCGGCGAATCGGCAACCATGAGCCACGCCGAGCACCACCGGGTGGTGGAACTGACCATCAAGACCGTGGCCGGCCGGGTGCCGGTGGTGGCCGGAACCGGTTCCAATTCCACCTCGGAGTCCATCGAGCTGACCCGCCAGGCCAAAAAGGATGGGGCCGACGGGGCGTTGATGATCACCCCCTATTACAACAAGCCCTCCCAGGAAGGTCTGTACCAGCATTTCAAGACGGTGGCCGAGGCCGTGGATATTCCGATCATCCTCTACAATGTCCCGGGCCGCACCAGCGTTAATATGTTGCCGGAGACCGTGGCCCGCTGCGCCCAGATCCCCAATATTGTCGGGATCAAGGAGGCGACCGGCGACTTGAACCAGATCAGCGAGGTGATCCGCCTCTGTCCGCCCGACTTCACGGTGCTCTCCGGGGATGACTTCACCTGCATGGCCACCGTGGCCATCGGCGGCGCCGGGGTGATCTCGGTGACCTCCAACGTCGCCCCGGCCGGGATGGCGCAGATGATGGACGCCGCCTTGGCCGGTGACTACGCCACGGCCCGGCAGCTGCACTACAAGCTCTTCCCGCTGATCAAGGCGATGTTCTTCGACACCAATCCGGTGCCGGCCAAGACCGCCCTGGCCCTGATGGGCAGGATCACGGCGGCCAATCCCCGCCAGCCCTTGTGGAACATGACGCCAGCTCGGATCGAAGATCTGAAGAAAGCCATGGTGGCCTACGGCCTGATCTGATTTACCGAGACTAATTGATACGATACGAATAACTGGCACGGCATAACAAATAGTGATTCCGTTCATCCTGAGCCCTTCGACTTGGCTCAGGACAGGCCTGTCGAAGGATGGCCCAACCTTTTTGCCTGTGCATATCTATTAAGGAGCAGCAAATGACCAGAGTTA
The DNA here is from genome assembly GCA_020056965.1 of Deltaproteobacteria bacterium. Classification (GTDB taxonomy): domain Bacteria; phylum Desulfobacterota; class Desulfobulbia; order Desulfobulbales; family JAGXFP01; genus JAGVGT01. The sequence continues at coordinate 45,520 of JAGVGT010000027.1, forward strand.
TCGTGGCCGGCGCCGCCGGGCGCATGGGCCGCCGTATTGCCTACATGGTTGACCAGCACGCGGAGTTGACCCTGGCTGGTGGTTTCGAACAGCCAACCAGCCCGGAAGTGGGCAAGGATATCGGCGAGGTCGCCGGTTTCGGGACCACCGGCGTCAAGATCGTCGGCTCGCCCCAAGAGGTGCTCGGCCAAGGCGAGGTGATCATCGACTTCACCTTCCACGAGGCCACCATGAAGCTGGCCCGCCTGGCGGCCGAGCGCGGCACGGCCATGGTCATCGGCACCACCGGTTTGACCGCCGAAAACCTGGCCGAGCTGAAGAGCCTTTCGGCCAAGTTTGCCTGCGTGCAGTCACCCAACATGGCGGTAGGCGTCAACGTGCTGTTCCAAGTGGCCCGGAAGATGGCAGCCGTTCTCGGTGATGCCTACGATATAGAAATTGTCGAGGCGCATCACCGAATGAAGAAGGACGCCCCCAGCGGCACCGCCCTGAAACTGGGCGAGATGGTGGCCGAGGGGGTCAAGCGCGATTTGGCCAAGGTCGGAGTCTACTCCCGGCACGGCATGATCGGCGCCCGCACCGACCAGGAGATCGGCATCCAGACCATCCGGGCCGGCGACATCGTCGGCGAGCACACCGTCTATTTTGCCGGGGCCGGGGAACGGCTGGAGATCACCCACCGGGCCCACAGCCGCGACAACTTCGCCCGCGGCGCCGCTCTGGCCGCGGCCTGGGTGGCCCAGCAGCCCAACGGTCTTTACAACATGTTTGATGTTTTGAATTTGAAGGATTTTTAACCTATTGGCTTGATGAATCTCCCGTGGGAGCGGCTTCAGCCGCGAATGC
>JAGVGT010000030.1 GCA_020056965.1 Deltaproteobacteria bacterium
ATGCCGCTTTACTGTCTTCAGGCAGCTGGGTGCTGGCGACCGGCGGCGCGTCCACCGGCGCCGGGGCGGGTTCCCGCAGGAACAGCCAGGCCCCTACCCCCAGGGCGGCAATCAGGATGGTGGCCAGGCCGTACATCCAGATCAGCCGGTCGGTTTCGAAGCGGCCGCCCGGGCCGGGCAGCCCCTGGACCGTGCCCAAACCCGGCACTTGGCCTTTCTTGTTTTCTTGTTCTGATTTCTTCAGGGCGTCGAGGATATAGGACATGGTCAGTTCCGGCTGAGATGCGGCACCGGTTGACCGGTGCTGGTGTCAAGATGGATGATGGTTTCCGGCCCGGCAATGCCGTCGGCCAGCAACCCCTGGTTGCGCTGGTACTCTTTGACGGCCTGGGCCAGTTCGGCTCCGGCCAGGCGGTTGCCGGTGAGTTGGGCGATCCGGTCCGCCAGCCACCCCACCGCCGGGCCTTGGCGATTGGGGTGAATCAATTGATTGTATCCGACCGGCGGCCGCCAGAGCAGGGTGGCGGCCCCGTTCCAATGCTTAGCCAGCTGGGCGGTGGTCAGGGTGGTATCACGGCCGTCGATCTGCAGGATGGCGCCGTTGTTGGCGGCGCCGGTCAGCAACCCCGCAAAGGGTCGGCCTTGCTCGTCGGTCAGCTCCAGCACCGCCGGGCGGTCCAGGCGGAGCAAGCTGCCCAGGTTACCCTGGCGGGACAGGCAGGCCAGCCCTTGGCGGGCGGCCTGTTCGCAGGGGTCTGCGCCGCTACGGTAAGTGAGATTCCAGCGCTGGAAGAGTTCCGCGTAGGCCTGCTCCCGGCTGGCGGCCGGGTTGGCGCTGGTCACGACCGCCGGGGTGGCGGTGGTGGTGACGACGGGGGCGGTGGTGATGCTCTGGGTGCGGTTCTGGGTCGGGGCGGCGGCTTGCCGGGGCATGGTCAGGAGTTGCCAGATCAGGGCCAGACCGAGGCCGGTGGCAATGCCCAGGACCAGGGCCACCCCAAGCAGGAAGCGCCGCTGCCGGTGCCACGGCACGATGGCGGCGGTCTCTCCCAGCACCTCCCTGGCGGCGTTTTTGACGGTGACGGCCGTAACCTTGTCCAACCCCTGCACGTAGGTGCCGAGCAGGGCCCGGTCGCAGAGGACGTTGATCAACCGGGGCACCCCGCCGGTCAGCCGGTAGATCAGCCCTACCACCTGATCGCTGAACAGTTTTTTGCGGTAGCCGGCCACGCCCAGGCGGTGGTCGATGTAGGCGGTCACCTCCTGGCGATTCAGCGGACCCAGGTGATAGCGGGCGGTGATCCTTTGCGAAAGCTGGCGCAGTTCGGGGCGGTTCAGGAGGTCGCGCAATTCGGGCTGGCCCAGCATCACGATCTGCAAGAGCTTGCGCTGGTTGGTTTCCAGATTGGTCAGGAGGCGGATCTGTTCCAGGACCTCGGCGGAAAGGTTCTGGGCCTCGTCGATGATCAGCACGGTCCGGCGGCCGACCGCGTGGGCGTCGAGAAGGTAGCGGTTGATGGCATCGACCAGCACCTTGATGGAAGTGGTACCGCTCGGATAATCGGCGTCGAGTTCGTCGCAGACCGTGGCCAGCAGCTCTCCGGCGGTGAGCTTGGGATTGAGGACGAAAGCAACGTTAAGGTCGCCGGGCAGCTGCTCGAGCAGACAGCGGCAGACCGTGGTCTTGCCGGTGCCAACCTCGCCGGTCAGCAGCACGAAGCCGCCCTCGGTCTTGAGGGCGAAGGTCAGGTGCGCCAGGGCCTCCCGGTGCTGCTCGCTCATGTAGAGGAAGCGCGGATCGGGGGCGATGGAGAAGGGGTTCTCGTCCAGGCTGAAGTAGGAGTTGTACATCTAAGCCCCGTTTAATTTGTGGAAAAAACCGGCCGGACCGACGCGTGCCGGTCAGTATAACCTTCACAGGCGATCATTGGCAAGAGCCGTGGTCAGGCCTGGTCATGGCGCAGGGCATTGATCACCTCCTGCAGCTCGTAGGCCCCGGTCAGTTCCAGGAAGACATCTTCAAGCCCCGATTTTTCCAGGCGCGCTTCATGGCGAAGGTCAGCCATAGTGCCCAGGCTCTTCAATCGCCCTTGCAGGATGATGCCGATGCGGTCGCAAAGCTCCTCGGCAATCTCCAGGGAGTGGGTGGAGAGGAAGACGGCGTTGCCCCGCCGGGCGTGTTTCTTGAACAACTCCTTGACGATCCGGGCGCTCTTGGGATCAAGGCCGATCATCGGCTCGTCCACCACGATCAGCGGCGGGTCGAGCATCAGGGCCGAGGCGATGATCAACTTCTGGCGCATGCCGTGGGAGTAGCTCTCGATCAGGTGGTGCCGCCAGTCGGTAAGGTCGAAGAGGCGCAGATACTCGTCCACCCGCGGGTGGTAAAGTTCCTGGGGCAATTTGTAGAGGCTGGCGATGAACTGCAGGAACTCCTCGCCGGTCAGCTTTTCGTAGAGATAGGGCCGGTCGGGGATGTAGCCGGTGTTCTGCTTGCAGGTCAGCGGGTCGGCGGCCAGATCGATCCCGCCGAGATGGATGCTGCCCTGATCCGGCTTCAAGAGTCCGGCCAGCATCTTGATGGTGGTGGTCTTGCCGGCCCCGTTGGGTCCCAGAAAGCCGAAGATCTCGCCGGGCCGCACGCTCAGCGAGACATCGTTGACCGCCTTGTAGTCGCCAAAGGCCTTGGTCAGATGTTCGATGCGGATGGCGTCGGGGCGGTCGGTTGGGGTTGGTTGTTCTGGCATGGGCGGAGTATCCGAGAAGGTTGATGAAGTGTAATTCCGTTCATCCTGATCCTGAGCCTGTCGAAGGATCGAAGGACGGCCCAAGCTTTTTTGAGATGCAAACTGAGTTAGTCGGCTACCTACTGGGCTCTTTTGACAACTACCTGCCAGCGGGCCTCAATGGTGTCCGCCGACAAATCAGCGCCACATTCCCACTCGACAAAATAGCCGCCATTGGAAACCTTCAGGAATTCGCTGTAATCCCGCAGAGGTTCAAATGCTTCGTCTCCCAGATAGGGGCTGAGGTCAAAATTGCCGATGCGTCCATCATCGGCTTTGATGGTTAATACTAAGTTCGGTTGCGGAGTGACTTCTGCAATTCTCATTGGTCAAGACCCTTGATTGGAAAAGGTTTTTTGCCGTTTACCGCCAGGTTCCAGTCGGCCAGCAAGTCCTCCTGATGGATTTCGATCCACGCGACAACCAGCTTGTGCTTGTTCGGTGGCAGTTCCCCAGCCAGTACTGTACCGTCGAGAATTGAATATACCGCAACTTCGCCTTGGTAATCAGCATGGATGTGCGGAGCATGATGTTTCTCGGTATCTCGGAAAAACATCCGGATAAGAATCCCATAAAACATGGAGATTGTCGGCATGTTGCCTCCTTCTTTTTTGCATGCTGTGAAGATGTTGGGTTACGGCGATACGGCCGCCTAACCCAACCTACGAGCTTTGTCTTTCTTGGGGCTTATTAAGGCGTATAAGCGAAAGTGCCCCAGATGGCAAAAACGTCGATTATCATCATTAAGGAATCAGAGAAGACTTTGTTGCTGCCCCAGTCAAAGAATATCCCGAGAAAAGACACCGCGAAGCCAGCAATGGCCGCCTCTCTTCGCATTTTGTATAGGCCCCATGCAATGAGGCAAAATAGTGAAGCATAAGCTATGGTCCAATTACCGTAAACACTTTGCTCGAATAGGCTTGCAACCGCAATCACAGACCAAATTAAGGCGCCAAACGCGGTAAGAATCAATGCTGCTAGCCGCATTGTCCTGGCGGTCTCGGTCGTTTCGAGTGAATTGCAAAGAAAGTTTTTCATAAGTTTTCATCTTTCCAAACCTGCCGACTTGGGAACACATCCCTCGGAAGTTCCAGCATACTGAATTGTGACGCGGGAGCGTCACCTGTCTCCGCTCAACGCAGGAGTGTGGAAATTATGCCCGTCGTTCACATCTCGGCAATCAGTCGGCCGAAGGCCTCAACTTGATTCCAATCCGTGTATTCGACCACGGTGTCTGGGGCGGTCGGTCCCTTGGTCATCCACATGATGGCCCGGATCATCTGGCGGTCCCAGTAACGACACTTCGGATAATCGAGTTTACCTCCGAAAACCTCTAATTGCTTGGGTTGCCAGGGGATTTGCTTTAGAAATTTTAATAAATACGGATTCGTTTCCGGGCTGCTCTTCTCCGGTTTGCGGGCGACCACATTGACCGAGAAAAAGGCATTCGATTTACGGTCTAGGATTTGCCAGTTTCTTTCAATAAACTCATAAACTTGCCGGCTATGTTTGCCATAGCGGATACTGGCGCCGAGGACGATCTTGTCAAAGGCCTCCAAGTCTATCGTCGGGGCATCAGCAATGGACAGCAATTGGACTCGCGGCCCGTGTTGCTCAATGGCCTTTTGCAAATGCTGGCAGATTTCCAGAGTATGCCCATCGGTGGTGGCATAGATTAACAGAATTTTAGCCATATTTTATCGCCGCTTTTATTGATGTGGGGCGGGAATGTCACACGTCTCTGTTCCCACGCAGGAGTACGGGAGCGATGCTCCTGTACCTTTACTTCTTCACCACCAAATAAACCGCCAAACCGACCAGGACCGCCGCGAAGATCTTCTTGAAACTGGCGGTATCGACGTGCTCCACTAGTCTGGCGCCGATCTGGGCGTCGAGGATGCCGCCCAGTCCTAGCAGGATACCATATTTGTAGTCAATGTTAGCCAGCTTGTTGTGGGCCAGCAGGGCCGAGGCCGAGATGATCAGGATGCCCAGAAAGGAGGTGCCCACCGCCTTCTGGGCGGTGAAGCCCAGGTAGAGCAGGATCGGCACCATCAGAAAGCCGCCGCCCAGGCCGGTGAAAGCGGCGCCGATGCCGACCGCGACACCGGAAAGGACGATCAGGAAAGGGGCGAGAGGGCATGGTTCTATTCCTCCTCCGAAAAGAACGAAGCCCGCAAAAACTCCCGGTTGAGCCGGGCGATATTGCGGATCGAGATGGACTTGGGGCAGGCCGCCTCGCATTCCCGTTCGTTGCCGCAGTTGCCGAAGCCCAGGCCGTCCATGGCCCGGAGCATATCCAGGGCTCGGCGGGTCCGTTCCGGCTGGCCTTGGGGGAGCAGGGCCAATTGCGAGACCTTGGCGCCGGTGAAGAGCATCGCCGCGCCATTCGGGCAGGCCGCCACGCAGGCCCCGCAGCCGATGCACTCGGCGCTGCTCATCGCCGCTTCGGCGGTGGGTTGCGGCACCGGGATGGTGTTGGCCTCCGGGGCCGAGCCGGTGTTGACCGAGACATAGCCGCCGGCCTGGATGATCCGCTCCAGGGCGCTACGGTCCACCACCAGGTCCTTCTCGATCCGGAAGGCCCGGGCCCTGAAGGGCTCGATGATCAGGGTGTCGCCGTCGTTAAAATGACGCAGATGCAATTGGCAGAGGGTGGTTCTCTCCACCGGCCCGTGGGGGCGGCCGTTGACCACCGCCCCGCAGGTGCCGCAGATGCCCTCGCCGCAGTCGTGGTCGAAGGCCACCGGCTCCTCGCCGGCCAGGGACAGTCGCTCGTTGAGCAGGTCGAGCATCTCTAGGAAGGAGAGGTCGGTGGAGAGCGGCCCGGACTGGTAAGTCCGGAAAGCGCCGGGGGCATCGGGGCCCGGCTGGCGCCAGATCCGCAGGGTCAGGTTGATGGTCATCGATAATCCCTCCGGCCGGGCTGGACATTCTCGAAGGTCAGCGCTTCCCGGTGGAGCAGGGGCGCCTGGTCCTTCCGATGTTCCCAGACCGCCACATGGGCGAAGTTGGTGTCGTCGCGCAAGGGTTCGTGCTCACCGCTCTGGTGCTCTTCCCTAAGGTGGCAGCCGCAGGATTCCTCCCGGGCCAGGGCATCGGCCACCAGCAGTTCGGCGAACTCCAGGTAATCGGCGACCCGGCCGGCCCGTTCCAGCGCCTGGTTGAGGTCGCTCCCCGAGCCCGGCACCAGGAGATTTTGCCAGAACTCGGCGCGGATTTCGGGGATGCGCTGGCGGGCAATTTCCAGACCGACCCGGTGGCGGCTTAAACCGCAGTGGTCCCAGAGCAGGTGGCCCAGTTCCCGGTGAAAGTCCGTGCTCGTCCGTCTGCCCCGGATGGCTAAAAGGCGTCTGGTTCGCTCGGCGGCGTTCGCCTCGGCCTGGGCGAATTCCGGAGCGTCCGGGTCTGTCGCTCCGGCCGCCACCCCGGCCAGGTAGTTGCCCATGGTGGCGGGCAGGATGAAGTAGCCATCGGCCAGCCCCTGCATCAGACCGCTGGCGCCCAACCGGTTGGCCCCGTGGTCGGAGAAGTTGGCCTCGCCCAGGGCGAAGAGGCCGGGGAGGGTGGTCATCAGCTGGTAATCTACCCAGAGGCCGCCCATGGTGTAGTGGACCGCCGGGTAGATCTGCATCGGCTCGGCCAGGGGGTTTTGGCCGGTGATGCGCTGGTACATCTCGAAGAGGTTGCCGTACTTGCTCCGGACCGTTGCCAGGCCATCGCGCCGGAGCGGTTCGGCAAAGTCCAGATAGACGGCCCGGCCGGTATTGCCGACCCCGTGGCCCCTGTCGCACTGCGCCTTGGCGCTGCGGGAGGCGACATCGCGGGGCACCAGGTTGCCGAAGGCGGGGTATTGGTGCTCCAGGTAATAATCGCGTTCCGTCTCCGGGATCTCGCCGGGCGGGCGGCGATCGCCGGGGTTAAGCGGCACCCAGACCCGGCCGTCATTGCGCAGGGACTCGCTCATCAGGGTCAGCTTGGCCTGGTGTTCGCCGTGGACCGGGATGCAGGTCGGGTGGATCTGGACGAAGCAGGGGTTGGCAAAACCCGCCCCCTGCCGGTGGGCGCGCCAGATCGCCGAGGCATTGGAGGAGGCGGCGTTGGTCGACAGGCAGTAAACGTTGGAGTAGCCGCCGGTGGCCAGGACCACCGCCTGGGCAGCATGCCTTTCCAGGGCGCCGGTCAGGAGATTGCGGGTGATGATGCCCCGGGCCTGGCCCTCGACCACCACCAACTCGACCATCTCCCGGCGCGGGTAGAGTTCAACCCGCCCGCCCTTGACCTGACGGAGCAGGGCGCCATAGGCCCCGAGCAGCAGTTGCTGGCCGGTCTGGCCCCGGGCGTAAAAGGTGCGCGAAACCTGGGCGCCGCCGAAGGAGCGATTGGCCAGCTGGCCGCCGTAGTCGCGGGCGAAGGGCACCCCCTGAGCCACCGCCTGGTCGATGATCCGGCCGGAGAGTTCGGCCAACCGATAGACGTTGGCCTCGCGGGCCCGGAAGTCGCCGCCCTTGAGGGTGTCTTGGAAGAGGCGGAAGACCGAGTCGCCGTCGTTCTGGTAATTCTTGGCACCGTTGATGCCGCCCTGGGCGGCGATGGAGTGGCCGCGCCGGGGCGAGTCCTGCAGGCAGAAATTCTTGACCTGGTAGCCCTGCTCGGCCAGGGTCGCCGCCGCCGAGGCCCCGGCCAGACCGGAGCCGACCACGATCACTGTCAACTGGCGCCGGTTGGCCGGGCTGATCAGCCGGCTGTCGCGCAGATAGCTTGGCCATTTGTCGGCCAGGGGGCCGGCGGGAATTTTGGCGTCCAGTTGCATCGTTGGGCCCTTTATCCGAGAAAGCCCGGCCAGAACAGGGCCAGAATGGGGATCAGGCTGAAGAGGGTGGTGATGAAGACGCTGATCCCCACTCCCCCGGATTCCAGAAATTGGTCGTACTTGGGGTGGCTCAACCCCAGGGACTGCAGGCTGCTCCAGAGTCCGTGGCTCAGGTGCAGTCCCAGGGCCAGCAGGGCGATCAGATAGAAGGTGCCGGTGGCCGGCTGCGCCAGGCTTTCGCGCAGGAGAACGTCGATGGGGGCGTAATCGTTCAAGGAGAAGCTGGCCAGGTGGTAGCCCAGGAAAAGCAGCAGACAGAGGCCGGTGTAGGGCATGGTTTGCGAACCCCAGGTCTGGCCGCTGGCACTATTGCGCACGGCGTAGCGGATCGGCTTGGCCCGGCGGTTTTCCAGGAAGAGGAGCAGACCGACAGTGATGTGCAGGAGAAAAACCACCAACAGGAAGATTTCGCCCAGGCGCAGCAGCAGGGCCAGGTCATGGAGACGGTCGGCGTAGGCGGCGAAGGCAACCCGGCCCCGGAAGATGCTGGTCAGTCCGGCCAGGTGGGCGGCGACAAAGAGCCCCAGGCTCAGGCCGGTCACGGCCATCACCGTTTTTTTGCCGATGGAGGAGTTGAGAGTTCTGCCCAGCCAGCCCATATCAGTCCGAATCAGAGTAATTGCCGGTAAAGCCAACCGGTTTCTATATAACACATTCGCTTGCCGGCGCAGGAAAATCTTCTCCTATCGAAGGCCGCGCCGTCCCGCCGTGGTTGTCGGTTGCTGACCGGATTGCCGATCTATGTTATTTTAAGCCCGCTGTCATCTTGGCTGTGGCCATAAGAATTTTGGGAGATAAGCGCATGGATAAGGCGATCAAAGGGGCGCTGCTGTCAGGTCTGGTCCTGCCGGGGCTCGGGCAGATTGTTCTGAACCGCCGGCTCCGGGGGGCGGCTCTGCTGCTGGTCAGCCTGGCCTGCCTGGGGCTTCTGGTGGTGCAGGCCGTGGCGGCGGCCAGCGCCATCGTCGCCAAGCTTGACCTGGTGAATGGCGCCATCGATCCGGTCGCGCTCCTGGCCGCGGTCGATCAGGCCGGGGCCGAGGCATCCGGCCCGTGGGGTAAAATTGCGGCGCTCTTATTGCTTCCCCTGTGGCTTGGAGGTACTGTGGATGCCTATCTGCTCGGGCGGAAAGAGGATCGGCTGGAGCGTCACTAACGGCCGGCCCACTGAGCCGTCGCATCGGGCCGAGGTGCTTTAAATCCCTGATTTACGAGGTGTGCAATGCTGAATGCCCTGCTTCAGAAGCTTCAGGAACTGGCCGGCCGCCGGGGCGTCACTTTCGATCCCGCCGGTCTCAATGATCCGGTGGCCCTCCAGACTGCCTGGAGCCCGGCCAAGGGGGGCGGGGCCAGTTTCCGCACCCACCGGCTCGTCTCGGTCGATCACAGCCGTCTGGAGTTTAAGGCCACGGCTGGGGCTGTGGTCTTCTCGCTGATCTTCCTGCTGGTCGGGCTGGGCGTAATGATCGGCTTTCCCTCGGTCAGGTTTACGGCGGAAGGTTCCTTGCGGCTGACGGTCGATGCGCTGATGCCGATGCTGATCGGCTTGATTTTTGCCCTGGCCGGCGGCGCCTTGCTTTATTTCGGCACCGCCCCCATCGTCTTCGATACCCGCCAGGGCTGTTTCTGGAAGGGGCGGCAGCGTCCTGAACAGGCAATCGACAAAAGGCTCCTGAAAAATTTTGCCCGCCTCGAAGAGATTCACGCCCTGCAGATCATCTCCGAGTATTGCAGCGGCAAGAATTCCTTCTATAGCTACGAGTTGAATCTGGTGCTGAAAGACGGCAAGCGGTTGAACGTCGTGGACCACGGCAACCTGGCGAGTCTGCGCGAGGATGCCAATAAGCTGGCCCAATTTCTGGGGCGGCCGCTCTGGGATGGGTTGAGCAGCGGCTAATTTACATAGCCGCTGCCGATGGCGGTGAAGGGCAGCTTGAGGCCGAGGCCAGGAACCTCTTTGGCGATCCAGGCGATGAAGGTATTGCTGTTGGGTCCGGGAAAGGATTGGTAGCGGTCCGGCCAGGGGTAACGGCGGGCGGCCCGGTCCACCGCCTCGATCAGGCGGTCGGTGTCGCCACCCCGATGGCTGTTGAGCAACCGGGGTTTCTCACCGAACCAGAGCCGGTCGGGGATGTCCGGCTCGATCCGAACCAGGGGTAGTCCGCGCCGCTCTCGCCACCCGATCAGTTCATAGACGGTGTAGGTGGTCGCCCCGGTACGTTTGGCGGCGATCCAGGTATGGACGGCAAACCAGCCCCGCCAGCCCCAGGTGGGGGCGCCGTACACCTGCAGGACTGCCTCCCGGGTTTGGGCCGGATCGGGGGCGATCCCCGCCGATTCGCGGCTGGCGGTGCGCCAGTCTCCGCCGGCGGCGCAGGCGGCCAGGAGCAAGATGGTCAAAATGGCGAGAGCTTTTTGCAATGTTTTGCCTCCTTGGAAAACTTACAGTAACGGTAAGGCTGGCGCGGTAGTTCCGCAACAATTTGGGCTGATGGCGGCCTGGGGATGGCGGCGGCCGGTCGAATCACCTCTCCCGGCCGGTCGATAGAGGTTGATTTTCTGGGTGGTTGGCGTAATCTGCGGAGCGCGTCCTTTGTAGGCGTCCGTTGGGGCAGCCGAGGCGAGTCCGGTCCTCTTCGATCATGCTGAATACTTCAGCGCAATAACCTTAAGCAAAGAACCAATCATGACCAACAATCTCGATAATAAACGCATCCTCCTGGTCCACCCTTTAGGCTATCGCAAGGAGGCAGCCGGGCATGACATCTCGCGCCTGGCCAACATCATGCCGCCCCTGGGGATGGCCACCATCGCCGCCTATCTGGAGCGGGGCGGCTATACCGCCGACATCATCGACTGCTATGCCCGGCCCGCCGATGCCGACCGGTTGATCGTCGAGTATCTGCGCCAACAGCGGCCCGGTTATATCGGCTTTTCCTGCACCACCTCCAGCTTTCTCGACGGGGCGCGGATCGCCGCCCTGGCCAAGGAGACCCTGCCCGGGGTGCAGAGCGTCTTCGGCGGGGTCCACGTTTCGGCCATGCAGGAGAAGGTGCTGGCCGACTACCCGGTGGTTGATTTTGTCATCATGGGCGAAGGCGAGCAGACCTTGACCGACCTGCTGGCGGCGGACGGCCGCGAACCGGCGGGCATCGAGGGCGTCATCTACCGGGACGCGGCCGGGGCGGTGATCAGCAACGGCTACCGCCAGGCCAAGCTGGAGCTGGACGATCTGCCCTTTCCGGCCTACGAGAAGCTGGCCGGCTACCCGGAAGCCTACATGCTGCCGATCTTCAACTATCCCAAGGCGCCCAACGCCTCCTGCATCTCCAGCCGGGGCTGCCCTTATGCGTGCAGCTACTGCGACCGTTCGGTCTTCCGCCGCAGCTTCCGCTACAACTCGGCCGAGTACCTTTACCGGCACCTGCAATACCTGAAGGAGCGTTTCGGGATCCGCCACATCAATTTCTACGACGATCAGTTCACCTTCAACCGCCAGCGGGTCGAGGATTTCTGCCGCAAGATGATCGACCAGCCCCTGGGGATGACCTTCAACTGCGCGGTGCGGGCCGAGCATATTGACTTCGAACTCCTGCAACTGATGAAGCAGGCCGGCTGCTGGATGATCAGCCTGGGGATCGAGACCGGCGACGAGGAGCTCCTGGCCCAGCACCGGCAGAACGCCAACCTGGCCATGCTGGCCGACAAGATCCGGCTGATCAAGAAGGCGGGGATTCGCACCAAGGGGTTGTTGATGATGGGGCTGCCCGGCGAGAGCGAGCAGAGTATCCAACGCAGCATGGACTACGTCTTCTCCCTGCCCATCGACGACTTCAACCTGGCCAAGTTTACCCCCTTCCCCGGCTCGCCGATCTATAAGGATATCAAGGAACAGGGCGAGGCGATCGGTAGTTTCGAGGAAGACTGGGAGAAGATGGACTGCATGAGCTTCCAGTTCATCCCCAAGGGCATGAACCGGGAGCGGCTGGATGAGCTGTTCATCCTTTACTACAAGACCCACTATAAGCGGGCCAAGGTGCTGCTGGGCTACGTGGCCATGCTCTGGAAGTCGCCGGACAGCTGGCGGCGCTTTGCCGGTAACTTCTTTGAGTTCGTCAAGTTTGCCCGCCGTAACAAGCGGCATGGCGAGGGCGATGAGTAACCCCGCGCAGCCAGAATTGGCCCTGGAAACCCGGGGCGTGGTGATGACCTACCGGGGCAACCGCGAACCGTCCCTGACCGGGTTCGATCTGGCCATCCCGACCGGGGCGCTTTTTGGTCTCTTGGGGCCGAACGGGGCCGGCAAGACCACCGCCATCTCGATCATGGCCACCATTTTGAAGCCCACCTCTGGTGAGGTGCGGATCTTCGGGCTCGATGTCCGGAAAGAGAAACGCCAGGTCAAGGCGTTGCTGGGGTTGGTCCCCCAGGAACTGGCGATCTACCAACCCTTGACCGCCACCGAGAATCTGCGCTTCTTCGGGCGGCTCTATGGCCTGTCCGGGGCGGCGCTCAAGACGCGGATCGGTGAGTGCCTGGAGTTCGTCGGCCTGGCCGACCGGGGCGACCAACTGGTCCACACCTTCTCCGGCGGCATGAAGCGGCGCCTCAACCTGGCCGCCGGTATTCTCCACCAGCCCAAACTGCTCTTCCTGGACGAGCCGACCGTTGGCATTGACGCCCAGTCCCGCAACCTGATCCTCGACCGCCTCGCCCACCTGAACCAGCAGGGCACCACCATGATCTACACCACCCACTACATGGAAGAGGCCGAGCGGTTGTGCTCGGAGGTGGCGATTATCGATATGGGGCGGATCGTCGCCAGTGGTGTGCCCGCCGAACTGATGCGGAGCGGGGGGCACGCCACCTTGGAGGAGTTGTTTTTTGCGCTGACTGGCCGGAAGTTGCGGGACTGAAGGGCCGGTGAAAGGTGTAGGATGGGCAAAGCGCAGCGTGCCCATCGTTCCGGATTGGTCGTGTAACTTTTTTGATGGGCACGCTACGCTTTGCCAATCCTACGAGTTTAGTGGTGTCTGATATAGGATGCCGGTGAGTAATGAACCGCATCTACGTTACTTATGTTGTCAATAACTTATACGGTGAAAACATGTATTTTATAGGGCGATTTTCATTTAAAGGAAAAGGAGAAAAAACCTGGGGTGATTTCACAATGATAGTGTCTGCATCTTCTCCGCCTGAAGCTTTAGATAAATTCAAAAATGAGATGGAGTGGATAAAAAAATATGGCATTGATGAAGAAGACAATTTTTTTTAATGAAACAGAGTTTGTTTATTTTGAAAGCATGATCAAGATAGATAAATTTCCTCACCGACCTGAAATTACGAGACATGTGATAATGGAAAACGGGTATGAAATAAGCTCTGAATTGTTATCCGAAGACTCCAACCTATCAACTGTGAGTTTGAAGCGCAAAGATGGAGGGGAAGGGAAAGTGGTGTTTGTAGATTTTGTTGATTAACCATGGAGATAACGATTGAATACAAAGACAAGCCTTTTGAGGAAGAGCTTCTTGAGTTACTTAAAGGGAATATTTTCCATGTCACATCTTATGAGAACTTCAAACTCATAAAATCTACCGAAATGATAGCAAACAATTTAAAAAAATCATTTGCTCTCAATCCTGGATCTGATGGATGCTTTTCTATTATCAAAGGATATGTTTCATTTTTTGATCTACGACACACATCGACAGAGACAATAAACCAGACCCTCTCAAAGTATTATTTTCTCTCCCCGCCTTGGTTTAGGGTAAATGAACATTATCGTGATACATTTGATATTGTTTTTTTGATTTTTGACAAAAAACATGCTAACAAATTAATCATAAATTCTGCAGCAGTGGAATACAGGGAGAACAACAAATTAAGCTTCATTCAATATATTCCTCAAACTGAATGCTGGTTCCCTGGAGACGTACCTTTGAAATATATCACAAAATCATTTCATGTCATAATTTCCCGGCCAGATCACACTTCATCATTTTGTAATTCAATGTCTAAAGGTACCAGTGAAGAAATCGACAGGTTAATAATACAAGCGAAATGTGAAAGCTTAAAGCAGGGTAGGTCTGGTTAACTCGTAAGGCGCATACATACCGTGTAACTCGTAAGGCGCATACATTCCGTGTAGGGCGTCAATAAGCGCAGCGCATTGCGCCGGATGAATCGTCGTCGAATGAGTCGAGATACCGTTTGGCGATCCTTCGACAGGCTCAGGATGAACGGAATAACGGTTTGAAGCTGAGGGAAACTCGGGGTCAGGCTTGACTGATTGGCATTCTTGGTTGCTTCCTAAGGTTGACAGTCGAAAGCGCATTTCTTACAGTATGTGCATCGATCAACAAAAGGTATGGGAGTCGAAATGCAGACCACGATCTCCAGTAAATTCCAGGTGGTTATTCCCAGGCAGGCCAGGGAACATCTCAACCTGAAGCCGCAGCAGAAGCTGACGGTAATTGAAAAGGACGGCATGTTGGTCCTGATCCCCCTGCAAAACCTGGAAAGCCTGCGGGGTATTGCGGCAGGGGCTAACGTTGCCGATTACCGCGACAAAAAGGACCGGTACTAGTGTATCTCGTTGATTCCTGCGGCTGGCTTGAGTGGTTCAGCAACGGCCCGCTGGCGAAGAACTATCGAAAATACCTGAAGCACCAGGATCATCTGCTGGTGCCGGTGATCGTCCTGCATGAGGTATACAAGATTCTCAAGCGCGAGGTCGGCGAGGAAAAAGCCCTGCTGGCCGTCGGCCACATGAAATCTGCTCAGGTTGTTGAACTGGATGAATTACTTGCCCTGAAGGCGGCCGACCTTGGCCTTAGCCACGGCCTGGCCATGGCTGACTCAATTGTTTATGCAACTGGACTTGAGCACAACTGTGAGATTGTGACCTCTGACGCCGACTTTAAAGGTCTGCCCGGTGTGCGCTTCATCCCAAAAACACAATGAAGCAAGCAAGGTTGGGTTGAGCACGCGAAGCCCAACAAATCACGGGAATCGCCAGGCTGTCGGTTTTCATTGCATGTAGGCCAATCCACGATAATGCAGGCGCCATCAAACCCGTAACCACCGCAACTTATAACTTTTAACATTAAACTTATAACGATCCCTCATCCATGAACCGCATCTACGGCGAACTGGTCAAAAATCTCCTGCTGCTCTGGCGCGACCGGGCTGGTCTCCTCATTCTGTTCCTGATGCCGGCCCTGCTGGTGGTGATCATCACCTTGGTCCAGAACAACGTCTATAAGCTGATGGGCGAGAGTGCCGCCAAGGTGCTGCTGGTCGATCCGGACGGTGGCGAGTTGGGTAAAGAGATTGTCGCCGGGATGAAGGGGGCTACCCTGACCCGCGAGGTTGACGGCCGACCGGTGACGGCCGATGATGCCAAGAAACTGGTGGCGGCCGGCCGTTTTCAGGCCTGCATCATCATTCCCGCCGGCGCCACCGCCACTCTGGCCGAAATGGCCGGGGCCGAGGTGCGGGCCGATCTGGCCGGCGAACCCCATGCCAAGGTGGCATCCCCCGAACTGGCGATTTACTTCGACCCCACCGTGCTGGGCGTCTTCCGGGGCGGCATCCAGAACGGCTTGACCGTGATCATCCGCTCCCTGGAGATCAAGGCCCGGATCAAGGCTTTCGGCGAACAGCTGCCCGCCCATCTGCAGCGGGAGATTCGCAAGGTGGCCGGCCCCATGGCCGATTATGTGACGGTGCCGGAGGTGAAGATCGGCTTCACCACCGAACCGCTCCTGGCCATCCACGGCCAGGCCCTTTCCCGGGCCGGGCTGGCGGTGGTGCCGACCCCGGTCCAGCACAATGTCCCGGCCTGGGCGCTGTTCGGGATGTTCTTCATCGTCGTGCCGATGTCCACCTTCTTCCTGCGGGAGCGCAAGGAGGGGACCATGACCAGGCTCCTGGCCCTGCCGGTGCCCTACGCGGTGATCCTGGTCGGCAAGGTGTTGGCCTTTGTCATGGTCAGTTTTTGCCAGTTCGCTCTGATCGTCCTGATCGGCCGCTTTATCCTGCCGCTGTTGGGACTGGCCGCCTTCGATCCCGGCCATAACTTCGGGACGGTGGCGGTGGTGGTGCTGGCGGCGGCTTTAGCCGCCACCGGCTACGGGTTGCTGCTGGGTTGTCTGGCCCGGACCTACGAGCAGGCCGCGATGTTCGGTTCGATCTCGGTGGTGGTGGCCTCGGCCCTGGGTGGGGTGATGGTGCCGACTTACGCCATGCCGGAGATGATGCGGCGGATCAGCGCGTTTTCCCCGGTGGGCTGGGGCTTGGAGGCCTTTCTTGATATTTTTGTTCGGGGTGGTAACCTGGCCGGGGTGGTCGGGCCGGTTTCGGCCCTGCTGACCTTCGGGGCCGGGGCCGGGCTGGTCGCCTGGCTGGCCTTTATCCGCCGGGCCGGTTCGGTTTAGGTGGAGTTGGTTGCTCACTGATAAATCCCCTCACCCCTCCCGGAATCAGAGGGACTTAACCGCTTCTCCATTCGGAGGGGGTGAATCCCTTGAGGGGTAAGGTTGGGATGTGGGAATGTAATTTGTTTAATCCCTTAGGGTCTGGAGATAGCTAATGAATGCACTGGAACAGGAACTGCTCGGCATGATCTGCGAGGTCTGCAAGGTCGCGGGTGGCGTGCCGGCGGATTTTTCCCCGACCGCTCCGCTGATCGGCCCGGAATCGCCGCTGGGCATCGACTCGCTGGATGCGGTGGAGATTGTCTTTACCGTCCAGAACCGTTACCAGGTCCGGATTAATTCCGAGGAGACCAGCCGCCAGGTCCTGGCCAGTCTGAAGACCCTGGCCGAATTTGTCGATAAAAACCGCCAGGACGGCGACGGCGCATAAAAAATTGCATTCCGCGGGGATTCCGGTATAAGAAAATATTACGTTTTTTCGTGGAACACCAACCAGTTGGGAGACCTTGGCCCGCATGACCGGAAGAGACGTGAAAACAATCCTGGCGTTCCTGCTTTTCTCCGCCGCCGTTTTGGTCGGAAAGGTCGCACTGGCGACTGAACTGGAACCTGAACCGGCTGGCCTCAAGAAAATTCAGTACAATATCACCATCCAGGTCAATGTCCTGCGAATCTGCGCCAGTGACCGGCTTTACGATTTCATCGAGGCCGACTATGACGGCTCCGGGCCGCTGATCAAGCCCTATCTGGTCGAGGCCATGGACAACAAGGGCCAGCCCGTGACCTGTAAGGCCCAAGCTGAGATCGACCTTGAGGCCGCGGCCCGGCACCGTTAACCGGCTCACAGGCTCTTCTGCGAAGAGGCCGTTGGATAATCGGGTGGGTATATGGTGGTTCGAGAAAAAACATTGACACCCGCCCGGGTCATGATGGTAGGTTAGTTCAGGCGGCGACATCCTCCTTTTTAACCCCCTTTTAAAGAATTGTCGTTGCCGGGGCCGGCCAACAATCAATGGATTGTTGGCCGGCATTCTTTTTTGGGAAGGCCCAAGGGAATTTGCCGTTTGCCAATTTGTGCCCGGCTCGCTATGATAAAACACCCTAGCGAGATGAAGGGTTGAGACTTGGCCGATTGCCAATATTTTCTTGGGGGTGCAGAAGATGTCGGATATTACCCATACCGCAGTAGTGGTGCTGACCAGTGAGTACAAGATCACCGGATATATCGATCTGATGCCCGGCTCCCGGTTGACCGACTACATCACCTCGGCCCGAAGTTATTTCGCCATGACTGATGCGATAGTCGAGGACGTCCGGACCAGTAAGACCATGTTTCGGGGCAAGTTTGTCGATATCAATCGGGACAGTGTGGTGATGATTCTGCCCGCGGCTATCTGTGAAGACTGCCGGAAGGAATAAAGTCGGGATATTTTCTTTCAGACCACGGTGAGCAGGATATAGCCCACCGCAAAACGACCGCTCTCCGGGATGAAGCAGAGGAGGCGGTCGCCTTTTTTTAACCGCCCTGATTTGAGGATTTCTTCCAGGATAATATAGATCGAGGCCGAACCGGTGTTGCCCTTGGCGGCCAGGTTGGAGAACCAGCGTTCCTGGGGAATCTCGAAACCGATCTCCCGCATGTGTTCGGCGATGATCGGCCGGAAGTATTCCGAGGAGTAGTGGGGCAAAAACCAGTCGATTTCGTCCGGCTTCAGGTCATACTTTTCGATGAATCGGGGCAGTGAACGACTGATCACCACCGGGATGATCTGTTCGTTGAGTAATCGGGCGTCCTGTTTAACCAAGAGCGCGTTGCTCTCCACGACCTCGGCAGCCGAGGTAAATTCCCGCCAGCCCTTGAGGGTGCCGTCCTCCCGCTTCACTGCCCCAGCGTACATGCAGGGTTCCATCGTATCGGCATGGGAGATGATCTCGAGCCATTCCAATTTCAGGTTCAGGCGATCCGGAGCCGGAGTGGGCGCCAGGAACACCGCCCCGGCCCCGTCGGAAAGCATCCAGCGCAAAAAGTCAGCCTCGAAGGCCAGGGCCGGTTGCCGATCCAATTTTTCCGCCCGCTCCGGCCGCACTGTCCCGCACATCCTTGCCCGCATGTAAGAGGAGGACTGTTCCGAGCCGGTGGCCACTGCGTTTTTACTCAACCCCAGGGCTACGCTCATCGCGGCGTACTTGAGGCAGGCGATGCCAGAAAGACAGACCCCGGCCGTACTCGCCACCTCACAATGGCTGCCGCCCACTTCGCCGTGGACCATGGAGGCGTGGCCGGGCATGATCTGGTCCGGCGCCGAGGTGCCGCAGGCCAGGAGTTCAATGTCGGCCACCGTAAAGTCCGGATAAGGGGCCAGGCGGCGCACGGCCTCGGCGGCCAACTGGGCGTTGGTGTGGGTGGTGGCGCCGGTGGCCGGATCGATGGCGTAGTAGCGTTGGTGGATGCCATTGTTGCGGAGGATGATCTTGCGGGTCCGCGAGGGCAGGCCGTTAACCAAACCCAGCACCCCTTCCATCTGGTCGTTGCCGATTGGCCCGTTGGGCAGAAAGGCGGCGATATCGGTGATATATACTTGCATCGGTAGTCGGCTGAATCAAAGTTTGTCGGTCGCGCAACAACCGCGAGAACGACGGACAGTGCCAACCGATAAGTTTGATTTATCGGTGGCTAACATAGCTAGTTTATTGCGAAACCATCAAAGCTTGGCGCCGGTGTGACCCTCACGGAGCAGGGCGGCGTAAAGTTCATAAAATTTCTTCTCGGGCAGCCGGGTCGGAACGACGGCATTGGTTAACGTATAGTAGTCGAGATCGTCAATAATAATCTGCTCGCGCCGCTCCTGGTGCAGCCGGGTGCCGGGCAGGGGGGTCATCACCGTGATCATCGGCAGATCCACCTTGGTTTCACGCAGGTAATCGGCCAGTCGGCTGAAGTCATCCTCACTATAATCGGGATCGACGATGAAGTCGCCGATAATGGTGATGCCGATCTCGTGGAGGATCTTGATTGACTCGGTGTTGACCGCCGCCTGGTTGGCCTTGTTCATCTTCTTCAGCCCTTCGTCGCTGATCTCTTCAAAACCGATGATCACCGCCCGTAAGCCGGCCGCCTTCCACTTGCGCATCAGGTCCGGGTATTTAACCACTGTGTCGGAGCGGACGTCGGCCAGGAATTGCTTCTTGATCCCGGCCGCGATGATCGCCTCGGCCAGCCGCTCGGCGTGCTGGGGGTCGCCGAAGGTGTTGGCATCCAGCAGTCGGACCACCGGGATCTCGCCGAGCAAGCGGATATCCCGGAGCACTGCCTCGGTGGAGTGGGTCAGGTAGCGGCCGCCGGTGAGACCGGAGATGCAGCAGAACGAGCAGTTGAAGGGGCAGCCGAAGGCGGTGACCACGAAGCCCATGTCGAGCTTGAGGCTTTCCAGGTAATAGGTCGGGCGGTAGCGGCTGACCAGCTCGTAGGCCGGGGGGCGCGAGTCGATCAGGTCATCGGCTGAAAACTTTCTCGGGGTGTAGGTCAGGGGGCGTCCGGGGCTGGTGGCGCCGATGCCGTCAATCGCGCAAGCCTGGCGCCCCTCGGCGAGATTGACGGCCAGCTCCCGGAAGGAGGCCTTGCCCAGGCCCACCGTTACGTAATCGATGCCCGGCCGGTTGAAAAACTCCGGGTCGTTGGAGGCGTGGATGCCGCCCACCGCTACCGTGGCCCCGCAGCTCTCCTTGATCTCCCCGGCCAGGCGCAGCACGGTGTTGGCCTCGCAGGTCACCCCGGTGATGCCGACCAGATCGGGGCGGAACTCCGCCACCTCAGCAGCCAGCGAGTCCGGGGCCGCCTTCAAATCGACAATCCGCACCGCGAACTCCGGCAGGTTGCCGGCCAGCACCTCCAGGGCCAACGGTTCGCCCCGGAAGATCTTCTTGATCGAGTCGATCCCGTAGCGTTCTTCCGGGATGCTGCGGCCACTGTTGGGCGGATTGACCAGAAGGATCTTCATCAGACCTGCTTGTGGTCCAGCCAGCAGAGAGGGTCTTCGGCCAGGTAGTCGCCGGTCACCTGGTAGGCATGGCCGCGGCAGCCGTAACAGTATTCACCGAACACGCATTCGCTGCAACGGCCCTTGATCATCTTCCTGATGTTGCGCAGTTCCTGGATCGGTTTGCTGTGGTGGAGAATCTCGGCCAGGGAGTTGTCGCGGATATTCCCGGCGGTGACGCTGACCCCCGGACAGGGCTGGACGTTGCCGACGGCGGTGACCGTGCAGGAATACTCGTGCCGGGCGCACTGGGAGGCGGCCAGGGGCGGGTGCGGGGTCCAGGTGTTGCCGAACTGCTCGGCATCGATGTAGGCCAGGCGCTCGAAGAGGGCCTTGATCTCGATCATCGGCACCTCCAGTTCGGCATGCTCGGTGGCCCGCCCTTGCAGGGTCATCATCTCCACGTAGGGAATGATCCCCTGCTTGCGCGCCCAGATCCACAGGTCAACCAGCTCGTCGTAGTTCTGGCGGCAGACGATGGTCTCGATGCCCAGGGTGTGTTCCTCGTCCGGGTAGCCGGCCGCCTTGAGGTTGGCCAGTCCCTTCTCGATGGCGGCAAAGGCCCCCGGTTGCCCGGCCAGCAGATCCTGGACCTCGGGGTTGCGACTGTTCTGCTTGATCACCACCGCCACCTTGCGCTCGTAGAGGGCGCGGGCCTTCTCCGGGGTGATCAGCATGCCGTTGGTGAAGAGGTCGGCGGTGAGTCCCCTGGCCTGGATGTAGTCGATGACCTCGAACAGGTCCTTGTAAAGCAGAGGCTCGCCGCCACCCAGGATGATGATCTTACGGGCGCCTAAGGCGGCGGCCTGATCTATGGCGCTATGGATCTCCGCCAGGGTCAGCTCGCCCTCCAGGGGCACGCCGGAGGCTGCGTAGCAGTATATACAGCGCAGGTTGCAGAGCCGCGATAATTCAAGCTCCATGGATAACAGCCCGTTTCTGGCCCGGGCCTCTGCGATCTCTTCCTGAGAGAACTCGAGCCCCCAGTGTTCACCGAGACATTTCATTTTTTTAGTTCACCGCGTAAATCGAAGAAGCGTTTTAATTTGCGGCCGCCGCCCTGCTCCATGGTGGCCTGGACCCGGTTGGGGTCCAGGGGGGTCACCTGCGGGCGCACCCGCAGGCGGGCCTGGAGCAGTTCGGCGATCCGTGCCGTTGTCACCTGGTCGGCCGGGTTAACCACCCCGACCACTACATTAATCTCATCGGAGAGGTCATAAGAGGAGCGGACCTCCAGGTAGCTTCCCGTAACCTCCGGCAGTTCCTGAAGGAGCTGGAAGATCATCTCCGGATACAGGGTGGTGCCGCTGACCTTCAGGCGCTGGGCCAGGCGGCCTTCGACCGCCCCCAGCCGCGGGGTGTGCCAGCCGCAGACGCAAGGCTCCACATGCAGCCGGGCGATATCACCGGTCCGGAAGCGCAGCAGCGGCAAGCCCTCGACCCCCAGGGGGGTGACCACCAGTTCGCCGGGCTGACCGGGCGGCAAGACCTGCCCGGCCTCGTCGATGATCTCGGCCAGCATCAGTTCGGGGTGGACATGGCCGCCGCAACCGGCGGTGCATTCGCTGAAGGCGGTCTCCATCTCGGTGGCGCCGTGGTTGCTGAACACCTTGCCGCCCCAGGCCTCTTCCAGTTCCCGCCCCAACGGGGTGAGCGAGCCGTCGCCCCGGCGCACCGGCTCGCCGATGGTCACCAGAGACTTGATGCCGCGGCTCCTCGGGGCAAGACCCTGCTCCTCGCCATAGAGCGCCATCTTCAGGAGGAAGCTGGGGACGCCTACCAGGCCGGTGGGTTTGAGTCGTTCAATCAACTCCCACTGACGGGCCGGTTGGCCGGGGCCACTGCGGATGGCGGTGGCCCCTAGTTTGACCAGCCCCTGGTAGTAGGCCAGCCCGGCCACGAAGCAGCGGTCCAGGGTGACGCAGAGCAGGATCCGGTCGTGGGCGCGGATCCCGGCCCCCCAGAA
The DNA here is from genome assembly GCA_020056965.1 of Deltaproteobacteria bacterium. GTDB lineage: Bacteria > Desulfobacterota > Desulfobulbia > Desulfobulbales > JAGXFP01 > JAGVGT01. The sequence goes on from JAGVGT010000030.1 coordinate 22,104, forward strand.
GTTAAGTTGCTCGTTGAAGGCCAGCCGGTCGAGATCGCCAGCCGTGTAGGGCACCAAAATCGGCTCGCCGGTGGAGCCGGAGGTCAGGGCCAGGTCGGCCTGCTGTTCCGGCGGCTCGGCCAGGAAGGCGGCCGGGTCCCTCTCCAGATCATAGCGCGAGGTCAGCGGCAGACTGGCCAGCCCGGCCAGGGTAGCCAGGGCCGGTTGCAACCCCAGGGCGGCCAACCGTTCCCGATAAAACGGGGCCTTGACCGCCTGGGTCAGATGGCGCCGCAGCAACTCTTCCTGTAACGGGAGAATTTCAGCCGGGGCGGCCTGGCGCAGTTTTAAGGCGGTGGCGAAGTCGCGGGTAATGATATTCATCCGAGCCTCTTGCAAAAGGCACGTTTCGTCATTCCCGCGCAGGCTGGAATGACGGGAAAAATCGGCGTTAATGAATTTTTCAAAAGACTCATTTCAAAAGGCCTTATTGACGGGCAGACCATTGGTCGGGGTCAGCCGCGCACAGTTGCCGACGGTTTCGGCGTGGGCGGCGTGGTTCGCTTCGGGCAGGGTGGCGACGATGGCCGCCTTGGTCCGCTCTTTGAGGGCTTTGATGTCGTCGGGGTTGTTGGCGTTGCCGACCGGCAGCAGCGGCGGCAGCAGGACCACCCGGATCCGGGCCGGATTGAGCAAGCGGCTGCCGGGCGGCAGCATCTCGCGGCTGCCCAGGATGCAGACCGGCACGATGGG
>JAGVGT010000020.1 GCA_020056965.1 Deltaproteobacteria bacterium
CATTCTATCGACAGACGCTGCCCCTGGTTCCCCAGAGTTACGGGCTGGTGTACCGGAAAATCGGGGACGCCCAAGAAACTCTGGGTGAACACGAACAGGCCATGACCAATTATCGACAGGCGCTCTATTATTACCGTCTGGAGAAGGCCAGCAACTATGAATTGGCCCGGGTGCAGGTCGCCATCGGCTTGCTTTACAAAGGGACGGGCCGGAATGGCGAGGCGATTGAGGCCTACCGGCAGGCCCTGTTGATAATGCCCGATTTTGCCGAGGCATTGAGTAATCTGGGGGTCATCTATGAAGTGCAGGGCCAAGTTGGTGAAGCCGAGGAATGTTACCGTCGGGCCGTGGCCCGCAAGCCCGCCCTGGCCGAACCATATAACAATCTGGGTCTCATCTACCTGGCCCGGAACCGAGGGCAGGAAGCATTGGTCTTGTTCCGCAAGGCCGTGGAACTGGCGCCGCGCCAGCCGGTCCCGATTAACAATCTGGGCCGCGCCAATCTGGCAATTGGGCAATATGAATCGGCTCTCGCCGCCTTTCAACAGGTCCTGAAAATTGCCCCGGATTTCGCCCCGGCCCTGGCCGGTCTGGCCCAGACCTATCGGCGCCTGGGCCGTGAGGATTTGGCTGTCGCTTACGCTGCCAAAGCCCGAGCCCTCGGGTATGTCGAACCAATGGCCGCCATCGGTGATTCGCCATCTCTACAGCGGGAACGACCATGAATATCCCGCGTCATTGGCAGTTCTCCTTGCTCATGGTCCTGGCGGTCCTGGTGGTCTTCTGGCCAGTGGGCGGTTTTGATTTTCTCTATTATGACGATCGTGTCAACGTTCGGGATAATCCCTTGGTCCGTGATTTTTCCGCGGACAGTTTTCTGGAGTTTTGGCGCCGCCCTTACGAGGGGTTGTATATCCCCCTGACTTATATCGTCTGGGGAATGCTGGGTAAAATCGCCGGGGGAGGGGCTGTCCTCGACCCGGCTCCCTTCCATGTCGCTAATCTTCTGTTGCACATGGCAACGGTGACGGCCCTTTATTCCCTGCTTCGTCTTCTGGTCAATGATGACTGGGCTGCCGCTGGTGGCGCCCTGCTTTTTGCTCTGCATCCCTTGGTGGTCGAACCGGTGGCCTGGGTTTCAGAACTGAAGGGATTGCTCAGCGGGTTTCTCTCTGTTATGGCGCTGCGACAATATTTGCTTTACGGCACCACTGTTGGAAATGCCGATCATTGGCCTGGCTACCGCCGCTACCTGCTGGCGACCCTGTTTTTTGCGGCGGCCGTTCTGGCCAAGCCCTCCGCACTGGTATTGCCATTGCAGGCCGGACTTCTCGGTTACTTGTCCCAGTCGCGGCCCGGCAAAGACCTGCTTCACGAGTTGTTGCCCTGGCTGGTTATGGCCTTGCCGGTGGCAATCATCACCAAATATGCTCAGCCCGATAGTCAGTTGCCATTTGTGCCGGATCTCTGGGAGCGGGTGTTGGTGGCTGGTCATGCCATGGGTTTTTATTTTCTCAAGTTAGTCTGGCCGCTCGGTCTGGCGCCTGATTACGGTCAAATTCCCAGCGTGGTATTGGCGAGTAACCGGCTTTACCTGATCGGGCTTTTCCCCTGGTTCCTGCTTTGCGCCGCCATGGTGGCCCAGAGGGTCCGGTCGTGGCTGGTGGTTGTTTCCATTCCCTTCTGTTTCCTATTACCGGTTTTGGGTTTCATCCCCTTTACCTTCCAGGGCACTTCCACCGTGGCCGATCGCTATGTCTACCTGGGACTCATCGGCCCCGCCCTGGGGGTGGCCATGCTGTTGGCCCGCCATCGGGGCAGGGTGGTGCGGCTGGGCATGGTTGCCATCCTGATCGGACTGGCGGTGGCCAGCAGTAACCAATTGCGCCACTGGCGGGATACCCCGACTCTTAAGTGGCATATGCTCAAAGTCAATCCGAACAGTTGGGTTGCCAATCACAATTTAGGCATGTATTTCCGCGAGCAAAATCAGTTGGACGCAGCGGTTGAACACTATAAAAAAGCGATTAAAATTAAGCCGGGCTTTTACCTCTCCTATTTCAATCTTGGATACGTCTCTTTCCTGCGCAATGACTTGGCAGGGGCAGCCGAGAATTTCCAAAAGGTCGTCAGAATGAAGCCTGACTTTATTCCCGCCTATAACAATCTTGGGGCAATTTATCAAAAACAAGGTCTCACCTCCGAAGCGATCATGATTTTCGAAAAAGCCGTTGCCGTGAAACCTGATTTCCCGCAAGGATATTTAGCCCTGGGCCGGCTTTATGCCTTACTGAAGCGGCAGGAAGAATCCGCCGTGGCCTACCGAAAGGCCCTGGCCCTTAAACCCGCCGCCGAGGTTTTTAATGAGTTTGGCTTGCTTTGCCTTGCCCTTGGCCGGCTCGCTGAGGCGGAATCAGCTTTTGGAAAGGCCTTGGCTTTGGGCTATGACTCGACCGAGGGTTTGGCCAAACTTGCCGCCGCCCGGGCCCCGCTCACCCCGCCCCCTCCCGAGGGGTATTGAAGCGATCTGTGCGCTGCCGCCAATTTCCCCTTGCGATTTTCCCGGCAAGAACCTAAAGTGACCGCCTGGTCACATCATGACACAACTCAACTTTGCAGGCAAAAGCACATTTAACAACCTGCCGGCCGATAAGCGGGGATTGATCCTGCGCGAGGCGGTCCGGGAGTTTGGCGACTACGGTTTCCGGCCAGCCAGCGTCAATCGGATCGTTGAGCGGACCGGGATCGCCAAGGGTTCGCTTTACCAGTACTTTGCCAACAAGGAGGCGCTATTTCTTTACACCTTTGGTTGTTTCGCCGAACTGATCAAGGCGACGGTTCGCGAGGCGGCCGGGGCGGACGAGGGTGATTTCTTTAATCGCCTGGCGCAGGTGATGCGGGCCGGTGAAGGCTTTGTGCGCAGTCATCCCGACTATTTCCGGCTTTACCTGAAACTGGCCGGTGATGAGGATATCCCCCACCGCGCCCAGTTGCTCGGGCTGTTACGGCTCTTCCCGGCCGAGTATTTCGCGCCACTTCTCTTACAGGGTCAGCGGGACGGGGTGATCCGCCGCGATGTCCGGCCTGAAGCGCTGATTTTTTTAATCGAAGGCGTCCTTGAGCGTTTTCTCCAGGGCTTGGCCGGGTCGAGAAAACTTGATGGTGATCTGGTTGACGAACTGATTACCCTGTTGCGGGGGGCGCTGGCGCCGTTATCGAGGCCATAACGTGAAGTTTTGTTTTGATCGTCTTGAAATCACGAAGGATCGATGACTTCGTTTATCTGCTTTGTCGCTTTGCACCTCCCATGATTTGGGGGTGGGGCGACTTCATTATCGATGAGGATATATACTATGGATTTAATGGTCAAACAGGCCGGTTTTGGTGATCTCCTGGACAAGGTCCGGGGCGGGGAAAGGCTTTCCGCCGAGGACGGACTGCGGCTTTACCGTTCGCCGGACCTCCTGGTCGTGGGCTACCTGGCCAACCTTGTCCGCGAGCGGCTGAACGGCAACAAGGCCTATTTTATCTACAATCAGCACCTCAACTATTCGAACATCTGCACCAACCTTTGTAAGTTTTGCGCCTTCGGTAAGGAAAAGGGCAGCGAGCAGGCCTACGAGATGGATCTGGCCATGGTCCGGGCCAAGGTGCGCGAGCGGCTGGCCGAGCCGATCAGCGAGATCCATGTGGTGGGCGGTATCCATCCCGACCTGCCTTATTCATACTACCTCGATATGCTCAGGGCCATTAAGGAGGAGCGGCCCGGGGTCCATATCCAGGCCTTTACCTGTGTGGAGATCGCCCACCTGGCCGAGTTGTCCGGTCAGGGGTTGGAGGCAACCTTGAAAGAGTTGATGGCGGCCGGGCTCGGTTCGATCCCCGGCGGCGGCGCCGAGGTCTTCTCGCCCCGCATCCGGGCGTTGACCTGCGAGAAGAAGCTCTCCGGCGAGGGGTGGTTGCAGGTGGCCAAGACCGCCCACCGGTTGGGGCTGCGTTCCAACGCCACCATGCTCTACGGCCATATCGAGACCCTGGAGGAGCGGATCGAGCATCTTTCGGCCCTCCGCGAGGCCCAGGACGAGACCGGCGGCTTTCTGACCTTTATCCCCCTGGCCTTCCATCCCAAGAACACCGGCCTCTCCGACCTGGCCAAGACCTCGGGCATTGACGACTTGAAGAACATCGCGGTGGCCCGCTGCTTCCTCGATAACTTCCCGCACATCAAGGCCTACTGGGTAATGATCGGTCCCAAGCTGGCCCAGGTGGCGCTGGCCTTTGGGGCCGACGATGTGGACGGCACCGTCAAGGAGGAGCTGATCACCCAGATGGCCGGCGGCGAGAGCGAGCAGGCCATGGCCCGCGAGCAGCTCCTGCGGATGATCCGCCAAGCCGGGCGCGAGCCGGTGGAGCGCGATACCCTCTACAACGTGATCAAGGCCTATTAAAGGGACGGCGATGCTGAATGAATTGAGCGACAAGATTCTGGCCGGGGAGCGCATCTCGGTGGCCGAGGGGCTACTCTTGGCCGAGCAGGGCGACCTTTACCGGCTGGGCTTTCTGGCCGGGGCGATCAAGAAAAGGCTCCATCCCGAGCCGTGGATCACCTACGTGGTTGACCGCAATATCAATTACACCGATATCTGCATCTCGGCCTGTAAGTTCTGCGCTTTCTTCAAGGCCCCGGAGGCGGAAGGCGGCTATCTCCTTTCCAACGCTGAGCTGGCCACCAAGATCGAGGAGACCAAGGCGCTGGGCGGCACCCAGATCCTCCTGCAGGGCGGCCTGCATCCGGACCAGCCCCTGGAGTTCTACGAGGAGATGCTGCGTTTCATCAAATCCTTCGCCATTCACATCCACGGCTTCTCGCCCCCTGAGGTCTGCCACTTCGCCAAGCTCTCCGGCCTGCCGGTGGCGGAGGTGATCAAGCGCCTACGGGCGGCTGGACTCGATTCGATTCCCGGCGGCGGCGCCGAGATCCTCTGCGACCGGGTCCGTAGTGAGACCGCGCCGCGCAAATGCACAGCCGACCAGTGGCTGGGCGTGATGCGCGAGGCGCACCACCAAGGGATGCGGACCACCGCCACCATGATGTTCGGCCATATCGAGACCATGGCCGAACGTTTCGAGCATTTGGAGCGGATCCGGAACCTGCAGGACGAGACCGGCGGCTTCACCGCCTTCATCCCCTGGCCCTTCCAGCCGGCCAACACCGTGCTGGCCCACCTGCCCACCGCCACCGCCGTCGAGTACTTAAGGATGCTGGCCCTGGCGCGGATCTTCCTGGACAACATCGCCAATATCCAGGCCTCCTGGGTGACTCAAGGGCCTAAGATCGCCCAATTGTCCCTCTTCTTCGGGGCCAACGATTTCGGCTCCACCATGATCGAGGAAAATGTAGTCGCTGCGGCCGGGGTGGGTTTCCGTCTCTCTGAGCCGGAGATTCGCCGGCTGGTCGAGGAGGCAGGTTATCAGCCCCGGCAGCGGACTATGGATTATAGTTTGGTGGAGCGACCATGATTGAACCAAGCCAATACTTGCATCGCGCTCCCTATGTTCTGCCGATGAGCAGCGACGCTGCCGTGCCCACCGTCATCACGGACGGAGCAGTCCTGACCGAAAACGGCCGGATCGTTCGGGTCGGCCGCTACGATGAACTGAAGGATAGTGGCGGCGAGTTGGTCGAGCATGAGGGCAGGGCGCTTCTGCCCGCGCTGGTCAACTGCCATGCCCATCTGGAGCTCTCCTATCTGGCCCGTTTGGCCCATGAGGACGGCCCGGTCGCCGCCGGCGGTTTTTCCGGCTGGGTCCGGCGCCTCCTGCCGGAGCGGGCTAAGCCGGTTGATCCGCAAGAGGTGCAGATGGCGGCCTGGCAGGCCTTGGCCCAACTCTATGCCGGCGGCTGCCGGGCGGTGGCTGATATCGGTAACGACCCGGCCAGCCGGGAACTGGGCGAGAATTTCAAATTTCCCACCTTCTTCTTTCAAGAGTTTCTCGGCCTCTCCGAAAGTTTTACGGCCCGGAATATGGCGGCCCTGGCCGATATACCTGATGAGTTGACCTGTACCGCCCACGCCCCTTACTCGACCGACCCGGCGTTGATCAAACTCCTGAAGAGCCGGGCCGCCAAAGGTGGCCATCTCTTCCCCATCCACCTGGCGGAGACGGCTGCCGAGACCGAATTCCTGGCCACCGGCGGTGGGGAATTTCGCGAGCTGCTGGCTCCTTTGGGCAGCGCCGACGGTAGTTTTACTCCGCCCGGGCTCAGTCCGGTTGTCTACCTCGACCAACTCGGGGTGCTCGATGCCCGGACCCTGGCGGTCCACTGCACCCAGGTGTCCGGTGATGACCTGGCCATTCTCCTGGCCCGGCGCACCCCGGTCTGCCTCTGTCCCGGCTCCAACCGTTTTCTGGGGGTGGGTATAGCTCCCGCCACGGCCATGTTTAAGGCCGGGATCAAACTGGTGCTGGGTACCGATAGTCTGGCCAGCAATCCCCGGCTGGATCTCTGGGCGGAGATGCAGCAGCTGGCGGAAGAACACCCGGCCCTGCCGCCTCTGGCAATTTTGGCCATGGCCAGTCGCAACGGCGCCGAAGTCCTGGGGTTGGCCGAAGAAATGGGCTCGTTGATCCCGGGCGCCTCCGCCGGCTTTCTGGCGGCGGCCATTGAGCCGGGGCCGGGCGATCCCCTGCAAACCGTGCCGGCGGCCTTGGTCAGCCAAGGTCGCCCGGCCCAACTGGAATGGGTGGAATGATGCAAACCGCAAGCGAAAATACCGACCACCCCGTGGCCCGGATCGGCATGATCAACTTCATCAACACCGCCCCCATCTACGAGGTCTGGAAGCGTACGGTTCATCGCTCGGACTGGCTGGTGGCGGAGGCGGTACCATTGACCATCAACCGGCTCTTGAGCATCGGGGAGTTGGACCTGGGCTTTATATCTTCCCATGAGTACGCAGTCCATCCCGATCGTTACCTGCTCTTGCCCGATCTCTCCATCTCGGCCTCTGGTTCGGTCGGCAGTGTCTTTCTCTTCGCCCGTAAGGAGCCTGCTGAACTGGGCGGGGGGAAACTGTTGCTCTCCTCCCATTCTCAGACTTCGGTGAGCCTGTTGAAGATCATCCTTGAGGAGTTCCACGGTGTGCAGCCACATTACCATTCCAGGGCCATCCAAGAAAATCTTGACGCCCTTGATCACTACGCCGGCATCTTGGCCATCGGTGACGAGGCCTTGCTTTTGAGTCAGCGTGGGGATTTTCCCATCCGGATCGATTTGAGCAAGGTGTGGTGGGAGCAGACCGGCCTGCCCTTTGTCTTTGCAGTCTGGGCGGCCAGGCGCGACTTTTGCCGCCGCGAACCGGTCGAGATGGCTGAGATCCACGGCGAGTTGCGCCGCTGCCTGCGAGAGGGTCTGGCCGATCTCAAGGCGATCAGCAACGAGGTGGCGGCCCGCATTCCCATGGACCAGGAGGATTGTTATCGTTACCTCCGGGGTATCGAGTACGATCTCGGTCCCACCAAACAGCAAGGGTTGGAGCTGTTTTACGATTACCTGATTAAAAGAGGGGAGGGGGCCGCGGCGGCCCTGCCCCTGCAATTCTGGGACAACTCCCGTAAAGTTGAGGGCGCATGAACACCCCCGATGATAAGAAAAAATTCGTCCGCGAGAAGTTTTCCGCGATCAGCAAGGATTACGACTTCCTTAATTCCCTGTTGAGCCTCAAAATCGACTTTTACTGGCGCTGGGTGACCACCAGGATGCTCAAGGAGTTTCCCGAGGGGGTGGTGCTGGACCTTTGCGCCGGTACCCTGCCGCTGGCCCTGGAGTTGACCCGCCAGGCCAAGAAACGCCAGGTGCTGGCGGTGGATTTTTGCGAACCGATGCTGCGGGCCGGCCTTGCCACCTTGCCGAAGGATGAGCGTCGGGCCCGAATCCTGCCGGTCTGCGGCGACGGTGAGAAGATCCCCGTGGCCAGCGCCAGTTGCCGGGGAGTGACGGTGGCCTTCGGGTTGCGCAACCTGGGCCGGGCCCAGGAGGGGTTGAATGAGATGCAGCGTGTCTTGAAACCGGGCGGCAAATTGCTGGTGCTGGAGTTTTCTCGGCCCCGCAACCCGTTGGTCAAACCCTTCTACAACTTTTACCTGAACCGGGTGCTGCCGAAATTGGCCGGCCTGATCTCCGGTGACAAGGAGGCCTACGAGTACCTGGCCAGTTCCATCGCCAAATTCTACGAGCCCGAAGAGCTATTGGCCATGATGCGCCAGGCCGGTTTCCGCGAGGCCAGCCGACACCCCTTGACCTTCGGGATCGTCAGCATCTACCTGGGGGTCAAATGAGCAGCGAAAAACGGATCATCCTGGCCATCACCGGGGCCAGCGGGGCGATTTACGCGGTGGCCTTCCTGGAGCTCATGCAGCGGCTGGGGGTGGAGGTCCACGGGATTATTTCCAGCGCCGGCCGCAAGGTCATGGAGCTTGAGGAAGGGCGGAGCGCCGAATCCCTTCTGCCTCTGGCCCACGCCTGGTACGAGGCTGACGATTTCACCGCCCCGGTGGCCAGCGGCTCGGCCCGCTTTGACGCCATGGTGGTGCTGCCCTGCAGCATGGGCACCCTGGCCGCCATCGCCCACGGCTTTTCTGGCAACCTGATCCACCGGGCCGCCGATGTGACCCTGAAGGAGCGCCGCCCCTTGCTGCTGGCGGTGCGGGAGACCCCCTTCAACCGCACCCACCTGGCCAACATGCTGCAAGTCCATGACGCCGGGGCCACCATCATCCCGCCGTTGCCCGCCTTTTATCACCGGCCGACCACAGTGGGGGAGCTGGTTGCCAACTACTGTGGGCGACTGGCCGAGCAGCTGGGAATTGAGGTTGATGGTCTGCCCCGCTGGGGAGAATAGAACCGCAGGTATTTTAGGCTGAAGGCTGAAGGAAGAAATACCAAAGCCTTCGCTTTCAGCTCCCCAGGAGTGTGACATGATTCGCAAGCTCAAAATTTTGCTCGAAATGATCAAGTTCGAACATACCGTTTTCGCCCTGCCTTTCGCCCTGATGGGCGCCTTTCTGGCTGCCGGCGGGCTGCCGGCGCTGCCGGTGTTCGGCTGGATTATCCTGGCCATGGTCGGGGCCCGGACCAGCGCCATGGGCTTTAACCGGATCGTTGATCGTAAATTTGACCAGGCCAATCCCCGTACCGTTGACCGGGCCCTCCCGGCTGGAGCGGTGCGGCTGGGCGAGGCCTGGCTGATGGTGGGGCTGGCGGCGGGTCTGTTCTTCTTCGCCTGCGCCAACCTGAATCGCTTGACCCTGCTGATCTCGCCTCTGGCCCTGGGGTTGACCTTCTTCTACTCGCTGACCAAACGGTTTACCTGGCTCTGTCACCTGGTTCTGGGTTGCGCCCTGGCTTTTTCGCCGTTCGGCGGCTGGCTGGCGGTGCGGGGGGATTTTAACGGCTTTCCCTGGGCGCTCTCGGTCGGGGTGCTGTTCTGGGTGGCCGGGTTCGACACGGTCTACGGCTGTCTGGACGCCGATTTTGACCGGGCGGCCGGGCTTTTTTCCCTGCCGGCTCGCTTTGGCCGCGAGTGGGCCTTCCGGCTGGCGGTGGCCTTTCATCTCTTGGCCTTCGGGCTGTTTGTGGTGGCCGGTCGCCAGGCCGGGCTGCATCTTGTCTACTATCTGGGGGTGACGGTGACGGCCGTAGCGCTCTTCTACCAGCACCTGATCGTCAATCCCCGCGACTTGAGCCGGATCAAAATGTCCTTCTTCACTTTGAACGGTCTGATCAGTCTGACCCTTTTTATTGCCACCGGTCTGGATCTGTACCTCTATCGGTAGATGCCGCGATCCGGGCCAGGCGGGCCGGTCGCGAACCTGGTCCCCGATTTTGCTTCGTCGCCGCCGGCCAATTCAATGGGTGGTACTGGCCAGTTGCTTTACCCTTTCCGGGCAGGTATTATGTTTGGCCGTTCCGGACCAAATAAAAGTGTTCCTTTCGTGACGGCCCCTAAGCTGTGGCGATTATAATCAGATGCTGTCTATTCAGGAGGAAATGTCATGGGTTCCGCAAACGTGCCCGAGGGGCTGGTGAAGAAGGAAGTGATGATCATCGCGGCATTGGTTGCCCTGGTCGTTGGTTTTATGGGCGGGGTAATCTTCAGTAGTTTCAAGGCCCCCGCGCAGCCGGCCACCGTGGCTCAGGGAAAGGCGCCGCAACCGGCGGCCGGACAACCGCAAGCCGGACTGACCTCGGAGCAGGCCGCCCAGATTTTCGCGCTGGAAGAGGAGGTCAAGGCAAACCCCAATAACGGCGCGGCCTGGACCCAGCTGGGCAATTTTAGTTTCGATACAGATCGGCCCAGCCGGGCCATCGAGGCCTATAATAAATCCCTGGAATTAAATCAGGGCCAGCCGGAAGTCTGGACTGATCTGGGCGTCATGTACAGGCGTAACCGCCAGTTTAAGGAGGCCCTCGCCGCCTTTGAGCAGGCCCTGAATCTGCGGCCTGGTTTAGAACAGGCCCTCTTCAATAAAGGGGTCGTGCTGGTTTACGATCTGGGGGACAAGGCCGGGGGGGTTAAGGCCTGGCAGCAACTGGTGGCTGCCAATCCCAATGCCCAGGCCCCCAATGGCCAACGGCTTACCGATATGATTGCCTCTGTTAAGTAAATAACCAGAACAGTCTTGCTTGTTCGATAAGCCGGAGTCCCCAGGTCGGGGACTCCGGCTTCTTCTTTTTTTTGAGTCTTAACTTTCTAAGTCAATGTAACTGGCTGTAATTATGAGCATTGCGGCGATTAGTTTCACTCGTCATTCCGGCATGCTTTTAGCCGGAATCCAGTTTTATGACCTCACGACGATATCTGGATACCGGAACAAGTCCGGCATGACGAATCGATCGCGATTCGCTTCATGTAACTCTTGGTGAAATCAGACAAAAGTTAAACTCCGAAAGTTGAGTTTTGAGTCTTCATGGCTGCCGGCGATTAAATCCGTCTTTTTTTCTAGAAAACCGGGCATAATTAACTTATCGCCTTATCGTTACCGGTGATTGTTGCGGCAATTAATCAAACCGGACGCCTTCGTAGTGCCAACGAATACTTTTCGTGCTGCGGTGGCTCACCTCGCTTAACCCCAACTGACCAGAGAATATGACCGACCACAAGATCATCGAATTGACCCCTTTCCGCGCCGATCTGACCCGGGCCCTGGCCCGGCGGGGTGAAAGACTGCTGGCTGCCACCGACCTGGCCGAAGAGGTTGACAACCTCGAACCTCTGGAGGCCTACTACATCGTCCGGGAGATCGGCCTGGACCAGGCTCTGCCCGTTCTTCTCCTGCTCAGTCCGGAACAGCTGGAAGTTTGTGTGGATCTGGATTGCTGGAACCGCTACGACTTCGCCGCCGACAGCCTGGATGAATGGTTGACCGCCTTTGCCCAGGATAGCCCCGAGTCCCTGGCTCGGGCCTTTACCGCCCTGGATTACGTGGTGCAGCTCCTCTTCCTGACCCAGACCGTCACAGTCTATGACCCCGATACCGATCAGGTTCCCCAGGAGGACGAGGAGAATGACCCCTCCCGCGCCATGACCCCGGACGGCATGTATCTTCTGGAGTTGAAGCACGAGATCCCGCTGAAGACCCATCCCTTTGCCCTGCTGGACGCCCTCTACGAATACGATTCCGCCGCGGCCCACCGGCTCTTAAGCGATATCCGCGTCGATCTGCCGACCCAGATCGAGGAAGAGGCCCTGCGCTTCCGGACCGGCCGGATGCAGGATATCGGCTTTGTCGCCCCGGAAGAGGCCAGTGTGCTCTTTTCGCGGCCGGCCACCCGGCAACCGGAACCTAAATCGCATGAGTCGATTGACAGTGGCACCACCCGGATGCCCTTCGTCTACGCCACCTCTTTAAGCGAATCCACCCTCCTGGAGCAGGCCCTGTCCCGGATCACCGATCCGGAGGAGCTTTCCCGCCTGGAGCAGGAAATTGTCTGGGCCATCAACAGCGCGATCATCGCCTATGGCGAAAAAACCCAGGACCTCCAACAGATCACCGATATTGCCGAGCGGGTCCGGGACACCGTCTCCTTGGGGCTGGAAGTCTTGCTGGCCCAGGCCGAACCGGATGGCCCGCCGGAGGGCGCCGCTGCCGCCGCCCAGGCCGTTGGCCTGCTGGAGGTCTGGTGCATTACCGATCTGTTCCGGCATGGCTTTGGAGCGACCCTGGCTCTTCAGCAGGAGGTGCGCCAGGCCCTGGCTGAGCCCGGATTTAGTGATTGGTACAATCTGGCCCAGTCCAGTCAGTCGGATGAGCCGGGTGATCGGCAGGAGCGCGCCTTTGTCGCGGCGCTGCAGGGCCGCCACCCCTTGCGTGGCGGCTTTGATCTGGCCCATGCCGATAAGGTCAAGGCCTTTGCCGCCCTGGCCGAGATCGATGTCGCTAAAGTTCGCTTGCAACGGTTGCTGGCCCGAATCAGCAGTCAAGCCTGACCTTCGGTGCCGGTAAGCCGTGGTCACAAAATAACATCTTCATCTGGATGGCTCGACGGCAATAAGGAGCCGTAACGAAACACGCAGAAATGTGGATATTATTTCGTAACGGCTCCTAAGCTCACACCGGCCCCCGGTCTCGCCCCTCATTGCCAGTCCACCGGGCTTACTTTGTAGAAGTCGTGAAGTTCTTCATACAGTTCCGGATGCCTGCTTTTGAGTCGGCCTGGTTTTTCAAAAAAGGTCTCGGTGGCCACGGCAAAAAACTCCGCCGGGTTTGTTGCTCCATAGGCATCCAGCATGCTTTTCTGCCCGCGGGCCTTTTTCCGCTTGAGCCGCACGAATTCTTCCGAGAAAACCCGGGCCCAGGCTGAATAGGCGGAGCGGTGGGCCAGGACCGGGGCGCCATCGGCGCTGCCGTCATCCTGGTCCAGCTGGTGGGCAAATTCGTGCATGGTGACATTGTGGCCGTCGTGAAAATTGGCGGCCCCACGCTTGACGCTGTCCCAGGCCAGGACCACCGCGCCGGTGGTCCACGATTCGCCCAGGCGGGACGAGTCTTCCTCGGGTTGATTCAGGGTGGGCTGGGGGCCGGCCAGATAGGTACTCGGATAGACCAGGACGGAATTGAGCCGGGGGTAATAATCCACCGGGCGGTTCAAGAGCAGCAGGCAGGCCTGGGCCGCGATGGTCACCTTGATTTCGTCGGTCAAGGTTAGCCCGCCGCACCCTTCAAAAGATTTTTCCGCGATGAAAATCCTGATGGCGTCCTGGAGTTGTTGCCGCAAGGTTGGCGTCAACTTGGCATAGGGCGGCAGGTTCTCCTTGAGAGTAGAATCCCAGGTCGGAGGAAAGGGAGTGCGGAGCAGCCGTCGCCGCCTTTGCTTGCGAAGGAGGGCTTTGCCGGCAACCACGGCCCAGGCGGTGAGTCCTGCCATGATAATGATGATGAGTAGTTTCATGGGTCCAATACTACCGGCCTGGCGGCCGTCTGTCTCGCTTCTTCGCGATTGGTGGAGAAGGGGCCGGTCGGCGCTGGTGAGGTGGCTGGGTCCTCGGCCATTCTGGTCTGGTGCTTGACATTTGCCGGGCGTTGCCCGATATTTTCTACCACACCAGCAGACGATGAAAATTTCAGCCGGAGAGAGAAGATGGAAATCACCATCAAAGAAAACGCCGAGAAGATGTTGCGCAGCAAACTTGCAGTCGGGCAATTCCTGCGGGTCACGGTTACCGAGGGCGGTTGCGCCGGCCTGACCTATGCCGCTGAAGTGGGTACGGAGATGAATGCGGGTGACCGCGTGGTCCTGGAGCGAGACGGGATCCGGGTGGTCAGTGATCCGGCCAGCAGCAAATACCTGGAGGGGTTGGTGATCGACTACTCCGACGACCTGTTTAAGGGCGGTCTCAAGTTCAGCAACGTCAACACCAAATCGACCTGCGGTTGCGGCTCAAGTTTCAGCCTGAGCGGTTTTCCGGAGATTCCGGGCGGCAAGTGTAATAGTTAATCTGATTACCATCGAACTCCAGCCAGTATTTAAGCAGGCCGGGTAATTTCCGGCGAAATAGAGGGGGAATTCGTCATTGCGAGGAGGGCAACGACGAAGTCGGGGCTCCGCCTCTCCTCGCAATGACGCGATGACGCAGAAGAACGGGCTGGAAATTAGTGGTAATCAGAATAATTAAAGCCAGCAAAATAATTTCAGTACGCCAAGGAGGCGGCCATGATCGATTTTCGGGTGAACGAGGAACTCTGTATCCAGTGCGGCGAGTGTGCGGCGGATTGCCCAGCCTCCATCATTTCCATGGATGACGGCTATCCCCAGATCGAGATCGTCGACGAGGCGCGCTGCTACCGCTGCCAGCACTGCCTGGCCGTCTGCCCGACCGGGGCAATTTCGATCCTCGGCAAGGACCCCGAGGCCAGCATCAAGTTAGTTGGCAATATGATCGATCCCGTTCAACTGGAGATTCTGATCAAGGGGCGGCGGGCGGTGCGCCGGTACACCGGCAAAGAGCTGCCACAATCCCTGATCGACGAACTCCTGGCCGTTGCCTGGTACGCCCCCACCGGGGTGAACAGTCAGTCGGTGCTGTTCACCGTGGTCCGCGAGGCCAAGGTCATGGAGGGGTTGCGGGAAGAGGTGATGAGCGGGCTGACCAAGCTTAAGGAAGCGGGCCAGCTGCCGGAAGGCTTCGTCGGGCAGTACATGGGCATGGCGGTCAAGGCCTGGCGGGAGGAGGGCAAGGACATCATCTTCCGGGGCGCCCCCCATCTGCTGGTGACCAGCGCCCCCAAGAACTCACCCTGCCCGGTCCAGGATGCCCACATCGCCCTGGCCACCTTTCAGCTGCTCGCCCATGCCCGCGGGGTCGGCACGGTCTGGGACGGGCTGTTCATGATGGCCCTCTCGCTGCTGCCCGATCTGGCCGGGCGGCTCGGGCTCCCCGAGGACCATCTGCTCGGCTATGCCATGGTCTTTGGGGAGCCGGCGGTGGATTACCACCGCACTGTGCAACGCGGCCCGGCCCTGGTCAACGTGGTTAAGTAGGGTAAGGGGGGCGGTAAGTGCCGATCAGGACCGGCGGGCGGAGATTAATCCTTCCCGCCCGCTGTCTTGCGTGGCCCCGGAACTTTTCGGCGGCCGTCGAGCAGGTGGGCCAGGGCCAGCAGGGGATGGCGCCAAAACAGGCGTGGTCCGGCGAAGCGCATGACGGCCCGGATCTTCTCCCGCATCCCTGGTTTATAGCAATGGACCGGGCAGTTGCCGCAGGTGGTCTTGTTTTCCTGGAATGGGCAGCGGGCCAGGCGGTACCGTGCATAATCAAGGAGCTCGCGGCAATTGTCGCATAGCCCGGCCGGGTGGCGATGTTGCTCCCGGCAGTGAAGCCCGATCAGCAGCTCCACGGTCTGCAATTCCCTTTGCATCCGGGGATGTGGCATGGCGCCCGCCGCCACTTCAGGCCGGAGTTTCGAGATATTTCTGTAAGTCGGCCAGCTCGGTGCGGCGCATCAGCCGGCCGGTCCGTTCCATTTTCCGGGCCTGCTGGCTGTAATAATCCAGACAGCGGCGGGCCAGACTCAAGACCTCGTCATCGTTCAGCCCCTCGCCGACCACATCGCCGATCCGGGGCGAGCCGCCGCCGTTGCCGCCGAAGACCAGGCTCCAGCCCTTGGTGGTGCCGAAGACCCCGAGATCGCGCAGATAGGATTCGCAGCAGTTGAACTGGCAGCCGGAGATGCCCACCTTGGTTTTAGCCGGCAAGGGCAGGGCGAGCAGGGCCGCCTCGAACTTTTTGCCGAGGGCCAGAGAATCCTGGCGGCCGTACTTGCACCAAGCCTTACCCGGGCAGGCCTGGATATAGTGGATGCCCACCGGTTTTTTCGGTCCTTCGGGCTGGCCCAGTTCCTGCCAGATTTTGGCGGCCGTTTCCGGCGAGTGGCCGGCGATGGCCAGCCGCTGGGCGCCGGTGATCTTTAGAAACGGCACCCCGTGTTTACGGGCGACCGCAGCGATCTCTTCCAGATAAGCGGGGGTGACCAGGCCCATCCTGGGGCCGGGCAGGACGTTGTAAGTTTTTTCCTCGGGGCGATTTTCGGTCATGGCTGGTCCCTATTTGTTTGTTTGGTTCGCTAAGTTGATTTGAGGTTAGCATATCCGATCAATCGGTGGTTAGCCTTGACGCAGGTCAACGCGATTAAAGTTGTCGTCCTCGCAAAGAGCCGTCACCCCAGCGAAAGCCGGGGTCCAGTGCTTTTGCAACCTATTGAAATACTGGATTCACGGCCTGCGCCGGAATGACGAATAAAAGACTTCTCCGGACTTTTTGCGAAGTCGTCGAAGTTGGGGCACGGACAAATCGGAAGACCTCGGGACGGCGATCTGGTATTTTCCCTTTGAATGTCACGGCTTGACCGCTAACGATCCCCTTAACTCCAGATCACCATGCCCATACCTCCCCCCCAACCCGCCGGCCAGTTTCCTTCGACCCTTTCCCGACTGCGGGCCCTGGGCGAACAGAAACCCCGGCTGCGTTTTGGATATTTAGCGCCCCGGCAGGCGGCCGGCACCCTCCGGTTGGTCTTGCCCTTCCGGCGCAACTGGCTGCTGATCGCCATTGTCGGGGCTTTCCTGGCGATCTTTGCCGTGCCGCTCTTTGGCGTGCTCGGGCAAATGGGGCCGCAGGACGGCGATCTTTTCTCAATGGTCTTCACACTCTTCCATCTCTTCTGGGCGCTGGGCTGGTCGGTGGGGGTGGGGATGATCGCTCTGGTCTTCCTGGCTCTGCTTCTGGGTCGCGAGGTGGTGGTGGTCCGGCCCGAGTCAATTCTGATCCGTCTGGAGCTGCTGGGCCTCGGGGTCGGCGGAGAGTACCAGGCCCGGGGGATCAGTAACTTCCGGCCGGCCCAGCCCGATGGTGGTGCTGGGACCAGTTGGCGCGGCCCGCACCTGGCCTTCGATTACTACGGAATCCCGGTGGGTTTCGGGTCCGATCTGCTCGGGTCACGGGCCTTGGAGATTTTGAATCTGGTTCGCGGTGAGGTAAATTTGCCCGCTGGTGATGACTTTGCCCATGGCGGTCCCACGGCGGCTGTAGCAGGGCCGGATGAGGACATCCAGGATAACCTTGAGCGAGATGTCCAGCTGGCCGCCCCGTCGGAAATTACGGCCCTTGCCACCGGTTTGGCAGACGAACTGAGTCCGCTCTCGACCCTGGCGCTGATCATCGCCAACCTGGTGCCCCTGGCCGGGGTCTGGCTGCTGGGCTGGGACATCGGCGAGATCATGCTGCTTTACTGGGCGGAGAGCGGCATCATCGGCTTCTTCAACCTACTCAAGATGGCGGTGGTGGGGGGCTGGGTGACCCTCTTTTACGGGCCCTTCTTCGTTGGTCACTATGGCGCCTTCATGGCCGCCCATCTGCTTTTTGTTTACACCTTTTTCGTGCATGGCGTTCAAGCCCAGGGTGACATCGCCCTGAGCGAGGTGGCCAGCTACTTTATCGCCCTCTGGCCGGCCCTGCTAGCCCTGGCGGTCAGCCACGGCATCTCCTTCCTGATCAACTTCATCGGGAAGCGCGAATTTGCCGAGAGCACCATCCAGAAACAGATGGCCGAGCCGTACAGCCGGATCATGATCATGCATCTCACCATCATCTTCGGCGGCTTCGTGGTCATGGGGCTGGGCAGTTCGCTCCCGGCCTTGCTGCTGCTGATGGTCGCCAAGATTGGTACCGATCTCCGCGCCCATGCGCGGCAACGCAAGTAACTTCACGACCAGGACAGAACATGGCAAAGCTCGGCAGAATCAACAAGCTTACGGTCACAAGCACGATGGCGTACGGCGCCCACCTGGATGGCGGCGAGTCGGGGGAGATAATTCTACCGAGCCGGGATCTGCCCGAGCATTGCCAGCCCGGCGATGAGGTGGTGGTCTTTGTCTACAAGGATGGCGAAGATCGTCTGCGGGCCACCACCCAGAAGCCCCGGGCCACGGTCGGGCGCTTTGCGACCTTAAGGGTGGTGGCAGTCACCGGCTCGGGCGCCTACCTGGACTGGGGGCTGCAAAGTGATCTCTTTGTGCCGAAGAGCGAGCAGCTGGTCCAGATGGTCAAAGGCCGAGTCTATGCGGTGTTCGTCTTGCTGGATGAACAAACCGAGCGGGTCATCGCCTCATCCAAGCTGGAGAAGTTTCTCGACCGCCAGCCCCCGGACTATGCCGAGGGCGAAGAGGTGGAACTGATCATCTTTGACCAGAGCGATCTGGGCTATAAGGCGGTGGTTAACCAGGCCCATCTGGGCATGCTTTACAAAAACGAGGTGTTCCAGAGGCTGACCATGGGTCAGCAGTTGACCGGCTATATCAAAAAGGTCCGCGCCGACCAAAAAATTGACCTGGGTCTGAAAAAACCAGGTTATCAGGGAGTCGAGGATTTTTCCCAGACTATACTTGAAATCATCCAGGCCCAGGGCGGCCGGATCGGGGTCACCGATAAAACCCCTCCGGAAGAGATCTACGCCCGGTTCGGGGTCAGCAAGAAAACCTTCAAAAAGGCGATCGGCACCCTCTACCAGAAAAGGCTGATCACCATCGACCCCAAGGGGATTAGTTTGATCGGGTGAGTGGGGTTGCACGCCGGGGCAAGCCCGCCCCAGTAGCCTTCCTTGTTCCAGTAGTGCCCCAAACCGTTGCGCCTATTCATAGCCCATGAAGATGTCGGTGCGGATCTGTCCGGGGGCAACGCCAAGACCGGCCAGGTTCTTCTGCATGGCCGCGACCATCACCGGCGGCCCGGAAACCATGCAGGTCGCTCCCTCAAGGTCTGCCACCACAGCGGCGATGATCTCGTCGGTAATGTACCCCCGATAGGATCCGGCCACCCCTTGGGGATCGGCCAGGACGTGGACCAGCCGGTAGCCGGGTAAGCCAAGTCCTTCCAGTTCTTCCCGGAAGGCGATATCAGCCGCGTGCAAATTTCCATAGATCAGAATGGTCTGAGCGGGCCGGGCCGTCTGCCCTGTCAGGGATTTAAGAATGCTGCGGATCGGGGTGATGCCGATGCCGCCGGCCAGCAGCACCAGGCTTTTCTCGGAGCCGTCCAGGGTAAAGTGGCCGCTGGGGCCTTTTACCTTGAAGACCTCGCCGGCGGCCAGGCCCTGCAGCTTGTCGCAGAAGGGGCTGCCGGTCAGTCGCTTGGTGAATTCGAGAAAATCGCGTTCCGCCGGGGCCTCGCTCAGGGACAGGGGATGCACCAGGCCAGCCCCGAGATCGACGATCACATACTGGCCGGCGCGGAAGGTGAACCCCGCCGGGCGGCTGAATCGGTAGCTGACGGCGGAAGCTGTTCGTTTGACGCTTTCGATGAAGGTGACGGAATATTCCATAACATGACCTCGGTTGGTGGTGAGCGATTGTGAACGATACCCGAGGCTACCATAACAGGCCCGGCCCGCCGGCAAGGCTTCCGCCAGCGGGCCGGTTATTTGGGCCAGAGCAGGTAGAGATAACCGCCGTAGGTCAGCAGATAGACCAGCCCGCCGATCCTGCCCAGCTGTTTGCTACCGGCCAGGAAGGGCAGAGACAATCCTCCCGTCAGCATCATAAAGATGGGGTCGATGGCAGTGCATCTATTTGATTATTGCACGGAAACCGAGCTCGCCGGATTGTCCGGCGGCCAGTTGGCCTTTATAAGTCCAGCGAATGTGGGTGTATTGCCTTGGTAGGGCTGGGTATTCATAGCCGTCCGCACCTTTGACATTGAGGCTTCCCGCTTCTCCAAAAGTCCTGCCGCCATCCACCGAGAATACGATTTCGCAATTCTCACCGAAGGCGCTGCCCGCCTTGTATTCGGTGTCAACCGGGATCGGGTTGTTGATAACGATGTCGCTCGCCGTTTCGCTGCCGACGTTTTCGAAGGTGTTGGTGTAAATTACCTCGGTGCCGGGAACTGCCTTGATGGGGGAGCTGCGTGTGATCTCTTTTATGCCGTTGTTGACAACTTCTACTTCGATTTCAGCTAAGCTTTTTACTTTGATGGTTGGCTCGGCCGCTTGTACACCGAGCGAGAAAACGCCCAGCAGAATAAACAGGTTGGCGAAGATCACTAAACGGGAAATACGCATAACAGCCTCCTTAAAATTACTAATAGTTGCGCGTAGGGTGATGACGGCATCTTGCCGGGGCGCAACATTTCCCAGCGAAACGCAAACGGTCAGCTAACTTTAGGCAAAGCAATTAACGAGCCAGACAAATCCTGCGGATACAGAGAGTGCAATTGTCCTGTTACACAGCGGGAAAACGGCAAGATGGGTGGCGCTGAGAAATAAAAACTGTGCGCAGGTGAGCCGCCAGGTTTAACGTAGCTGTCACATGTGATGGATCACAAGTATGGCTTCATCGAACACCTCATGAACACCGATGGCAATGGCGGTGCTCCAAATTCTCTGGGGTGTTTGAATAACCGAGGAAGGAGGCAAGAAGGTAAAAAATACGAAAGGGGTGAAAAAATGGGTCAATCGCAAAAAAAAGGCAAAAAAGGGGCCAAGTCCGCTTTTAGCTTTTAACCATTATACTTTTCATCTTTTTTAGAATCTTCCGGAAGTCACGATCTTTTGCCTCGCGTTGTTTCATCCGATCAATAACGCTACCGACCGTGCTGTAGTTGCTGATTTCGAAGTGCTTGCCAATTTCCGGCATGGTCTTCCTGGTCAGAACACGCACTAAATAGATTGCTAAATCGCGGGGTAAGTTTTCTTGCCCCCGGCGCGAAGTTAATAACTGTTCCTTAGTCACCTGAAAGTGCTGGCAGGTAGTGGCGATAATTTCCTGGGCCGAAGGGGCAAGCAATCGCGATTCGGGAATCTCGTCGCGGAAACTTAGATGGCTAAAATATTCCTTGAGCCATTGTTTGAAGCTGTCTCCTCCCAAGACAGAAGGAAGATTCTTGAGTGAATAGAACCGTTCAGTTTCTTCAGAGTCATCCAGTGAAACGAACTTTCTATAGGAAGCCTGTCGTCCGTTTCGTTTTTTGCTGAGCATGGACAACAAGAACTCCTTGTGGAGCCACTCCCATCTCTTGGCGTTCGAAAGATAGCCGTGGTGGCTGCTCCAAGGAAAATCATTTACGTCCTCTACCAATCCGGCCCGGAGAGGATTCCTGTGAATATAGCGCAACACTTCGAGGAGGTGGCTGTCTTCTTCAATGAGAACCGCTTTATATCGACCACGGAATAACTGGCCCTCAATCTCCCGGCGCCGATTGAAACGCTGGGTATAGATTCCGTTAATGTGCCGCATACCGCGAGAGAGATTGGCGTCTGGAGTCTGAACCAGAATGTGGTAGTGGTTCGACATCAGGCAATAGGCGGCGATCTTGAGGTTCCACAACTCTGCCGCCTCCTGAAGAACCTTGATGAAGGACTGATAATCCACGGGAGTCGAGAAGATATTTTCTCTACGACGCCCCCGGTTCATGACATGATACCAAGCCCCGGGAAATTCTATGCGTAATGGTCTGGACATAAGTGCATATTAACCAAGTTTGAATTAAAAGCCAAGAGCGGACTTGACCCCCTTTTGTGTGACCCCCTTTTGTGACCCACAAAAGCCAAGAGCGGACAGACCGGACCCCTTTTCTTCGTGTTTTAAGAAATACCTGTGGTCGAAGGGCCTTGCCTTCTTGACCGACCAGATAACAGGTGCTAATTTGTGGTCTGTTATCTGGTCCGGATAAGCATGGGAGGAGGTACCATGAATACCAAGTTTTCCGAAGACATCGTTCCGCTCAGTGACCTCAAGATCAATCCCGGCAAGATCGTCAAGCAGGTTCAGGAAGTCCATCGGCCGGTGGTGTTGACCAGCCGGGGGAGGGGAGTCGCCGTGGTCCAGGCCTTGCAGGACTACGAGGCCGGCGTTGAACGGGAGGCCTTCATGAAGGCGGTGGTCAAAGGGATGACCGACCTGGAAGAGGGGCGGGAATTCACCCTGGCCGAGGTCAGGAAACGGCTGGACCTTGCCTGAGATGGGACGAAAAATCGCCATCTTTTTTGCCGCCTCGGCCCTGGCCGATCTTGAAGAGATCCTGGACTACTACCAGGAACAGGCGGTTCCCCAAGTCGGGCAACGACTGGTGAGCGGGATTCTCGCGGATATCGAACTGCTGGCGGCCCAACCGGAGATGGGCCGTGTCGTGCCGGAATTCGAACTGGATTTACTGCGTGAATTGATCCTCCCGCCTTTCCGTATCGTCTATCGCCGCGATGCGAACCGGATCAGAATCGTCCGGGTCTGGCGCAGTGAAAGAATGTTGGTCCTGCCGTAAGGGTAAATGATGGCCGACAAATCACCTATCCCGCAAGTGAACAAGCACCACCCTGAAACCCCGGATCCCGGCGGCGCAATCCCCCAGACCTTCCGCGCCGGGGTAGGAGCGTTGATCGTCAACCGGGCCGGTCTCATTCTCCTCCTCGAACGGCGGGACAGGCCCGGCTCCTGGCAGATGGCGCAGGGCGGGCTCGATCCCGGGGAAAATCCGGAAGAGGGCGTGCTTCGCGAAGTGGCCGAGGAAACCGGCATCGAAGCCACCGACCTGCAGAAGATCGTCGCGGTGGACCGCTTGCTGGCCTACGAACTTCCCGCACAGCTCCGCAATAAGAAAACCGGCCGGGGCCAGGTGCAGTACTGGTTCATCTTCAGTTTTACCGGCAGCGACGACCTGATCACCCTCGGCGACGGCCAGGAATTCGTCAGGTGGGAGTGGGTTTCGATGGTCGAGGCGGTGGCGAGAGTGGTTGCCTTCAAGAAAACCGTCTATCGGGAACTGGCCGAATATTACCGGCGCGAGGTCGGCAAGACCGCTTAAGCAGCGGGCGGCGGCAGCTCCCAGCCCCACGAACGTTTTGGTGAGGAAGGGAACCAACCTGAACCGCCCTGCCTTCTCTGTTTCGCCCCCAACTCCCGGCCCGATTAACGGTTGCTTTTTGAGGGCCTAAAAATTAAGATGCTCTTCCGTTTTTTTAAGTTTTCTTCCCCGGTCCACCCGAATATCATCAACTGCAGCGGACCAGGTAGTTCACAGCCACCTTTCAGGAGTTTTCAGCACCATGTGGGAATATACCGATTTAGTTAAGGAACACTTTTTAAACCCCCGCAACGTCGGGGAGGTCGAGAACGCCAACGGGATCGGCGAGGTCGGCTCGCTGGCCTGCGGCGACGCCCTCAAACTGACGATCCGGGTCGATGAGAATCAGATCATCGCCGATGCCAAGTTCAAGACCTTCGGTTGCGCCAGCGCCATCGCCTCTTCCTCGGCTTTAACCGAGATGATCAAGGGTATGCCCCTGGACGATGCGGCCAAGATCACCAACGAGGATATTGCCGAATTTTTGGGTGGTCTGCCCAAGGAGAAGATGCACTGCTCGGTGATGGGGCGCGAGGCCCTGGAGGCGGCGATTGCCAGCTATCGCGGGGTCAAGCTGCCGATGGCCGAAGGCGAGGTGGTCTGCGAGTGTTTCGGGGTCACCGATCTGGAGGTCAAGCGGGCGATTGCCGAATCCAACCTGCACACGGTCGAGGAGATCACCAACTTCACCAAGGCCGGCGGCGGCTGCGGCAAGTGCCATGACCGGCTCCAGGAGCTTCTCGACGAGGTGCGCCAGGGCGCGGTCCAGTTGGCCATCCCCGACCAGCGCCCCAAGCGGATGACCACCATCCAGAAGATCAAGCTGATCGAGGAGGTCCTGGAGCGGGAGATCCGCCCGGCCCTGCGCAAGGATGGCGGCGACATCGAGCTGATCGACGTGGACGGCGACACCGTCATCGTCTCCCTGCGCGGCTCCTGCGTCAGCTGCAAGAAATCCCAGACCACCCTCAAGGAATATGTCGAAAAGAAGCTGCGGGAACAGGTCCTCGACACCTTGACCGTAGAGGAGGGCAGGGCATGAGCGTTACCACCGACCGCGTCGTCTACATGGACAACAATGCCACCACCCGGGTCGCCCCCGAGGTGCTGGCCGAGATGCTGCCCTATTTCTCCGACTTTTACGGCAACCCCTCCAGCATGCATAACTTCGGTGGTCAGGTCGGCCGCAAGGTGGCCGAGGCACGGGGCAAGATCGCCGCCCTGCTGGGCTGCTCGCCCGACGAACTGCTTTTCACCAGCTGCGGCACCGAGAGCGATTCCACCGCCATTTTGTCGGCCATTCAGTCCTTCCCGGAAAAGCGCCACATCGTCACCACCCGGGTCGAGCATCCGGCCGTCAAGAACCTCTGCGAGCGGCTGGAATCACTGACCGGCCACCGCCACAAGGTCACCCAGCTGCCGGTGGAGTGCGACGGCACCATCGACCTCTGCAAATACGAAGAGGCTTTGACCGACGAAACCGCCATCGTCAGCGTCATGTGGGCCAACAACGAGACCGGGGTAATCTTTCCCATCGAGCGCATGGCCGCCCTGGCCAAGGAGCGGGGCATCCTCTTTCATACCGACGCGGTCCAGGCCGTGGGCAAGGTGCCGATCAATTTGAGCGCCATGAAGGTGGACTTCCTCTCCCTCTCCGGCCACAAGCTCCATGCCCCCAAGGGTATCGGCGTGCTCTATGTGCGCAAGGGCACCCCCTTTATTCCCTTCCTGATCGGCGGCCACCAGGAGCACGGCCGGCGCGGCGGCACCGAGAATGTCGCCGCCATCATCGGCCTGGGTAAGGCCTGTGAACTGGCCGGGGCCAAGATGAACGAGGAGAACACCCGGGTCAAGGCCCTGCGCGACCGGTTGGAAGAGGGGCTGATCGCCGCCATCCCCCACAGTCTGTTGAACGGCCACAAGACCGAGCGGCTGCCCAATACCACCAACATCAGCTTCGAGTACGTGGAAGGGGAGGCAATCCTCCTGCATCTGGATCGCTTCGGGATCTGCGCCTCCTCGGGGTCGGCCTGCACCTCCGGTTCGCTGGAGCCTTCGCATGTCATGCGGGCCATGGGCGTGCCCTTCACCGCCGCCCACGGCTCCACCCGTTTCAGCCTGTCGATCTACAACAGCGAGGAGGAGATTGATTACGTCCTCGCCCATCTGCCCAAGATCATCGCTGACCTGCGGGCCATGTCGCCCTTCTGGGCCGAGGCGATGAAGAGCCAGGCCGGCTGCGGTTGCGGCTGCAAGAAAGGCTGAGGAGACCATTATGAAAGTCATCCCCGCCTCCTTTGAAATCCAGGACGATCTCGACCGCCAGCCGTTGGCCGAACGGATCGAGGCCTGTGGCCGCATCTGTTACAAGAGCGAAGGCCGGATCGGCGTCAATACCGCCGCCCCCTTCATCAAAAACATCCTCCTGCATGGCCACAACTCGGTCGGCGAGATGGGGGTGGCGACCCTGCGGCTTGAGTTCGACGCCGAATCCTTGGCCCACAAGTTTCTGGCCACTCAGCCCAAATTCGTGCAGATCGACCGGCCCGGAAAAGGGGAGATGCTGATTACCGCTTCGATGCGCGGCTATCGAGAAATGTTCAAGGGTAATCCCACCGACAAGCTGATCAAGGCCATGGTCGGTTACCTGGGCAACCGCCACTCCCTGTTTTTCGAGGACCTGGTGCCCCGGCACGGCTGGATGCCCCAGACCGGGGTGGTCATCGAGAAACTGTCCCTGGAGGCGGTGGACAAACTGCCCTATGAGCTCAGGGTCAAACACCGCTTCCTCGGAGTCAAGTTTATCACCAACCGGGCGGTCACCCATGAGATCGTCCGGCACCGGCCCTGCTCCTTCCTCCAGGAGAGCCAGCGCTACTGCCGCTACAGCGAGGACAAGTTCGACAACCAGGTGACCTTCATCAAACCGCTCTTCTTCGCGGAGGACAGCCCGGAGTATGACCTCTGGGAAAAGGCCATGGTCGAGACCGAAAAACTCTATCTGGAGCTCCTGAAAACCGCCACCCCGCAGGCCGCCCGGACGGTGCTGCCCAACTCCTGCAAGACCGAGATCATCGTTTACTGCAACCTCCTGGAGTGGTTGCACATCCTGCGTCTGCGCACCACCCAGGCCGCCGAGCCCTCGATGCGCGAGGTGATGATTCCGCTCTTAAAGGCCTTCGCCCGCCGCTGGCCCAATATCTTCGGGGAACTCGCCCTGACCTGCTGATCAGCCGTTTGGTGTCTGGAAACCACTGTCACAGCTCTATTCCTGCTGCCAGGCTGATTCCGCCAAACATTCCCGCCGTATCCGTCGCCATGGGTTTCGCTCGTTGAAACCCATGGCGATGAGTCTATTGGGATAAGACTGATCGGAAGGTGGCGTTGCGCGCCTTTGCTCTGGTTGAGGCCAATATGCGCGACCCCTGCCAAGGGGCGGATGGCACGAGGTACTACCCTATTGATCTGTTAACGTAGATGTCGGAATTGCCGTGGACGGCTCACTCCCTTTGTCTGGAACAGGCAGCATGCGGCGGCGGAAAAACTGCATAAGGTCGTCGACATAGGTGTAAAGGACCGGGATTACGAGCAAGCTCAACAGTGTCGATGTTACTAACCCCCCGATGACGATGATAGCCATTGGTTGGCGGAAACTCGGGTCCGCCCCCAGACCCAGCGCGATCGGCAGCATGCCGGCTCCCATGGCAATCGTGGTCATGAATATGGGGCGGGAGCGCTTGTGGCAGGCATCAACCAGCGCATCGAAGCGGGGCATACCATGCTCGCGTCTCGCCATGATCGCGTATTCCACCAGCAGGATGGAGTTCTTGGTGACCACCCCCATCAGCATGAGCAGGCCGATGACCGTCGGCATGGAAAAGTTGTTGCGGG
Organism: Deltaproteobacteria bacterium; assembly: GCA_020056965.1. Classification (GTDB taxonomy): domain Bacteria; phylum Desulfobacterota; class Desulfobulbia; order Desulfobulbales; family JAGXFP01; genus JAGVGT01. The sequence continues at coordinate 26,784 of JAGVGT010000020.1, forward strand.
TGACGATCAGCGCCAGCAGGGCGCCCCCCAGGGAAAGGGGCAAGGCGGCCAGGATCGTGGCCGGCTGGAGGAAATCGTGGAAGAGAAGCACCAGCACCACATAGATGCAGAGAACGCCGGCCGCCATAGCCAGACCGAAGCTGCCGAACATTTCGCTCATCCGCTGCAGCTCCCCCTGCTGTACCGTGAAAACACCATTGGGCAGGTTGCGCATGGAGGGGAGTTGGCGGACTTCGTTCATCACCTCGCCCAGGGAGCGACCGTTCAGCTCCACCGAAATGGTGACGTTTCGGTAGCGATCCAGGCGGTCTATCTGGGCGGGGCCGCCTCCCATGCGGATGTCGGCCAGCGAGGAGAGTGCCACCTGCCCCTTGCTCCCGGCCACCCTGATCAGTCCGATGCTGCTCAGGTCGTTGCGGGTCTCCGGACTCAGACGAACCCGGACGTTGATCTGGCGCTCGGGCAGGTTGAGTTTGTTGAGCCTTGATGCGTAGTCGCCGTAGGTTGCCAGGCGCACCGCGTCGCCGAGCGCCTCCACCGTCACCCCTAACTGGGACGCCCGCGCATAGTCGGGAACGATCTGGATTTCGGGGCGTTGAAGGGCCAGGCCCGACTTCACGTTGCCCACCCCTTTGAGGCTCCGGATCTCCTTCTCCAGAGACGCCGCCGTTGACTCCAGCAGTTGCGAATCGTCGCCGGCCAGGGTGAGTTCCAGCTTCTCGCCGCTGCTGCCGCGACCGACCGAAACCCGCGCGCCCGGGAGGTCGGCCAGGACTTCCCGGATTTGTGCTTCGACCACCACCTGTTTGCGCCGCTCCTTGCGCGGCTTCATGTCAACGGTCAGGGTTGCCTTGTTCACTGCGGAACTCGTCGAGGCTTCGACGCCGAACCCAGAGCTGGCCGAGCCGACGGATGAAAAAACGTGGGTCACGTCGGGAATCTGCTTGATGAGCGTACTGGCTTTTCGGGCGAGTCGGGCGGTATCGTCCAGCGAGCTCCCTGGCGTAAGTTCGAGGGAAACCTGGGTCTGTCCGTCGTCCTGCGCCGGCATGAAGCCGGTGGAAAGGAGCGGCGTCAGCGCCAGGGAACCGGCCAGAAAGACTCCGGCGGCGATCATGGTGGCCCTGCGGTGGGTCAGGCAGACGCGTATCCACCCCAGGTAGCGCACCATCAGGGCGGAATCCTTCTCCTCATGACCCGAATCTTTCATGAAATAGGCCGCCATCATGGGGGTCAGCAGACGGGCAACCAGCAGGGACGCCAGCACCGCCGCAGCGGCGGTAATCCCGAACTGCCGGAAGACTTTGCCGGAGATCCCGCCCATGAACGCAGTGGGGAGAAAGACCGCCACCAGGGTGAACGTGGTGGCGATGACCGCCAGCCCGATCTCGTCGGCCGCTTCCATGGCTGCCTGGTACGGCGTCTTTCCCATGCGCAGATGCCGGGCGATGTTCTCCACTTCGACGATGGCGTCGTCCACCAGGATTCCCACCACCAGGGACAAGGCCAAAAGCGAGACGATGTTCAGGCTGAACCCGGAGAAATACATCACGATAAAGGTCGGGATGATGGAGAGGGGGAGCGCGGTGGCGGAAATGATGGTGGCTCGCCAGTCCCGCAGGAAGAGCCAAACCACCACCACGGCCAGCAGTGCCCCTTCCAGGAGCAGGTACATCGATCCTTGGTAGTTTTCCCTGATCGGGTCTACCGTATTGCTGATTTCCCGTATGCGAACCTCCGGGTGAGCGGCGAAAAACTTGGTCACGGCCTCGAGTACGTTATCGGCGACGCTCACATCGGAGAACCCCTTTGACCGTGTGATCTGGAAACCGATGACCGGCTTGCCGTCGACGTAGGCCAGGGTACTCCGCTCGGCATGGCTATCCGAGATCCTGGCGATCTGGTCCAGCCTGACCCTGCGGCCGTCAGTCAGTGGAATGGTCAGCGCCGCCACTTCATTGGCGGAATGCACCGCCCCCAAGGTTCGGAACGACTGGATAGAGTTCCCCACTTCGCCCCGGCCGCCGGAGGAATCCTGCTGCACCGCACGGAGCTGGCCGGAGACATCGGACAGCGTCACCCCCATACCTGCCATCTGCGCGGTATCAAGATCTACCTGGACCTCCCGGTCCACGCCGCCGACCCGGGAGACGGAGGAGACCCCCTTCACGGACATCAGGTTTTTGGCGACGTCATTGTCGACGAACCAGGAGAGCTCCTCCTCGCCCATATTACCCGCCTCGACCGTATAGGTGAGAAGTGTGCCACCGGCGGAGGTTACCTTGGAAACCGTCGGGCTGTTCATGCTCGCCGGCAGGTTGGCCTTGGCCGAGTCCACCGCGTTGCGGACCTCGTTGAGCGCCTCTTCGGTGTTCTTGTCGATTTCGAAGGAGACGCTGATGGAGACCGAGCCATCGGTGATTGTCGTCGTGATATGATCAAGCCTGGTCAGCGAGGCGAGCTTATCCTCGATCTTGCGGGCGACCTCGGTCTCCAGTTGCGCCGGGGCACCCCCTTCCAGGGCGGCCATGATCTGGATCGTGGGGAGGTCCATGTCCGGGAAATTCTGGATCCCCATTTTATGCAGGCCGAAGATGCCGAATACGGTCAGCAGCAGGAACAGCAGCAGGGACGGCACCGGGTTGCGTATAGACCACGCAGAAAAGTTCATGAGTTACTCCTTAACCATGGTGACGAGATCGCCATCGGCAAGGAAGGCGCCGCCGGAGGTGACGATCCGGGACACGCCGACCAGACCGGCAATCGCCACCAGCCTCTCGCGGTGCATTCCCGCCGTAACTAGGCGACGAACCACCTTGTTGTCCGCACCGACTTCAAACAGGTAGCTGCGGCCATCCCGCAGCACCAGGGCGGATTCCGGCACGGCCAGTACAGTTTGCAGTCCGGCCTCAATATGGCCGTTGGCAAACATGCCGGCCTTGGTGCCGCTGTCGTCGGCTAAACTGACAAAGACATTGGCGCGGCCCGTGGTGGTTGAAAGTGTCGGCGCGGCGAGCCGTACCGTCCCCGGCAAAACACGACCGGACGAGAGCGTTACCTCGCATTTGGCACCTTCCTTGACCACGCCTAGCTGTTTGGCGTCCACTTCCGCTTGCCACTCCAGCCTCCCTTGTCGCTGCAACCGGAACAGTTCGGCGCCGGACGCCACCACCTGCCCCAGCACTGCGCTGCGCGAGGTGACAATGCCGTCGTCCACGGCCACAATCCGGGTCTGCGACAGGGTCACCTGCTGCACGGCAAGTTGGGCCTCGGCCAGATCCACGTTGGCCTGGGCAGTCTTTTCCTCGGCCAGGTAAGCATTGATCTGCTGCTCGGATAAGGCGCCGCTCCCCTGGACCTGGCGGGCCCGGTCGGCATCGGCATCGGCCTTGGCAAGAGAGGCTCTCGCCGAAGCGAGTGCCGCCTCATAGCGTCGCACCTCTGCCTGCACCGAATCCCGGGCCAGTTCAGCCAGAACCTGACCCCGCTTTACCCGGCTGCCGACATCGGCATGGAGTGCGGTAATGCGCAAGCCGCCGGCTTCCGCACTGATGACCGCTTCCTGCCACGCCACGATACTGCCGCTGGCGGGGATCTGCACCGGCCACTGTTTCTGTATAGGCCGAGTTGTGGTCACGCTGAGGGCTGTCTTGGCGGCCTTCGGCTGGGGCTCGGTCCGCGCCGTAGTCTGCTTTAGACCCGCGATGACACCGGCGACAACAAGCACCACGCAGGTGCAGATTACGATTATTTTCGTTGCGGGTTTCATTTTGATCCTCCGTTTTGTCCTTTCCAGCCGCCACCCATCGCCTTGTAGAGGGCGATCCAGTAGTGCAGGCGGCTCTGCTGCAACTCCAGTAAACTGATGTCGGCGCTGATGGTCGAACGACGCGCTGTTTCCAGATCGAGCATGCTGGCGCCGCCAACCCGCCAGTTCTGTTCGGTGGCCACCAGGTAGGCCCGGTATCCTTCGGCGCTATTCCCGGCCTCCTGCTCGCGCTGGGCCATGCTGTCGAGCCGCACCAGCGACTGTTCCACTTCCTTCACTACGGTGCGCACCACCTGCTTGTAGTCTGCCAGTGCCGAGTCGTAGTCCGCCCTGGCGCTCTTGATGCTGGCCTCGGTCCTGCCGCCGGTGAACAGCGGCAGGCTTAGGGTCGGCCCGAAGGACCAAGGAGCCGTTGTGGGAGAGGCGCTGCCGGCCGAAAGGGAGATGGAGCCGCTTAACGAAATGCTTGGGTAGCGGCCCGACTCGGCAACGCCGATCTGCGCGCTGGTGGAGGCCAGGGTCCGCTCGGCGGAGACGATATCGGGCCGCTGCCGCACGAGATCCGCTGGGACCGAGGAGACCGTGAGTGACTCCGGCTGCGGCAGGCTCATTGTCCCTTGACCGAGTTGCTGGCGCACCGACGGTTCGTCCATCCCGGTGAGCGCCACCAGGGATTTCACGAGTACCTCACATTCAGTTTTTTGCGCCAGGGCGGTGGAGCGGGTGCTGGCGGCCGAGGCACCGGCCAGGCGCGCATCGGCCGGTGCCGTGAACCCCGCCGTGGCGGAGAGCTGCGTCAGATAGCTGGTCTTCGCCTGGGAGTCGGCCTGGTCAAGGTAGTACTTCTCTTTCTGCCGGCAGGCGCGGTAGTCGATATAGGTGCCGGCCACCTCGGCGGCCAGGGAGACCCGCGCATCGTGCCAGTCGGCCTCGCGGGCCTGTGCCAGTGCACCGGCCGATTCGGCGGAGCGGCGGTTCTTCCCGAACAGATCGATTTCCCACGAGGAGTCCAGCCCGCCGTTTGCGGTCCGGCTGGTGCCGGTGCCGTTTTTCAGCGATCCTGACCAGCCGGCGGCACCCGACGCGTTCACCTGCGGCAGAAACCCGGCGTCGACGGACGCCCGGTTCGCCCGGGCCTTGTCGATGGCTGCCGCAGCCTTGGCAAGGGTCGGGTTATCCTTCTGCGTTGCTTCAAGGAACGAGTCGAGCGTGGCGTCATTGAAGGTCGCCCAGCAGCCGGTTAGGTCGGTGAGCTTGCCGGTTTGGGGAGCCTGCCAACTGGCCGGCTCCTGCAGGTCCGGTCGCCGGTAGTCCTGGCCGATCGTGGCGCACGCAGTTAGGTTGAGTGCCGTCGCTAGTAGCAGAGGGCCGAAAAGAAAGATTCTGTTATTTGTGAAATTCATTGCAAACCTCAATTATTGCAAAGTGGAAGTATTGTGACAAATTTTTTTAGCTACTCACTTTGCTAAGCCGTTTGCCATCTTTGCCATCAATTCCAGAAAAACCTCCCGCTCGTCGCTACCGAGCGGTTCAAGCATCTTATGACTCACGGCAAGTTGGTGCTCCCGCATTGAGTTGTGCAGCATCTGCCCTTTCTCGCTGGCGGCAACGACGACAATCCTCCGGTCTCGATCGGATCGCGACCGCTCAATCAGCCCTTTGCGTTCAAGTTTGTCGGCGATCCTGGTAACGGTGCTGAGGGGGGCATCGATAGCCGCTGCCAACTCCGTCATGGTCGTTTCGCCCTTGTCGCCGAGTAGAATCATCACCTTGATCTCGCGCGGAGTAACCGCCAGATCCGGGAGCGGATGCTTGCCCGGTATGATGATGGAGTCGATAATCCTCGTCATCCGCAACATGAGTTCCCGGGCCTGCCTTTCCGTCTTGGCATCGATATTTTTCTTTGTCGTGTCGCTCATGTTTCCATGATGCAATATTTCCATATCGGAAGCAACTCTTTTTTTCCGGATGGCAAAATTGCAAACCGGACGAGGTGACGCGACGCTGAACCGGCAGAGGAAATGATAGGGTAGGGTCAAGTCTTTCATCTTGACAAGCTCCCTGAATGACACGCGATAAGACCTAGTTCTCCATCTGCGACCAAGCCGCTTTGGTGATGCTGGCTTTGTCCAACAGGTGATCATCAAAGCCACAAAACAATTCAAGGTGTTTTTGTCGCCAGCCACGCAAGCTCTCGATTCATCTGATTGCCTCAATATCCGATTCTTTGCCAAGACCCTGAATTTGGCGGGATAGGCGCCAGTCCTCGTCCGGTGGGTGTTTAACGGCGAATTTGACTTCTGCTCCAATTGTGCCGATTATGTTCTAGCTTACTATCCATGATTATCGCGGGATAACAGCCTGAGACTTCGAGCTGCGGGGAATACCTTTCGCCATGCCTCTCCATTTTGGCCAGATCAGAAACCGCTTCCGGGCCGGGATGTCCTTCTCGCTCAGAGGGATCGTCCTGAGCGCTGTTCTTCATCTGGTGGTGATTACCAGCCCCGGCTCGACCCCTCGAGGCGAAGATGCCGCCAGGCCGGATCCAGGGCAGGAAAAGGCGGCCAATCCTGCCCTGGAGGCGCGGAATGTTTCCGGAGCGGAGGTGGCATTCGCGCTGGCTTCCGGGAGCACCCGGGCTGGAATCGAGCACCCTCTGGCCTGGAACCGCCCGGTCTTTGCCCAGGGTGAGCTCGGCCCGGCAATCGCCCGGGAAAAAGGGCGCGGGCTCAAGACCCACACCAAGCGCCCGCCATCCCTGCGGCCGCCGGAATTTACCCCTTACATCCCGCCAGAGATGGCGGAACTGGTCATTGACGCTGACCGTGATGTCTTCAAACGCACGCAGCCGGCCGACGACGACCGCCATGGCCTCGAGCGCGAAGAGCGCCTCTTCCGGGACGCTCTAGCCGAAGACCTGCGGGACTGCCGCCTGGACCGGATCTCCCTGGCGGAGGCCCTGCTCCGGCTGAGCTATTTTCGGCTGCAGGATGCGCTCCTGCGCCAGGGTAAGAAACCGGATTTCAGTTACGGCCAGGTGCGTGATATCTTGGCCGACAAGATGGCGGCAATCAGGCGGGAAGAGGTGAACGGGGCCTCTCCGGAAAACTGGGCCACCGCGCTCCTGGTCGCCCATCGCCAGGACAAGATCTATGAGGAAAGGCGGGGGCAATCCCTGCTCAACTCGATCTGGTATGACCTCTACAACTGTCGAACTGGCAGCGAAGAGCTTTTGCTCTATCTCAGCCGCTATCATCCCGAGCTGGAACTGGGGACGGTGCGCGGCAGCGTGCTCAAGCATGACGGCACGCTCATGGGGCACATGGATCCAGCCGTAAAGATCGACGGCCGGTGGCTGGTCTTGAAAACAGTGGCACTGGATACGCTCCTGGTGGATGAGTACCAGATCGGCGAGCTGTATCCCCTGGAAAAAATCGTTCTCGATTATCTGCCGGACCTGGCGGATGCAGAGTGTCACCTGGGTTCGCCACTGGCCAGAAACGGTGAACCGCTGGCCGGCGAGGTCGATCTCTATACCAGGGGCGATCACCCCCTGGCCGTGAAGGATAAGCCGCCGCCGATCATTCTCTGGCGCGAGAGCACTTCCTATCAAGGCCCCTACCGGATGATGGGCCGGGAAGACCGGTTGCTGCATGAGATGTTGAGCCGTTACCCGCCCCTGGCCGGAGAACGGCAGCTGCTCACCGAGGACGATCCCTTTGCTGATCTGCTCTTGCACCTGCTGCTGACCGCTCCCGACGAACGGCAGTCGCTGCTGGACCTTTACCTGCGTAAACGGGTCACGACCGCGCCCTCCCGATTCAAAAGACCTCTGCGCACGGCGGCTTACCTCCCCAGCTACGGTGACCTCCTTGCCACCCTGGAACAGAGGGCGGGCGGCATGCTGGAGATCGCTCCCGGCAGCCTGGTGCCGATGGCGCATTTTTCAGGCCATGGCGAGTACCTCGCGGCAAACGACCGGCGCATGGCTGAACTCACCCAGATGGTGTCACCACCGGGGAAGCTGGAGCTGGCGGGCGAGATCAAGAATTTTCTCTTCACGGCGCCGGAACCGGGTGTGACCGCCATCTTCCCGCCGGTCGCGGAATCTCGTGCGCTGGTGGCAGGTCTTCTCGATGACGCCTATGACCTGTCGCTGCCCGTGGCAGAGGAGCAGGCGCGGCGGGCGAACACCACCTCGGCCAGGGAGATCGCCATCGTCAAGGCCGGGCTGCTGGACCATTCGGGCGCGGCCCAAGATCTGCTGGCCCAGAGAATTACCCTGCTGAAAGAAGTGCTGGCCCACAAGGCGGTTGATTTTGCCGGTGGGGAGGCCCGCTCACGCCATGAAGTCCCGGCGAGCCTCTCCTTTGCTGAGACGGTCGCCCGGGGCGGCAGAGATGGGCTTTCCCCGGGCTTTATCAAGGATATGGTGGAGTTGCTGGGAGAAGGCGAGGCGGTGCAGGCTTTTCGCAACTATCTGCAACCGATGTTTGCCGCTGGCCCTGGGAAAAACGGGGTGGTCACCCTGGACCGGCAACGGACCGCGGAGATGCTCGGCTATTTCGATCACTATCTGCTGCTGGCGGAGAGCCGCAAGCAGGTTGTCCTGGTCGCCCGGCAGCTCTATGAGCACCATCCTGATCCGGCCACCAGGGTGGGGGCGGCCCAGTTTCTGGTCAGCCAGGGGGCCCTTGACCCGACCAGCGCCGGAACCGGGTATGTCGCCGCCCTGGCGCGGCAGCCCTTCGATGTGCGGGAGTTGCGCTCTCTGCTGGAAACGGGATTGGGGGTTGAGCAGGCCAGGACACACCTCCACCAGAGAATCGCGACGATCTCCCTCAAGGGGTTGGAGCATTGGCACCCCGAGCGGGTTGGCAATGGCCGGGTTGCCCCGGAGCTGCTGCAGCTCGATGAGCTGATGCGGGGCGCGATCATGCTGGGGGATGATGGTGCCCGTGAGCGGATCGCCGAAAAGCTTACCGACCTGCTCACGGCGGTGTTGGCGACTGGGGCGGCGCCGGTCGGGCGCAACGAACCCCACTATGCCAACGGGCTCAATGCCTTGTCGGCTCTTTCGCGCAGCGGGGTCGCCGCGGACGAGGCCATCTTCCCACGCTTCCTGGCCTTTGGCGCTCGTGATCCGGCCGGGTTTTTTTATGCAAAGCTGCTGGGCAATTGGCTGGGAGAGGAGCGCTATCGTGGTCTGCTTGCCAAGGCCCTGCAAGATGAGCGGGCGCGGTTTGCCTCAACCTTGGCCGATCTTGCCACTCTGCGGGGCCAGGGGGAAGCGACCCGCAGCAGCGAGAGCAATTCGGCCCGGCCGGGATGGGTGGCGCGCTACGGCGCCACCCTGGAGAACCTGGCCGACCGGGTGTCAACCATCAGCTTTCTCGACGGCCTGGCAGATCTGGAAGGGCAGAGTGCAGAGGCGCAGCGCGTTCAGGCCGCCATGCTGGCGGAACTGTTCGCCCAGGCCGAGTTTCATAAAAAATTTGCTGCGACCGCCGACCCTGCAATCACGGCGGTTCGCGATGAGGCCCTGCTGATCGAGTCGGTGTTTCGCGCCGTTGAACTGGCCGGTTACTTGGCGAAACAGAGCGGCCGACCCGGCAGGCTGGACCTCAATCACGCCCCCACCCTGCGCGTCGAGGGTGAGTTCCTTTCGTCCTGCGGCGCCATGCCCAAGATTGTTGATGGGCGCAATGGCCCGCTCAATGTGCTGTTCACCAAAGCGCCGATATACTTTGACTCTCTTCTGGACGCGGAAAACAGTCCGGCCATCGCCGCCGAGGCGTTTCGCCATGAACGGGAGTTGCGCGAGCTTCTGACCAGACAGCCGCTTGCCCCCGGGACCGGCAAAGAGTTGGACGATACTGAGGCTTTTATTCGCGACCTGGACCAGAGCGGCTTCTGCGATATCAGACGGTTGTATCTTCTGGAAACGCTTCTGCGACGGGCCGTCCTGCCGGAAAGACTGCCGAATTGGCTTCTCGACCTGGCCCAGGATAGCTTCCTCCAGGAAATGGCGTACCTGACCCGGATCAGGAGTGTCGGCGGCGTTGCGGCGGTTTTTCAAGAATCCCGGAGAGTGGGGCGTGAGGAGTTCATCCGGCGCTGGGGAGAGCACCCGTTTTCCATCCGCAACCTTTATGGCACCATGGTCCTGGTAAAAATGGGCCGCCTCAGGGTGAACCGCACAGGGGAGTTCGAGGCAACCAAGTAAGTCTTACCTCATTTTTCCCCATCTGCGGATTCTACCTGTTGCTTTCCGTTTGATTATCCGGTAGTTTTCCACGGTTCTGTTTTTTGAGGTATGGCGGGCCTGCCCGGCAAAAGCCCTGCTTCCCCATCTGATCCCTCGTAGTAAACAATGAAAGCACCCGGCCGCGTCAGCGGTTCGGTCAGAATATGATGTATTGGGTTTCAATTTATTCATTTTAACGAAGGAGGATGAAATGGCTTTTGATGCGGTGAAGATGGCGGACTGGCAGATATCCGAAGAGGCCGAAAAGAACATGCCGACCCCGGAAGAGTGGCGGGATCGACTGGGACTGGAGAAGGACGAAATCCTCCCCATGGGCCGCTTGGCCAAGCTCGATTTCTTGAAGATCATCAATCGGCTCAAGGATAAGCCGGACGGCAAGTACATCGAGGTGACCGCGATTACCCCGACCCCCTTGGGTGAAGGCAAATCGACCACCTCCTGCGGCCTGATGGAAGGTCTGGGCAAGCGCGGTAAGATGGCCGGCGGTTCCCTGCGGCAGCCCTCCGGCGGCCCGACCATGAACGTCAAGGGCACCGCGGCGGGCGGCGGCAATTCCCTGCTGATCCCGATGACCGAGTTTTCTCTGGGCCTCACCGGTGATATCAACGACATCATGAACGCCCATAACTTAGGGATGGTCGCCATGACCTCCCGGATGCAGCATGAGCGCAACTATAACGACGAGCAGCTGGCTCGACTGACCGGCATGCGGCGGCTCGACATCGACCCCACCCGGGTGGAATTCGGCTGGGTCATCGACTTCTGTGCCCAGGCCCTGCGCAATATCGTCATCGGCCTTGGTGGCCGCACCGACGGCTATACCATGCAGTCCAAGTTCGGTATTGCGGTGGGCTCCGAGCTGATGGCCATCCTCGCCATTGCCACGGATTTGGCCGACCTGAAGGAACGGATCAACGACATCACCGTCGCCTTCGACAAGAGCGGCAAGCCAGTGACCTGCCGCGACCTGGAAGTGGGCAACGCCATGGCCGCCTTCATGCGTAACACCATCAATCCCACCCTGATGTGTACCGCCGAGTACAACCCCTGCCTGGTCCATGCCGGGCCCTTTGCCAACATCGCCGTCGGCCAGTCTTCGATCATCGCCGACCGGGTGGCCCTGAAGCTCTTTGAATACAACGTCACCGAGTCCGGCTTTGCCGCTGATATCGGTTTCGAGAAATTCTGGAACGTCAAGTGCCGTTACTCCGGCTTGAAGCCGCATGTCTCGGTGCTCACCGCCACCATCCGCGCTCTGAAGATGCACGGCGGCGGACCGAAGGTCGTGCCGGGCAAGCCCCTTGATGACGCCTATACCAAGGAGAATATCGGGCTGGTTGAGAAGGGTTGCGAGAACATGGTCCACCTGATCAATGTGATCCGCAAGGCCGGCATCAACCCGGTGGTCTGCATCAACCGTTTCTATTCCGACACCGACGAGGAGTGTAAGGTTGTGCAAAGGATTGCCGAGGCAGCCGGGGCCCGTTGCGCCGAATCCAAGCATTGGGAAAAGGGCGGTGACGGGGCGCTGGAGTTTGCCGATGCGGTGATCGATGCCTGCAACGAAGAGAACGACTTCAAGTTCCTCTATCCGCTGGAGATGAAACTGCGCGACCGGGTTGAGTTAATCACCAAGGAAGTCTATGGCGGCGACGGGGTCGATTGGTCGCCGGAGGCCTTGACCAAGGCCAAGATGCTGGAGGCCGATCCCCAGTATGCTGACTATGCCACCATGATGGTCAAGAGCCACCTGAGCCTGACTCATGATCCGACCTTGAAAGGGGTACCCAAGGGCTGGCGCTTGCCGGTGCGGGACATCCTGATCTACTCCGGCGCCAAGTTCCTTTGCCCCTGTGCCGGCACGATCAGCCTGATGCCCGGCACCAGCTCGAATCCGGCCTTCCGGCGGATTGATGTTGATCCGGAAACCGGTAAGGTTTCAGGCCTGTTCTAAAGCTGAGTTGAGCTGCTTGTCTGCTCAATCGAAACTTATGCCCTTCGGGGTATAGCGCTACATATCTTCGCATTAGGATTATGACAAAAAGCGGCCCGGGACTTTGTTCCGGGCCGCTTTTTGCTTAAAAAATCAGCGGTTGTCAACTCCTGGCAGGTTGTTGTATAGATTAAATCTTGTTGTTCGCCACCTAAGGCCTCAACCCGCCCGGAGGAAACCATTGCCATGCCCAGAGATCAATCCACTAAAGGCACCTTCAAATCGAGTTTGCGGGCCTCCATTAAGGACCAGTCCGGGGCCGGTAAATTGAAGATCGGCGAACTCCTGCGCAAGGAGGGCCAGATCAATGGCCGCCAGCTGGAAGAGGCCCTGAATGTGCAGAAGCGGACCAATCGGCGCTTAAGCTCCATCCTCCTCCAGCTCGGCTACATCGAGGCCGACACCATCATCAACGTCCTGAGCCGGACCATGAATTTCCCGGCGGTCTACATCTCCCGGGAGCCGCCCAAGGAGGAGGCGATCCAGGCCATGCCCTACAGCGTGGCCCGCAAGTATCTGGCCTTCCCCTTGCGGGTTTTGGGCAAGACCCTGCAGATCACCATGACCGAACCCACCGACAGCGCGGCCGTGGAGGCCCTGCAGAACGAACTCAAACGGCCGCTGTCGGTCTGCGTCTCGGCGGAGCGGGAGATCATCGAGGCCTACCGCACCTACTACAAGATTGACGATGAGGAGTACCAGGCCTACTCCAGTGGTGAAGGGCCGGTGGTGCATCATGATGAGGAAGTGGTCGGGATCGACGATTTCGGCGCCTTGGCCTCCGAGGCCGCCGAGGGCTACGAGATTGAAGGGATCCGCGACCAGGACGACGACTCCGGCCAATACTCGGCCTCGGACGCCCCGATCATCAAATTGGTTAACGGCATCCTGATCAAGGCGGTCAAGGAGGGGGTCAGCGATATCCATATCGAGCCCTATGAAAAGTCCCTGCAGGTTCGCTATCGATTGGACGGCGCGCTGTTCCGTTCCATGAACCTGCCGCTCTCGATCAAGAACGCCCTGAATTCGCGGATCAAGATCATGGCCAATCTGGACATCACCGAGCGGCGGGTGCCCCAGGACGGCCGGATCAAGATCCGCATCGGCCGCGGCCGGGCCGTGGATTTCCGGGTCTCCTCCCTGCCCACTTTGTTCGGCGAGAGTATCGTTCTGCGGATTCTTGATCAGGGCTCCCTGAATGTCGATCTCACCCAGCTGGGCTTCGAGGAGGAGACCTTCGAGATGCTCAAGCGCTGTATCGCCAGGCCGCAGGGGTTGCTCTTGGTCACCGGCCCCACCGGCAGCGGCAAGACTGTGACCCTCTATTCCATCCTCAACTCTTTGAACAGCGACGAGACCAAAATCCTCACCGCCGAGGATCCGGTCGAGTTCAACTTCAAGGGGATCAATCAGGTCAACGTCATCAAGGAAGTGGGGATGACCTTTGCCGCCGCCCTGAAGGCCTTTTTGCGCCAAGACCCGGACATCATCATGGTCGGCGAGATCCGCGACATGGAGACGGCCGAAATCGCCATCAAGGCGGCGATGACCGGCCATCTGGTTTTGAGTACCCTGCATACCAACGACTGCCCGGCCACCATCGGCCGCTTGATCGATATCGGCATTCCCTCCTTCATGCTGGCCTCCTCGGTGACCATGGTCCTCTCCCAGCGGCTGGCCCGACGCCTCTGCCCCAAATGCAAGGTGGAAGTCACCGAAGACTATAGCCGCGAGCAGTTGATCGGACTGGGTTTTGCCGAGGAAGAGCTGGAAGGGCTGGTCATCTACGGGCCCAAGGGGTGCGGTCATTGCCGGGGCGGCGGCTACAAGGGCAGGGTGGGGCTGTTCGAGCTGATGGAGGTCACCGACGAGGTGGCCAAGGCCATTGGCGCCGAGGTGCCGGAAGAGCAGTTGCGCAAGGTGGCGATCCAGGAGGGCATGACCCCGCTCCGCCAGGCCGGCCTGCGCAAGGTCAAGGAGGGGGTGACCTCCATCGAGGAGGTCTTGAAGAAAACGGTGGTTACCGAAGAGAGTCTGCCCGCCTACCTGGTTAACCCCGATATCGAAAACTACGACGATGGCGACTTTATCATCCGGCAGGGCAACAAAGATAAGGACTTCTTCAAACTGGTCACCGGCGCCTTGTCGGTGGTCCGGGACGGTAAAAAGATCGCCGAAATCGTCCAGCCCGATGAATACTTCGGGGAGATGTCGGCCATCTCCGGTGAACCGCGCTCGGCCAGCATCGTTTCCAAGGGGCGGTCGGTGGTCAAGCGCCTGCCGGGCGATAAAATCATGGAATTGATCGAGAAGCACCCGGAGGTCAGCAAACACTTATTCAAGACCGTGGTCGGTCGTCTGGGCCAGGCCAATCAGATGATTATCAAGCTGGCCAACAGCCGCCCCTCGGCCAGCTGACCTGTGGGGCCTCGCGCTCGGCGCGGCATTACCACAAGGGCAGCCTGTTTGCAAAGCCAATTATTTCTTGAAATTAAATTCGCAATTCAGTAGGTTGCTCAGTTCCGGTCGCCGTTATTGGTCTGCATATTCCCGAAGAGCTGGAATTGTATATTACCCGCACGGCTGATGAGATACGAAAATAGCCACACCTTCTCGCTTTCTGGGCTTATTCGTCTTACCCTTTCCAAGCCGGCGCCAAACGGAAGTGAATTGTCGGAGTGTTGAGCATGATCAAGATTAATAAAATCAGTTTTTATCATATTCTAATGTTCAGAGGAGTGGAAAATGAGTGCAAGAATTATCAGCGGCGTCGAAATCGCCAAGGCGATCCGTGAGGAACTGAAAGGAGAGATCGCCGACCTCAAGGCCAAACATAATGTCGTGCCGGGTCTGGTCACCGTGTTGGTGGGTGAGAACCCGGCTTCGGTCTCCTATGTTACCGCCAAGAGCAAGACTGCCAAGGAACTGGGCATCTACTCCGAGCAGGTCGATCTCTCCGCCGAGACCAGCGAGGCCGACCTGCTGGCCCTGATCGACAAGTACAACCAGGATGAGAAGATCCACGGCATTCTCGTCCAGTTGCCCCTGCCCAAGCATATCAACGAGGCCAGGGTTCTCTACGCCATTGACCCGGACAAGGACGTGGATGGTTTCCATCCGGTCAACGTCGGCAAGATGGTGCTGGGGGAGAAGTGCTTCCTGCCCTGCACTCCGCACGGCATCCTCGAAATGCTGCAGCGCAGCGGCGTCGAGACCAGCGGCAAAGAGGTGGTGGTGCTCGGGCGCAGCAACATCGTCGGCAAGCCCATCGCCAATCTGATGCTGCAGAAACGCCCCGCCGGTAACGCCACCGTTACCCTCTGCCACACCCGCACCAAGGACACCGATTTTCACACTAAACGGGCCGATATCCTCATCGCCGCCGTCGGCGTACCCAACCTGATCAAGGCCGATCAGGTTAAAGACGGGGTGGTGATCATCGATGTCGGCGTCAACCGGATCGGCATGAGCGAGTCCGGCAAGGCCATCCTGGCTGGTGATGTCGATTTCGAATCGGTCAAGGAGAAGGCGTCCTTCATTACTCCGGTGCCGGGCGGCGTTGGTCCGATGACCATCACCATGCTGATGAAGAACACCGTACAGTCCGCCAAGCAGGCCGCCGGTCTGCTGTAATTAGCGAGGCTGTTGCGGGTCGCCGGGATGGAAAGCCTCCATCCCGGCGACTGGCCCCGGACAACTCCACAGATCTTTAATGGTGCTCCACGCGCTGCCGCCTTTTGGCGGTGGTCGGTGGCGATATATTTGTCAAATCCTGCGCAAGACAAAAAATATTAGAGGTTTCCCGATGGCTGTCAAAAGAAATGGTTGTGAAAGCTGTACCGATATCACCTGCTCGTCAACCAAGGAGGTTCTGGCCCAGGGTAACGCCAAGAACGTCAAGACCGCCTTCGACCGGGTTAAATCACGGGGCATGTCCGCCTGCCTCTTCGGCTCCACCGGCACCTGCTGCCGCCATTGCAATATGGGGCCCTGCCAGATCATCGACGGCGTTGAGGAGATGATCGGCATCTGCGGCGCCACCGCCGATACTGTGGCGGCCCGGGGCTTCGCCCGCACCGTGGCAGCCGGTTCCGCCGCCCACACCGATCATGCCCGGGAGATGGTCAAGGGTTTCATTGAAACCGCCAAGGGCAACGGCCCCAATCAGATCAAGGACGTCGAGAAACTCCTCTCCCTGGCCCAGCTCTTTAATGTGGTCACCGAGGGCCGCGAGGTCAACGAGATTGCCCTGGAAGTGGGCGAGAAGGCCCTGGCCGAATTCGGCAAGCAGGACGACCAGCCACTGACGATGACCAAGCGGGCCCCGGAGAAACGCCAGGCCATCTGGAAGAAGCTGGGCATCGCCCCCCGCGGCGTCGATCGCGAGGTGGTGGAGATGATGCACCGCACCCATATGGGCGTCGATCAGGACTATCAGAACATCATGCTCCAGGCCTCCCGCACCGCCCTTTCCGACGGCTGGGGCGCCTCGATGCTCTCCACCGAGCTGACCGACATCATGTTCGGCACCCCGGTGCCGCGCCGGGCCATCGTTGATCTCGGGGTCTTGAAGATGGACCAGGTCAACATCACCGTCCATGGCCATGAGCCGCTCTTGGCCGAGGCCCTCTGTATCGCTGCCCAGGAGCCGGACATGCTGGAACTTGCCAAGAAGCAGGGCGCCAAGGGCATCAATCTGGCCGGGGTCTGCTGTACCGGCAACGAGATTCTCATGCGCCGGGGTATCCCGGTGGCGGGTGGTTTCATCCAGCAGGAGATGGTCCTGGCCACCGGCGCCGTCGAGGCGATGGTGGTGGACGTCCAGTGCATCATGCAGTCGGTGGCCGAGGTGGCCAAGAACTTCCATACCGACATCATCACCACCAATTACCGGGCCAAGATGCCCGGCGCCGTCCATCTCCAGTTTGAAGATCACGATGCGATCAACAGCGCCAAGGCGATCCTTACCCACGCCATCAAGAACTTCAAGAAGCGCGGCCAGTGCTTCATCCCGTTGAACTCCAAGGTCGATGTGGTGGTGGGCTTTTCACACGAGACCATTAACTACATGCTGGGCGGCCGCTTCCGGGGCAGCTACCGGCCGTTGAACGACAACATCATCAATGGCCGGATCCGCGGGGTTGGCGCCATCGTCGGCTGCGACAACTTCAAGCTCGGTGACGATGCCCATGAGATCATCGCCCGGGAGCTGATCAAGAACGATGTCCTAGTCCTGGCCACCGGTTGCGCCGCCACCGCCCTGGGCCGGGCCGGTCTGCTCTGCCCGGAGGCCGCCAAGCTGGCCGGACCCGGTCTGGCCGAGGTCTGCGAGACGGTCGGGATACCGCCGGTCCTGCATATGGGCTCCTGCGTCGATAACAGCCGGATCCTGATCGCCGCCACCGCCATGGTTCGCGAGGGCGGGCTGGGTGACGACATCAGCGACCTGCCGGCCGTCGGCACCGCGCCGCTGTGGATGAGCGAGAAGGCGGTGGCCATCGGCCAGTACTTCGTGGCCAGCGGCGCCCAGGTCGTTTTCCAGTCCCTGCCGACCAGCGGCGCCAAGGCCTTCCATAAGTACCTGCTGGAAGGGTTGATGAAGCCGCTCGGCGCCCACTGGAATATTGCCGAGGATCCCATGGAGATCGCCAGGATCATGATCGCCCGGATTGACGCCAAGCGCGCCGCCTTAGGCATCGACAAGCAGCGCGAGCGGGTCCTCTTCGACATGGCCATGCGCCGCGACCTGGGCACCACCTCGATCGGGGCCGGTTGCCACGGTCCGGGACCGAAGGCTTGACCCCCTACGCGAAATTATCCAGCCAACTATTTATTATTTTAGATAAGGAAGCAGAGATCAATGAAATCGGGCAGTCGTTTAGAACGGATTCTAACCTCGGGCCAGTTTGCGGTCACCGGTGAACTGGGGCCACCCAAGAGCAGCGACCCGGAAGTGGTCCGCCAGAAGGCCAGGCTGCTCAAGGGCAACGTCGATGCGGTCAATATTACCGACTGTCAGACCGCCATCGTCCGGATGTCCAGCATCGCGGCGGGTCTGATCACCCTCTCTGAAGGGGTGGAGCCGGTCATCCAGATGACCTGCCGCGACCGCAATCGGATCGGCATGCAGAGCGATATCCTCGGGGCCAGCGCCTTGGGCCTCAAGAATCTGCTCTGCCTGACCGGCGACCATCAGAAGTTTGGCAACCATGCCGGTTCAAAAGGCGTCTTCGACATGGACTCCATTCAGCTTCTGGGGATGATGCGGGGGTTGCGGGACGACAAGCAGTTCCAGTGCGGCGAAGCGATCAAGAGCTGCGAGCCGAGGCTGTTCCTGGGGGCGGCGGCCAATCCTTTCGCCGGCCCCGATGTCAAGGCCCGAGCCGAGCGACTGGCCAAGAAGGTGGTCAACGGCGCCGACTTTGTCCAGACCCAGATCATTTACAACGTCGAGAAGTTTGCCCAGTTCATGGCGGCGATCCGAGATCTCGGCCTGGACGAAAAGGTCTTCCTGCTGGCCGGGGTTACCCCGCCGCGCTCACTGGGCATGGCCCGGTACATGAAGAGCTCGGTGCCGGGCATGGAGGTGACCGATGAGGTCATCGCCCGGATGCAGGGGGCCAAGGACAAGGAAGAAGAGGGGATCAACATCTGCGTTGACATCATCAACCAGGTGCGGGCGATCAAGGGCGTGGCCGGTGTCCATATCATGGCCATCGAATGGGAAAGCGCCGTGCCGGAGATCGTCAAGCGGGCCGGTTTGGCCGAGCGGCCGCAGTTTGCCGATGACGCGGTCGCCTTGCCCGCCGCCAAAACCGAAAAGATCGAAGTCCGGGAGGCCGCTTCGGCGGCTGCCGCCCCCGACACCGAGGCGTTGCTGGCGGCGGCCCGGGCCGAGGCGGAGAAGCTGGTTGCCCAGGCCCATGCGGAAATCGCCAGATTGAAGGCCCAGGCCGGGACCGCGGTTGCTGCACCGGCAGCCGTTCACGCAGGAATTGAAATTGACGACGCAGGAGAACACGAGATGAATGAGAAGGAACGCCTGATGGCGCTGGAGTCACTGAAGTTCGGCCTGGAGGCGCTGAAAAAATCCCTGGGTCTTACCGATGAGCAGTTCGAGGCCCTGGTCAAGTTTGCCAGCGCCGAGGCGATCCTCAAGAAGGAACCGCCCCAGGCCGCTGCTGCCCCCAAGGTTGCCGCCCCGGCGGCCCCGGTGGCGGCTCCTGCCCCGGCACCTAAACCGGCGCCGGCTCCCGCTGCCA